>NZ_QASO01000082.1 GCF_003052605.1 Ectopseudomonas oleovorans | reverse complement strand
CATCGGCCGCAAGAACTGGCTGTTCAGCGACACGCCGAAAGGCGCTACCGCCAGCGCGCAGATCTACAGCCTGATCGAAACTGCCAAAGCCAACGGGCAAGAGCCTTACGCCTGGTTGCGCCACATCCTTGAACGCCTGTCAGCGGCGAGCCGCGTCGAGGATTACGAAGCGCTGCTGCCGTGGAACTGCTCGCCAGCTTCTGCCTCTGCTTCCTGAAAAAACCGTCCGCCAGGACGGGGTTTATGGAGCGGTTACGTTGTGCAGCGATCTGTAGGAGCGGCTTCAGCCGCGATTGTTGTGCCTGCCCAGCCGCTATTTCACCAACGCCTTCCAGGCCTTGAGGCTGCTCACGATCTGCGTCTGAGTCGCACGCAGTTGGCGCTGCTCGTCGTCCAGCTCCTGCTGAGCCAGTTCGTACAGCTTGTTCAGCTCGCCATACAGGCGGTCGACCTCGGGCACTTCCAGCACCCCACGGGCCAGGCGCAGCCAGACCAGCAGGCGCTCCAGGCGTGGCATCTGCTCGGCCAGGTCTTCCGGTTGCTGCTGGTAGCGGCGCAGTTGCAGGGCCGTGCCTTCTTCGTTCAGCAGGGTCGGCAGCCAGTTGCCCAGGGCTGCGTTACCCTGGCGATTGCCGCGATTGTTGCGCTCTGCCGTCCAGCTGCGTTGCAGCAGCCAATACGACATCTTCAGCGACAGCAGGCCCCAGCGGCAGCCATCCAGTTCGGCGGCGAACAGCGCGGGAGCGTTACGGCGCATGCTGTCGTCGTGCTGCCCGGCCGCCAGGCGCGGACGCCAATCGTCGAGCAGGGCGTCAAGTGCTTCGCGCAGTTCCCGCGAGCTGGCTCGCGGCGCTGCCTGACCGAGGCTGGCGAGCAGGGCGCGCAGGTCGATCAATTGCTCCAGCCATTGCTGCAACAGGCTCCAATGACCATTCCAGCGATACTGCTCGGCCAGGCGCTGGCTGGCGCCGAGCAGGTGCCAGGCGAGTGCGGCGAAAGCGTCGTCCAGGCTCATCTCGCCCTGCAGCTCGGGTGCTGGCAGGCTGAGGTTGTAGCTGCCAGCATCGAACAGACGATAGCCGCGTTCGGCCTTGCTGATGTCGCAAGGCATCAGCGGCAGTTCGGCGGCCAGCTCGCAGGCCAGCTCCAGCAGCGCGGCGGGTTCGCCCTGGCGCAGTTCCAACTCCAGCTCGCAAATCTCTTCTTCGCCCTCGCCAGCGATGACCTTGCCCAGGTCCAGCGCAGCCTCGATGACTACCTTGGCCTTGCCGCGGCCCCAGGCGATCTCGGCCTTCTCGCGGACGAAATCGGTGGTGAACAGCGGCTGCAGGGTTTTCTTGTCCAGTTCGGCCAGGCTGGCCGGCCAGCAACTGTCGTCGAGCTTTTTTAGGTCAAGTTTGGCCTTGCTCAGGTACCAGTCCCACTCGTTGCGTTCGGACAGGCCGGCGACGCTCTGGCCGCGGCTCTTCAGGGTCTGAATGAACTGCTCGCCGTCACGGCGCAGGCGCAGGGCGACCTTGGCGCTGGCCAGCTCGCGCTCCGGCGTGTCGTAATACTGATTGAACAGCTCGCCGCGTTGCCAGCCGCTCTTGTTGCGTTTCTTCAGCAGTGGGTGCTCGCGCAGGGCGGCCAGGGTGGCGCGACTGGCACGCAGTTTGATTTCGGTTTCTTTGACCATGGTGGAGACTTGATCGCCCTTTTTTAAAAATGTGACAGACCGATGACACGCGCTGGCGAATGACGAAGTCGCTCCCTATACTTGCGACCTTCTCAAAACAGGGGCTTACCCTATGCCTATCAATCCCTTTGTCAGCCTGTTCGGTCGTTCACCCATCGGCCCCATGCAACAGCATATCGCCAAGGCCCATGAGTGCGCGGCGAACCTGGTGCCTTTCTTCGAGGCCGTGATGGCCGAGGACTGGGCCAAGGTAGAACAGGTACAACAGGAGATGTCCCGCCTGGAGCACGAGGCCGACAAGCTGAAGAAAAGCGTGCGCCTGCACTTGCCCAAGAGCCTGTTTTTGCCGGTGCCGCGTTCGGATCTGCTCGAGCTGCTCAGTGTACAGGACAAAGTCGCCAACCGTGCCAAGGACATCGCCGGCCTCATGCTCGGTCGGCAGATGGCCATTCCGCAGCCGTTGCAGCCGCTGGTGCGTACCTACGTACAGCGCAGCGTAGACGCCAGCGCCCAGGCGCTGAAGGCGATGAACGAATTGGACGAACTGCTCGAGACCGGTTTTGCCGGCCGCGAAGCCGTGCTGGTGGAAAACCTGATCGAGGAGCTCGGTTCGATCGAAAACGATACCGATCGCCTGCAGATCGAGGTGCGCCGCAACCTGTTCAAGCTGGAGCAGGATCTTCCTCCGGTCGATGTGATGTTCCTCTATCAGATTATCGACTGGATCGGCGATGTCGCCGATCGTGCCCAGCGAGTGGGCAACCGTCTGGAACAACTGCTGGCGCGCTAAGCGCCAGTGTCCTTTCTGGGATCTACGGAAACTAACTTTATGTCTCTAATTGCGGACTACGGGCTGATTCTGCTCGTGCTTGCCTGCCTTTTCGGTTTTTTCATGGCCTGGGGTGTTGGGGCCAACGATGTAGCCAATGCTATGGGTACATCCGTTGGCTCGCGAGCATTGACCATCAAGCAGGCGATCATCATCGCCATGGTCTTCGAATTTGCCGGTGCCTACCTGGCCGGTGGTGAGGTGACCGAAACCATCAAGAATGGCATCGTCGATGCCAACATGATCAGCCCCAACCTCATGGTGCTGGGCATGATGTCGGCGCTGCTGGCTGCGGGAACCTGGCTGTTGGTCGCCTCGACGCGCGGCTGGCCGGTATCGACCACGCACACCATCGTTGGCGCAGTCATCGGCTTTGCCGCTGTGGGCGTATCCATGGATGCGGTGCACTGGGGCGGTGTCGGCCCCATCGTCGCCAGTTGGGTGGTCACGCCGATGCTGGCCGGGATCATCTCCTTCTGCCTGTTCGTCAGTGTGCAGAAGCTGATCATCGACACTGATAACCCCTTCCTGAATGCCAAGCGTTTCGTGCCGCTGTACATGTTCATTACCGGGTTCGTCATCTCGCTGATGACCATGACCAAGGGGCTCAAACACGTTGGTTTGAACCTCTCCAGTACCGAAGGCTTCATGCTGTCCATCGGTATCGGTGTGTTGGTGATGCTGATCGGTATCGCGCTGCTCAGCCGCATTCATGTCGACGCCGAAGCTGACAAGGCTTTCCACTTCTCCAGCGTGGAGAAGGTGTTCGCCATCCTGATGATCTTCACCGCCTGCTCCATGGCCTTCGCTCATGGCTCCAACGACGTGGCCAATGCCGTTGGCCCGCTGGCGGCCATCGTCGGTGTGATCCAGAGTGGCGGTGACCTGGCCGCTGGCGACAAGTCGCTGGTACCGGGCTGGATTCTGCTGCTGGGCGCGCTGGGCATCGTGGTCGGCCTGGCGACCTACGGCTACAAGGTAATCGCCACCATCGGCAAGGAAATCACCGAGCTGACCCCCAGCCGCGGCTTCGCCGCCGAACTGGCCGCTGCTACCACCGTGGTCAGCGCCTCGGGCCTGGGTCTGCCGGTATCCACCACCCACACTCTGGTCGGCGCCATTCTCGGTGTCGGCCTGGCGCGCGGCATCGGTGCGCTGAACCTGGGCATGATCGGCAAGATCTTCCTGTCCTGGATCATCACCCTGCCGGCCGGTGCGATCCTGTCGATCATCTTCTTCTTCATCCTGCGCGCGCTGTTCGGCGGGGTCTGATCCCGGCCTGACGGTTTCCCCTGAGGTTGGATGCCCCTATGATGGGGCTCTGACCCAGGAGATCGCCGATGCCCTTGCCGTCCTTTCGAGAGCAGTTCGCCGCGCTGATCGCAGCGCCCTCGGTGAGCTGCACCCAGCCCAACTGGGACCAGAGCAACGCGCCTGTCATCGAGCTGCTTGCCGCCTGGCTCGGTGACCTGGGCTTCACCTGCGAAACCCAGCAGATCGCCCCCGGCAAATTCAACCTGCTCGCCAGCTATGGCAGTGGCCCAGGTGGTCTTGTGCTGGCTGGGCACAGCGATACCGTGCCCTTCGATGCGGCCCTGTGGCAGACCGATCCGCTCAAGCTGAGCGAAGTGGGCGACCGCTGGGTGGGGCTGGGCAGTTGCGACATGAAGGGTTTTTTCGCCCTCGCCATCGAAGCCGTGCGGCCGCTGCTTGATCAGCCTTTCCAGCAACCGTTGCTGATCCTTGCTACTTGTGATGAAGAAAGCTCCATGGCTGGCGCCCGCGCCCTGGCCGAGGCCGGGCGGCCGCTTGGCCGTGCGGCGGTGATCGGCGAGCCGACCGGCCTCAAACCCATCCGCCTGCACAAGGGCGTGATGATGGAGCGTATCGATATTCTCGGGCGCAGCGGTCACAGCTCCGACCCGAGTCTCGGGCATAGCGCGCTGGAGGCCATGCAGGACGTGATGGGGGAGCTGCGTGGCCTGCGTGCGCAGTGGCAGCGCGAGTTCAACAATCCGCAGTTCAGCGTGCCGCAACCGACGCTCAACCTCGGCTGCATCCACGGGGGCGACAACCCCAACCGCATCTGCGGCCAGTGCGCGCTGGAGTTCGACCTGCGTCCGCTGCCGGGCATGGATCCTGAGCAACTGCGCGAGGCCATTCGCGGTAAGTTGCAGCCGCTGGCGCTCAAGCATCAGGTACGCATCGACTATGGTCCGCTGTTCCCCGAAGTGCCGTCATTCGAGCAGCGTGCCGATGCCGAGCTGGTACGTCTGGCCGAGCGGCTGACCGGGCACAGCGCGCAGGCGGTGGCATTCGGCACCGAGGCGCCTTATCTTCAGCGCCTTGGCTGCGAGACGCTGGTGCTCGGCCCCGGCGATATCGACTGTGCGCACCAGCCGGGGGAACACCTGGAGCTGGCCCGTATCGAACCAACTGTGGCGATACTGCGCCAACTGATCCAACACTACTGCCTGACCCGGAGTGACGACGTGCAGCGACGATGAGAGCGACTCTCTAACCGAACATGACGGCTATGCCCGTCCTACGTCTCGACGCTAATGGATTGCTCATGCACGACTACGTCAACTGGTTACGCCACGCATCGCCCTATATCAACGCCCATCGCGACTGCACCTTCGTGGTCATGTTGCCGGGCGAGGGTGTTGCCCATCCGAATTTCGCCAATATCGTCCACGACTTGGTGTTGCTGCACAGCCTCGGCGTGCGCCTGGTGCTGGTGCATGGCTCGCGCCCGCAGATAGAGGCGCGCCTCGCTGCCCGCGGCCTAACCCCGCATTACCATCGCGACCTGCGCATCACCGACGCACCGACCCTGGAATGCGTGATCGATGCCGTCGGCCAGCTGCGCATCGCCATCGAGGCGCGTCTGTCGATGGACATGGCGGCCTCGCCGATGCAGGGTTCGCGCCTGCGCCTGACCAGCGGTAACTTCGTCACCGCGCGGCCGATCGGTGTGGTCGATGGCGTCGACTACCACCACACCGGTGAAGTGCGGCGCATCGACCGCAAGGGTATCAACCGTCAGCTCGACGAGCGCAGCATCGTGCTGCTGTCGCCGCTGGGGTATTCGCCGACCGGGGAAATCTTCAATCTGGCCTGCGAGGACGTCGCCACTCGCGCCGCCATCGACCTAGGGGCGGACAAGCTGCTGCTGTTCGGCGCCGAGGATGGCCTGCTCGACGAAAACGGCAAGCTGGTGCGCGAACTGCGTCCGCAGCAGGTGCCGGCGCATCTGGCGCGCCTGGGCAGCAACTATCAGGGCGAGCTACTCGATGCCGCCGCCGAAGCCTGTCGCGGCGGCGTGAAGCGCAGCCACATCGTCAGCTATGCCACCGATGGTGCGCTGCTCAGCGAACTGTTCACCCGTACCGGCAACGGCACCCTGGTGGCCCAGGAGCAGTTCGAGTCCCTGCGCGAGGCGACCATCGAGGATGTCGGTGGGCTGATCGAGCTGATCAGCCCGCTGGAAGAGCAGGGGATTCTGGTGCGCCGTTCGCGCGAGGTGCTGGAGCGCGAGATCGAGCAGTTCAGCATCGTCGAGCGCGAAGGCCTGATCATCGCCTGCGCGGCACTTTATCCCATCGCCGATTCCGACTGTGGCGAGCTGGCCTGCCTGGCGGTCAATCCCGATTACCGCCATGGCGGCCGCGGCGACGAGTTGCTGGAACGCATCGAGGCCAGGGCGCGGGCGCAGGGGATCAAGACCCTGTTCGTGCTCACCACCCGCACCGCCCACTGGTTCCGCGAACGCGGCTTCGAGCCGAGCAGCGTCGAGCGCATGCCCACCGCGCGGGCATCGCTGTATAACTACCAGCGCAATTCGAAGGTGTTCGAGAAGGCGTTGTAGGCGAGGCGAGAGCAGGCTGCAATTGTAGGAGCGGATTTATCCGCGAGTTTCGCGGCTGAAGCCGCTCCTACACTGGAGCGATGCAGGAGGCCAAGGCCGAGCATGTAGCCGCGACGGGTTCACCGCTCGCGGCTAAAGCCCCTCCCACAATGCGTTCAGAGTGTCAGGCGCTGTGCTGCTGCAGGCGCATCTGCTCGAAGCCGTCGTCCCAGCCGGCCTCCCAGGCCGCAGCGGGGATTTCGTCAGGGTAGGGCTGGCGGGTCCTGGGTTGGTCAGTAAGGCCGGCCATATAACCTTGCTGGTAGGCCTTGGTCAGGCTTTCCAGGCTCCATTGCGGCGTGGCGTCATCGGCCATGGGCGCTGCTCGTCTATCGTCCTTTACCCGGCAATGCTAGCTGGCCGGGCGGCCAGGGGAGTGGCCGCCCATCCTGGCTTTTGCTCCGCTGGTTGGCTTTGTGACGCAGTCGACGGTTCTTCGCCCTACACGGCCAAAGCCAGAATGCTCGCCTGGTAGGCCGCGACGAAAGCATCGAAATCACCCTCGGGCTGCGCTTCAAGCTCTGCCTGCGCGGCCAGCGAGTCGTGGGCGGCCTGTTCGAAGGCTTGTTGCTGCTGCGCGCTGAGCGGTTGTCCGCGGAAGTATTCGGCGTGGCGCAGGCTCTGCTGCAGAGCGAACTCGGTGAAGCTCTTGCCCTGACGCAGAATCGCCAGCACCTGGGCCGATGGCGTCATTTCCACATCCGCGACCTTGGCTTGCTGCTGCGCCAACGCCTCGATATGCGTGCTGCTGCCTTGGCTGCGATCAAGCAGTTCGGCCAATGGCAGGATGCGTTCGAGCAGTTCGCTGGCCCAGACTTTGAGTTCTACCTGCTGGCTACCTTTCTGCAGGTGCAGGCCGGGACGACGACCTTCCTTGACCACCTTGAGGAAGTTGCTGGTGCAACTGCTGCACTCGCCGTTTTCCAGTAGCGGGCTGTCTTCCAGTGCGCAGAACAGCAGGAAGGCGTCGATGAAGCGCGCCTGCGCCACATCGATGCCCAGCGGCAGGAAGGGGTTGATGTCCAGGCAGCGCACTTCCACGTACTGCACGCCACGGCTCATCAGCGCCTGGATCGGGCGCTCGCCGCTGTAAGTGACGCGTTTCGGGCGGATACTCGAGTAGTACTCGTTCTCGATCTGCAGGATGTTGGTATTGAGTTGCAGCCACTCGTCGCCACGCTTGGTGCCGATCTCGACATAGGCCGGGTAGGGCGTGCCGACTGCCAGACGTAGGCTGTCGGTGTAGCTGGCCAGGTCGTTGTAGCAGGGGGTCAGGCCGGACTGCGCGCTGCTCTGGTAACCCAGGTCGCTCATGCGCAGGCTGGTGGCGTAGGGCAGGTACAGGGTGCTGGCGTCCAGTTCCTGAAGGTGGTGCGGACGGCCACGCATGAAGCCCTTGTCCAGCGCCGGCGAGGCACCGAACAGGTACATCAGCAGCCAGCTGTAGCGACGGAAGTTGCGGATCAATGCGATATAGCGGGCCGACTGATAGTCACGCGCACTCTGTTCGTTGCCTTCGCTCTGCTGTTGCAGCTGCCACAGCCCCTCGGGCAGGGAGAAGTTGTAGTGGATGCCGGCGATGCACTGCATGGTCTTGCCGTAACGCAGCGCCAGGCCTTTGCGATACACGTACTTGAGGCGGCCGATATTGGAGCTGCCGTAGCGGGCGATGGGAATGGTCTCCTCGTCCGGCAGGGCACAGGGCATCGACGGGCTCCACAGCAGCTCGCCATCGAGCTTGTCGTAGGCGAAGCGGTGGATGCTGTCCAGTTCGGCGAGGGTGGCGGCTGGATCTTTGGCGGTGCCGGTGATGAACTCCAGCAGCGACTCGGAATAATCGGTGGTGATCTGCGCATGGGTCAGCGCCGAGCCCAGCGCCTGCGGGTGCGGGGTCAGGGCCAGCTGGCCGTCGTGATTGACGCGCAGGCATTCGCGCTCGATGCCGTGCAGACACTCACCCAGCAGGGACAGGTTGGCCGGCTCGCCGAGCTGAGCCAGGCGGCGGGAGAGAAGATCGCTCAAGATGCAATTCCTAACTGGGCAGTCGCCTTAATATGGGGATCGTCCCTGCACTCTGCAAGGGGCAAACGATTTGCCAGATTAGACCAGACCGAGCGCAGGCGATTACACGCAGGCGAAGGTGCCTTGCGCCTTGGCGACCAGCTTGTCGCCCTGCAGCACTTCGGCTTCCACCACCTGGGTACGGCGACCGGCGTGCAGCACCTTGGCGTGGCACAGCACGCTGCCTTCGGATACCGGGCGGATGTAGTTGATCTTGCACTCCAGAGTCACGCTGCTCGGGCCGCCATCGCCCAGGCTATGGCTGGCCTGGCCCATGGCGGTGTCGATCAGCGAGAACAGCGCACCGCCGTGCAGCTTGCCGTGCAGGTTGCGCAGCTCGTCGGTGAGGGTCAAGCGCACGCGCGCCTCGCCGCCGCCGACCTGGAGAATTTCCAGGCCGAGCAGGCGGGAAAAGGCGCTGCTGGCGCCTACGTTGTCGGTGTTGTCGGTCATATTCATTTCTTCAACTGCTTGGCGTTGGCGAACAGGGCGGCCATGCCGCCGGTGGCAGGTGCCGGTTTGTCCTGGCTGGAATGGCGTTCACTGCGTGGGCCATTGCCGCCGCGGTTGCCAGCGCGTGACTGGCCGCCACGCGCGCCCTCGACTTTCTCGCCGGGGGTGTCGCCCATGCGCATGGACAGGGCGATACGGCTACGCGGTATGTCCACTTCCATCACCTTGACCTTGACCACGTCGCCGGCCTTGACCGCCTCGTGCGGGTCCTTGATGAACTTCTCCGACAGCGCGCTGATGTGCACCAGGCCGTCCTGATGCACGCCGATATCGACGAAGGCGCCGAAGTTGGTGACGTTGGTCACCACGCCTTCGAGCACCATGCCCAGCTTGAGGTCATTGAGGGTTTCCACGCCTTCCTGGAACTCGGCGGTCTTGAACTCCGGGCGCGGGTCGCGGCCGGGCTTGTCCAGCTCCTTGAGAATGTCGCCGACGGTGACCAGGCCGAAGCGCTCATCGGTGAACTTGGCCGGATCGAGGCGCTTGAGGAATCCCGAGTCGCCGATCAGCGAGCGGATGTCGCGGCCGGTGTCCTGGGCGATGCGCTCGACCAGCGGGTAGGTTTCCGGGTGCACCGCGGAGGCGTCCAGCGGGTTGTCGCCGTTCATCACGCGGAGGAAGCCGGCGGCCTGTTCGAAGGTCTTCTCGCCCAGGCGCGGCACCTTCTTCAGCTCGGCGCGGGTCTTGAACGCACCGTTCTGGTCGCGGTGGGCGACGATATTCTGCGCCAGGGTCGCATTCAGCCCGGAGATGCGTGCCAGCAGGGCGGCAGAGGCGGTGTTGACGTCCACGCCGACGGCGTTCACGCAGTCCTCGACCACGGCGTCCAGGCTGCGCGCCAGCTTGAGCTGCGACACGTCGTGCTGATACTGGCCGACGCCGATGGATTTCGGGTCGATCTTCACCAACTCGGCCAGCGGGTCCTGCAGGCGGCGGGCGATGGATACGGCGCCGCGCAGGGACACGTCGAGATCGGGGAATTCGCGGGCGGCCAGCTCCGAGGCCGAGTACACCGAGGCGCCGGCCTCGGAGACCATCACCTTGGTCAGTTTCAGGCCCGGTACTTTCTTGATCAGTTCGGCGGCCAGCTTGTCGGTCTCGCGGCTGGCGGTGCCGTTGCCGATGGAGATCAGGTCGACGCCATGCTTGGCGCAGAGTTTGGCGAGGATGGCCAGGGTGCCGTCCCAGTCGTTGCGCGGCGCGTGCGGGTAGACGGTGGCGGTTTCCAGCACCTTGCCGGTGGCATCGACCACGGCCACCTTGCAGCCAGTGCGCAGACCCGGGTCGAGCGCCAGGGTGGCACGCGGGCCAGCCGGGGCGGCCAGCAGCAGGTCGTGCAGGTTGCGGGCGAACACGGCAATCGCCTCGTCCTCGGCCTTTTCGCGCAGCTCGCCGAGCAGGTCGGTTTCCAGGTGGTTGTACAGCTTGACCTTCCAGGTCCAGCGCACCACCTCGGCCAGCCACTTGTCGGCGGCACGGCCTTGCGCGCTGATACCGAAGCGCTCGCCGATCATCAGCTCGCACGGATGCATGGCGCCGGGCAGCTCTTCGCCGACCTTCAGGCTGGCGCTGAGAATGCCTTCGTTACGCCCGCGGAAGATCGCCAGCGCACGGTGCGACGGCACGCCCTTGAGCGGCTCGTCATGCTCGAAGTAATCGCTGAACTTGGCGCCTTCGTTTTCCTTGCCCGGCACCAGGCGGGCGCTGAGGGTGGCGTTGTCCTTGAGGAAGCTGCGTAGCTTGTCGAGCAGCGCGGCGTCTTCGGCGAAGCGCTCCATGAGAATGTACTTGGCACCTTCGAGCACGGCCTTGACGTCGGCGAAGCCTTTGTCGGCGTCGATGAAGCGCTCGGCTTCCTGCTCGGGCGTCAGGCTCGGATCGTTGAACAGTGCGTCGGCCAGCTCGCCAAGACCGGCTTCCAGGGCGATCTGGCCCTTGGTACGGCGCTTTTGCTTGTACGGCAGATACAGGTCTTCGAGGCGCGTCTTGGTGTCGGCCAGGTCGATCTCGCGCTTGAGTTCGGGGGTGAGCTTACCCTGCTCCTCGATGCTGGCGAGGATCGCCACGCGGCGTTCGTCCAGCTCGCGCAGGTAGCGCAGACGCTCTTCCAGGTGGCGCAACTGGGTGTCGTCGAGGCTGCCGGTCACCTCTTTACGGTAACGGGCGATGAAGGGCACGGTGGAGCCTTCGTCGAGCAGGGCCACGGCGGCGGCAACCTGTTGCGGGCGCACGCCCAGTTCATCGGCGATGCGGTTGTTGATACTGTCCATAAATAAAGCTACCCACTGAAGCGACAGGGCGGCCGCAAAGATGCTGGCCAGAGACGAAAACGGCGCATTATAAACACCGCATTCGCGAGCGCTGCGAACCGTTGGAGAAAAATCTGCTAACAATGGCTGAAGCGCCCAACCATGCGCCTGAGCGATAATGCCGCCACTTGCCGTCCACAGTACGGCTGCCAAGGAGACGCCATGACCCAGTCCGCTGCCCCTGTTGCCGAAGGCGAGAAGATTCTCATCGTCGACGACGACGCCCGCCTGCGCCGCCTGCTCGAGCGCTTCTTCGATGAGCAGGGCTATCGCGTGCGCGCGGTGGAAAACGTCGAGCAGATGGATCGTCTGCTGGCCCGCGAGCTGTTCAATCTGGTGGTGCTCGACCTGATGCTGCCGGGTGAAGACGGCCTGTCCGCCTGCCGCCGCCTGCGTGAGGCCGGCAATCAAATGCCGATCATCATGCTCACCGCCAAGGGTGACGAAGGCAGCCGCATCCAGGGGCTGGAGCTGGGCGCCGACGATTACCTGGCCAAGCCCTTCAACCCTCGCGAACTGCTGGCGCGGATCAAGGCCGTACTGCGCCGTCAGGCACCGGTGGTACCGGGCGCGCCGGGCACCGAAGACGAAAGTGTGACCTTCGGTGAGTACGAGCTGTCGCTGGCCACCCGCGAGCTGAAGAAGGGCGATGAGGTGCACATGCTCACCACCGGTGAGTTCGCCGTGCTCAAGGCGCTGGTGCAGCACGCGCGCGAGCCGCTGACCCGCGACAAGCTGATGAACCTGGCCCGTGGCCGCGAGTGGGATGCGCTGGAGCGTTCCATCGACGTGCAGATCAGCCGCCTGCGTCGCCTGATCGAGCCGGACCCGTCCAAGCCGCGCTATATCCAGACTGTCTGGGGTGTGGGCTACGTGTTCGTGCCCGACGGCAACAAGTGACATGTAGGAGCGGGCGCTGCTCGCGAAAACGTTGTTTCGATTCGCGAGCTGTGCTCGCTCCTACGGTTGTGTATTGATGAAAGCCCCCTACTGGTTCCCGCAAAGCTTCTTCGCCCGCACCCTCTGGCTGGTGCTCGTGGTCGTACTGTTCTCCAAGGCGCTGACTCTGGTGTACCTGATGATGAACGAGGACGTGCTGGTCGACCGCCAGTACAGCCACGGTGCGGCGCTGACCTTGCGCGCCTACTGGGCGGCCAACCCCGAGGATCGCGACCACATCGCCCAGGCCGCCGGGCTCAAGCGCATCCCGCGGGACAAGGTGCCGGCCAGCGAGCAGCACTGGCCCTACAGCGAGATCTTCCAGCGGCAGATGCAGACCGAGCTCGGCCCCGATACCGAAACCCGCGTGCGTGCGACCACGCCGCCAGCGCTGTGGGTGCGGGCGCCGAGTCTCGGCGATGGCTGGGTGCGGGTGCCGATGTACCCGCACCCGCTGCGTGGCCAGCGGATCTGGAGCGTGCTCGGCTGGTTCCTCGGCATCGGCCTGCTGTCCACGGCCGCCGCCTGGATCTTCGTGCGCCAGCTCAACGCGCCGCTCAAGCGCCTGGTCTATGCCGCTCGCCAGCTCGGCCAGGGGCGCAGCGTGCGCCTGCCGGTGGGTGATACGCCGAGCGAGATGACCGAGGTGTACCGCGCCTTCAACCAGATGGCCGAGGATGTCGAGCAGGCTGCCCGCGAGCGTGAGCTGATGCTGGCTGGCGTCTCGCATGATCTGCGCACGCCGCTGACGCGCCTGCGCCTGGCCCTGGAATTCATGGACCACGATTCCGAGCTGACCGAGGACATGGTGCGCGATATCGAGGACATGGACGCCATTCTCGATCAGTTCCTCGCCTTCATCCGTGATGGTCGCGGCGAGCCGGTGGAGGAAGCCGACTTCCCCGAGCTGGTGCGTGAAACCCTGGCACCCTATAACCAGGGCAACGAGCGTGTGCGCCTGTGCCTGGAAGCGATTCCACCGTTTCCGCTGCGTCGGGTATCGATCAAGCGGCTGCTCACCAATCTGGTGGAGAACGCCCTCAATCACGGTGGTGGCGATGCCGTCGAGGTGGTAGCCAGCCTGGCAGGTGATCACAGCGCGCCCTATGTGGTGCTGAGCGTGCTGGACCGTGGCAACGGTATCGATCCGGCCGAGCTGGACAGCATCTTCAACCCCTTCATTCGCGGTGATCGGGCGCGTGGCGGGCGCGGCACCGGCCTTGGTCTGGCCATAGTCCGGCGTATCGCCGCGCTGCACGGTGGCAGCGTCGAGTTGCGCAATCGCAGTGGTGGCGGCCTGGAGGCGCGGGTGCGTTTGCCGCTTGGCCTGCTCTTGCCGCGCGACGCGGTATAGCCGAACGTTCAATTACCGCGCTCGAGTGCTGGCGATATGCTGTCAGGCATTCGGGCGCCGCTCTATGCCCTGCCGGAAACCGCAGCCGTTGCCCTGGGCTGGTGGCTGTTACGGCGCCAGCCTTTCGATCCTGGCCTGATCTGCTGCGGTTCTTGGCCTTCGCGGTGTTGCTGCCGAGTGCCTTGGTAGCGTTCGGCTTGCAGGGCACTCTTTGCCTGACGGGGTTTCAGGGCAGTGGACGCAGGGCGGTCTGGCGATCTGGTTGAGCAACACCACCAATATGCTGCCCTGACGGCACCCTGGCTGGCGCTCTGTACGCCGTTGCTGCATGCGCGTGGCTGGCTCCGCGAGCCTGAGCATCAGTCGCTCGCCAGGCGGCTGGCTGTTAGCGACGGACGCATTTGTCCTGCTGATGCTGCTCAGTGCCCGTCTGCCGACGCAGCTCGTCCTGCTCCTGCTGGGCCTGAGCATGTTGGTTCTGGCGCTGCACCACGCCTTTGCCGGGGCGTTGTACGGCGTGCTGCTGGTGTGCGCCGTCACGCTGCCGCTGGCGCTGTGGCGCGACAGTCCGGGCTTTGGCGAGCTGGATGTGCAGCGCAACCAGTTGGACTTCACGGTCGTGCTGCTGATGCTGGCGACTCTGCTGGTCGGGCGTGCGCTGGGCGATCTGCGTCAGGCGCTGGCGCGCAGCGCGCAGATGCAGCAGCAACTGGCCCGGGCCAACCTGGCGATGGAGGCCAGCCCCCTGGGCATGACCATTGCCGGCGCGCGCCAGGCCGATCTGCCGCTGGTCTACTGCAACGCCGCCTTCAGCCAGATCACCGGGTACAGCGCCGAGGAGGCGCTGGGGCGCAATTGTCGTTTCCTGCTCGGAGATGAGCGTACCCAGCCGGCGTTGCAGGCGCTGCGTAATGCCCAGCGTGACGGACGCAGCGGGCATGCCATCGGCAACATGCAACAGCTCAAGGCACAGGGCGTGCGCTTCGCCATCGACGATTTTGGTGCCGGCTACTCGTCGCTGACCTACCTCAAGCGCCTGCCGCTGGATCGTCTGAAGATCGACCGCAGCTTCGTCGCCGATCTGGATGGCGCTGCGAGCGGGCGCATGCTGGTGCAGACCATCCTGATGATCGCGCGCAACCTGGAGCTGGAGTGCGTGGCCGAAGGCATCGAGCACGACAGCCAGTTGGCGTTCCTGCGCGAGCAGCACTGCACCCTCGGCCAGGGTTACCTGTTTGGCCAGTCGATGAGCGAGAGGGCGTTTCTCACCTGGCTGCAGGCGCGGCAGCGCTGAGTGTTTTCAGCAGCAGGGCGCGCTCATCCGCGTCCCTTGGTGCGGGTCTGGCCGTGCTCGGCGTTCTTTTCCAGGTACTGAATGATCATCCCGGCGACGTCCTTGCCGGTGGTGGTCTCGATGCCCTCCAGGCCGGGTGAGGAGTTCACCTCCATCACCAGCGGGCCGTGGTTGGAGCGCAGGATGTCGACCCCGGCGACGTTCAGGCCCATGACCTTGGCCGCGCGCACGGCGGTCATGCGTTCTTCCGGGGTTATCTTGATCAGGCTGGCGCTGCCGCCACGGTGCAGGTTGGAGCGGAACTCGCCGGCCTTGGCCTGGCGCTTCATGGCTGCGATCACCTTGTCGCCGACCACGAAGCAGCGGATGTCGGCGCCGCCGGCTTCCTGAATGTATTCCTGGACCATGATGTCCTGCTTGAGGCCGAGGAAGGCCTCGATCACCGACTCGGCGGCTTTGTGCGTTTCGGCCAGCACCACGCCCATGCCCTGGGTGCCTTCCAGCACCTTGATCACCAGCGGTGCGCCGCCGACCATCTGGATCAGATCGGGAATGTCGTCCGGCGAGTGGGCGAAGCCGGTCACCGGCAGGCCGATGCCTTTGCGCGACAGCAGTTGCAGGGCGCGTAGCTTGTCGCGCGAGCGGCTGATGGCCACCGATTCGTTGAGCGGATAGACGCCCATCATCTCGAACTGGCGCAATACCGCACAGCCATAGAAGGTAACCGACGCGCCGATGCGCGGGATGACCGCCTCGAAACCTTCCAGCGCCTGGCCACGGTAGTGGATCTGCGGCTTGTGACTGGCGATGTTCATGTAGGCACGCAGGGTGTCGATCACCTGCATCTCATGGCCCCGTTGCTGGCCGGCCTCCACCAGACGGCGGGTGGAATACAGGCGCGGGTTGCGCGACAGCACGGCGATCTTCATGGGGCACCTGGAAGGGATGGGGGGAGGGCGGGTTTTTCCTGCACATAGCTCAGCGCCGGGTTGACCAGCCAGCAGCCGGTTATCAGTGCCTTGGAACCGAGCAGCACGCGATAGCGCATGGTCTTGCGACAGGCCAGAGTAAATTCCACCGGCCACAGACGATCGCCGAGGGCCAGGTGCGTGCGGATCACGTAGCGGCTCTGCGCCTGGCCGTTGGAGCTCTTGATGCGTTTGACCGAGACCATCTGCGCCTCGCAGCGATGACGGCGTTGCACCTGGGTGCCGAGGTAGGCGGTGAAACGCACCCAGTCCTCGCCGTCCTTCTGGAACGGCTGGATATCACTGGCGTGCAGGCTCGAGGTGCTGGCGCCGGTGTCGATCTTGGCACGCAGGCCGATGATGCCGAGCTCTGGCAGATTGATCCACTCACGTAGGCCGATCACGCTGAGCTGGTCGAAAGTCTTCAAGGTGAGAGTGTCCCCTGCGGCCGACAAAGCCTATGATTTCGCGCATTCTAGTTGCGTCGTGTGACAACTGCATCTGCCGTGCGTGCGAATACCAGAACCCTTCAGAGAGTGAGATGAGCGAAAAAGACGACGACAAGATCCGCCTGGACAAATGGCTGTGGGCGGCACGCTTCTTCAAGACGCGCGCCCTGTGCAAGGCGGCTATAGAAGGTGGCAAGGTCCATCATCGTGGCGAGCGCTGCAAGCCGGGCAAGGAACCGAAGATCGGCGACGAATACGTGCTGCGCACCGGTTTCGATGAACGCACCGTGGTCGTGCTGGCGCTATCCAGCGTCCGTCGCGGCGCGCCCGAGGCCCAACTGCTGTACCGCGAGACGGAAGAAAGTATCGCGCGCCGCGAGCAGGCTGCGGCGATGCGCAAGGCTGGCGCGGTGGGTATGCAGACCGATGGTCGGCCGAGCAAGAAGCAG
The DNA here is from genome assembly GCF_003052605.1 of Ectopseudomonas oleovorans. GTDB lineage: Bacteria > Pseudomonadota > Gammaproteobacteria > Pseudomonadales > Pseudomonadaceae > Aquipseudomonas > Aquipseudomonas oleovorans_A. The sequence goes on along the minus strand of NZ_QASO01000082.1, from coordinate 96,019 downwards.
CGCCGGCAGATCCATCAGTTCAACGAACAGCAGGAAGGTGGTCTGCGCCACCCCTGGGCGGATGAGGATTAGGCGCAAGCCTGTTGGAGCGAGCTCTGCTCGCGAATGCGAACGACGGTAAAGCTTCGCGAGCAGAGCTCGCTCCCACTTTCTCGTTCAACGTCCGCTGACGATGCTCATGCGGCCCAGCAGTGGCAGTTTGGCCAGGCGTGAGGTGATCGGCAGGGTAATCTTCTCCAGCCATTCGCTGGCGTGATAACCCAGTGGGGTGTAGCAGCTCCAGGCCAGGGCCAGCAGGCTGAGGAATACGCCGCCGACAAAGGCATCCGCCCCCCAGTGAGCACCGGCCACCAGGCGCGGCAGGATGCCGGTCACGGTAATGGCCCAGACCAGCAGCAGACGCCAGCCGCGGGCAAAGAAGCTCATGAAATAAGCCCAGATCAGCAGCACCGAGGCGTGGTCGCCGGGGAAGCTGCGGCTGGCGCTGTCCTTCAGGTCCCAGCGTTCTTCCCAGGCCGGGAACATCTCGGTCAGGCGCGCGCTGCCTTCTACTACCAGAGAAGGGCTGGCGTGCTGCCAGCCCATGTATTCGACCAGGTCGGCGAACAGCACGCGCATCAGCAGCATCACGATCAGGGCGACCAGAAAAGCGAACAGCGCCCGGCGTACCTGCGGCCCGGTGAATACCAGATCGGCCTTGAGCATGACCGCCAGCATCACCACGCCGACACCAGCATCGACCGGGCGCATGCTGCCGATGGCCCAGATATGGGCCCACAGGCCGCCGGCATGGACCGGGTCGTTGAGCAGTTTGAACAGCCACACATCGAAGACATTCCAAAGCTCGCGCGTGGGCTGCCACAGCCAACTGACGAGCAGCACGACGGCCACGACATGGCAGACCAGCATGGCGCGTGGTTGCCAGTGACGATTGATGAACGTGCTCGACATGGGAAATCCCTTTGCAGTTTTATGACAGGCCTGACCTCAGGCGCGCGGATGATAGGCAGTGCTGGCGCCTAAACAAGGGCGGCAGCACAGTCGTTCAGCCAAGGTTCAGCGGCTGATTCCTGCTGTGTGAACACGCTCACATGATGTTCGGGCCTTGGTTGTGCTGGCGTTTGTGCATAAAATCGCCAGCCTTTTATAGACCCTGGGCCAGCCGCCATGAACGACTTCAGTCAACGCTTTCTCTTCGACGACACCGACGTGCGAGGCGAAATGGTCGCGTTGCGCGAAAGTTACGCTCATGTGCTGGCCAAGCACGCCTACCCGCAGCCAGTGGCGCAACTGCTCGGCGAGATGATGGCCGCCGCCGCCCTGCTGGTCGGTACCCTCAAGTTCGATGGTCTGCTGGTGCTGCAGGCCCGTTCGGAAGGCCCGCTGTCACTGCTGATGGTGGAATGCTCCAGCGCCCGTGAACTGCGCGGTATCGCCCGCTATGAAGCCGAGCAGATCGGCGCCGATGCCGATCTGCAAAGCCTGATGCCCAATGGCGTGCTGGCCATCACCATCGATCCGACCCGGGGCCAGCGCTACCAGGGCATCGTCGATTTGGATGGCGTGGACCTGGCCGAGTGCCTGACCAACTACTTCGCCAGCTCCGAGCAACTGCCGACCCGCTTCTGGCTCAAGGCCGACGGCCAGCGTGCTCGCGGCCTGCTGCTGCAGCAACTGCCGCCGCACCACCAGATCGAGCCGGAAGAGCGCGCCGAGAGCTGGAACCACGTACTGACCCTGGCCGACACACTGACTGCCGAAGAGCTGCTCGGCCTGGACAACCCGACCCTGCTGCATCGTCTCTACCACGAAGAGAATGTGCGCCTGTTCGACGAGCAGCCGCTGCAATTCCGCTGCAGCTGCTCGCGTGAGCGTTCTGCCAGCGCCCTGGCCAGTCTCGGCCAGGGCGATGCCGAACTGCTGTTGACCGAGCAGGGTGGCAGCGTGGTGATCGATTGCCAGTTCTGCAACGAGCGCTATGCCTTCGACGCAGCCGACATCGCCCAGTTGTTCGCCGGCGCCGGTAGCGAAGCGCCGTCGCAGACGCGCCATTGATGAACTTTTCGAAACGATAGGCGTTCTCTATCAGATCGGAGGCTGCCAAGCAGTTCGCTTTTCTGGCATACTCCCGCGACTTTTTTACCGTGTAGTGCAGTTGCCCCTGTGCTACACAACGTTCGGAAGACTCGGCCAGCGGCCGACGGGGACCCTCATGACGCAAGCCAACAACGCCGTGTACACCGACATCAGCGCCGCGCAACTGGTCGAAGAAGCCATTCGCCGTGGTGAAGGGGAACTGGCCGCCAACGGCGCGCTGGTCGTACGTACTGGTCATCGCACTGGCCGCTCGCCGGCAGACCGCTTCATTGTTCAGGAGCCGAGCACCGAGGCGCAGATCGCCTGGGGCGCCATCAACCGTCCGTTCCCGGCCGACAAGTTCGACGCCCTGTGGGATCGCGTCGCGGCGTTCAACAACGCCCAGGAGCACTTCGTCTCCCACGTTCACGTAGGTTCTGCCGAAGAGCACTACCTGCCGGTCAAGATGACCACCGCGACCGCCTGGCAGAACCTGTTCGGCCGTCAGTTGTTCATCAACCCGACCACCTACAACCAGGCTGGCAAGGCCGAGTGGCAGATCCTCAACGTCGCCAACTTCGAGTGCGTGCCTGAGCGTGACGGCACCAACTCCGATGGCTGCGTGATCATCAACTTCGCCGCCAAGAAAGTCTTGATCGCCGGCATGCGTTACGCCGGTGAAATGAAGAAAGCCATGTTCTCCGTGCAGAACTTCCTGCTGCCGGAAAAAGACGTGTTGCCGATGCACTGCGCCGCCAACATTGGCGAAGAAGGCGACGTCACCCTGTTCTTCGGTCTGTCCGGCACCGGCAAGACCACCCTGTCCGCCGACGAGTCGCGTTACCTGATCGGTGACGACGAGCACGGTTGGGGCGAAGGCGTGGTGTTCAACGTCGAAGGCGGTTGCTACGCCAAGTGCATCGACCTGTCCGAGAAGAACGAGCCGGTGATCTGGAAAGCCATCCAGTTCGGCACCGTGCTGGAAAACGTCGTGCTCGACGAAAACCGCGTGCCGGACTACGCCGACGACAGCTTGACCCAGAACAGCCGCGCGGCCTACCCGCTGGAGTACGTCGAGAAGCGCAGCGAGAAGAACCTGGGCGGCGAGCCGAATGCCGTGATCTTCCTGACCTGCGACCTGACCGGTGTACTGCCGCCGGTGTCGATCCTCAACAACGAGCAGGCGGCCTATCACTTCCTGTCCGGCTACACCGCGCTGGTCGGTTCCACCGAAATGGGTTCGGGCGGCGGCATCAAGTCGACCTTCTCCACCTGCTTCGGCGCACCGTTCTTCCCGCGTCCGGCCGGCGTTTACGCCGAGCTGCTGATCAAGCGCATCAACGCCTTCGGCTCCAAGGTCTACCTGGTCAACACCGGCTGGACTGGCGGTGGCTACGGTGTCGGTAAGCGTTTCAACATCCCGACTACCCGCGGCGTGATCGCGGCCATCCAGAGCGGTGCGCTGATCGGTGCCGAGACCGAGCACCTGCCGATCATCAACCTGGATGTGCCGAAGTCGGTGCCGGGCGTCGAAACCAACCTGCTCAACCCGCGCAACACCTGGGCAGACAAGAACGCCTACGACGAAGCCGCCAAGGGCCTGGCCAAGCTGTTCATCGACAACTTCCAGAAGTTCGATGTCAGCGAAGCGATCAAGAACGCCGGTCCGCAGCTGTAAGCGCCGGGCAGAGCAAAAGAAACCGCCTTCGGGCGGTTTCTTTTTTGGGACCACAGGTTAGAGCCGCCGTGGTCAGAAGTGGCGGGTTTCACCCGCCCTACAATCTTCGCTAGGCTTGTAGCTCTTCAACGGAGAGCCGTAGGGCGGCTGCAACCGCCATGACCTTACGCTCTGACCTTCAAGCGGTCAAAGGAGTGACAGCGCATGTCTACCCTCAAACGTGTCTTCGGTTTCGATCAGCTGCGTCCCGGTCAGGAGGCGGTGATCAGCGCCGTACTCGCCGGTCGCTCGGCGGCGGCGATCTTTCCCACCGGTTCGGGCAAGTCGCTGTGCTACCAGCTGCCGGCCCTGCACCTGCCGCACCTGACCCTGGTCATTTCGCCGCTGCTGGCGCTGATGCAGGACCAGTTGGCCTTCCTGCATGCCCATGGCATTGCGGCGGCCAGCATCGATTCGGCGCAGAGCCGCGAACAGGCTGCCGAGGTGATGAATCGCGCGCGCAGCGGTGAGCTGAAGATCCTGATGATCTCGGTGGAGCGCCTGAAGAACGAGCGCTTTCGCAATTTCATCGCCCAGGTGCCGATCTCCCTGTTGGTGGTCGACGAGGCACACTGCATTTCCGAGTGGGGCCACAACTTCCGCCCCGACTACCTCAAACTGCCCGATTACCAGCGTCAGTTTGGCATCGCTCAAGTGTTGTTGCTGACTGCCACGGCGACGCCCAAGGTGATTGCCGACATGCGCGAGAAATTCGCCATTGCCGAGGCGGACGTGGTCACCACCGGCTTCTACCGGCCCAACCTCAATCTGCTGGTCGAGCCGGTGCCCGGTGGCGCCAAGGCGCAGCGCCTGCAGCAATGGCTGGCGCCGCGGCGCGGCCAGGCGAGCATCGTTTACGTCACCCAGCAGAAGACCGCCGAGCAGGTCGCCGAGCGCCTGGCGCATGACGGTCTGGCGGTTAGCGCCTACCACGCCGGCATGGCGCATGAGGCACGCGAGTCGATCCAGCGGCGCTTCATGGCCGGCGAGCTGGAATGCATCGTCGCCACCATCGCCTTCGGCATGGGCATCGACAAACGCGATATCCGCAACGTGGTGCACTTCGACCTACCCAAGTCGGTGGAAAACTACAGCCAGGAGATCGGTCGCGCCGGTCGTGATGGTCAGGCTTCGGACTGCCTGGTGCTGGCCAGCCGCGATGGGCTCAGCGTGCTGGAGAACTTCGTCTATGGCGATACCCCGGAACTCGACGGGATTCGTGCCGTGCTCGACGATCTGCGTGCGGTCGGTACGGGCGGGCAATGGGAGCTGATGCTGGGCCAGTTGTCGGAGCTGAGCAATATCCGCGCGCTGCCGCTCAAGACCCTGCTGGTGCAGCTGGAGCTGCGCGGCATCATCGCGCCGCGCTACGCCTACTTCGCCGAGTATCGCTTCAAGCTGCTGCTGGAAGACGAAGCCTTGCTGGCACAGTTCGAGGGCGAGCGGCGCCAGTTCGTCGAGGCCATTCTGGCCAGTTCGCGCCGCGCCCGCACCTGGAGCACACTGGATTTCGACCTGCTGTATCGCGACCATGGCGCCGAGCGCGCGCGGGTGGTCAAGGCACTGGACTACTTCCAGGAAAAGGGCTGGCTGGAGCTGGAAAGCAAGCAGATGACCGAGGTCTACGCCGTACTCGATGGCGACTTCGAGGTCGAAGCATTGGCGGCCGATCTGCACGCGCACTTCCGCGCCCACGAGGCCAGCGAAATCGCCCGTATCCAGGCCATGCTCGGTTTGTTCGAGAGCCGCGAATGCCTGAGCCGGCGCCTGGCGCTGTACTTCGGCGACGAGCACGCGCCCGAGCGCTGCGGGCATTGTTCTGTGTGTCAGGGCCGCGTAGCCACTTTGCCGCAACCGCCCGAGCTGCCGTCATTGAATGGTCGCGATGCCCAGGCGCTGTGCGCAGCCTTCGTCGAGAAACACCTGCAATACGCTGGACACGCGCCGAGCCACGAGTGCCTGACGCGCTTTCTCTGCGGCGTGACCACGCCCTTGTTGACCAAGCTCAAGGCGCGTCAGTTAGCTGGCTTCGCTACGCTGGAGGATTACCCCTACGCCGAGGTGCGTGAGTGGTTGACGGGTCTGTAGGAGCGAGCTCTGCTCGCGAATATTACTGCGGCGAAGGGCTTCGCGAGCAGAGCTCGCTCCTACAAAGGTAAGTCCCATAGCCAGTCCCATAGCCGGATGCAATCCGGGGAATACGGGTCGCTATGCCCCGGATTGCATCCTGGCTACCTGGCCAGCTTGTGTGCACCATCGGTGCTTGGGATTCGGTGCGCGCGGCGCACCCTACGGGTTAGCGCGTTGCCCTTCGGCCAGCGTCCAGTCCACCAGCTCGCGGGACAATCGATCGCCAGCCTGACCGAAGGCTTTCACTACTGCAGCAATCGACGTATCGCTCGCCGACTGGCTGACGCTGAAGCGGCGGCTGGCGAGGATGCGCTGATCACGGGCATCGACCAGGCGCACGTCGAGCTGGATCAGCGCCTCGGGGCGGCCGTCGCGATACTGACTGTGGAAGCTGCGCAGGTCGCTGACCAGCTCCAGATCGGCCTGCAGGCGCTGCTCTTCGTTGCTCAATGCCTGAACTCGACCGTCGTCGTGAAAGGCGTCCAGCAGGCGGCCGCGCAGCAGCTGCGGCGTACGTTCGCTCCAGCGTACGCCCTGGTAGGTGTTGACCCGACCGGGCTCAGGCAGCACGACGATGCGCGTGCCGTCGAGCAGCTGGTTGCTGACCGGGCTGTTGACCCGCAACGACCAGTCGACGCGCTGAGTTTGCGCCGGCAGCGCGGCGCCTGGCAGCAGGTAGATATCCAATGGTTCGCTCTGCGGCAGGATCGAGCAGGCGCTGAGCAGGCCAGCGGCCAGCAGCAGGGACAGACGCTTCATGGTTGGAACTCCTTGATGCTGTCGTTGCGCAGCAGGTAGCCGGTGGGGTCCTGCTCCAGGCGGCGGGAGAAGCTGCGCAGGGCGCCGAGGGTATCGCGCAGTTCGCCAATCGCCGGGCCCAGCTCGCCGAGGCCCTGCATGCCGCTGTCCAGCGCACTGCGATTGCTTTCCAGCAACTGCTCGATGCTGCGGCTGCTGCGTTCCAGCGAGGCCATCAGACGCTCGGCATTGTCCAGCGCCTGACTGCCCTGGCCGTCGAGCAGACGGTTGGCGGTGCGCATCAGTTCGGCCGCCTCGCGGGTGGCGGCACTGGTCTGACGTAGGGTTTCGCCCAGCTCATCACGTTGCTCGGCGATGCCGGCAGTGGCCTGTTCCAGATTTTCCAGCGTGCGCGACACGCGCTCGGCGTTCTCGCGTGACAGCATGCGGTTGGCGCGATTGAGCAGGCGGGTGATGTTGACCACCAGGTCCTCGCCATTGGCCATCAGCCGGGACAGTGGCGAACGGTCGGCGATGATGATGCCTGGCTGGCCATCCTTACCCTCCAGCGGCGGACTTTCCGGGCTGCCGCCGTGCAGCTGGATTACCGCCAGGCCGGTGACGCCGGTGATCGCCAGGCGCGCGCGGGTGTCCTGCTTGATCGGGGTATGGCCGACGATGCGGATACGCGCGCGCACGGTGCGCGGATCGTTGGGATCGAGCCCCAGGCTGATCACGTCGCCGACCTTGATCCCGCTGTATTGCACCGCGCTGCCCTGTGACAGGCCAGTGACCGCTTCGTTGAAGATCACCTCGTAATCGGTGAAGGCGCGATCGGCACCGGCCTTGTTCAGCCACAGGGCGAACAGCAGCGCGGCGCCCACCGTGAGCACGGTGAACAGGCCGATCAGCACGTGATGGGCTCTGGGTTCCATTCATTGACTCCTTGCCGCGGTGGCGGCCTGCGCAGCCGCGCGTCCGCGCGGGCCGTGAAAATATTGCTGAATCCAGGCATCGTCGGTGGCAGCCACCACGTCCAGGCGGTCGGCCACCAGCACCTTTTTCTGTGCCAGCACCGCGACCCGGTCGCAGATGCTGTAGAGCGTGTCCAGGTCGTGAGTGACCAGAAATACACTCAGGCCCAGGCTGTCGCTGAGGGTACGGATCAACTGGTCGAAGGCCGCCGCGCCAATCGGGTCGAGGCCGGCGGTGGGTTCGTCGAGAAACAGGATGTCCGGGTCCAGTGCCAGGGCGCGGGCCAGGGCGGCGCGCTTGACCATACCGCCGGACAGCGAACTGGGGTATTTGTCGGCGGCATCCTGCGGCAGGCCGGCCAGGGCGATCTTGACCCTGGCCAGGCGTTCGGCTGCCGCGCGCGACAGGCCGGCGTGTTCGATCAGCGGCAGGGCGATGTTCTCGCTGACGGTCAGCGAGGAGAACAGAGCGCCGCGCTGGTAGAGCACGCCGAAGCGCCGTTCCAGTTGCGAGCGCCGCTCGGCCGGCAGGCTCAGCAGTTCCTCGCCGAACACCCGTACGGTGCCGGCATTGGGCTGGCGCAGGCCGACGATGCTGCGCAGCAGCACGGACTTGCCGGTCCCCGAGCCGCCTACCACGCCAAGTATTTCGCCGCGATATAGGTCGAAGTCCAGATGCTGATGCACCACCTGTGTGCCGAACTGGTTGCACAGGTCGCGTACCTCGATGATGGTCTCCTGGCTCACCAGCCCATCTCCATCAGGAACAACGCCGCCAGGGCGTCGAGTAGGATGACCACGAAGATCGACTGCACCACCGCCGAGGTGGTGTGCTCGCCCACCGATTGTGCGCTGCCGCTGACCTTGAAGCCTTCCAGACAGCCGATCAGGGCGATCAGGAAAGCGAAGATCGGTGCCTTGAGCAGGCCAACGAGGAAGTGCTGCAGCAGGTCGCTGTCCTGCAGGATCGACAGGTACATGGTCGGCGAGATGTCCAGGCTCAATGCACAGACCAGCGCGCCGCCGAGCATGCCGCTGAGCATGGCGATGAAGGTCAGGATCGGCAGGGCGATGAGCATCGCGAACACCCGCGGCAGCACCAGCAGCTCGACGGGGCTCAGACCGAGGGTGCGGATGGCGTCGATCTCCTCGTTGGCCTTCATCGAGCCGATCTGTGCGGTGAAGGCGCTGGCGGTGCGCCCAGCCATGAGAATCGCGGTGAGCAGCACGCCGAACTCGCGCAGGAAGGAGAACGCCACCAGGTTCACCGTGTAGATGGTGGCACCGAAGTCGGCGAGGATGGTGGCGCCGAGAAAGGCGACCACGGCACCCACCAGAAAGGTCAACAGGGCGATGATGGGCACGGCGTTGAGGCCGCACTGTTCCAGATGAGCGGTCAGCGAGGTCAGGCGCCAGCGCGCCGGGCGCAGCAGGATCGTCAGCATGCCGCTCAGGGTCAGGCCCATGAAGCCGAGCAGTTCCCGGCCTTGGCACCAGGTGCCTTCCACCGCCTCGCCGATATGTCCGAGCACTTCGCGCAGTGCCGAAGGTGTGGCGTGTTCCTGTACCTGCTGAGTGCCCGCCATGGCGTCTGCCACTGCCAGCAGCAAGGCGCGGCGCTCGGCGCTCAGGCTGTCCTGTTGCGCCAGTTGGCGCAGGCGCTCACAACCCAGCAGTTCCACCAGCAGCGCAGCGCCGGCGGTATCCAGTGCGGCCAGTTCGTCGAGGTCGATGTTTTCCCGGCCGTGCAGGCGTTCGCGCAGGGCCAGGACCTGAGGTTCGAGTCGGCTGTAATGGGCCAGCGTCCAGTCGCCACCGATGCGCAGGCCGCTGGCGGCGTCCGTGCTGCTGGTCTGGAGCGGGATCAGGTATGGCGTGGTCATGGCGATAGCTTAGCGCTGCCAGGGGCTGCCAGGCCAGTCGCGCTGTTCAGACTGTGTCGGCGGCACGGCGCATAAGCCGCTAGGTCACCCCAACGTTCGGATGACGAGCGCATGGGCTAGGGTCTGTTGCCGTTTCGCGCACGGCTTGCGTCGAAATGCCAACAGACCCCAGGCATCCGTCAGTGACGGCGCCAGTGCTTGTGGTGCTTATTGTGTTTCTTGCCATGGTAGTGGCGGTGATGCTTGCCGCGACGGTCATCGTCATAGCTGGCATTGCCCATGTAGTTGCCCAGTGCGCCACCGGCGCCGCCACCGACTGCCGCACCGACCACGCCGCCGGTGTTGCCACCAACCTGCTGCCCGACGACGTTGCCACCGGCTGCGCCGAGCGCGCCGCCAATGGCGGCTTCAGTACGGCTGCGACGGTCTGCACCGACCATGCTACCGGCTGCACCGCCGAGACCCGCACCGACTGCAGCCCCGGTGTTGCCACCGACCTGCTGGCCAACCATCGCGCCTACTGCGCCGCCCAGGGCACCACCCAAACCGGCTTCGGTACTACCGGCAAAGGCGAAGCCGCCGCTGCTCAGGCCAAGGGAAAGAAACAACAGTTGCAGAGATTTCATGGACACCTCGATCACAGGATTCGCCGGTCAATGGCGAGCGTTACACCATTGACTGGTGATTTGTGCAGGTAGTTCCTGGCCGCCTGTCAGCTCGCTGCGCTACTACCCAGCAGATTGCCGCCGCTGGCGGCCTGCAGACGAATGGCGACGAACTTCGAAGTCGGTGTACTGCTGCCGACGCCGGCGCTTTCCAGCGGCACCAGCGGGTTGGCTTCGGGGAAGTAAGCAGCGGCCTGGCCGGCCGGGATATCGAAAGCGAGCAGGGTGAAACCGCTCACCCGGCGTTCGATGCCATCGTTCCACAACGAGCGGATGTCCACCTTCTGACCGGGCTTGAAGCCCAGGCGCAGGATGTCCGCCTCGTTGGCGAAGAGCACGTCGCGCTGGCCGCGCACGCCGCGATAACGGTCGTCGAGGCCATACACCGTGGTGTTGTACTGATCGTGCGAGCGCAGGGTCTGCAGGATCAGATCCGGCGTTTCACCGCTTTCGCGCACCTGTGGCGGCAGCAGGTCGGCGAGCAGGGCATTGGCCTTGAAGTTGGCCTTACCGGACTCGGTTTTCCACTGCCGCGCGCCGGCCGAGTTGCCGAGGTAGAAACCGCCGGGGTGAGCAACGCGCTGGTTGAAGTCATGGAAGCCGGGGATGGTATCGGCGATCAGCTCGCGAATACGGTCGTAGTCGGCGATCAGTGCATCCCAGTCCACCGGGTGGTTACCCAGGGTGGCCTTGGCGATACCGGCGACGATGGCCGGCTCCGAACGCATTTCACTGCCGGCCAGCGGTTCGAGCTGACCGTAGGACGCGTGGATCATGCTGAACGAGTCTTCCACTGTCACCGCCTGCGGGCCGCTGGCCTGCAGGTCGATATCGGTACGGCCGAGGCATGGCAGGATCAGCGCGTCGCGGCCGACGGTGAGGTGACTACGATTGAGCTTGGTGCTGATCTGCACGGTGAGGTCACAGCTTTGCAGCGCCTTGTGCGTGCGCGGACTGTCCGGCGTGGCCTGGGCGAAGTTGCCGCCGAGGCCGATGAATACCTTGGCCTGGCCGTCGATCATGGCGTTGATCGCCTCGACCGTGTTGTGGCCATTCTCGCGCGGCACCTTGAACTGGAAGCGTTTTTCGAGGGCATCGAGCAGCGTCACCGGCGGGCGGTCGTTGATGCCCATGGTGCGGTCGCCCTGCACGTTGCTGTGGCCGCGCACCGGGCACAGGCCGGCGCCGGGGCGGCCGAGGTTGCCGCGCAGCAGTTGCAGGTTGACGATTTCCTGGATGGTGGCCACCGAGTGGTGGTGCTGGGTGATGCCCATGGCCCAGCAGATGATCACTCGCTCGGCGCGGCGGTACATGCGCGCAGCCTGTTCGATTTCCTGCAGGCTGAGGCCTGACTGGGCTTGCAGCGCCTCCCAGCTGCAATCGTCGAGCAACTGCAGATAGGCCTCGACGCCGTCGGTGTGCTCGGCGATGAAGGCATGATCGAACACTGCCGGTTCGCCCTTGGCCTGCGCCTCGCGCTCCCACAGCAGGAGGAACTTGGCGATGCCGCGCAGGGCGGCCATGTCGCCGCCCAGCGCCGGACGGAAGAACGCGGTGTTGAGTGGCTCGGAGCCGTTGGTGAGCATCTCCAGCGCGTGCTGCGGATGCTGGAAGCGCTCCAGGCCACGCTCCTTCAGCGGGTTGAAGCAGACCACCTGGGCGCCGCGTTTGACTGCCTCACGCAGCGGTTCGAGCATGCGCGGGTGGTTGGTGCCGGGGTTCTGGCCGAGCACGAAGATGGCGTCGGCATGTTCGAAGTCGGCGAAGGTCACGCTGCCCTTGCCGATCCCCACGCTCTGGCCGAGGGCGACGCCGCTGGCCTCGTGGCACATGTTCGAGCAGTCGGGGAAGTTGTTGGTACCGTAGGCGCGGACGAACAACTGGTAGAGAAACGCCGCCTCGTTGCTGGCCCGGCCGGAGGTGTAGAACTCGGCATGATCCGGGCTGGGCAGTGCCTTGAGGTGCTCGGCGATCAGGGCGAAGGCGTCATCCCAGCTGGTCTGCACGTAGCGATCGGTGCTGGCGTCGTAGCGCATCGGATGCGTCAGGCGACCCTGGTACTCGAGCCAGTAGTCACTCTGCTCGCGCAGTTGGCTGACCGTGTAGCGGGCGAAGAAGGCTGGATCGACACGACGCTTGGTGGCTTCCCAGTTGACCGCCTTGGCGCCGTTCTCGCAGAACTTGATGTGACCGTCCTCGGGCGAATCGCCCCAGGCGCAGCCGGGGCAGTCGAAGCCGCCGTTCTGGTTGGTCTTGAGCAGCGCGCGCAGGTTCTTGAACGGCTGCTTGCTGTCCAGCCAGAAACGGGTGACGGCATTCAGCGCGCCCCAGCCGGCGGCCGGGCCTTTGTAAGGCTTGTAACGAGGGTTGACGGGTTGCAGGCTCATGGTCGTTCTTCTTCGTCAGGCGCAGGGCTGTAGACCCGCGGCGTGCTGTGATGGGGTAGGTGGATGAGGTTGAGGCGATGGCGCCGCGCCCACTCCACGGTCAGGGCGGTAGGGGCGGACAGGCTCACCAGGGTGCCGATGCCGGCACGTACCGCCTTGTGCAGCAGTTCCAGGCTGCAGCGACTGGTGACCAGGGCGAAGCCACCGTGAGTGTCGATACGTTCGCGGGCGATGGCGCCGATCAGCTTGTCCAGCGCGTTATGGCGGCCGATGTCTTCGCGGCACAGACGAATCTCGCCGCTGGCGTCGATGAACAGGGCGGCATGCAGCGCGCCGCTGTGGCGTGCCAGTTGTTGTTGCTCACCGATGCGCTCGCGCAGTCCGGTGAGATGTTCAAGTGGCGGCAACGCTGCACCGGGCAGGGCGGTCAGGGCCGGTAGCGCCTGTTCCAGTGCATCCACGCCGCACAGGCCACAGCCACTGGTGCCGGCCATTTGCCGGCGTTGTTGCTTGAGCGCCCAAAAGGCGCGGCTGCTGACCTGCAGGCGCGCTTCGCGGCTGTCACCGAGGCCGCGCAACTGGATGTCATAGATGTCGTCGATGGACTGGATCAGGTCGTTACCGAGACTGAAACCGACGGCAAAATCTTCCAGATGATGGGGAGAAACCATCATCACGGCCTGGCTCAGGTCGTTGTAGCTGATTGCCAGGGCACATTCTTCGGCCAGTGCAGCGTGCTGCGCACGACCATCACCGAGTTCGGCGTAGGTGTAGGCACTGGCGATGTGCGACTGGGCGGCTGGCTTGGCCATCGAGGCGCGCTCTGTGACAGATTGACACAGCTAAGCCTAGGCCCATGGGCGAGGAGCGTCTAATCGTTGGCTTTGATGTGTTGATCGAGCAAATCTATCAAGCGTCCGCCAGCCACTCCCGTGCCTCTTCGAAGCAGGCTTGCGCGAGCGGTGAGGCAGGGGCGCCGCGGCGCATGATCAGGCCCTGAGGTGCCAGGGTATGAGCGTCCTCGATGGGTAGCAGGCGCAGATGACCGTCGGTCGGTGCACCGTCGGCCGGTAATGGCATGACGCTGCAGCACAGCCCGGCGCTGACCGCTTGAGTCAGGTGGTGCACGGCATCGGCCTCCAGGCGTACCTGCGGGCTCAGGCCGCGAGCACGGAAGCTGTGATCGATGGACAGGCGAAAGTGCATGCCGGTGGAGAGCAGGCCCAGGGGCAGGTTGGCCAACTGCTCCCAGCGCAGGCTGCTGCTGACGAAGTGGAAATGCCGCTGATCGTAGAGCAGGCCCATGCGTGCTTCGGCCAGCTCCAGGCTGGCGAAGTGCTCGCGGTCGAGGCGGTCAAGATAGGACAGGCCAAGGTCGAGCTGATTACGTACCAGCCCCTCGAGAATCTGATCGCTGCTCAGCGCGTGCAACTGGAAACGCAGCCCGGGGTGACGCTCGGCGAACAGACTGATCAGGCGCATCGGGTCGAAACTGGCCAGCGGCACCACGCCCAGGCGCAGGGTGCCCACCAGGTGCCCACGACAGGCTGCAGCTTCGGCGAGCAGGCCATCCTGTGCGGCCAGCACACTGCGTGCCCAGGCCAGGATACGCTCACCTTCGGCGCTGAAGCCCTCGAAACGCTGGCCGCGACGGACCAGCTCCAGACCCAGCTCGTCTTCCAGTTGGCGCAAGCGCATGGACAGCGTCGGTTGGGTCACGTGGCAGCGCGCAGCGGCCTGACCGAAGTGGCGGGTCTCGTCGAGGGCGATGAGAAATTTGAGCTGCTTTATATCCATGGGGGCTCCTGGTTTGCCCGGATTCTAATGCGCGAACGCTAATCAGGGGTGTTTCCTGAACTAGACTTTGGTCTCCGGGCGCTTTGCCCGGTCATTCGCAAGGAACGAGAGGAATTGCCATGAGTCTGTTTGCCTTTGTCAAAGACGCCGGGGTCAAACTCTGGGAGTCACTGGTGGGTCAGGAGGCGCAGGCCGCCGAATCGCTCAAGGAACATGTTGCCAAGGTTGGCCTGGGCAACCCGAACATCGAGGTCAGCGTCGAGGGCGACAAGGTCATCGCTCGCGGCGAAGTGGCCAGCCAGGAAGAGAAGGAAAAGATTCTCCTGGCGCTGGGCAACGTGGCCGGTGTCGGTGAGGTCGATGATCAGATCAGCGTGACCACGCCCGCGCCTGAAGCGCGCTTCGTCACGGTCAAGAAGGGCGACACGCTGAGTGCGATTGCCAAGGCCGAGTACGGCAATGCCAACGCCTACATGAAGATATTCGAGGCCAACAAGCCGATGCTCAGTCACCCGGACAAGATTTATCCGGGGCAGGTATTGCGGATTCCTGACTAAACCCGCGCTCAGGTGCGGCGGGGGCTTGGCCTTGGCGGCGATCGGCATCATTCACGATCGCCGGCAAGCCGGCTCCTACAGTGAGGGCGTCGCAGGCAGTCCGTGCACCAACTCCCGGTAGTCCCCCACTGCGGCGAACTCCTCGGTATCTTTAGGCCCGGCCTGGCTGTCTGGTTGGCGCACGGCGAGCAGATGGGCGACGCCAAAGCGTCCGGCGCTACGCAGGATCGGCAGGCTGTCGTCGATGAACAGGGCCCTCGCAGGGTCGAAGTCGACATCCTGGCGCAGGGCGAACCAGAACTGCTGATCCTCCTTGGGGAAACCGTAGTCGTGGGAGCTGATCAGGCGTTCGAACCAGGGCGCCAGCTCGACGCGTTCCAGTTTCAGTGACAGTGAGTCGCGGTGCGCGTTGGTGATCAGCACCACGCGCTTGCCAGCTTCGCGCAGGGCGCGCAGAAACAGCTCGGCATCCGCGCGCAGGGCGATCAGGTGGGCGACCTCGCGCTTGAGGTCACGGATCGACAGCCGCAGCTCGCGGCTCCAGAAGTCGGTGCAGTACCAGTTCAGCGTACCGGCATGCTGGCGAAACAGCGGCAGCAGCTCGGCCTCGGCCAGCGCCAGGCTGAGGCCGTGGTGCTCGGCGTAGCGCTGCGGCAGGTGGGTGAGCCAGAAGTGGTTGTCGAAGTGCAGGTCGAGCAGGGTGCCGTCCATATCCAGCAGGACGGTGTCGATCTGGTGCCAGGGCAGTGGGGGCATGGGGTCGTCTTGCGCTCGAAGGTCGTGAATCTGCCGGCCTGCGTCGCGAACGTGCAATCTGCGCCGGGGATAATCGGAAAAGCCGCGGTATGATAACCCGCCAGGTCACGCTAGCAGGCCGTTGAAAACGTCGGCGAGGCAGGCAAGACAAGGCAAAAACGGCCGAAAAAGCGGAGTTTACGATTGTAAATGAGCATTTTGAGGGCGTTTTTAACGCAGTATTGCCAACGCAGGTAGTTTTCAACGACCTGCTAAGGAGTCGTTCCATGCGCCAAAAACCCACGGTCCTCGCCCGCGAAATCGTCGCCAGCAGCCGCCTGTTTCGTGTCGAGCAAGTGCAGTTGCGCTTCTCCAATGGCGCTGAGCGCACCTATGAGCGACTGGTCGGCAAGGGTTCCGGCCATGGTGCGGTGATGGTGGTGGCGATGCTCGACGCCGAGCACGCGGTGCTGATCGAGGAGTATTGCGGCGGCACCGATGATTACCAGCTGTCGCTGCCCAAAGGCCTGATCGAGCCGGGTGAAGACGTGTTGGTGGCAGCCAACCGCGAGCTCAAGGAAGAGGCCGGTTTCGGCGCGCACGAACTGGAGTACATCACCGAACTGAGCCTGTCGCCTGGTTACATGAGCCAGAAGATTCAGGTGGTGCTGGCGCGCAATCTGTATGAAGAGCGCCTGCCGGGTGACGAGCCCGAGCCGATGCGGGTCGACCGCATCAGCCTGCGCGAGCTGTCCAGCCTGGCCAAGCACGAACAGTTCAGTGAAGGCCGCGCACTGGCGGCGCTGTACCTGGTGCGCGACCTGCTGACTCAGCGCGGGGAGTACCGTCCATGAGCCATCCCTACATCCCCAAGGTAATCGACCTGGTTCGTGCCGCCGGCGCGGCGACCCTGCCGTACTGGCGCAGCGATGTGGCGGTGACGGAGAAGGCCGATGCCTCGCCGGTGACCGCCGCCGACCTGGCCGCGCACCATATCCTGCTCGATGGCCTGCAGGCGCTGGCGCCGGAGGTGCCGGTGCTGTCGGAGGAGGCCGCCGACATTCCGCTGGCTGAGCGCGCCGCCTGGACGCGTTGGTGGCTGGTCGATCCGCTCGATGGCACCAAGGAATTCATCGCCGGCTCCGAAGAGTTCACGGTCAATGTCGCGTTGATCGAACAGGGACGAGTGGTCTTCGGTGTGGTGGGTATTCCCGCCAATGGCCGCTGCTATTACGGCGGCGCTGGTCTGGGCGCCTGGTGTAGCGACGTGCCGGGCAAGGAGTATTCGATCAGCGTGCGCCTGGCGCCTGCGCAGGGTTTCACCCTGGTAGCCAGCAAACGTCACTCCAGCGCCGCGCAGGAAACTCTGCTGGTGGGGCTTTCCGCGCGTTTCGGCGAGCCGGCGCTGGCCAATATCGGCAGTTCGCTGAAGTTCTGTCTGCTGGCCGAAGGCAATGCCGACTGCTACCCGCGTCTGGCGCCTACCTCGCAGTGGGACACCGCCGCGGCACAGGGCGTGCTGGAAGGGGCGGGTGGCGAAGTGCTGAATCTGGCCGGCGAAGTGCTGACCTACGAGGCGCGCGAATCCTTTCTCAACCCCTCGTTTCTGGCCTTGCCGGCCGCCGCCGAGTGGCGTGGCGAGCTGATCGAGCTGGCGCGTAGTCTGTAGCCTTGACACTTTACCTGTAGGAGCGAGCTCTGCTCGCGAACCCTGGTGACCCAGAAGCTTCGCGAGCAGAGCTCGCTCCTACGGTTTGTGCGTCGTTGCTGCTTCGCTCAATCGAGCATATCGCTGTAACGAGCGTCCTTCCGGAACACCAGTGGCTGGTCGAAGCCCGGCACCTTCACTTCTTCGGTGGTGATGGAGATCGCCTGGTCGTCGATCATGTCGTTGCCGAAGTTGTAGATGATGTCCAGCTTGCCCTGCAGGGCAAGCTGATCGTACGCGGCAGCGGCGGCACGGGTGCTCTCGCGGCGCGCCAGGTAGGCGTCGAAGGCGACCTGGCCGTGGCGTTTGCGCAGCATGCGCTCGGCTACGTGTGGGGCCAGCACCAGGGCGCTGGCATTGTTGCCGCCAAAGCCCTTGGAGTTGATGAAGGCCACGTCCAGCGTGTGGTCACCCACTTTGCGATCGATGGTGGACAGGCTCAGATGAGCCTGATGCACGTCAGCGGCGACCGCATCGATGGTCTTGATGCCCGGCACGATGCCGTACCTGAAGGCGCCGAGCGCGGCGATCACCTGGTCGCCGCTGGCGGTGGCCAGGGAGTGGCCGACGAAGGCCTTCACCGCCGTGACCGGCCATTGCTCGATACCGAAGGTTGCCGCGACGCGGTCGAGAATCTCCGACTCGGTGACACGGTTGGCCGGGGTGCTGGAGCCATGGGCGTGGACGAAGCTGCGGTTGCGCACGGCGTCCAGGCCGAGCAGTTGCACGGCGCTGGCCACGGCCTTGGCCACGGTCAGGTAGTTGCCCGGGCCGGGAGCGGAAATGGATTTCTTGAAACCATCGGCGTTGATGAACACGTCCGGCACCGCGCCGTGAATGTCGGCGCCCAGCTCCAAGGCCAGTTCGTCGTCCATCAGCACCACGAACTGGCAGGCTTCGGCCAGGGTGAAGCCGCAGTTGTCGCCGAACGGGCGGCTGGCGCGGCGGAAGTCCACGTCGCTCTTGCCTTCGATCTGACGCAGGCCTTCTTCGGTGGCCAACGCACCCATAGCGCCGTAACCCTCGATGCATTCCTGGTTGATCGGTGCCTCGCTGCTGCCGACGATCACCACGCGTGCCTTGCCGCTGGCGATCTGCTCGATGCCCTTCTGCAGGTTGTAGAGGAAGGTGGCGCAGGCACCGGTGATGCTGCCGGTGGTGCCGACGCTGCCGAGCACGTAGGCGTTGATGAAGTCCGCCGGCATGGTATTGAGGCCCAGGGCCAGCTGCTTGGCGGTAACGCGACCGCCTTTCAGGCGCGACTGCATCATGCCGCCGAAGCCGTTCTCGTCGAGCTGGCTCATGATGCAGCTGGCAAACACGGCGATCTCGTCCGGGGCGACATGCTGGACGATGCGCTGCCAGTCGATGCCCACCGAGCGCAGCGCGTCAGTGACGCCGACCACGGTCATGGCCAGGCCGCGCGGATGGAAACGCGCGTTGTACAGCTCGCTCGGCTCGAACCCGGTGGGTAACTGACCGGCGGACTTCACCGCCAGTGGGCGGTAGCTGTCGACCTTGAATTCGCAGCTGTCGTGCAGGGTGACGCGCACTTCATTGCCGTCGAGCTCTTCTACGGACCAGTTGGCCGGCAGTGGCTCGGGCAGTTGCTTGCGCTGGGTGATGAAGCTCAGGTTGGCACCATTGGCGGGAGCGACGTCGATGCTCTTCTGCCAGTGGGCGGCGTCCGGGTCCAGGTGCTGCTTCTCGATGCGGCGTACCAGAGTGCCGGCGAGAATCTCCTTGCCGTAGCGGCTTTCGATCTCGGCCAGGCTCAGTGCTTGGCCGTCCTGATCCTGATACTGGCCATCGACCACGCGTACCAGCTTCATCATCTGCGCCAGCCCGGCCAGGGTTTCCTGGCGCGCCTGGGGTTCCAGCGACTCCTGCACGGTACGGCGAAAACCATGGTGGAAGGAGCTGCGCCCGGCTGCGTTGTAACCCCCAAAACCCACGATCACAGGTAAGCGCGACATAACTCAAAAGCTCCTGAACAAGGCCAGCGCGACGCCAGGCCGGCGCCTTGGGCGCGGGCGGGGTCATAGGGCGGTGGCATTTGGAAAATTTCGGCTGCCTAACCTGACGTGGATCATGACCGTCGAGTCACTACTTCGTCCAATGTCGTGGCGAGTGCGATGCTTGTCGCGAACGATGAAGTTGGTCGTTGGGCGCAGAGCGAACCGGGACGCCGGCCGCTCGGAACACCACCCGTAGAGCGGCCTCGCTCGCGAAGCGAGCAGCCCGCCGGTGGCACCACAACTTACGCCCAGGACTACTGAAACCCGGGCTTTCAGGGCGTAGGGCGGACTCAGGAGCGCCAGCGAACAGTCCGCCGGCCCATGCAGCGTTCGGTACCACCGCTCACGCCCAGTACTCCCGCCAAAGGCGTACTGCTTCGCGAGTACGCCCTACTCATTCAAGCCTGGTAGCTGATATGCCCGTCAACCAGCGTGTAGCGCACCGCGCCCGGCAGGCAATGGCCGATGAACGGGCAGTTGCTGCCCTTGGAGTACCACTGCTCACCGGCGACGGTGGAGGCCTGCGCATCGAACAGCACGATATCGGCAGCGCCGCCGACGCTCAGCTTGCCGGCCGGCAGGCGCAATGCGTTGGCCGGGCCGCTGGACAGGCGCGCCAGCAGCGTCGGCAGATCCAGCAGACCGTCCTGCACCAGGCTCATGGCCAGCGGCAGCTGCAGTTGCACGCTGCTGATGCCCGGCTCGGTGGCGGCGAAGGGCGCCAGCTTGGCGTCGCGTTCGTGCGGTTGGTGGTGGCTGGCGATGGCCGAGATCACTCCGGCCTTTACCGCTTCGCGCAGACCATCGCGATCCGCACGCGAGCGCAGTGGTGGCTGCACGTGATAGAGACTGGAAAAATCGATCAGCGCCTCGTCGGTGAGGATCAGTTGGTACAGCGCCACGTCGGCGGTCACCGGCAGGCCACGGGCCTGGGCGGCGGCGATCAGCTCGGCGCCACGGGCGCTGGTGATCTGGCTGAAGTGCGCACGTACGCCGCTCTGCTCCACCAGCAGCAGGTCGCGGGCCAGGGCCACAGTCTCGGCGGTTTCCGGGATGCCGGCCAGGCCGAGGAAGCTGGCGGTCGGGCCCTCATCCGCCAGCCCGCCTTCGGCCAGGTCGGCATCCTGCGAATGGAAGATCACCTGCAAGTCGAAGGTGGCCGCATATTCCAGCGCGCGGCGCAGGGTGCGGCTGCTGCGGAAGTTGTCCAGGCCGTTACCGAAGGCGACGCAACCGGCATCGCGCAGGGCAACCAGCTCGGCCAGTTGTTCGCCAGCCAGCCCCTTGCTCAGCGCGCCAATGGGGAAGACCTTGGTGTGTCCGGCTTCGCGGGCGCGGTCGAGGATCAGCTCAGCCACCGCCGAGGTGTCCAGCACTGGCTTGGTGAACGGTGGGCAGCACAGGCTGGTGACGCCGCCGGCCGCAGCGGCCAGGGTTTCCGTGGCGATGCTGCCCTTGCGGCTATAGCCAGGCTCACGTAGGGCCACCGACAGGTCGACCAGGCCGGGCGCTGCGATAAGGCCTTGGGCGTCGAGACTGTTGTCGGCAACGAAGCCGGCCGGCGCTTGACCAGTGGCGACCAGCTTGCCGCCATCTATATAGAGGTCAGTGACCTGATCCAGGCCGCTGGCCGGGTCGATCACGCGGGCGCCGAGGATTGCGGTACGCATCAGTTGGCCTCCTCGGCGTTGAGTTGACGTTGGGCATTCTGCCCGCTCATGGCCATCGACAGCACGGCCATGCGGATGGCGATGCCGTAGGTGACCTGGTTGAGGATCACCGACTGCGGGCCGTCAGCCACTGCCGACTCGATCTCCACGCCGCGGTTGATCGGGCCCGGGTGCATCACCAGGGCATCCGGCTTGGCCAGTTTCAGGCGCTGCTCGGTGAGGCCGAACAGGCGGTAGAACTCGCCCTCGCTGGGCAGCAGGCCGCCCTGCATGCGCTCGCGCTGCAGGCGCAGCATGATCACCACGTCGACGTCCTTGAGGCCTTCATTGGCATCACTGAATACGCGCACGCCGTAGCTTTCCTCCAGGCCGACGGGCAGCAGGGTCTTCGGCGCAATGACGCGGATATCCGGGCAGCCCAGGGTTTTCAGCGCCAGCATGTTCGAGCGTGCCACCCGCGAGTGCAGGATGTCGCCGACGATGGCCACCGACAGATTCTCGAAGTCGCCCTTGTGCCGGCGAATGGTGAGCATGTCGAGCATGCCCTGGGTCGGGTGCGCATGGCGGCCGTCGCCACCGTTGATGATCGCCAGGTTAGGGCACACGTGCTCGGCGATAAAGTGCGCGGCGCCGGAGTCGGCATGGCGCACGACGAAGATGTCGGCGGCCATGGCCTCGAGGTTGCGCAGGGTGTCGAACAGCGTCTCGCCCTTGCTGGTCGAGCTGGTGGAGACGTTGAGGCTGATAACGTCGGCCGACAGGCGCTGGGCGGCCAGCTCGAAGGTGGTGCGGGTGCGCGTGGAGTTCTCGAAGAACACGTTGCACACGGTCTTGCCGCGCAGCAGTGGGACTTTCTTCACCGCGCGCGCGCCGACTTCGAGGAAGGAGTCGGCGGTGTCGAGGATTTCGGTCAGCAGCTCGCGGGGCAGGCCGTCGAGTGAGAGGAAGTGGCGCAGCTGACCTTGGTCGTTCAGCTGCAGCGGGCGCTTGGCGGCGAGTGGCGTCATCGCGGGGAGTCTCAGTTGGCGAGCGTCTGGAGTTCGAGGGTCAGCGGCGTGGGGCCGGACAATTTTACCCGCTCGTTGGTGGCCAGCGACAGGGTGGCGCCGACCACGTCGGGGCGGATCGGCAACTCGCGGGCGCCCAAGTCGAGCAGGCTGACCAGGGTCACGCTGGCGGGGCGGCCGTAGTCGAACAGTTCGTTCAGCGCTGCGCGGATGGTGCGCCCGCTCATCAATACGTCGTCGATCAGCACCAGGTGCTGGCCTTCGATCTCGAACGGCAGTTCGGACGGTTGCACCTGCGGGTGCAGGCCGTTCTGGGTGAAGTCGTCGCGGTAGAAGGACACATCGAGGATGCCCAGCGCGTCATCGCGCCCCAGGGCGGCAAGCAGGGCCTGGGCGACCCAGACGCCGCCGGTGCGGATGCCGATGAAGCGCGGCTCGCTGATCTGGCGTTGGTTCAGATGCTGGGTCAGCGCACTGGCCATGGCCGGTAGCAGGTCGTTGGGGTTGGGTAGCATGGCGAAACTCCATATATGAACAGCTTCTGAGAGCGTAAGCGAGGCCGCCGAGGCAAGGCAAAAACAGGCGAGGAAGCGCAGTTTACGAGTTGTAAATGAGCATTCCGAGCCTGTTTTTAACGCAGCATCGGCAACGCAGCTAGCTCTCAGCCCGTGCAGTTTTCCTCGAGCCAGCCTTGCAGCAGCAGGGCGGCGGCAATGGCATCGATCGGGCGCTCGCGATAGCCGCCACTCTGGCCTTCGCGCAGGCGTTGGCCTTTGGCCTCGAAGGTGGTCAGGCGTTCGTCGTGGGTGTAGGCCGGCAGGTTGAAGCGGCCGTTGAGGCGGCGGGCGAATTTCTCGGCGCGGGCGCTCATTTCGCTGGGCGTGCCGTCCATGTTCAGCGGCAGGCCGACCACCACGGCGTCCGGCTGCCATTCCTTGAACAGCGCTTCGACGCGGCTCCAGTCCGGCACGCCATTCTGCGCCTTGAGCACGCACAGCTCACGGGCCTGGCCGGTAATCACCTGGCCGACGGCGACGCCGATCTGCTTGGTGCCGTAGTCGAAGCCCAGCAGCAGGCGCAGTGGCTTGTCGCTCATCAGGCGTGCCCGACTTGCGAGGTCAGCAGGCTGAGGTTGACGCCCAGGCGCGCGGCTGCGGCATCGAGGCGCTGGTCGAACGGCAGGTCGAAGAGAATGCTGCTGTCGGCGGGGCAGGTCAGCCAGGCGTTGTCGGCCAGTTCGGCCTCCAGTTGTCCGGCATCCCAGCCGGCATAGCCGAGGCTGATCAGGTAGCGGTCCGGGCCGCTGCCGTCGGCGATGGCGAACAGCACGTCCTGCGAGGTGGACAAGCCCAGTTCGCCCAGCTCCAGGGTCGCCTGGAACTGTGGGCCGGCCGGGTGCAGGACGAAACCACGGTCGGTCTGTACCGGGCCGCCAGCGAATATTGGCAGGCTATGGCACAGCGCCGCGGGCTCTTCATCGGGGCGCAGTTGTTCGAGCACATCGGCCAGGTTGAGGCCGTTGGGTTTGTTGATCACCAGGCCCATCGCGCCCTGCTCGTTGTGTTCGACCAGGTAGGTGACGGTCTGCGCGAAGTTCGGATCGTCCATGTGCGGCATGGCGATCAGGAAGTGATGCTTGAGCGAGGTGGGAGCTGATTTCTTCATGACGCCTAGTTTGGAGCGACAGGCGGCAAGCTACAAGCGTGAGCAGTGCTTTGCCGGATTTCACCCAGGCTGCTGGCGCCACTTCGCAGGGGGCGCCGTGCGCACCGAGGATCAGGGTTGGCTAATTACTCGACAGTCGATCACCGCGCTCGAAGCGCCAGGTGCGGATGATTTCCAGGCGGTCGATATCGGCCAGGTCGCCGGTGAAGGGCGCATAGGGCGCGGCCAGGCGCACGATGCGTTGCGCGGCCTGGTCGAGTACCGCCTGGCCGGATGATTCCAGCACCTGTACTTCATACAGCGAACCGTCGCGGTTGATCGACACCAGCAGGCGCAGGCTGCCATAGATGCGCTGGCGGCGGGCGTCGTCGGGGTAGTTGAGGTTGCCGATGCGTTCGACCTTCTTGCGCCACTCGTCCTTGTACCAGGCGCCCTTGTCGCGCATGGTCGAGGCAGCATTGAGGCGATGAATCTTCGGGCGCTTGGCATAGGCCTGCACCTCCTGCGCCAGTTCCGCTTCCAGGCTGGCTATCTCGGCGGACAGTTGGGCAGCGTCGAATACCGGCGCCGGGCGCGTTGTCGCAACCGGCTTGGCTTCCTCGCGTTTGACTGGCGTCTTCTGCTGCTGCGGGGCGCGGGTGGCGACGGCGGCCTTGGTCGCCTCCTGTCGGGTGGCGGGCTGCTGCGGCGTGGCGGGCGGCGTGACCTTGCGCACCTCGCTGTCCTGAAAGGGCGCCTGCTCGGTAGTCTTCGGTGCGGCGGTATGCTCCAGGGTGCCGCTGCCTTGCTGGTTGTCCTGAGCGAGGAAATCGGCCTTGTCCGGTGCTTTTTCGCTCTTGAAGGTGGACAGGGTGATTTCCAGTGTCTTGCTGATTTCCGGTGGCGACTCCAGGGTGAAACCGACGCCAAGGATCACCGCTACGTGCAGTGCAGCGGCAAGAAAGAGGGTGAACCCGAGGCGATCCGCCGGTCGGACGGTGGCGGAGGGCGCGCTGGTTGAGGAGGCTGCTGCGTTCATCGCGTATCGGGTCTGCTTTCGAATGTCGCGCAGTCTGCCGGGTAGCGGTGGGCGCCTGCAAGTTGCAGGCGCCAGGCTGCCACTTGCGTCAAGCTTTTAGTCCGCGCTTGCGTGCAATGCAGTCCATCAGGCGTTCGCCGATGCGGGTATCGAAGGCGGCATCGATCTCGCGGATGCAGGTCGGACTGGTGACGTTGATTTCCGTCAGATGGTCGCCGATTACGTCGAGCCCGACGAAGATCAGGCCTTTTTCGCGCAGGGTGGGGCCAACTGCCGCAGCGATCTCGCGGTCGCGTTCGGTCAGTGGGCGGGCCTCGCCGCGTCCGCCGGCAGCCAGGTTGCCGCGAGTCTCGCCGGCGGCCGGGATGCGCGCCAGGCAGTAGGGTACCGGTTCGCCGTCTATCATCAGGATGCGCTTGTCACCGTCCTTGATCGCCGGCAGGTAGGCCTGAACCATGATCTGTTGGCGACCATGCAGGGTCAGTGCTTCCAGAATCACGGAAAGATTCGGGTCGCCTTCACGGTGACGAAAGATTTGCGAACCACCCATGCCATCAAGGGGTTTGAGAATGATGTCACGGTGCTCATCGGCAAACTGGCGCACAATGTCGGGGCGCCGAGTGACCAGAGTGGGGGGTGTGTACCGAGGGAACTGGGTGGCGAAGAATTTTTCGTTGCAGTCGCGCAGACTCTGCGGCCGATTGACCACCAGTACGCCGTCGTTCTCGGCCTGCTCAAGCAGGTAGGTGGAGTAGACGAATTCGTTATCGAAAGGTGGATCCTTGCGCATCAGGATCACGTCCAGTTCGGCCAGCGGCGTGTCCTGTTCGGCATCCAGGGCAAACCAGCGTTGCGGGTCGTTGAATACCTCCAGCGGGCGCATGCGGGCACGGGCCTGACCACGAACCTGGTAGAGATCCTGCTGCTCCATATAGAACAGCGACCAGCCGCGTGCTTGAGCGGCCAGTAACATGGCCAGCGAGCTGTCCTTCTTGAAGGAAATGTTGGCAATCGGATCCATGACGATCCCGAGACGAAGGCTCATGGGGGGAAATCTCCGCGAGATAAGAGGGTTGAGGCCTGGTTGGCTATGCCTTGTGAGGCTGTCAGGGTGGCGTTGGCGATGGCCTTGGTCAAGGGCTGGCGCAGCCCCGGCAGGCTTATAGATTGCATCTGGAGAGTGTGCTACAAAGGCCCGGCGACTGGGCCAAAGCCCATCGGCAACAGGGCCTCAGGCATACTGATAACGTGAATATAACGACTCACCGAGGCGATGGTAGGGCGAAAATGGAACAGCATTCCGAGGGTTTGAAAGTGATGGTGATCGACGATTCGAAAACGATTCGTCGCACCGCTGAAACTCTGCTGAAAAAAGTGGGCTGTGATGTCATCACTGCGGTCGATGGCTTCGATGCCCTGGCCAAGATTGCCGACACTCACCCCAGCATCATCTTTGTCGACATCATGATGCCGCGCCTCGATGGGTATCAGACCTGTGCCCTGATCAAGAACAACAGTGCCTTCAAATCCACCCCGGTGATCATGCTGTCCTCCAAGGACGGCCTGTTCGACAAGGCCAAGGGGCGCATCGTCGGCTCCGATCAATACCTGACCAAGCCTTTCAGCAAGGAAGAGCTGCTCGGTGCGATCAAGGCTCATGTGCCGGACTTCACCCCGGTGGAACAAGCCTCCTGACGTTCCGGCCTGACCGCCGTACGCCACTTCTGTATTGGGAAACACCATGGCTCGAATTCTAATTGTTGATGACTCCCCGACCGAGATGTACAAGCTGACCGCCATGCTGGAAAAACATGGGCACCAGGTACTCAAGGCGGAAAACGGCGCTGACGGCGTGGCTCTGGCTCGCCAGGAAAAGCCCGACGCGGTGCTGATGGACATCGTCATGCCCGGCCTCAACGGCTTTCAGGCGACCCGTCAGCTGACCAAGGACGCCGAGACCAGCCACATCCCGGTGATCATCGTCACCACTAAGGATCAGGAAACCGACAAGGTCTGGGGCAAGCGCCAAGGCGCCAAGGACTACCTGACCAAGCCGATCGACGAAGATACCTTGCTGAAGACCCTCAATGCGGTACTGGCCGGCTGATGCCGTGCTGTCCGTGTACTAAATAAAAAGAAGGCCAAGGCTGGCATGTCCGCGCAGACTCCTTTCCAGATTCTCCTTGAGATTGACCAGCGCTGCCGGGTCTTGGCGGCTGGCCTGCCGTCGCAGCAGGCGGCGGTGCAGAGCTGGAGCGGCATCGGCTTTCGCATGGGCGAGCGATTCTTCGTCGCGCCGATGGGGGAAGTGGGAGAAGTGCTGCACGAGCCGCGCTACACCCTGCTGCCGGGTGTGAAGGGCTGGGTCAAAGGGGTGGCCAATGTGCGTGGCCGCCTGCTGCCGATCATGGACCTGTGCGGGTTCTTCGGTAATGAACTTTCGCCGCTGCGCAAGCAGCGGCGAGTGCTGGTGGTGGACCACCAGGAAATCTTCGCTGGCCTTACCGTCGACGAGGTTTTCGGCATGCAACATTTTCCCGTGGATGCATTTTCAGAACAACTGCCGCCTCTCGAGGCGAGCATTGCGCCGTTTATCCACGGAGTCTTTCAACGAGAACAACCCTGGTTGGTGTTCAGCCCTCATGCGCTGACCACTAATCCGGGTTTTCTCGATGTGTCCTATCAGTAGATTTTCGGTTGGGCCGGTTTTGCCGGCTCTTTGGCGTTACATGGGAACCGTAGTGCGGTCGGTCCAGGCGGGGGCCAGATAATGAAAAAACTAAATACAGGCAATTTGTTGGCGGGGGCACGGAGCAGTACGCTGATCGCAGCGCTGTTCGTCGTGCTTATCGTTTCCATCGTGCTGTTGTTCGCGAACTTCGCCTACATCAACACCCAGTCCAACTACGATACCGAGTACATCAGCCACTCCGGTGAGCTGCGCGTACTGTCCCAGCGGATCGCCAACAACGCCACTGAGGCTGCGGCGGGCAAGGCAGAGGCATTCGGCCTGCTGCGTGCTGCGCGTAACGACTTCCAGCGGCGCTGGAGTTACCTGACCGACGGTGATGCCAATACCGGCCTGCCTCCGGCACCTTCTTCGGTGCAAGCGCAGATGGCTGCGGTGCAGCAGGACTGGGACAGCCTGCGGCAGAACACCGACGCCATTATTGCCAGTGAGCAGACCGTACTGTCGCTGCACCAGGTAGCCGCCACCCTGGCGGAAACCATTCCGCAATTGCAGGTCGAGTACGAGGAAGTGGTCGACATCCTGCTGGAAAGCGGTGCACCGGCTGCCCAGGTCTCTGTGGCCCAGCGTCAGTCGCTGCTGGCCGAGCGTATTCTCGGCTCGGTGAACAAGGTACTGGCCGGTGACGAAGACTCGGTACAGGCCGCCGACATGTTCGGTCGTGATGCCAGCCTGTTCGGTCGCGTACTGGCCGCCATGCTCGAAGGCAACGCGGCGATGGAGATCAGCCAGGTGACCGACGAGGAGGCCCTCGAGCGCCTGGCCGAGATTTCCGAGCTGTTCGAATTCGTATCCGGTTCGGTGGACGAGATTCTCGAGACCTCGCCGGAACTGTTCCAGGTACGTGAATCGGCGAACTCGATCTTCACCGTTTCGCAGACCCTGCTGGACAAGGCCTCCGAACTGGCCGCCGGTTTCGAAGGCCTGGCCTCGGGCCGTGCCATCAATACCCTGTTCGGCTACGTGCTGGGTGCCCTGGCGCTGGGGTCGATCATCCTCATCGGTCTGGTGATGGTGCGCGAGACCAACCGTCGTCTGGCCGAGACCGCCGAGAAGAACGAACGTAACCAGGCGGCGATTCTGCGTCTGCTCGACGAAATCGCCGACCTCGCCGACGGTGACCTGACCGTGGCCGCGACGGTAACCGAAGACTTCACCGGTGCCATCGCCGACTCCATCAACTACTCCATCGACCAGCTGCGCGAGCTGGTAGCCACCATCAACCTGACCGCCGTTCAGGTAGCCGGTGCTGCCCAGGAAACCCAGGCCACGGCAATGCACCTAGCCGAGGCTTCCGAGCACCAGGCGCAGGAAATTGCCGGTGCCTCCGCGGCGATCAACGAAATGGCCGTGTCGATTGACCAGGTATCGGCGAACGCCTCGGAATCCTCCGCGGTAGCGGAACGTTCCGTAGCCATCGCCAACAAGGGCAACGAAGTCGTACACAACACCATCACCGGCATGGATAACATCCGTGAGCAGATCCAGGACACCTCGAAGCGAATCAAGCGCCTCGGTGAATCGTCCCAGGAGATCGGTGACATCGTTAGCCTGATTAACGACATTGCCGACCAGACCAACATCCTTGCACTGAACGCCGCGATCCAGGCGTCGATGGCCGGTGATGCCGGTCGCGGCTTCGCCGTGGTAGCGGACGAGGTACAACGCCTCGCAGAACGTTCCTCGGCGGCGACCAAGCAGATCGAGGCGCTGGTAAAAACCATTCAGACCGACACCAACGAAGCCGTTATCTCCATGGAGCAGACGACTTCCGAAGTGGTGCGCGGTGCCCGCCTGGCGCAGGACGCCGGGGTGGCCCTGGAAGAGATCGAGAAGGTATCGAAAACCCTCGCGGCCCTCATCCAGAACATTTCCAACGCCGCCCGCCAGCAGGCTTCGTCTGCGGGCCACATTTCCAACACCATGAACGTGATCCAGGAGATCACCTCGCAGACGTCCTCGGGTACCACCGCCACCGCCAAGAGCATTGGTAACCTGGCCAAGATGGCCAGTGAGATGCGCAAGTCGGTATCCGGTTTCACCCTGCCAGACGCCTGATAAAGGAGTGCGGAGGCTGGCTGCAGCCTCCGCTACACAGCCATGACCCAGGGCGAAGGTATGCAGTCAGCGGGCGTGTGGGCATTGCGCCCGGTGGCCGATATGTCGCAAGCCGATTTCCACGACTGGCAGACGCTGCTCGAGGCGCGTACCGGTGTGGTGATCAGCGAGCAGCGGCGCGCTTTTCTGCAGACCAACCTGAGTGCGCGCATGCGCGAACTGGGCGTCACGGATTACGCCAGCT
The DNA here is from genome assembly GCF_003052605.1 of Ectopseudomonas oleovorans. Taxonomy (GTDB): domain Bacteria; phylum Pseudomonadota; class Gammaproteobacteria; order Pseudomonadales; family Pseudomonadaceae; genus Aquipseudomonas; species Aquipseudomonas oleovorans_A. Next base: position 66,223 of record NZ_QASO01000082.1, on the reverse strand, counting down.
ACTACCAACAGGTCACCGATGGCCCACGCGGCGCAGTGGAGTGGTCGACCCTGCTGGATCGTCTGACCGTGCAGGAAACCCGCTTTTTCCGCCATCCACCGTCGTTCGAGGTGCTCTCGCAGTACCTGCAGGAGCGTCTGGCGGCGGGCCTGGGCAAACCCTGGGAATTGTGGAGCGTGGGTTGCTCCAGTGGTGAAGAGCCGTATTCGCTGGCGATTCAGGCCGCGGAGGTTCTGCAAGGCAGCGAGTTGCCCGAACACTTCGCGGTGACCGGTACCGATATCAGTCAGGGCGCACTGAGCAAGGCACGCGAGGCGTGCTACTCGGCGCGACGCCTGGAGCAGGTGAGTGACGAGCTGCGCGAGCGCTACTTTCTCGCCCAGGCCGATGGACGCTTCAAGGTGGGACCGAGCCTGGCCGCGCGTGTGTGCTGCGCCAAGCTCAATGTGTTGGAACTGGCCAAGGCGCCGATGTCCGGCATGGATGTGATTTTCTGTCAGAACTTGCTGATCTATTTCCGCCGCTGGCGTCGCCGCGACATCCTCAATCGCCTGGCCGAAAGCCTGGCGCCGGGTGGCCTGCTGGTCGTGGGCGTGGGCGAAGTAGCCGGTTGGCAGCACCCGCAACTGGTGCCGGTGGCCGACGAGCGAGTTCTGGCGTTTACCCGCAAGGGATAAGGCCAAGTTTATGAGTGGAGTGGCTATGGGTGATCGGCATGATTATGTCGCCCTGGAGTGGGTCAAAGGCGAGATCGGGGAAACCCTGAAGCAGGCGCGGCAAGCCCTGGAGGCGTTCGTCGAGAACCCGCAGGACCCTACGCGCATGCGCTTCTGCTTGACCTACGTGCACCAGGTTCACGGCACCTTGCAGATGGTCGAGTTCTACGGCGCGGCTCTGCTCGCCGAGGAAATGGAGCAGTTGGCCAAGGCACTGATGGAAGGTCGCGTGGCCAACCAGGGCGAAGCCCTGGAAGTGCTGATGCAGGCCATTCTGCAACTGCCGGTGTACCTCGACCGCATCCAGACCGCTCGCCGCGACCTGCCTATGGTCGTGCTGCCGCTGCTCAACGATCTGCGCGCCGCCCGTGGCGAGAAGCTGCTGTCGGAAACCAGCCTGTTCTCCCCGGACATGTCCGCACGCCTGCCGGCGCTGCCGTCCGATAGCCTGGCGCGCCTGCGTACCGCCGAGCTTCCGGTGCTGCTGCGCAAGCTGCGGCAGATGCTGCAAATGGCCCTGGTCGGCGTGATCCGCAATCAGGACCTGGCGACCAATCTCGGTTACATGGCGCGCGTCTTCGCTCGTCTGGAAACGCTGTGCAAGGACGCCCCGTTGGGCGGCCTGTGGCAGATCGCTTCCGGCATGGTCGAAGGTCTGGCCAACGGCAGTGTGGTCAACGGTACCTCGGTGCGTACCTTGCTGCGTCAGGTCGACAAGGAGCTCAAGCGCCTGGTCGAGCAGGGTGCCGATGGCATCAACCAGCCCGCTAGCGACGAATTGACCAAGAACCTGTTGTTCTATGTGGCCAAGGCGCCGGCGCAGTCGCCGCGTATTCGCGCCCTGAAGGAGCAGTATCGTCTCGACGAAGCGCTGCCCGACAACGAAGTGGTGGATGAGGAACGTGCCCGTCTGGCAGGTCCCGACCGTGATGCCATGCGTTCTGTGGTGGCGGCTCTCTGCGAAGAGTTGGTGCGGGTCAAGGACAGCCTGGACCTGTTCGTGCGCAGTGATCGCAGTCAACCCAGTGAGCTGGACGCCCTGCTGGCGCCGCTCAAGCAGATCGCCGATACCCTCGCAGTGCTCGGTTTCGGCCAGCCGCGCAAGGTCATTCTCGACCAGATCGACGTGATTCACGGCCTGTCCCTCGGCCAGCGCGAGCCCAACGATGCCGTGCTGATGGACGTTGCCGGTGCGTTGCTCTACGTCGAGGCGACGCTGGCCGGCATGGTCGGGCCGAGCGATGACAGCAAGAACGAACAGAGCCACCTGCCCACCACCGATGTGGCGCAGATTCATCAGTTGGTGATCAAAGAGGCGCGCAACGGTCTGGAACAGGCCAAGGACGCGATCATCGAGTTCATCGCCTCGCAGTGGAACCACGAGCATCTGGCACGTGTCCCCGGCCTGCTGACGCAGGTGCGTGGCGGCCTGGCGATGATTCCGCTGCAGCGCGCTGCCGACCTGCTCAATGCCTGCAACCGCTACATTCAGGAACAGTTGCTGGCGCGCAAGGCCGTGCCCAACTGGCAGAGCCTGGACACCCTGGCAGACGCCATTACCAGCGTCGAGTATTACCTCGAGCGTCTGGCCGAGGACCATGGCACGCAGGGCGACCTGATTCTCGACGTCGCCGAGGAGAGCCTGGAAGCACTGGGTTATCCGCTCAAGGAAAAACCGTCGATTCTCGACCGCGTCGAACCGCAGGAGGAAAGCCTGGCGCCGCTGGCTGACCCGCTGCAGGAAATCGAACTGCTGGGCGCCGAGGACGAACAGCTCGAAGAGCCCCTCGCCGAGATCGAGCCGCTGGCCTTCGAGTCGGGCGATGCACCTGACGAAGCCGTTGCCGAGCTGGAGCTGGTCGACATCGAGCCTGACCTGCCAGCAGTGAGCGAGAGCGCCGAGACCTTCACCTTCGAACTGGGCGAGCTCGAAGAGCTGCCCAGTACGCAGAGCGAAGAGATCATCGCCGCACCGTTGTTCGACGCCCAGGCCGAGCCGGCGTTGGAGCTCGAAGAGCTGAGCCTGGAGCAACTGGCCGAAGCGAATCAGTGGGACGAGCTGGAGTTGGCCGATCTGGAACTGCCGGAAGTCGAGCTGCCCAGCGCGCCGCACATCCAGGTCGAGGAGCCAGTGGCAGAGAAGCCGCTGTCAATGGCTGACGTGATGGCCGCACCGGTGCAGGCGATCAATCCACCTGCCGCCGATGTGCCGCCGAGCCTGTTGCCGCCGCCTGCCGATGAAGAGCCGGTGGATGAAGAGTTGCTGGAAGTCTTTATCGAAGAAGTCGGCGAGGTGCTGGAAACTATCGGCGAATACCTGCCGCAGTGGCAGGCCGATACCGATAACAAGGACGCGCTGATCGAAGTGCGTCGGGCCTTCCACACGCTCAAGGGCAGCGGCCGCATGGTTCGCGCGCTGATCATCGGCGAGCTGGGCTGGTCCATCGAAAATTTGCTCAACCGCGTGCTGGACCGCAGCATCGAACCGAGTGCACCGGTGCAGCAGGTAGTGCTCGACGTAGTGGCGCTGATGCCGGCGCTGGTCGACGAGTTCGCCGCCAAGGCTCAGCGTCAGCGTGACGATGTCGATCTACTGGCGGCCACCGCGCATGCCCTGGCCAAGGGGCTGACGCCCCCAAAATCTGACGCCCCGGCCGCCCAGCAGGTAGCCGAGCCCGTGGGCGTTGACGACGCTACCGAGGTCGTCGAGCAGGTCGAGTCGGTCACCGACCAACCGCTCGATAGCGAGTCTCTCAATGGTGAGCCCCTTGACTCACAGTTGCTGGAAATCTTCCGCAACGAGGCGGAAACCCATCTGGATACCCTGGTGGGCTTTCTCGCCGATTGCGCCCAGGAGCTGCCGCAGCCAGTCACCGACGACCTGCAGCGTGCGCTGCACACCCTCAAGGGCAGTGCCTATATGGCCGGCATCCTGCCGGTGGCAGAAATCGCTGCGCCGCTGGAGAAGCTGGTCAAGGAGTTCAAGACCAACCTGATTCAGGTGGATCTGGCGGCCGCCGAGTTGTTGAGCAGCGCCGAGGGCGTGTTCCGTATCGCTCTCGACAATCTCGAGACTCAGCCTCTGGCACCTATTCCCGGCGCCGAGGCATTCCTTGCCCGCGTCCAGGCGCTGCATCAGGAACGTCTCGCCAACGCCGAAGACGAGCGCATGGCACAGAGCGGTGAAAGCCGCGATCCGCAGATGATCAGCATCTTCCTCGCCGAAGGCATGGACATCTTGCTGGATGCCGAGGACCTGCTGCGTAAATGGCGCGAGCATCCGTCCGAGCGCCAGGAGCTGTCTGCGCTGCTGGAAGAGCTGACCACGCTCGGTCGTGGCGCCGAAATGGCCGAGCTGCCGCAGATCGACGAGCTCTGCGAGGCCCTGCTGGATCTCTATGGTGCCGTCGAGGAAGGCAGCCTGGCCGTCAGCGAACGCTTTTTCGACGAAGCGGAAAAGGCTCACGAAGCGCTGATCGGCATGATGGATCAGGTCGCTGCGGCCTTGCAGGTCAGCCCGCAACCCGAGCGCGTACAGGCGCTGCGTGAGCTGCTCAGCGAAGCCATCGATCCGCATACCCTGGCCTTGCTGGCGCCTGGCGTCGAGGGGCTGGAAATCATCGAGCTGGACCAGGCCACTGCCGAACTGGAGCAAGCTGAGGCCGAGCCGGTGCAGTGGCAAGAGACGCCCGCCGAACCGGTAATCGTCGAGGACGCTGGCCTGGAACTGCAGGCCGAGGCCGAACTGGGCTTCAGCCCTGTCGACGCCGACCTCGATGAGGAAATGGTCGAGATCTTCCTCGAAGAGGCTGTGGATATTCTCGATAGCGCCGGTCAGGCGCTGGAGCGCTGGCTCAGTGAGCCGGACAACACCATGCCGTTGTCCTCCCTGCAGCGCGACCTGCACACCCTCAAGGGTGGTGCGCGGATGGCCGCGATTCGCCCGATTGGCGATCTAGGCCACGAACTGGAGTCGCTCTACGAGGGTTTGGTCGACCGCCGTTACAACTATTCGCCAGCGCTGGGCAGCCTGTTGCAGCAAAGCCATGATCGCCTGGCGCAGATGCTCGATCAGTTGCAGGCCCGCCAGCCGCTGGTCTCTGGTGACGACCTGATTCAGGCAATTCGTCAGTTCCGCCAGGGTGGCATGCCGCAGAGTCTGTCGGCCGCCGTGGCTCAGGTTGAACCGGCGCTGGACGACGAGCTCGTCGAGTCGATCGAAACGGTGGAGCCCGATAGCTTCGAGCTGCCGCCTCTGGCACTGGTCGAAGACGAAATCGTGCTCGACGAAGCGTCACAGGCAGAGCCTGAGGCAGAGTTGCCGCTGATCGACGAAGTCGAGCTGGTGTTGCCCGAAGATGAACTGCCGCCGCTGGCCGAGGCTATCGTCGAGCCAGAGCCAGAGCCAGAGCCAGAGCCAGAGCCACAAGGCACGCTGGCCAACTGGCATGAAGAGCGCGATCCCGAGTTGGTGGAAATCTTCCTCGAGGAAGGTTTCGACATCATCGACAGTGCCGGTGCCGCTCTGCAGCGCTGGATGGGCGATGTCGACAACAGTCTGGAGCTGGAAGCCCTGCAGCGTGATCTGCACACCCTCAAGGGTGGTGCGCGCATGGCCGAGATTCGTGAAATCGGCGATCTGGCCCATGAGCTGGAATTCCTTTACGAGGGGCTCGGTGGCGGTCGCCTGCGAGCCAGTCAGGAGTTGTTTACCCTGCTGCAGGCCTGCCACGACCGTTTGGCCGAGATGCTCGAAGCCGTGCGTGGTCAGCGCGCGGTGCCGCAGGGCCATGCCCTGATCGAGACGATCAAGCGCTTTCGTGCCAACCCTGATGAGCAACTGAGCATGCCGTCGGCAGTCCAACTCAGGGCTGTGGTCGAGAGCGATGAAGCCGAAGAGGCTGACAGCGACATCCTCGATATCTTCCTGGAAGAAGGCGATGACCTGCTCGAAGCGATGGAGGCGGCGATCGGGCGTTGGGAAGAACAACGTGATGATGTCAGCGCCATCGACGAGATGCTGCGCACGCTGCACACCCTCAAGGGCGGCGCACGCCTGGCCGGGCAGAAGCGCCTTGGCGATCTGAGCCACGACCTGGAGCAGCATCTCAGCGAGGCGCTGCAGCAGGGGGCACCCTGGCCGGAAAGTCTGCTGCTCGATGTGCAGTCCGGTTTCGAAGGACTGCAGAATGAGCTCGATGTGCTGCGCCAGCGCCTCAGCGCCAGCCTCGGCGATGAGCCAGTGGTTACCGAATCAGCCGCGGCGCCTGCGAACAATCTGCTCAACCCGATCATTGCTGCCAGTGACGTGCCGAGCCAGTTGCAGGCACCGAAGGTGCTGCCGTTCGTGCAGCGTGCGCAGGAGGCAGCGCTGGAGGCGGCATCCCGCCGCGCGCCACAGGAGCTGGTCAAGGTACCAGCGGAGCTGCTCGAAGGTCTGGTCAACCTGGCCGGTGAGACCTCGATCTTCCGTGGCCGTGTCGAGCAGCAGGTGAGCGATGTCGGCTTCACCCTGAGCGAGATGGAAGCGACTATCGACCGCGTGCGTGACCAGCTGCGCCGTCTCGACACCGAGACCCAGGCGCAGATCCTCAGTCGCTATCAGGCCGAAGCCGAGCGCGCCGGTTATGAAGATTTCGACCCACTGGAGATGGACCGCCACTCGCAACTGCAGCAGCTGTCCCGTGCGCTGTTCGAGTCGGCTTCGGACTTGCTCGATCTGAAGGAAACCCTGGCGGCGAAGAACCGCGACGCCGAGACCCTGCTGCTGCAACAGGCGCGGGTCAACACCGAACTGCAGGAAGGTCTGATGCGCACCCGCATGGTGCCGTTCGACCGTCTGGTGCCGCGCCTGCGTCGCATCGTGCGTCAGGTCGCCGGCGAGCTGGGCAAGCAGGTCGAGTTCGTCGTCGGCAACGCCGAAGGGGAAATGGATCGCACCGTGCTCGAGCGCATCGTCGCGCCGCTGGAACACATGCTGCGCAACGCCGTCGACCATGGCATCGAGCAGGCCGAGGTACGCCGCGCAGCCGGCAAGCCGGATACCGGCACCATTCGCCTCAACCTGGGGCGTGAGGGGGCCGATATCGTCCTGACCCTGGACGATGACGGCGCAGGTATTCGCCTGGATGCCGTACGCCGTAAAGCCATCGAACGTGGCCTGATGGATGCCGACAGCGACCTCAGCGATCATGAGGTGCTGCAGTTCATCCTCGAAGCCGGTTTCTCCACGGCCGAGAAGGTCACGCAGATTTCCGGGCGTGGCGTCGGCATGGATGTGGTGCACTCGGAGGTCAAGCAACTGGGCGGCTCGATGAGCATCGAGTCGAGCCTCGGCCAGGGCACGCGCTTCACCATCCGCCTGCCGTTCACCGTGTCGGTCAACCGTGCGCTGATGGTGTACTCCGGCGAAGACCTGTATGCCATTCCGTTGAACACCATCGAAGGTATCGTGCGGGTTTCGCCGTTCGAGCTGGAGGCTTATTACGCGCCCGATGCACCGCGCTTCGAGTACGCCGGCCAGACTTACGAGCTGAAGTACCTGGGCGACCTGCTGAACAACGGTCAGCAGCCCAAGCTGGTAGGCCAGAGCCTGCCGCTGCCGGTGATCCTGGTGCGCTCCAGCGAGCATGCCGTGGCGGTGCAGGTGGACAGCCTGGCCGGTTCGCGCGAGATCGTGGTGAAGAGCCTGGGCCCGCAGTTTGCCGGGGTGCACGGCATCTCCGGTGCGACCATCCTCGGTGACGGTCGCGTGGTGGTGATTCTCGACCTGCTGGCAACCATTCGTGTGCGGCATGCACATCTGCAGAGCCAGTTGACGCCGCGCCTGGCTTCGCGTCAGGCGGCTGCCAACGAGGAAGTGGAAGTCGATCGTCCGACGCTGGTCATGGTGGTGGACGACTCGGTCACCGTGCGCAAGGTCACCAGCCGCCTGCTCGAGCGTAACGGCATGAACGTAGTCACCGCCAAGGACGGTGTGGACGCCATCGCCCAGTTGCAGGAACACAAGCCCGACATCATGCTGCTGGACATCGAGATGCCGCGCATGGACGGATTCGAGGTGGCGACCCTGGTGCGTCACGACGAGCGCCTCAAGGACCTGCCGATCATCATGATCACCTCGCGTACCGGCGAGAAGCACCGCGAGCGGGCCATGGCCATTGGCGTCAACCAGTACCTCGGCAAGCCCTATCAGGAGTCCTTGCTGCTCGACACCATTGCACAGTTGGTCGATAGCCACCGGGTCAAACGGACATGACAGACAAATCCTCCGCGCGTATCGCAGTAATCGCCGACACCTCGCTGCAGCGCCATGTGCTGCAGCAGGCTTTGGCCGGTGGCGGCTATCAGGTGGTGCTCAACAGCGACCCGGCGCGCCTCGATGAGGAAGCGCTGGCAGCCTGCGAGACCGACCTGTGGCTGGTGGATCTGGCGCAGTCGGAAGATTCGCCGCTGGTCGACAGCCTGCTGGAACGCGCCAGTGCCCCAGTGCTGTTCGGCGAGGGCCACGCCCCAGAGCGTCATTCGGAAAACTATCCGCGTTGGGAGCGCAGCCTGTTCGGCAAGCTCAAGCGCCTGGTTGGCGACCCGACCCAGGCGGTCGGGCCGAGCCTCCAGGCATTGCTCGATGAGGCGCAGCGTCCGGCGCGCCTGGAACTGCCGCAGGCGTTGGCCAATACTCCGTTGAAAGCTGGCGAGCCGGCCCGTCAGGTATGGTTGCTGGCCGCCTCGCTGGGCGGCCCGGCGGCGGTCAAGGCGTTCCTCGATGCCCTGCCGGGTGGTCTGCCGATTGGCTTCATCTATGCCCAGCACATCGACGCCAGTTTCGAGGCGGCATTGCCGCAGGCCGTCGGTCGGCATAGCCAGTGGCATGTCAACACGGCGCGTCATGGTGATCCGGTGCGTTGTGGTGAGGTGGTGGTGGCGCCGATCACCCGCGAGCTGGGTTTCGCCGAAGACGGTGCGATGCAGCTTGCCGAGCGCGGCTGGCCTGAGCCGTACAGCCCCTCCATCGACCAGATGATGCTCAACCTGGCGCAGCAGTTCGGTGCCCAGTGCGGCGTGATCGTGTTCAGCGGCATGGGCAGCGATGGCAGCGCCGCTGCCGCATACGTCAAACGCCAGGGCGGGGTGATCTGGACCCAGCGCGCCGACAGCTGTGCCAGCCCGAGCATGCCTGACAGCCTGCGTGAGGGCGGCTACAGCAGTTTCAGCGCTGACCCGCGAGAGCTGGCCGTGGCCCTGGTCAATCACCTCGCCGAACATTGCAGTTGAGGACGTTTCAATGAGCCAAGCCGTCGCCACCCAGAACAGCACCGAAGGTCTGACCGGCCTGCTGGTGCCGCTGGCCGACCGCACCCTGTTGCTGCCCAACGTGGCGGTGGCCGAGCTGATTCCCTATCGCGCACCACAGGTCAGCGAAGGCATGCCTGAGTGGTTTCTCGGTCAGATTGCCTGGCGTGATCTGCGCTTGCCGCTGTTGTCCTTCGAGGCGGCCAGCGGTGGCCAGGCGCAGGTTACCGGTGGCGCCCGCGTGGCGGTGATCAACGCCCTCGGTGGCCGGCCCAAGGTCAAGTTCATCGCCCTGCTGGTGCAGGGCATTCCACGTTCGCTGAAGGTTGGCAGCGATCTGCCGGCGGCCGACGTCGAACTGGCGCCGCTGGAACTAGGGGCTGCGCGTGTCGGTGACGATGTAGTGCGTATTCCGGATCTGGCGGCGCTGGAACAACTGCTCGCCGATGCCGGCCTGATCTGAAGTGACCAGGCGCTCAGACGAGCGCCCATGAAAAAGCCCCGGCACTGACCGTAATGCTGTTCACATAAGCGATGGTCGGACGCGATTAGTCCCCTCGCCCCTTTGGGGAGAGGGTTAGGGAGAGGGGAAACTGGCCGTTTTAACCCTCTCCCCCAGCCCCTCTCCCATAAATGGGAGAGGGGAGCCAAACGTGTGCAACCTTAAGTGAACAGCATTCTGGCACTGACCGGGGCTTTTTCGTTACTGCCGGAAGTTGATCAGCGCTGCACTTGCTGCGCTTCAGTTTTCTCTGCAGTCAGGTTCTCTTCCGAGGTGTTGCTGCCCCAGTAGTCGGCATTGGTGATGCCAAGCTTCTCGGGGTGGAAGACCGGATCCTTACCCTCATCCAGCTGTTGTTCGTAGTCCTTCAGGCACTTGTAGGCAACCTTGTGCATGAGCAGGATAGCGATGATGTTCAGCCAGGCCATCAGGCCCACGCCGAGGTCACCCAAGTCCCAGGCGAAGGTGGCGGTGTGCACGGTGCCGTACACGGTGGCCGCGATGATGCCGAACTTCAGCAGCAGGGTGAGGATGGGGCGCTTCACCTTGCGGTTGATGTAGGCGATGTTGGTTTCGGCGATGTAGTAGTAGGCCAGGATGGTGGTGAAAGCGAAGAAGAACAGAGCAATGGCGACGAAGGCGTTACCGAAGCCGGGCATCATGTTCTCCATCGCGGTCTGCACGTAGCCCGGACCTGCGGCTACGCCAGCGATACCGGTGAACAGCGCGCTGCCATCCGGGGCCTGCACGTTGTACTGACCAGTGATCAGTAGCATGAAGGCGGTGGCGGAGCAGACAAACAGGGTGTCGATATAGACCGAGAAGCCCTGTACCAGACCTTGCTTGGCCGGGTGGCTGACGGCAGCGGCGGACGAAGCGTGCGGACCAGTACCCTGGCCGGCTTCGTTGGAATACACACCACGCTTGACGCCCCACTGGATGGCCATGCCGACGATGGCGCCGAAACCGGCCTCGAGGCCGAATGCGCTCTTGACGATCAGCAGCACGACTTCCGGCAGCTTCTCGATGTTCAGCAGGATGATGACCAGGGCGACCAGAATGTAGCCCAGCGCCATGAACGGTACGACTACCTGGGTGAAGTGGGCGATACGCTTGACACCACCGAAGATGATCAGGCCGATCAGTATGGCCAGCACCGCTGCGGTGACGTTCGGGTCAATACCGAACGCGGTTTGCGCACTGGAGGCAATGGAGTTGGCCTGAACGCCCGGCAGCAGCAGGCCTGTGGCGAACACGGTGACGATGGCGAACAGCCAGGCGTACCACTTCAGACCCAGGCCGCGCTCGATGTAGAAGGCCGGGCCGCCGCGGTATTCACCGTTGAGCTTTTCCTTGTACACCTGACCGAGGGTGGACTCGACGAATGCCGAGCTGGCGCCGAGGAAGGCGACCATCCACATCCAGAACACGGCACCCGGACCACCGAAGGTGATCGCAGTGGCCACACCAGCAATGTTGCCGGTACCGACGCGACCGGCGAGGGTCATGGTCAGGGCCTGGAAGGAGGTGATGCCATGCTCATCGGTCTTGCCGGTGAACATCAGGCGAATCATTTCTTTGAAGTGGCGAACCTGGAGGAAGCGGCCGCGCAGGGAGAAGTAGAGACCAACGCCGAGACATAGAAAGATCAGCGCCGGGCTCCAGATCAGACCGTTTAGGGTCGAGACCAGTTCGTTCATGCAATGCTCCTGGGCATGCGGCCGCTTTTTGGGCGGTGCCGAGGCCCGTTGTTTGTTATTGGAAGAGAACCGACGCTAACGGGCGTCGGCCTCGGCCGTGCGCGGTTCGCTGGTGAGCGGCCCGCGCATGCGGCGCGAAGAGCATGACAAAGACTGTCGATCTTGCAATCTCTTGAAATCACATTTTGTTACGTCCAAGCGACATTCTTATGCCTGGAGGTCGCCCCAGAGCTGTTGAGCGACAGTCAGCGCCACCACGGGGGCCGTTTCCGTGCGCAGAACGCGTGGGCCTAGGCGGGCGGCGTGGAAGCCTGCGCCCTTGGCCTGGTCGACTTCGGCATCGCTCAGGCCGCCTTCCGGGCCGATCAGAAAGGCCAGGGAATGGGGCTTTTCATGGCTTTGCAGAGCAGCGGCAACGGGGTGCAGCACCAGCTTCAGCTCGGCTTCGATCTGCTGCAACCAGGTGTCCAGCTCCTGCGGCGGGTTGATCAACGGCAACACCGAGCGGCCACACTGTTCGCAAGCGCTGATCGCCACCTGACGCCAATGCGCCATGCGCTTGTCGGCGCGCTCGTCCTTCAGGCGTACCTCGCAGCGTGCCGAGACGATGGGGGTGATTTCGCTGGCCCCCAGTTCGGTGGCTTTCTGGATGGCCCAGTCCATGCGTTCGCCGCGTGACAGGCCCTGGCCGAGGTGAATATGCAGCGGCGACTCGCTTAGGCCGGCAAAGGCTTCACGCAGCTCGACGCGCACGCTTTTCTTGCCCACTTCGATCAGCTCGCCGAGGTATTCCTGGCCGCTGCCGTCGAACAGCTGCACGGCATCGCCCACGGCATGGCGCAGCACGCGGCCGATGTAATGGGCCTGGGCCTCGGGCAGTTCATGCTGGCCGAGAGACAGCGGGGCATCGATAAAGAAGCGGGACAGGCGCATGACGTATCAACCTTGAGCAGAGGCGCGAATTCTAGCTGTAGGGTGCGCTGTGCGCACCGCTCCTGAGTCAGCCCGGATCGCGATGATCGGGGTAACGGTTGTCCACTGCCACGCTGATTGACTCTCGGGTGGCGATATCAATGCCCTCACTGGCCACCTCGGCGAGGAAATCGATCTCCTCGGGTGTGATGACGTAGGGCGGCAGGAAATACACCACGCTACCCAGTGGGCGCAGCAGCGCCCCCCGTTCCAGTGCATGCTGGTAGACGTGCAGGCCGCGCCGCTCCTGCCATGGATAGGCTGCCTTGCTGGCCTTGTCCTGCACCATCTCGATGGCCAGAGCCATGCCGGTCTGGCGCACTTCGGCGACGTGCGGGTGATCGGCCAGGTGCGTCGTGGCGCTTGCCATACGCGCCGCCAGGGCCTTGTTGCGTTCGATCACATCGTCGTCACGGAAGATGTCCAGCGTCGCCAGCGCGGCGGCGCAGGCCAGCGGGTTGCCGGTGTAGGTGTGCGAGTGGAGAAAGGCGCGCAGGGTGGCGTAGTCGTCGTAGAAGGCGCTGTACACCTGATCGGTGGTCAGCACCGCAGCCATCGGCAGGTAACCACCGGTCAGTGCCTTGGACAGCACCAGAAAGTCCGGGGTAATGCCGGCCTGTTCGCAGGCGAACATCGTGCCGGTACGGCCGAAGCCGACAGCAATCTCGTCATGGATCAGGTGCACGCCATAGCGGTCGCAGGCCTCGCGCAGCAGCTTGAGGTAGACCGGATGATACATGCGCATGCCGCCGGCACCCTGGATCAGCGGTTCGATGATCACCGCGGCGACTTCGTGGTGATGCTCGGCCAGGGTCTGTTCCATGTGGGCGAACATGACGCGCGAATGCTCTTCCCAGCTCACGCCCTCGGGGCGCAGGTAACAGTCTGGGCTGGGCACCTTGAGGGTGTCGAGCAGCAGCGGCTTGTAGGTGTCGGTGAACAGCGACACGTCTCCCACCGACATCGCTGCCACGGTTTCACCGTGATAACTGTTGCTCAGGGTGACGAAGCGCTTCTTGTTCGCCTGGCCGTTGTTGAGCCAGTAGTGAAAGCTCATCTTCAGCGCCACCTCGATGCCCGAGGAGCCGTTGTCGGCGTAGAACACCTTGTTCAGGCCGGCCGGGGTGATCTGCACCAAGCGCTCGGACAGTTCGATCACCGGCTGATGGGTGAAGCCGGCTAGCATGACGTGCTCAAGGCTGTCCAGTTGCTCGCGGATGCGCGCATTGATACGTGGGTTGGCGTGACCGAAGACGTTGACCCACCAGGAGCTGACGGCATCCAGATAACGCTTGCCGTCGAAGTCTTCCAGCCACACGCCGGACGCCTTGCGAATCGCTACCAGCGGCAGGCGCTCGTGATCCTTCATCTGGGTGCAGGGGTGCCACAACACGTCGAGATCGCGTTGCATCCAGTGATCGTTCAGGCTCATGAGCTATCTCCCAAGGTTCGGCGGCACAGCCTACCAGAAGCCGTCACCGAGTCACGGGCGTTGCTGCTGGTCTGGCAGAATGTACCGCTGCTGCCGTTGCCGGGGAACTCCATGGGCGGCGCGTCATACCAACGGGGTCGGCTTGAGGGGGGGGAAGCGCGAAATATCGCATTTCCTGATATTTCATAGCGAAATTTTCCGCTTTAAATCGATATATTTGCCGTTAGTCTTGCTCGGATCTGGATTAGGAAAGCCACCATGCAATGGCGCAACACTTCTGCTCGTTATGGTCTGGTCAGCGTGCTGCTGCACTGGTCGGTCGCGCTGGTCGTCTTTGGCCTGTTCGGCCTCGGCTTCTGGATGGTAGGGCTTAGCTACTACGATCCGTGGCGCCAGAGTGCGCCTGACCTGCACAAGAGCATTGGCATTCTGTTGTTCGTCGTCATGCTCCTGCGCGTGCTGTGGCGTTTGCTCAACCCGGCGCCCGCGCCGCTTGCCAGCCATGGCAAGCTCACTCGCCAGGCCTCCAGGCTGGGCCACGCCTTGCTTTATCTCGGCCTGTTTGGCGTGATGCTCTCCGGTTACCTGATTTCCACCGCTGATGGTCGTGGCATCGAGGTATTCGGCCTGTTCAGTGTGCCGGCCACCCTGAGCGGCATCGCGCAGCAGGCAGACATTGCCGGCGCCATCCACGAATACCTGGCCTGGGGCCTGGTGATCTTCGCCGCCCTGCATGGCCTGGCTGCACTCAAGCATCATTTCATCGACCGCGACAGCACCCTGCTGCGGATGTTCGGGCGCTGAAGCATTTCATAACCGGGCCAAGGCCCACATAGATCGACAACCTCGCAAGGAGAACACCCCATGTTGAAGAACGCCCTCGCTGCACTGGTTCTGGGCTCGGCCCTGATGGGCGGCCAGGCCATGGCCGCCGACTACGCCATCGACAAGCAAGGCCAGCATGCCTTCGTCAACTTCAAGATCAGCCACCTGGGCTACAGCTGGCTGTACGGCACCTTCAAGGATTTCGACGGTACGTTCAGCTATGACGCTGCCAACCCCGAGGCGAGCAAGGTCAACGTGACCCTGAAGACTGCCAGCGTCGACACCAACCATGCCGAGCGTGACAAGCACCTGCGCAGTGCCGACTTCCTCAATGTCAGCAAGCACGACACCGCCACCTTCGAATCCACCTCGGTCAAGTCCACCGGTGAAGGCAGCGCTGACGTCACCGGCAACCTGACCCTGAATGGCGTGACCAAGCCGGTCGTCATCGCTGCCAAGTTCATCGGTGAAGGTCAGGATCCGTGGGGCGGCTACCGCGCCGGCTTCGAAGGCACCACCACGCTGAAGCTGAAGGACTTCGATATCGCCATGGACCTCGGCCCGGCTTCGGAAACCGTCGAGCTGATCATCTCGATCGAAGGCATCCGCAAGTAAGGAAAACGGCCGCTCTAGCGGCCACCGGATGTGGCCGCATGTTCAGCCTACGGCAATAACGAAAACGCCACCCTATGGGGTGGCGTTTTCGTTAGCGCGGCAGCTTACTCTTCGCGGTTACGCGTCAGCAGCGCCGGCTTCTCGCTGCGTGGACGAGTGCTGTTGCTCAACTCGTCGAGCTGCTCGGCGCTGGGGAAACGATCCAGGCGAGAGCCCTTGTGCACGATGATCGGCTGCTTTTCGCGCGGGTTGCGCACGGCCGCTTCGGCGCGTGGCAGCTCGTCGCGATCCAGCGAGGTGATGCGACCGTCCGCCGGTCGGCCGCGGCCACCGCCACCGCCGTTACGGCCCTGACCACCCTGGCCACGATTCTTAGCGGGGGGGGCGCCAGCGTTGCTGCGGGGCTGCCTGTTGTTGCTGTTGGCTCTCTGGCCTTGGCCCTGAGCAGCGCCATTGCCAGCCGACCCACCGCCTGAACGACGGCCGCGACCTTGCGGCTTGTTCTGCACCGGTACGTAATCGGCACGGTTGCCAAAATTATCGATTTCGTCGTCGAGGAACTCTTCCGGGTCGCGGTCCGGAGGCAATGGTGGAACAGCCGGCGCAGCGCCACGGCTCTGGTTGCGCGGTTGCTGACCACGGCGATTCTGGCCCTGACCCTGCTGTTGCGGCTTGGCTTTCTGTTCCTTGCCGCTGTCCTTGCCCTTGTCTCGACGACCACCGTTGTTGCGCTCGCCCTTGGGCTTGTCGGCGCCTTCGGCTTTGGCCTTTTTCGGCCCGGCATTGCGTGGCTGGCGCGGTTCACGCACTTCCGGACGTTCCGCTTCCACTGCGCTGGCATCGAAGCCCAGCAGATCACCGTCGGGGATCTTCTGCTTGGTCATGCGCTCGATGCTTTTCAGCAGCTTCTCTTCGTCCGGGGCGACCAGCGAGATGGCCTCACCGCTACGCCCAGCGCGGCCGGTACGGCCGATGCGGTGGACGTAATCTTCCTCGACGTTGGGCAGCTCGAAGTTGACCACGTGCGGCAGTTGGTCGATATCCAGGCCGCGGGCGGCGATATCGGTGGCCACCAGGATGCGCACCTTGTTCGCCTTGAAGTCGGCCAGCGCCTTGGTGCGGGCGTTCTGGCTCTTGTTGCCATGAATCGCGGCAGCCGGCAGGCCGTGCTTGTCGAGGTATTCGGCGAGGCGGTTGGCACCGTGCTTGGTGCGGGTGAAGACCAGCACCTGTTCCCAGGCGCCCTGGGTGATCAGGTGGGCGAGCAGGGCGCGCTTGTGGTTGGCGGCCAGGCGGAAGACGCGTTGTTCGATACGCTCGACCGTGGTGTTCGGCGGCGTCACCTCGATGCGTTCGGGGTTGTGCAGCAACTTGCCGGCGAGGTCGGTGATGTCCTTGGAGAAGGTGGCCGAGAACAGCAGGTTCTGGCGTTTGGCTGGCAGCTTGGCCAGCACCTTCTTGACGTCGTGGATGAAGCCCATGTCGAGCATGCGGTCGGCTTCATCGAGCACGAGAATTTCCACATGCGACAGGTCGATGGCTTTCTGGTTGGCCAGGTCGAGCAGGCGACCTGGGCAGGCCACCAGTACGTCGACACCCTTGGCCAGGGCCTGGATCTGCGGGTTCATGCCAACGCCACCGAAAATGCAGGCGCTGACGAATTTCAAATCGCGGGCATAGACCTTGAAGCTGTCATGCACCTGGGCGGCCAGTTCGCGGGTGGGTGTCAGCACCAGCACGCGCGGTTGTTTCGGGCCGTGACGTTGTTCGCGATCCGGATGACCGCCCGGAAACAGGCGTTCGAGGATCGGCAGGGCGAAACCGCCCGTCTTACCTGTACCCGTCTGGGCCGCCACCATGAGATCGCGACCTTGCAACACGGCGGGAATGGCCCGCTGTTGCACCGGAGTGGGCTGGGTGTAGCCGGCGGACTCGACCGCACGGACTAGAGCCTCGGAGAGACCGAGGGAGGCAAAGGACATGAGCAATCCTGTACTAAGTGAGGGCGTGGCCCTGGGGGTGTAGAGCCTGGCTTGAATCACACGTGGGGGGCGTGATCCCGTCCGGTACTGCTGGCTTTAGAGCACCAGCATCCGGGCGCAAGCCTGGCGGGAAGCCCCGAGTATAACAGAGCTGAGGCCTTACGCAGCTACCAGCCTGTCGGTTGGTTCACGGCCTGAGTCGATCGGGGTTGGCGTAGCGCTGCTGCAGCTGGGCATAGGCTGGTTCGCGCTTGAAGCGGCGCAGTTCGTCAGCGAAGTCCCTGGCCAGGCTAGCCAGGGCAGGGTCGTGACGCAGCGCGAGGTATAGACGGTCGTGGCCGACCGCCTTGCGGTTGTAGTCGACCTGCTGTTGCAAGCCCATCTGGGTGGTCAGATAGAGGCCGGCGCGACGGTCATTGATGACCAGGTCGACGCGGTGGCGGATCAGCTTGCCCAGATTGGCCTCGTGAGTCGGAGCCGCTTCGCGACTGAACAAGGGCGAATTGCGGAAGGTTTCGTCGTTGTACCAGTAGCCTGGCGAGATGCCAATCACCAGGTCGCGCAGGTCTTCCAGGCTGTCATAGGGGTAGGGGCGGTTACGTGCGTAGAACAGTACCAGTTCGACGTCGCTCAGCGGCTCTTCGACGAAGAGCATGCTCGCTTCGCGCTCGGGCAGGTGGAAAATATCCAGTATGCCGTCTGCATTGCCTTGTTCCAGCTCCAGCAGGCAGCGCTTCCACGGCAGGAACTGCAGGTCCAGCTTTACCCCTAGGCGCTGCAGTACCTCGCGGGTGAGCTCGTAGTCGAGACCCGCGGCCTGGCCGTCTTCCTCGTAGACGTAGGGTGCCCAGGCATCTGTGACCAGGCGCAGCGTTTCGCCGCGGGCGGCGAAGGCGCAACAGCACAGTAAAAGCGTGGCGATAATCTGGCGCTGGAATAATGGCATGATGCCAGGTTAGCGATTTTGCGGGTGCCGTGAAAGTGCGTCTTGCGCAGCTTCAGTCGACTATCCGATAGCAGGGCTCATAGGCACTGCCGCCCGGCAGCTTCATGCGGTGCTGCTCGACGAAGGCCTGCAGCAGGCGATCCAGCGGGCGCATGATGGTGGTTTCACCGCGAATCTCGTAGGGGCCGTGCTCCTCGATCAGGCGGATGCCGTTCTCCTTGACGTTGCCGGCGACGATGCCGGAAAAGGCCCGGCGCAGGTTGGCGGCCAACTGATGCAATGGCTGCTCGCGGGTCAGGTTGAGGCCGGCCATGGCTTCATGGGTCGGCTCGAACGGGTGCTGGAAGCTCTCGTCGATCTTCAGCAGCCAGTTGAAGTGGAAGGCGTCGTTGCGCTCGCGGCGGAACTGACGCACGGCCTTGATGCCGCTGGCCATTTCGCGGGCGACTTCGGCCGGGTCGTTGACGATCATGCGGTAGCGTTGCTGCGCCGCTGCGCCGAGAGTGGCGCCGATGAAATCATGCAGCTGCTGCAGGTACGTGCTGGCGCTCTTCGGCCCGGTGAGAATGACTGGGAAGGGCAGATCCTGGTTATCCGGGTGGGTGAGGATGCCCAGCAGGTAGAGAAACTCTTCGGCCGTGCCGGCGCCGCCCGGGAAGATGATGATGCCGTGGCCGACGCGGACGAAGGCTTCCAGACGCTTCTCGATATCCGGCAGGATCACCAGCTCGTTGACGATCGGATTCGGTGCCTCGGCGGCGATGATGCCCGGCTCGGTCAGGCCCAGGTAGCGGCCGGTGAGGTTGCGCTGCTTGGCGTGGCTGATGGTGGCGCCCTTCATCGGCCCCTTCATCACGCCCGGGCCGCAGCCGGTGCAGATATCCAGACCGCGCAGGCCCAGTTCGTGGCCGACCTTCTTGGTGTACTTGTATTCCTCGGTGCTGATCGAGTGGCCGCCCCAGCACACCACCATCTTCGGTTCGACGCCGCTGCGCAGGGTCTTGGCATTGCGCAGCAGGTGAAAGACGTAATCGGTGATGCCTTCGGAACTGTCCAGATCGATGCGCTTGTGCTCCAGCTCGCTCTGGGTGAAGACGATGTCGCGCAGGGCGCTGAACAGCATCTCGCGGGTGCTGGCGATCATCTCGCCGTCGACGAAGGCATCGGCTGGTGCGTTCAGCAGCTCCAGGCGGATGCCGCGATCCTGCTGGTGGATCTTCACTTCGAAGTCCGGGTACGCCTCGAGGATGGTCTTGGCGTTATCACTGTGCGAGCCGGTATTGAGGATCGCCAGGGCACACTGGCGGAACAGGCGATACATGCTGCCCGAGCCGGTTTCGCGCAGTTGCTGCACTTCGCGCTGGGAGAGGGTTTCCAGGCTGCCCTTGGGGCTGACGGAGGCGTTGATCGTGGAGCGTTTGAGCATGAGGGGCGATCCTTCGGCGGCAAGGCGGAGTGTGACGCAGACAGGCCGTCCGTGTGGACGGCCCGGAGGGAGCTGTCAACGTGACAGTTTGAGGTTGTTCCAGATGGCCAGGCTGGGGCCAGCCAGGTTCATGCTGTAGAAGTGCAGGCCCGGCGCGCCGCCTTGCAGCAGGCGCTCGCACATCTCGCTGATGACCTGTTCGCCGAAGGCGCGAATGCTGTCGCTGTCGTCGCCATAGGCTTCCAGCTGCTTGCGCACCCAGCGCGGGATCTCCGCGCCGCAGGCGTCGGAGAAGCGCGCCAGCTTGCTGTAGTTGGTGATCGGCATGATGCCCGGCACCACCGGGATATCCACGCCCAGTTTCTGCACGCGCTCGACGAAGTAGAAGTAGCTGTCGGCGTTGAAGAAGTACTGGGTGATGGCGCTGTCGGCACCGGCCTTGGCCTTGCGTACGAAGTTGGCGATGTCGCTCTCGAAGTTGCGCGCCTGCGGGTGCATCTCCGGGTAGGCAGCCACTTCGATATGGAAGTGATCACCGGTTTCAGTGCGTATGAACTCGACCAGCTCGTTGGCGTAGCGCAGCTCGCCGCTGGCCATGCCCATGCCTGATGGCAGATCGCCACGCAGGGCAACGATGCGCTTGATACCGGCGTTCTTGTACAGGTTGAGCAGCTCGCGCAGTTCGGCCTTGCTGTCACCGACGCAGGACAGGTGCGGCGCGGTCGGCACCTTGATCTCGCCATCGAGTTGCAGCACGGTGTTCAGGGTGCGGTCGCGGGTCGAGCCACCGGCACCATAGGTGCAGGAGAAGAAATCGGGTTTGTAGGTTGCCAGTTGGCGCGCTACGTCCATCAGTTTTTCATGCCCGGCTTCGGTCTTGGTGGGGAAGAATTCGAAGCTGTAGCGGCGTTCTTGGCTCATAGGGTTTCTAGCCTTGGAGACGTAGGGTGGATGGCGTTTTTCCATCCACCTTGCGGGAAGTCGGCGGTGGATAGGCCATGGGCTTATCCACCTTACGCATTAGTAGCGATAAGCGTCCGGCTTGAACGGGCCTTCCACGGTCACGCCGATGTAGTCGGCCTGCTGCTTGGTCAGCTGGGTAACCACACCGCCGAAGCCCTTGACCATTTCCAGGGCGACTTCTTCGTCGAGCTTCTTCGGCAGCACTTCCACGGTCAGGCGCTCGGCTTTCTTCTCCGGGGAGAGGTCGGCGAACTTCTGCTCGAACAGGAAGATCTGCGCCAGTACCTGGTTGGCGAACGAGCCATCCATGATCCGGCTCGGGTGGCCGGTGGCGTTGCCCAGGTTCACCAGGCGGCCTTCGGCCAGCAGGATCAGGTAGTCGTCGTTGGCCGGATCGAAGCTGCCAGCACCGGTGCGGTGGATCTTGTGCACCTGCGGCTTGACCTCTTCCCATGCCCAGTTCTTGCGCATGAAGGCGGTGTCGATCTCGTTGTCGAAGTGGCCGATGTTGCACACCACGGCGCGCTTCTTCAGGGCCTTGAGCATGCCCGCGTCACAGACGTTGACGTTACCGGTGGTAGTGACGATCAGGTCGATCTTGCCCAGCAGCGCCTTGTCGATGCTGGCCTCGGTGCCGTCATTGATGCCGTCGATGTACGGCGAAACCAGCTCGAAGCCGTCCATGCAGGCCTGCATGGCGCAGATCGGGTCGATCTCGGAAACCTTGACGATCATGCCTTCCTGACGCAACGACTGCGCCGAGCCCTTGCCTACGTCGCCGTAGCCGATCACCAGCGCCTGCTTGCCCGACAGCAGGTGGTCGGTGCCGCGCTTGATGGCGTCGTTGAGGCTGTGACGGCAGCCGTACTTGTTGTCGTTCTTGCTCTTGGTCACGGCGTCGTTGACGTTGATCGCCGGGACTTTCAGGGTGCCGGCCTTGAGCATGTCGAGCAGGCGGTGCACACCGGTGGTGGTTTCTTCGGTGATGCCGTGGATGCGCTCGAGCATCTGCGGGTATTTCTTGTGCAGGATTTCGGTCAGGTCACCGCCGTCGTCCAGCACCATGTTGGCGTCCCACGGCTGGCCATCCTTGAGGATGGTCTGCTCGATGCACCACTCGTACTCTTCCTCGGTCTCGCCCTTCCAGGCGAACACCGGGATGCCGGCGGCGGCGATGGCGGCAGCGGCCTGATCCTGGGTGGAGAAGATGTTGCAGGAGGACCAGCGCACTTCCGCGCCCAGGGCGGTGAGCGTCTCGATGAGCACGCCGGTCTGGATGGTCATGTGGATGCAGCCGAGGATCTTCGCGCCTTTCAGCGGCTGGCTGGCGGCGTACTTGCGGCGCAGGCCCATCAGTGCCGGCATCTCGGACTCGGCGATGATCAGCTCTTTGCGGCCCCAATCGGCCAGGGAAATGTCGGCGACTTTGAAATCGTTAAAAGCAGCGCTCATGAAAGCTCTCCATTCGTTGTCTGCGAATGGGCGCCGTTGATGCGTATGGTTAACGCCCCATCCGAGCCTGACAGGTTGCCCTGCTGCAGCGCCCCTCGGACAGGTGGCGGGAGCGACCGGAGCTGTGCCGGTCGTTTGAAACTGGCGGATTATAGCTGCGTGCGGCGTGCAGCCCAAGGCTTTCCGTCGCCCCGTCGGTATCGCCAGTGGTAGCCTTGGCAGGTCTAGTCGCAACGGATCGGCCATGGCCAACCACAAAATCGAAATTCGCCGTC
The DNA here is from genome assembly GCF_003052605.1 of Ectopseudomonas oleovorans. Taxonomy (GTDB): domain Bacteria; phylum Pseudomonadota; class Gammaproteobacteria; order Pseudomonadales; family Pseudomonadaceae; genus Aquipseudomonas; species Aquipseudomonas oleovorans_A. The sequence goes on along the minus strand of NZ_QASO01000082.1, from coordinate 44,125 downwards.
GCAACGTCAAGAAGATTCTCCTGGCCGCTGAAAAGGTCTTCGCCGAGAAAGGCTACGGCGGCACTGCCATGGCCGATATCGCCGAGCAGGCCGAATTGCCGCGTTCGAACCTGCACTATTACTTCAGCACCAAGGACGAGCTGTATCGCGCCGTGCTGCTCGATCTGCTCGAAGTGTGGAAGCAGGATGCCCAGTGCTTCGAGGTATTCGATGACCCGCGCGTGGTATTGAGCAGCTACATTCGCGCCAAGATGAACCACTCGCGCAGTCGGCCGTATGGCTCAAAGGTTTGGGCCAACGAGATTATCCATGGCGCGCCGGTGCTCGGTGTCACCCTCGACGAGGGCCTGTACGACTGGGCGAAGATGAAGGAGGCGAAGATCCGTCAGTGGGTCGAGGGCAAGCGCATCCTGGCTGTCGAGCCGTCGGCGCTGCTCTACATGATCTGGGCCTCGACCCAGCATTACGCCGACTTCAGCCATCAGGTGGCGGTGCTCAACGAGCACCAGGCGCTCTCCGAGCCGCAATTCGAGCGAGCGGTGCAGACGGTGACCAGTGTGATCTTGCGTGGGATCGGGCTGGAGCCGTAATCGCAGTCGCTGCCTGTCGCGGCTAAAGCCCCTCCCACGGTCTTTGTCTTTGCTCACCCCATCGGCTAAAGCAGTGCGTCGCTCTGCCCCTCCAACAAGAGCACTACTATCCCGTGGGAGGGGCTTTAGCCGCGAACTGTTTTAGCCGCGAGCTATTTTCAACTGGCCACGCGGTACGGATTGCGCGGGTCGTGGTTCCAGTCGAGGAAGGGTTTGCCAGTGTCCTGAGTCACCATCTCGATGCAGTCCTGCACCGGGCAGGTGATCTGGCACAGGTTGCAGCCCACGCACTCTGCGTCGATCACCTCGTATTTATGCGTGCCGTCGGCCTGGGGCAGGCTGGCGATGGCCTGGTGCGAGGTGTCTTCGCAGGCGATATGGCAGCGGCCGCAGCCAATGCAGGCGTCCTGGTCGATCCTGGCGATCACCTGGTAGTTGATGTCCAGGTACTTCCAGTCGGTGGTATTGCCCACCGCGCGCCCGGAGAAATCTTGCAGGCTGGCGTAGCCCTGGCTGTCCATCCAGCGCGACAGGCCGTCTTTCATCTCCTCGACGATGCGAAAGCCATGCAGCATGGCCGCCGTACACACCTGCACCGCACCGCAACCCAGTGCGACGAACTCCGCCGCGTCGCGCCAGCTACCAATGCCACCGATACCGCAGATCGGCAGGCCGCGGGTTTCCGGGTCGCGGGCGATCTCGGCGACCATGTTCAATGCAATGGGTTTGACCGCTGAACCGCAGTAGCCGCCGTGGGTGCTCTGCGTGCCGACGATGGGGAGAGCGACCATGCGCTCCAGGTCGATGCTGGTGATCGAGTTGATGGTGTTGATCAGCGACACCGCATCGGCGCCGCCACGATGTGCGGCGCGCGCCGAGGTGCGAATGTCGGTGATGTTCGGCGTCAGCTTGACGATCACTGGCAGCGAGCAATAGGTCTTGCACCAGCGGGTGACCATCTCCACGTATTCCGGCACCTGGCCGACCGCCGCGCCCATGCCGCGCTCGGGCATGCCGTGGGGGCAGCCGAAGTTCAGCTCGATACCGTCGCAGCCGGTGGCTTCCACAAGTGGCAGGATGGTTTTCCAGGATTCCTCGACACAGGGCACCATCAGGGAAACGATCAGCGCGCGGTCCGGCCAGTCCTTCTTCACCTGGGTGATTTCGCGCAGGTTGATTTCCAGCGAGCGGTCGGTGATCAGTTCGATGTTATTGATCCCGAGTACGCTTCTGTCAGCCCCAAAGTGCGCCGAGTAGCGTGACGACACGTTGACCGCTGCCGGGTCTTCGCCGAGCGTCTTCCAGACCACGCCGCCCCAGCCGGCCTCGAAGGCGCGGACCACGTTGTAGGCCTTGTCGGTGGGCGGCGCGCTGGCCAGCCAGAAGGGGTTGGGGGCCTTGATTCCGGCAAATTCGATGGATAGATCGGCCATTTATGCGGCCTCCACATTGAGCATCAGGTGAGAGTGGATGGCCTCGGCGGCCAGCTTGCCGTGCTGCACGGCTTGTACGGTGAGGTCCTGGCCCAGGGCGGTGCAGTCGCCGCCGGCATACACGCCTGGCACGCTGGTTTGCAGCTGGGCGTCGACCCAGATGCGTTCGCCTTCGCGCTTCAGTTCGCGGGCCAGCGGGTCGTTCAGGGCTTGGCCGTCAAAGGCCTGGCCGATGGCGGTGAAGATGGCGTCTGCGGCCAGCTCGAAGGTTTGTCCGGTGCTTTGCAGGCGGCCGTTCTCCAGACGCGTGCGGGCGAAGCGCATGCCGCGCACCTGACCCTGATCGTTCAACAGCACCGCGTCCGGCTGTGCCCAGGTCAGCAGGCGTACCTGATTGGCCTTGGCGATGTCCTGTTCGTGTGCGGTGGCGCCCATTTCCTCGAAGCCCCGGCGATAGACCAGGTTGACGTCGCGGGCACCGAGTTTGCTCATTTGCACCGCCATGTCGATGGCGGTGTTGCCGGCGCCGAGGACGATGCAGCGCTCGGCCACCGGCAGTTGCGTCAGGTCATCGCTCTGCCGTAGTTCGCGGATGTAATCGGTGGCGGCGAGCAGCCCCGGCGCCTCTTCGCCCGGCAGGCCAAGGCGTTTGCTGGCCGCCAGGCCGATGCCGAGAAATACGGCGTCGAACTGCTGGTGCAGCTCGCTGAGGCTGAGGTCGTCGCCCAGTTTGTGGCCATGGCGGATCTCGATGCCGCCGATCTGCAAAAGGAACTCCACTTCGCGTTGGGCGAAGTCGTCGACCAGCTTGTACTTGGCGATGCCGTACTCATTGAGGCCGCCGGCTTTCTCGCGTGCCTCGAAGATCACCACTTCATGACCGTGCATGGCCAGGCGATGAGCGCAGGACAAACCCGCCGGCCCTGCACCGACCACGGCAATGCGCTTGCCGCTGGCCGGGGCGCGCTGGAACGGGTGCTCGCTGAACTGCGCGTTGTCGATGGCATAGCGCTGCAAAGGGCCGATCAGCACGGGCGCGCATTCCTGCGCGTTGTTACGCACGCAGGCTTGCTGGCACAGAATCTCGGTGGGGCAGACGCGGGCGCAGCTGCCGCCGAGGATATTCGCCGAGAGAATCTTCTCGGCCGCGCCCTGAACGTTCTCGTGGCTGATATTGCGGATGAACGAGGGGATGTCGATCTCGCTGGGGCAGGCATTCACGCAGGGTGCGTCGTAGCAATACAGGCAGCGAGCGCTTTCCAGTGCGGCCTGGCGGGCGGTGAGCGGTGGGGCCAGATCGCTGAAACGATCGGCCAGTTCGGCCGCCCCGGCATCCGGTCGCGGCAAATGGCTGAGGGTGTCTATCACGGTTATTGCCTCACGGTTTTGTGGCTTTTATTCGGCAGTTAACAGCGGATAAGCGGCCATCCGGCCTCTGCGGGCCGGTGTGGCGAAGTAGTGGGGTGCCTGTGTAGCGGCTTAGCGCTCGACGGCCGTCGGCCGGCTGTGCTCGGCGCGTTTGCTCAGCAGGTCGAACACTGCCGGGTAGGCCGGGCGCTCGACATAACGGCCGGCGCCGCGTTCGGCGCGCAGGTCGCCATCGACCCAGACCAGCTTGCCGGCGCTGATGGTGTGGCTGGGCACGCCACGCACGGTCTTGCCTTCGAAGATGTTGAAGTCAACCTGCTGGTGATGGGTCTTGGCCGAGATAGTGCGTGTGCCTTGCGGGTCCCACAGGACCAGGTCGGCATCGGCGCCAACCTGCAGCGCGCCCTTGCGCGGGTAGAGATTGAAGATCTTCGCGGTGTTGGTGCTGGTCAGCGCGACGAAGTCAGTCATCGACAGCTTGCCGCTGTTGACGCCTTCATCCCAGAGCACCGCCATACGGTCCTCGATGCCTGCCGTGCCATTGGGGATCTTGCTGAAGTCATCGCGCCCTGCGGCTTTCTGCTCGGCGCAAAAGCAGCAGTGGTCGGTGGCGGTGGTGTGCAGGTTGCCCGACTGCAGGCCACGCCACAGCGCCTCCTGATGCCCACGCGGGCGAAACGGCGGGCTCATTACGTAGCCGGCGGCGGTTTGCCAGTCGGGGTGGCGATACACGCTGTCGTCCAGCAACAGATGGCCGGCCAGCACCTCGCCGTACACCGGCTGACCCTTGGCGCGGGCATAGGTGATTTCGTCCAGGGCTTCCTGGGTCGAGACGTGCACCAGATACAGCGGCGTGCCCAGCGTCTCGGCGATGCGGATGGCACGGCTGGCGGCTTCGCCTTCGACCTGGGAAGGCCGCGACAGCGGGTGCGCTTCCGGCCCGGTTAGGCCCTGAGCCAGGAGTTTCTGTTGCAGGTGATAGACCAGCTCGCCGTTTTCCGCATGCACGGTGGGCACTGCGCCCAGTTCGAGGCAGCGCTCGAAGCTGGCCACCAGGGTGTCGTCGGCGGCCATGATGGCGTTCTTGTAGGCCATGAAATGCTTGAAGCTGTTGACTCCGAACTTTGCCACCAGCTCGCCCATCTCGCGGCTGACCTCGTCGCTCCACCAGGTGATGGCGACGTGGAAACCGTAGTCGGACGCGGACTTCTCCGCCCAACCGCGCCAGGTGTGGAAGGCTTCGAGCAAGGATTGCTGCGGATTGGGAATCACGAAGTCGATGATCGAGGTGGTGCCGCCGGCCAGGCCTGCGGCGGTGCCGCTGAAGAAGTCCTCGCTGGCCACCGTGCCCATGAAGGGCAATTGCATGTGGGTGTGCGGGTCGATGCCGCCGGGCATCAGGTACTGGCCGCTGCCGTCGAGCACCTGGCAGCCGGCCGGGGCGTCGAGATCGTTACCGATGGCCTGGATCAGGCCGTCTGCGCAGAGCACATCGGCGCGGTAGCTTTGCTCATGGGTGACCAGGGTGGCGCCACGGATCAACAGCGACATGGTGGGTTCCTCGCAGGCTGGCCGATGCATGTCGGCTCTTGGCTTTCTGGCGCTGACGAGGGTAGGTGTCTATTCCTGTCAGCGTTGACAGGAATTGAATCTAGTTGCAGTAATTGGATTGGGCAAGATTATTTTTTGATCAATTATTTTATATTTAAGTTATTGAAAGTTAACAATAAAAACTAAAAATCACCAAAATGGGGAGGGCTCTCACCATTTTGACGCACTTGACAGAATGCCAATATGGTCAAGATTTCTCATGGAAAATCAGCCGCTTGTGCCCTGGCATGGCGCGACCTTGGGCGGCGAAAAAAAATCGCTTGCACCAGTTTGAATCCTGACTGACAGGACAAGCCGTCACGAGTCTGTCGATGGCGTCTGCTGGCGACGCCTGTGGCTTCAGATAAAACGTTTTCAGATCAGATGCTTAATGTGTTCAAGCAGGCAGGATGCAGACCCAGCCGGGGAATGCGGCACGCTTATTGAGTGGCGCTGCCCCCGTGCTGGCCGGCTCCTGAACTCCGGCCATCGAATTAGCCCGATGCGCTAACAATCAGAAAAATACTGGAGAGGCCCATGCAACAGAGCAGATCGGAAGTGACCGAGCGGGAGGGCTTGTATGAGCTGAACGCTGGCAGCGACGTACTCGACAGCCCGCGCTACAACCATGACATCGCCCCGACCAAGTTGCATCAGCGCACCTGGAACAAGTGGCACATCACCGCGCTGTGGGTCGGCATGTCGATCTGTGTGCCCACCTATACCCTGGGCGGTGTGCTCACCGCCTACTTCGGCCTGTCGGTAGGCGAGGCGCTGCTGGCGATCCTGCTGGCCAACGTCGTGGTGTTGATTCCGCTGACCCTCAACGCCTTTGCCGGCACCAAGTACGGTATCCCCTTTCCGGTATTGCTGCGTTCCTCGTTCGGCATACTCGGTTCCAACGTGCCCTGCTTGATCCGCGCCGTGGTGGCCTGCGGCTGGTTCGGCATTCAGACCATGTTCGGCGGCCTGGCGATCCACCTGCTGCTGGGTTCGATCTTCGAGGGCTGGAAGGCGCTCGGTGGCACCGGCGAGGTGATCGGTTTCATGATCTTCTGGGCACTTAACCTGTGGATCGTGCTGCGCGGCGCCGAGTCGATCAAATTGCTGGAAACCTTGTCCGCACCGCTGCTGGTGCTGGTTGGTGCCGGTCTGTTGGTGTGGGCGTTGCCCAACGTGTCGATGAGCGAGTTGCTGGCGCAGCCGGCCAATCGCCCCGAGGGTGCCAGCGTCACCGGTTACTTTCTCGCCGGGCTGACCGCCATGGTCGGCTTCTGGGCCACTCTGTCGCTGAACATCCCTGACTTCAGCCGCTACGCGAAAAGTCAGAAGGACCAGATTCTCGGGCAGATCTTCGGTCTGCCGCTGACCATGTTCCTCTTCGCTGCGCTCGGTGTGGTGATGACCGCCGCCTCGGAAGGTCTGGTGGGGCAGACGGTGGCCGATCCGGTCAGCCTGATCGGCCATATCCAGAGCCCCGGCTGGGTCGCCCTGGCCATGGCGCTGATCATCGTTGCCACGCTGTCGACCAATACGGCGGCGAATATCGTTTCGCCGACCAATGATTTCCAGAACATCGCCCCCAAGCTGATCGACCGCACCAAGGCGGTGATCCTCACCGGCCTGATCGGCCTGGGGCTGATGGGCCATGAGCTGCTGAAAAAGCTAGGGCTGCTGGTCTCCGAGCTGAGCCTGGAGAGCGTGTACTCCAACTGGTTGCTGGGGTACTCCAGCTTGCTCGGGCCGATTGCCGGGATCATGGTGGTCGACTACTTCCTGATCAAGAAACAGCAACTCGACCTGGCCGGGCTGTACCGCGATGACGTCTACCCGGCGTGGAACTGGATCGGTTTCGCCGCCTTCGCCGTGCCGGTGGCGCTGACTCTGCTGTCGCTCGGTAGCAGCGCCTTCAGCTGGTTCTACGACTACGGCTGGTTTACCGGCTCCTTCCTGGGCGGCTTGATCTATTTCGGCTTGTGCAGCCTGCGCAGCGCAAGGCCGGTGGTGGCCAAGGCACCGGTGTAGGAGCGGGCTTGCCCGCGAAGCGATCCAGCAGACGCGTCCCGCGTCACAGACAACCAGAGAGGCCGAGGAAATGACCATGAACACTGCCACCGAGGTTCTGCAATCCAACCAGCCGCACGTCAACGGCGAGCGCCTGTGGCAATCGCTGATGGAGCTGGCGCAGCTCGGCGCCACCGTCAAGGGCGGGGTCTGTCGCCTGGCCTTGACCGACCTCGACCGCCAGGCGCGTGACCTGTTCGTGCGCTGGTGCGAGGAGGCTGGCTGCACTGTCACTGTCGATGGCGTCGGCAATATTTTCGCCCGTCGTCCCGGGCGCAACGCCGCGCTGGCGCCGGTGATGACCGGCAGCCATATCGACACCCAGCCCACCGGCGGCAAGTTCGACGGCTGCTTCGGCGTGCTGGCCGGCGTCGAGGTGCTGCGCACCCTCAATGACCTGGGCATACAGACCGAAGCGCCGCTGGAAGTGGTGGTGTGGACCAACGAGGAAGGCTCGCGCTTCGCCCCGTGCATGATGGGCTCCGGGGTGTTCGCCGAGAAGTTCACTCTTGAAGAAACCCTGGCCAAGCGCGACGCCGAGGGCATCAGTGTCGGCGAGGCGCTGAATGCCATCGGCTACGCCGGGCCACGGGCGGTGACCGGCCATGCGGTGGGCGCCTATTTCGAGGCGCATATCGAGCAGGGGCCGATTCTCGAAGATCAGGGCAAGACCATCGGCGTGGTGCTCGGTGCGCTCGGGCAGAAGTGGTTCGACCTTACGCTCAAGGGCGTCGAAGCCCACGCCGGGCCGACGCCGATGCACCTGCGCAAGGACGCTCTGGTCGGCGCTGCGGCCGTGGTCGCAGCGGTCAATCGGGTAGCGCTGGAGCATCAACCGCATGCCTGCGGCACGGTCGGTTGCCTGCAGGCCTACCCCGGTTCGCGCAATGTGATTCCCGGTGAGGTGCGCATGACCCTGGACTTCCGCCATCTGCAGCCGGAACGCCTGGATTCGATGATCGAGGCGGTGCGTGGAGTGATCGAGGCGACCTGTGCCAAGCACGGCCTGAGTTTCGAACTGACGCCGACCGCGGACTTCCCGCCGCTGTATTTCGACCAGGGTTGCGTCGAGGCGGTGCGCGGTGCGGCCGCCGGGTTGGGCTTGTCGCATATGGATATCGTCAGTGGTGCCGGCCATGACGCGATCTTCCTCGCCGAGCTGGGCCCGGCCGGGATGATTTTCGTGCCGTGCGAGGGAGGCATCAGCCACAACGAAATCGAGAATGCCGCACCGACGGATCTGGCTGCCGGCTGCGCGGTGTTGCTGCGCGCCATGCTCGCGGCCTCCGTGGCGCTGGCAGAGGGCAAGCTGGCGGCATGATTGGCCGAATCGCCATCGACTTGGGCGGTGGCAGTCATGGACGCCCGTGCCTGCTCGGGACAAGCTGCGCATTCCATTACCAAGCTGCGGAGCCTCCATGACCCTCGCCTACTGGTGCGTACTGATCGCCATCTTTCTGCCCTACCTGGGTACTGCCACCGCCAAGTTCCTTGGCCCCGGCTACGGACCGCGCGCCAATCAGGATCCGCGCGCGTTCCTGAGTACCCTGGAGGGCTGGCGCAAGCGCGCCAACAACGCCCAGCTCAACGGCTTCGAGGTAACCCCGGCGTTCGCTGCCGCGGTGATCATCGCCCACCAGGCCGGTGGTGCCGAGCAGGGGCTGCTCGACCAACTGGCCGTGGCATTCATCGTCAGCCGTGTGCTGTATTTCATCTGCTATCTGGCTGGCTGGGGGCCTGTGCGCTCGCTGGTGTGGTTCGCCGGGATGGGGCTGATCGCGGCGCTGTTCGTGGTGCCCGCCTAGTCGATATCTGCAACTGGTTGTGACGATGAGCTAGAAAGGCGCGCGACCGATTAGTCATCGCACTGTTCTGGTGCATTTTTGAGGTCAATTAGCCTGTAGGGCGGCTGGCCACATTCTTGCTTGCTCCCGATTATTTGGTGGGATTTCCCGCCGTCTGCCAGGGAGCCTCTCATGTCCGCCACCGCCTTTTTCGACCGCCTGCTCTGTGCCATCGGCCTGCGCACGCTGAATCAGCAATTTCTGTTTTCCTATGCGCTGATGTTTCTGCTCGCTGTGGTCGCTTCGGTGGCGCTGTACCTGAGCATGTCGGTATCGCCGGAGACCATCAATGTCGCCGGCGCGCAGCGCATGCTCAGCCAGAAGATGACCAAGGAGGCGCTGTTGCTGCGTGAAGGCGTCCTGCCTGCAACGACGCTGGAAGCTACCATGGCGCAGTTCGACGCCGCCCATCGCGACCTGCTGAGTGGCAACGCGGCGCGCAATATCAGTGCCATCGCCGAGCCCAGCGTCCAGGCGCAGATGAACAAGGTCGGTGGTCTCTGGCAGGGCTTTCGTACGCAATTGCAGCGTGTGGTTGCGGGCGATGCGGCAGTCGACCTCAAGGCCCTGGAGCAGCAGTCGGTCGAGTTGCTGCGCGAGATGAACCAGGTCGTCGGCTTGATGGCCGCGCACGCTGAAGGCAGCCAGCGCCGCCAGATGTGGCTGGCGTTCGGTTGCGTGCTGGGCATTCTGGCGCTGGTGGTGCTGGGCCGTCAGTTCGGCCTGCGCCCGCTGATGCACAACCTCAATGCGGTGGAGGGGGCGCTGACCCGGGTCGGCTCCGGCGACTTCACGCGTAGCCTGGACGGTCGTCAGGGTGACAACGAGATCGGCCGCATCTTCGCCGGCTACAACCGCATGCAGGAGCAGGTGCGTGGCTTGCTGGCGGAGGTCAAGCGCAGCGGCGAGCGTACCGGCGAGCATGTCGGCAATGTGGTCGGCGCCGCCCAGTCGGCGGGCGATGGTGTGCGGCGCCAGTACGAGGATCTCGATCAGGTCGCCACCGCGATGAACGAGATGAGCGCCACCGTGGCGGAGGTGGCGCGTCACGCTGCCCATGCAGCCGAGTCGGCACGCAGTGCCGATGATTGTGCGCAGAGCGGCAAGCAGGTGGTGCAGCGTAGTGCGGCGCAGATCGCCGAACTGGTGGAACAGCTGCAGCGCAGTGGCGAGCAGGTACAGCGCCTGGAGGCCGAAACCGGTGGTGTCGGCAAGGTGCTCGAAGTGATCACCGGCATCGCCGAGCAGACCAATTTGCTGGCGCTCAACGCGGCCATCGAGGCGGCGCGCGCCGGTGAGGCAGGGCGTGGCTTCGCCGTGGTCGCCGACGAGGTGCGCACCCTGGCCAGTCGCACCCAGCAATCGACTGGTGAAATCCAGGCGATCATCCAGCGTTTACAGGGCGGTGCGCGTGATGCGGTTCTGGCGATGCAGCGCAGCGCGGCCCTGGCCGACGGCAACCTTCAGCACATTCGTCAGGCCAGTGAGGCCCTGGAGACCATCGTCGGGGCGGTGGATGGCATCAATGCCCTGAATGCGCAGATCGCCACGGCCGCAGAACAGCAGAGCCAGGTGGCGCAGGAGATCGATCAGCGGGTAACGCACATCTCCAGCCTGGCCGAGCGCAGCCAGGGCGAGACCGAGAGCGTGGTGCAGGTCAGTGCGCAGATTCAGGGCGAGGTGCAGCAGCTCAACAGCCAACTGGGGCGCTTCCGTACCTGAACCCTGGCTGACCAACGCGTACAAACGACAGCTGTTGTGACAAGAGGTCGCTTGGCCCGACCGGGGTGAGCCGCGATACTAGCGGCCCCTTGTCGCCCGGAAGTCGTGTCGATGACCCTGAAGAAACTCCTGCTGCTCACCTGCTCCTGCCTGACCCTGGCCGCCTGTGGTGGGGTCGACCCCAACTCGCCGCTGGGCAAGCGCCAGGCAGCGTTCAAGGAGATGCTCAAGGTCAGCGAAGACCTCGGTGGGATGCTGCGCGGCCGCATTCCCTACGATGAATCGGCTTTCATCAGCGGTGCTGGCGAGCTGGAGCGCCTGTCGCACGAGCCCTGGCAGCATTTCCCCGAGGTGGCGGACGACGAGCGCAGCAAGGCCAGTGCCGAGGTCTGGCAGCGCCAGGAGCAGTTCCAGAAGATGGCGCGTGATCTGGAGCAGGCCACTGCCGCACTGGTACAGGCCACGACCGCACCGCCGCTACGTCGCTCCGAGCTGGAGCCGGCGGTGCAGGCCGTCGAGGACAGTTGCGAGGCGTGCCACAAGGCGTTTCGCGCTTACTGATCAGCGCGCGCTTCGGCCTCGGCCTGCTGCAGTTCGGCGCGTGCCTCGGCCAGTTTGGCCTGACGCTTGGCGATCCTCTCCTGATCGCCCTTGCCCATGGCTTCACGCAGATCCATTTAGCGCTCCCGTACTTCCTCGCGGGCTTCCTTGACGCTGGCCAGGCGCTCCTTGTGCAGCGAAGCGTCATCACAATGGGCATCGACATTGCCCAGTGCTCGTTGCAGTCCATCCAGTTCTCGCGAGTTGCCGCTCTTGTGCGCTGCGTCGATCTTCTCCTGAAGCACCTGGCGTTTGACGGCGCTGCCGCTATCGACCCCGGCGGCCAGAATCGGTGTGGCGTTCAGGTTGGCGGCCAGCAGCAGGCCGAGCAAAGCGGTTTGACAGATCATGGTCTGTCCTCGTGAAGGTCTACTTCGGAGTGACCCTGGTTGCTGCGCGAGGTTCGACCCGATTGAGCCATCTGCTGATTTGGGTCAATCGCGCGGTGAATTTTCCTGCGGCAGGAAACCGACGGTGCCGGCCTCCTGCAGTTGCGCGCCCAGGCGCTGAACCTCCGGGTGGCTGAAGAACGCCAGCAGGCGCTCGGCGCTGTTCTGGCTCATGCCGGGTTGCTGCATCCACTCGGCGTGGCTGCGAGCCACTAGCGTGGCCCAGTCATCCTCCGCGCCGAGCTGGAAACCGGCTGGTGCACCGAGAGCTGTCAGCCATTGCTGCAGTGAGCGCTGCTGGGCCTGGGCGAAGGCCTGCTGCAGCTGCGAGGCGCGCCGTGGGCCGATACCGGGCAGCTGTTGCAGGTGTTCGCTATCGAGCGCCAGCCAATCGAGCAGACCCTCCAGTTTCTGCCCCGCCAGTAGCGTGCTCCAGGTGCCTGGTCCCACGCCGGGCAGGTTCAGCCCCTGTTTGCCGGCGAGCCAGTTCAGGCGTGCCTGGAACTGTTGCTGGCACTCGCCACTGAGCCGCCAGCAACTCATGGCGTGGTATCGATTGGGATCGGGAGCGTGCACTATTGCACGCTCCGGGCTGCGCCAGATCACCTGGTCGAGGCGTGGAATGGTCAGGCCGGCCAGGCGTATCGCCACCTGATCGCCGGGGCGTATGTCCAGCTTCTCCCAGGTTTGCAGCGAGCCGAGCGCGACCCGGCTGATGCGCCGCTCGTCGAGGTCGACCGGCTGCAAACGCAGGATCGGCGTGATGCGTCCAGTACGGCCGATACTGAAATCCACCGCCTGTACCACGGCCAGCGCCTGGCTGGCCGGGTATTTCCAGGCAATCGCCCAGTGCGGCGCTTCTGCCTGCCAGCGCTCTCCGGATGGCCGCGTGCCCTGACGCAGGACCACACCATCGCTGGCAAACGGCTGTGGCTGATCGAACCAGCGTTGGCGCCAACTGCGGGCTTCCTTTGCGTCCCGCAGGGGCTGGGTGTAGTGCAGGCTGTCGCCGAAACCCAGTCTCTGCAGGGCTTGCAGGCGCTCAGGCATGTTCGCCGGGCCATCCGGCCAATCCCAGACGAACAGGCCGATGGCACTGGCCTGTTGCTGGTCGAGCGTTTGTCGCGCCATCAGGCCTGCCGCTTTGCCGCGGGCGCCAACCCCACCGTCGCGGCCTTGCACGTGGCCGTCCAGGCGCCAGTAGAGCTCGCCCTGCAACACGGCATCGAGCGGTTCCTGCAGGCGTGCGGGAATGGCCGGTAGCTGCCGCGCGCGGGCTGTCCAGTCCTGGCCAAGGCGTCCATCGCCACGGCTGATGGCTTGTCGCAGCACGCCGTCTCGGTAGACCAGGGTGACTGCGACGCCGTCGACCTTGGGCTGAATCCACAGATCGTCGCGACTGTTGATCCATTCGGCCACTGCCACATCGTTCAGCTTGCGCAGGCCGGTCTGCGGCACCGGGTGTGCGATCGTCCCGCTGCTGCCAGCCAGAGGGTCGGCCAATGCCGTGCGGGCAGTCGGAAAGCACCGATGCCAGGATTGCAGGCGCTCGCGGGCCTGGTCATAGATTTCATCGGCCACCAGCGAGCGGCCGTGGTTATGGTAGGCGTCGTCCCACTCGGCGATCTGCTGACTGAGTGCGGCGAGCTCGGAGTTGGCGCGACTGGCGGGCCAGTCGGGGCAGGGGGTGGCCTGGGCGGCCAGCGGAAGGAGTAATAGCAGCAGGGCGAGTTTCATCGCGGAGCTTCCTTGCTCAAAGGTACTCACTGAGCCTAGCAGCTGGATGGGTATTCGCTCAGCATTGGCAGCTAAATCTCTGATATTGTTCGGTTTTTTCTTGTTTCCTGGCTATCTGGGTGATAATTTCGCGCGCCTTTTCAACCCCCAAACAAATGGATTTGCCCGGCGTGGGCGCATGGACAGCCGGGCCTCAACCCTTAGAGGTCTTCACTGATGCGTATTGTTTCCGTTGCCTGTGTCGCCGCTCTGGCTTTCGCCGCTCTGCCTGCTCACGCTGCCGAGGTCGCCTCGATCCAGGCCAAATGTCAGGAGCAGATGGCTGCCAATCAGGACGGTCTGGCTCAGCTCAAGCAGTTGGCAGCACTGGCTGGCAACGACAAGGCCAATGAAAACCTGGCTGCGCTCGATGCTGGCTGTGAGCGTCTCAGCGCCGAGGCCGATGCTTCCACTCAGGCTGCTGCACCTGATCAGCTGAATGCCACCAAGGATGCGCTCAAGGGCCTGAGTTCGATGTTCGGCAAATAAGCCTCAGGCACGAAAAAGCCCCGCCAGATCGCTCTGGGGGGCTTTTTCATTTTCAGGGGCTTTCTTACAGGCCAGCGGCGGCGCGCAGGTCCGCGGCCTTGTCGGTGCGTTCCCAGGTGAAGGTGGTGAAGCTGTCTTCGCCGACGGTCTTGGACTGCGGCGTGCGGCCGAAGTGGCCGTAGGCAGCGGTGTCCTGGTACATCGGGTGCAGCAGGTCGAGCATCTTGGTGATGGCGTACGGGCGCAGGTCGAACACGTCACGCACCAGTTTGATGATCTTGTCTTCGGCGATCTTGTGGGTGCCGAAGGTGTTGATCGAGATGGAGGTCGGCTGGGCCACGCCGATGGCGTAGGACACCTGGATCTCGCAGCGCTCGGCCAGGCCGGCGGCGACGATGTTCTTCGCCACGTAGCGGCCGGCGTAGGCGGCGCTGCGGTCGACCTTGGACGGGTCCTTGCCGGAGAACGCACCGCCACCGTGGCGGGCCATGCCGCCGTAGGAGTCGACGATGATCTTGCGCCCGGTCAGGCCGCAGTCGCCCACCGGGCCGCCGATCACGAAGTTGCCGGTCGGGTTGATGTGGTACTGGGTGTCCTTGTGCAGCAGTTCGGCCGGCAGGGTGTGCTTGATGATCAGCTCCATCACCGCTTCACGCAGGTCGGGCAGCGAGACGTCCGGGCTGTGCTGGGTGGATAGCACCACGGCGTCGATGCCGACCACTTTGCCGTTCTCGTAGCGGCAGGTGACCTGGGACTTGGCATCCGGGCGCAGCCAGGTCAGCAGACCGGACTTGCGCGCTTCGGCCTGGCGCTCGACCAGGGCGTGGGAGAAGCGGATCGGTGCCGGCATCAGCACGTCGGTTTCGTTGCTGGCGTAGCCGAACATCAGGCCCTGGTCGCCGGCGCCCTGATCTTCCGGCTTAGCACGGTCGACGCCCTGGTTGATGTCCGGGGATTGCTTGCCGATGATGTTGAGCACGCCGCAGGTGGCGCCGTCGAAGCCGACATCGCTGCTGGTGTAGCCGATGTCACAGATGACGTCGCGGACGATCTGCTCCAGGTCGACCCAGGCGCTGGTGGTCACTTCGCCGGCGACGATGGCCACACCGGTCTTGACCAGGGTTTCCACAGCCACGCGGGCGTGCTTGTCCTGGGTGATGATGGCGTCGAGCACCGCATCGGAGATCTGGTCGGCGATCTTGTCCGGATGCCCTTCGGACACGGACTCGGAGGTAAACAGGGAATATTCGCTCATCTATCGGTTCCTTTCTTGCCGGAGGCTGAAGGCGCTGTGCGCATCGGGTTTGGCAAAGTGCCGTAATTGAATCTGAAAGCCGTTTTTCAGGCCTATGTAGAGGCTTTCGCCGGGCGTCAGGCCGGCGGCCGTCGCCCAGCGCGCCAGGTCTTCCTGTTCGAAGCCGAGCCATAGATCGCCGCAGGCTTCGCGTGCCCAGCTCTGGTCGTGGCTGCACAGCTCGCTGAGCAGCAGGCTGCCGCCGGGTGCGACCAGGGCGGCCAGTTTGCGAAAGGCCTCGGCCGGCGTGGCGAAGTGGTGCAGTACCATGTTCAGTACCACGCAGTCGGCAGGCTGCTGTTCATCCTGTAGCGCATCGGCCAGTTTCAGCTCGACGTTGTGCAGGCCCTCGGTGGCGCAGCGCTGGCTGGCCAGTTCGAGCATAGCCGGGCTGTTGTCCAGGGCCGTGACCTGGGCGAAGCGGCGCGCCAGCTCGGGCAGGAAGGCACCATCGCCAGGCCCGATTTCCAGCGCCGTGGCGTCCGGCGCGAAATGCAGGGCATCGAGCAGGGCCAGCAGGCTGTCGCGGTACTGCGGCAAACCGGCGATCAGATCCTGCTGGGCCTGAAAGCTGGTGGCCATGCGCGCGAAGAAGTCGCGGCTGACGGTGGCGCGTTGCTGGTGCACGGCGGCGATGCGCGCCTGCACCTCGCCCGCCAGCGGCAGTGCGTCGATCTCTTCCAGCAGCGCCGCATGCAGGCGGCCGCCCGGTAGCGCGCGGCGGTAGAAGATCGCGTTGCCTTCACGGCGCGTGGCCACCAGGCCAGCCTGGGCCAGCACCTTGAGGTGGTGGCTCATGCCTGACTGACCCATAGCGAAGATCTGCGCCAGTTCCAGCACGCCGAACGAATCGTTGCTCAGGGTGCGCAGCACGTTCAGGCGCAGCGGATCGCCGCCGGCCTTGCACAGGGCGGCGAGCTCGTCGCAGGGGTCGAAATCCAACTGGGGTGCGCGCAGGGTCATGGGGGCGCAGTCTAGTCGGTCATTTTTCATACAGCAATACCAATATCAAAAAGTTTTGATATTGGTATTGAGGCTAGCCTGGCGCCTGGCTCAGTTGCAGAAAAGCGGCGGGGGCCGGGCTCAGGCTGGTGCCGAGTCGCCATAGCACATGCAGTTCACGCTCGATCTGCATGTCCTGCACTGTCAAGCGTTGGAGTTCGCCGCTGGCCAGTTCACGCTCGACCACCCGCTGCGACAGCCAGGCGATGCCTTGGCCGTCGGCGAGCAGGCGTTTGAGCGCTTCGGTGCTGCCGATGGCCATGCCGGCCTGTGGCTCCAATCCGTGGTCGCGATAGGCCTGCTCGATGCTGGCGCGAGCGCCGGAGCCGGGTTCGCGCATGTACAGCGGGTACGCCTGCAGGTCGCTGGCTCGCAGGCGCTCGGCCCTGGTCAGCGGGTGCAGCGGCGATGCCACCGGAAGCAGGGCATCGCGCGCCAGCAGGCGATGCGCGTAGTCGGCCTGGGCGAACGAGCCTTCGACGAAGCCCAGGCTGATGCGGCCTTCGTCCAGTTGTCGGGTCACGACGTCGGTGTTGCTGACTTCCAAGCTGACGAATATCTGCGGATGCAGAGCGCGAAAACGGGTGAGCAGTGGCGGCAGCAGGTAGGCGCCGAGCGTGGCGCTGGCGCCCAGATGCAACTCGCCCTGCTCCAGCTGGGCGAAGTCACGCAGGTCGCGTTCGGCGGCGCGCTCCAGAGCGAAGATGCGTCGCGCATAGTCATGCAGGCGCAGGCCGCCTTCGGTCAGTCGCACGCCGCGTGGCTGGCGATCGAACAGGCGCAGGTCGAGGCTGGCTTCGAGGTCGCGAATCTCCCGCGTCACGGCCGGCTGGCTGATGTGCAGGCGTTCGGCGCCGGCGCTGATGCTGCCAGCGTCTGCCACGGCCAGAAAGACCTTGAGATGGTGCAGATTCATGGTTAATGCATAAATGAAAGGTATGCATAGAATGCTGAATATGTATTTTTCATATGGCAAGCCAATTCTTACCCTTGCGCCATCACTCATGTCACGGGACTACCCGACTCATGCCACGCCCCTTCAGTCGTTTACCCGAGCCGCTCGCTTTTATCCGTCACTTCACGCCCAGCTGGTTTGCCATGACCATGGGCACCGGCGTGCTGGCGCTGGTGATCGCTCATCTGCCCTGGCAGCTGCCTGGATTGCTGATGCTCGCCGAGGGGCTGTGGTTTGTCGCGGTCAGTCTGTTCGCGCTGTTCAGCCTGCTGTTTCTGCTGCGCCTGGCGCTGTTTCGCGACACCGTCTGGCCGATGTTGCTGCATCCGGTGCAGTCGATGTTCCTTGGTGCCATTCCCATGGGCCTGGCGGTGCTGATCAAGGGCTTGCTGCTGTTCGGCGTGCCGCGCTGGGGCGAGGGGATTTACGCGCTGGCCCATGCGCTGTGGTGGCTGGATGCGGCGCTGGCGCTGCTCGGCGCCTTGTTGGTGCCTTATCTGATGTTCACCCGCCAGCATCATGCGCTGGAGAAGCTCACCGCGGTCTGGCTGCTACCTATCGTCGCACCGGAGGTCGCCGCCAGCACGGCAGGGGCGCTGGCGCCGCATCTGGCGGCCGAGGCGGCGCAACAGTTGCTGGTGGCCGGTTTCGTGCTCTGGGGATTGTCGCTGTCGCTGGCGTTCTCGCTGATCACGCTGGTGCTGCTGCGCCTGGCCCTGCACAAATTGCCGGATACCGATTTCGCCGCCACCAGCTGGCTGCCGCTAGGGCCGCTGGCTACCGGCTGTCTGGGCTTGCTCAGCATGGGGCAGGCGGCGCCGCTGGCTTTTGCCGGTACGTCGCTGCTCAGCGCCGCCGAGCTGGCGCGGGATCTCGGCCTGATCGGCGGCCTGGCGCTGTGGGGCGCGGGCTTGTGGTGGCTGGTGATCGCCACGCTGTTCACTCGCCACTACATCCGCGACAACATGCCGTTCAACCTCGGCTGGTGGGGGTTTACCTTTCCGCTGGGGGTATTCGCCCTGGCCACCTTCGAGCTGCAGGCGGTGACCGGCTTGAGCTTTTTTGCCTTCATCGGTCTGCTGCTGGCGGTGCAACTGGCGGCAGTCTGGACGCTGGTGTTCAGTCGCACGCTCGCCGGCGTCTGGCATGGCGAGTTGTTTCAGGCGCCTTGTCTGGGCGGACCGGGCAGCCCGGCGGTGAGTGTGCTGAGCGAACAGAGCACGTAAAGAGCTGACGCTCAGGCTGGCTTTAAGCTCTGCCTGAGCGTGCCGCTTAGGATGCAGTATCCAGCAAGCTTTGCAGTCGACTCAGTGCCTGCACCACGATCTGTCCTTGCGCGTTTATGCTGGCGAGGATCTGTGCGGGAGTGCGTTCATCTGCCACGGTCGTTGCGTTTGGGTTGACGGCTTTGAGATCGAATACAGCGGCGTCGATAACGGCTGCTTCGTTTTCCAGGTCACGCGCGGCTTTTTCCTGCTCACGAATCTTGGCTTCTAGTGCTGCTATTGCGCTCGGCGCTGACTTGTCTTTTTTCAGGTGCCTGAGGTTTTCCTTGAGCCCTACGACGGCCTCCCTGATACCCGTGGCCTGATCAAGTAAAGGCTGCATTCTTTCGCGAGCTTCGCTGCGACGTTTGGCGAAGTCCACTGTCCATGAATAGCGACTTTCACTGCGCGTCGCTAACTGCCGGGCATAGCTGGGGAAAGGCTGGCCTGCATTGGTCTCGTCGGCTTGCCAGCTTGCCAGCAAGTTAGCGGGCAAGGCGTCGTCGCTCAGGACAGAGCCATCCTGTGCAAAACCAAAGTGCGCCAGCGTCAGTGGTGTTTTCTTGCCGACTTTCACCCACGAGAGGTCGTAATACCAGATACGCTCGGTCTTCTTGCCGCGAGTGAAGAACAGCAGATTGGTCTTGACCCCGGCACCTGCTGTGGAGAACACACCGCCCGGCAGGCTGACGATGGCCCAGAGATCGCATTCGTCGGTGAGCTTGCGTTTGGTTTCGACGAAAGATGACTCGTTAGTGCGGAACAGCAAGCCCTCGTCCAGCACAATGGCGCAGGTGCCAGTTGGTGCCAGTTCGGCGAGGATGTCCTGAACGAACAGCACTTGGGTGGCGCTGGTAGGGAAGGGGAAGTTGTTCTGCGCCGTTTTGCCTTCCTTGCCGCCGAAGGGTGGGTTGCTCAGAATCAGATCGAACTGTTTGGGCGCATGAGTAAACAGCGCGCCATAGGTCGCGCGCCGCTCGAGGGTATTGCCATGCCACAGATTGGGCTGGTCGATACCGTGTAGCACCAGGTTCGCCAGGGCGATGGGGAAAACCAGGTTTTCCTTTTCGCGCCCGAAGAAGGTGTCGTGCTTGAGTTTCTCCAGATCGGTACTGGCGGGAGACTGGCCCATTTTTCGCGCGATGTGCTCGTAGGCCACGGCAAGAAAGCCCCCGGTGCCGCAACAGGGGTCGTAAATCGTTTGGCCTAAAGATGGATCCACTGTATGCACCATGGCGCGGATCACCTCACGCGGGGTGAAGAACTGGCCGCCATCGGAGTTCTTTTCACCCATCTTCAACAGCAAGTCTTCATAAACCTGCGACAGGGTGAAGAAATGGGTGTCGTCGATGTGATCGATGCTGATTTCGTGTACGCGGTCGAGAATGTCGCGCAGGTTGGTTTCATCATCCACCCGCACTCGCTCCACGGCGGTCATGATCCGGCCGATGATGCGTTGCTTGGCGCTGGCTGCCGGGTTGGGCAGGCCCGTTTTAGGGTCGACATCCAGTGCGTGAAGATATGGCAACAACTCCCTGTTGATAAAGTCGAACAGGCTGCCGTCACCGGTGGTGAACAGCTCCTGACGCTTCCAGCCCTGGGGTTTGCCGTCACGCGTCAGCGGATGACCGGGCTTGTCTGACCAGGGGGCCGCCCAATCCTGCCAGCGATAAGGGCGTAGCAAGGCCGGCGAGAAGCTCGATCCAAGCACTTCGGCTTGTTCCGCCTCACGGGTTTCTTGCGCGTCGAGGATGCGCAAAAACAGAATCCAGGTCAGCTCTGGTACGTATTGCAGTGCGCTGGCGCAGTTGGAGCGACGCATCACGTCGCAGATGCTTTTGACGAAGGTGGCCAGTGACTGGGTGCTGGCAATTGACTTGGGTTGTTTTGCGGTGTTCTTCGGGCGTGGCATCAGGTGTCTTTCTTCTTGAGTTGTTTCTTCTTGGCCGATTCGAGCTGCTGAATGCTGTGCTCCGGCGCGGGTAGATTTTCGGGCAAGGTGCCGCCCAGTTCCTCGATGGTCTGGCGAACCTTTTTTCCGACTTCCAGATGTGTCTGGTTGGCTTGGGCCTTACCGCGTATCTGGTCGCGCTGCAGTTTCTCCTCGGTTTGCGTGGCGCGGAACAGGTTGGCGGCCAGCTCCGTACTGCCCATGTGATCGAGGATTTTCTGGCTTTTCTTCAGGCCCTTGCGAGCGTGTATGTCCTTGGCGCCCAACCCGCCGTACAAGCCCCTGTAGCCGTGATCCTGAAAAATTGCGTAGTCCAGCGGGGTCTCGACGCCTGCGTCCTTGGCGGCTGCGGCCAGGTGCTTGTTGTGTGTCGCTAGCTCATTGCGGATGGCCAGGCGCTTTTCATCTTCGGAGAGCTGAGCGAATTTGCGCTCGTCTTCCAGCTCCTGGCGGCGAGTTTGCAGAGCGAAGTAGGTCTGTCCATGGGCGATCACGGGCTTGGACGGATCGCCGTTCTGCACGATCAAATAGCAGGCGTAACGTGAGAGTTGGACGTCCTCCACCTCGCGTTGCGCCCCGGAACCGAGCTCGACCATTTTGCTGACGTCAGCAAAATGGTCGGTGATCTGGTTTCCGCTCTGCTGGCAGGCCTGTCTGGCCTTTTCCACCACCTGCATGAAATTGCGCCACTGCACGTACTCCAGCAGCGGCGCCAGCTCTCGGGCCAACCAGTAATCGTTGCCCTCGGCATCCTGGTGGCGGATGGAGTCGAAGGTCAGGTGTTGTTCGATCCGGCTGTCGCTCATATCACGCTCCTTGTGCATTGAAAGCTTGCGCCAGCAGCTTTTGCGGCAGCCGTTCGATCTCGGCCAGTTGCATGACTGCTGCCTTTCGTGCGTTCTCCACTTCGGCTAGTTGGGCTTTTAGGCGGTAAGCGATTTGATGTTGCTCGGGGAGTGGCGGTAACCGCAGTGGGATCGCTTTGATAACGTCTTGGGAGATATTGCGCATCGAGTCACTGGTGCCAGTGGCATAGTGCTCTATATGCTCGCGGGCTTGGTTCGTGCGTAGTGCAAACAGCAGGTATTCTTTGCTTGCTTTCGTTTCGTCAACGATCAAGCGCAAGGTCTTGTCCGATAGCAGGCGCATCGGATAATCGTCTTCGACTAGCACGACAGCCCCGACAAGCTCTCTGGTATTTGCTCGGGAGATCAGTAGATCGTCTCGCTTTACCTTGTGGCTTTCTGCTGGTTTGTACTCGCCCTTTAGTGCCTTTGCTTCGCTCGGAAGGAACTCCGACCACGATACTGCGCTGACTTTCAGGACTCCCAACTGGTCGGGGCGAGCAGGAATCTCAGATGTCTGGAAGCTTTTTCCTGTTTCAATTCCGATTAGGATATCGCCCAGTGTGCTCTTTTCGCTCATACCCCAAATAACCTCATCTTCGCCTCGTGCATGACATCAACCGGCTTGCCTAACGTATGCAGTGCTTTGAAACCGCCAGCCATTGCGATTTCAGGTACATCCCACAGTGACTGGCTTTCCAGGGCTTCGGTGCCGCCCTGGGCGAACTGTTTGCCCAGGCCCTTGAGCACGATGGCTGTTTTGTCGTTCATGTTGCCGAACCATGTGGCGTTGGCGCTCAGGTAATGCGCGCCACGTTCCGTCTTTTTCAGCGCACGGGCATGGTAGCCGTGGTGGCCGAGGAAGTCGTAGAGGTCGAAGTCGTTCATCTGGTCGATCTGGCGGATTAGGTTCGGGTCGAAATGTTCGCCCAGTAGGTGGGCGATCAACTGCTCGCGCTTTTGCTTCTCGATCCATAGCGCACGGAAGTCGTCTAGGTTGTGCGCTTCGCTGAGTACGCGGGCGATGATGGCGCGACGGTATTCGTCCACCGGGATCGGCAGCGCCTGGCCGTTATGGTTGGTCAGGATGAAACGGCCCTGCGGGGTGATGCTGACGTACTGGCCGCCGATTTCCGCGACGTGGAAGTCCGCGCCGCCATCCTCGCCACCCGTATCGCCACCGCCACTCGTTGTGCCGCCCGTGCCGCCGGGGCGAGAGGGCTGGGTGATGAAGTCCGCGCCGAACAGATCGGTAACGCCGGTGTAGTCGTAGAGCCAGAACTTGTACTTCTGGGTGGCTTCGTCGATGCGCGTGCCGCGCCCGACCATCTGGTAGAACTTGATGGCCGATTGCAGGTAGCGGAAGAACACTACGGCGTTAAGGCATTCGATGTCCACGCCGGCTTCCAGCAAGTCCACGGTGCAGGCGATAAAGGCACGTTCGCTGTTGCCACGCATGACTTCGATCTTTTCCGCTCCAGCCGCCGCCGTGCATTTGAAGGCGTAATCCTCCTTGCGCTGCTGGCCGTTTTCCTTGCACCACTTGGCGTAGAGGTTGTTCATCTGCATCGACACGCGGTCGGCATGAATGTCGCGGGTGCAGAAGATGATGACTTTCTGCTCCGGCCCGCCGTTTTCGCACAACAGTTTGAACAGGTCTTCGCACATTTTCGGGGTGCGCAGCTCGATGAACAGTTCGTCGTCGAAGTCCTTGCCGGAGTATTCGGCCTTGGTCAGGTCTTCTTCGGTCAACGGCCTGCCGGTTTTGAGGTCGCGCACGCCGGCCTGCAGGATTTCCTTGCGGGTGAAGGTCTTGTTGTCGATATCGGCTTTGCGCTTGATGATTTCGCAGGCTGCCAGGTAACCGTCGTCCTGGGCTTGCGCCAGGCTGTACTCATAAACCGGCTCGCCGAAATACTCCACGTTATGTGCGGTGATGGCGTCATCTTCGGCGCGTGCGGCTTCAAGTTCCTGCGATTTCTTCTCGCGCTTGGGTGGTTCTAACTTGCGTGGGGTGGCGGTAAGACCGATATGGATCGCATTGGGGTTGCGGGTAAGCACCTGTGACCATCGGCCCCAGGCCGAGCGGTGACATTCGTCGATGATGATGACGCTGAAGGCATCTTCACCGTAATGCCGAGTGAGGAAGCTGTCGCCAACGTCGCCTTGTTCGTCATCGCCGTCGATGCCCAGGGTCTGGTAGGTGGCGATATGGATGCGTGCATTGGCTGCGGTGTTCTTGCCTTTTTCGGTGGCTACGATACGCGCATTGCCGCCGAACGCAGCCTTGAGTTTGTTGTAAGCCTGCACGCGAAGTTCGTCGCGGTCGCAGAGAAACAGCGCCGGCTTTGTCAATAGCCCGGCCTTGCTCATGCGCCAGAGCAGGTTGGTGGCAATGATGGTCTTGCCCGCACCAGTGGCTAAAGTCAGCAATGCGCGTGGCGCATTACCTGCTTGGCGCTCAAGGATGATCTTCTCGAACGTGGCGCGGATGGCCGCGTCCTGGTAGTAACGCGGCGCTGACCACGCAGGGCTGTCGGCCTGAAACAGCAGGGCAGAGTCGGGCTGGCTGAGATCAATGCCCTTATCCTGGGCATAACGCGCACAGAGATCGGTGTGTGGCGGGAAATCAATGAGTGGGAAGGGGCCGGTCTGGAGCCCGGAAGGCTTGTCATATTCCCCGTAGCGGTGGCCGTTGCTGGAGAATACGTACTGCACATCGAAACGCTGGCAATCGGCATAGCCCTTGGCTTGTTGCATGCCTTTGAGCGGGTCTTCGCTTTCCTTCTTGGCCTCCAGCACGGCAACGGGTAGGGGCTTGGGCATGTCACCGACTTGTACGCAGAGCAGGTAGTCGGTGCGGCCCACGCCTTTGCGGCGGCGCCCTTTCGGCCCAATGGGCTCTACTGGTGTTGGCGTTTCCAGTTTGATGCGCTGTGGGTCGAAATAGCCCTTGCGCTCAAGCACAGGATTGATGAGGAAGTAGCGAGTTTCTTCTTCATTAAATGCCACTAGTTGTTCCTCGACCTTGTCCTTGTGGCTGTCATAAGCGCTTGTAACCGGAGCAGATTATCAGGCGAGCTCTGTGCTTCCAGCAAAAGATTATGTCCGGGAAATCATGGCTACGACTATCTGTCATTGCCCCACAGGGCCTGGCTGGGCGAAAATAGGCGTCTTTTTCGCCCCCTTCATTCAGAAGCAGCCCCCGTAGGAGATTCAGCGATGCCCAGCCGTCGTGAGCGAGCCAATGCCATTCGTGCCCTGAGCATGGATGCCGTGCAGAAAGCCAACAGCGGCCACCCAGGTGCCCCCATGGGTATGGCGGACATCGCCGAAGTGCTGTGGCGCGACTACCTCAAGCACAACCCGCAGAACCCGAACTTCGCCGACCGTGACCGCTTCGTGCTGTCCAACGGCCATGGTTCGATGCTGATCTATTCGCTGCTGCACCTGACCGGCTACGACCTGTCCATCGACGACCTGAAGAACTTCCGTCAGCTGCACAGCAAGACCCCGGGCCACCCGGAATACGGCTACACCCCGGGCGTCGAGACCACCACCGGCCCGCTCGGCCAGGGCATTGCCAACGCCGTCGGTTTCGCCATCGCCGAGAAGGTGCTGGGCGCGCAGTTCAACCGTGAAGGCCACGAGATCGTCGATCACAACACCTACGTGTTCCTCGGCGACGGCTGCATGATGGAAGGCATTTCTCACGAAGTCTGCTCGCTGGCCGGCACCCTGGGCCTGGGCAAACTGATCGCCTTCTATGACGACAACGGCATCTCCATCGACGGTGAAGTCGAGGGCTGGTTCACCGACGACACGCCCAAGCGCTTCGAAGCCTACGGCTGGCAGGTGATCCGCAACGTCGACGGCCACGACGCCGAAGAGATCAAGATGGCCATCGAGACCGCGCGCAAGAGCGTGGATCAGCCGACCCTGATCTGCTGCAAGACCACCATCGGCTTCGGTTCGCCGAACAAGCAGGGCAAGGAAGAGTGCCACGGCGCGCCGCTGGGCAACGACGAAATCGCCCTGACCCGCGCCGCCCTGGGCTGGAACCATGGCCCGTTCGAAATCCCGGCCGAGATCTACGCCGAGTGGGACGCCAAGGCCGCCGGCGCTGCTGCCGAAGCCGCCTGGAACGACAAGTTCGCCGCTTACGCCGCTGCCCATCCCGAGCTGGCTGCCGAGTTCAAGCGCCGTATCGCCGGTGAGCTGCCGGCCGATTTCGCCGAGAAGGCCGCTGCCTATATCAAGGACGTCGCCGAGAAGGGCGAGACCATCGCCAGCCGCAAGGCCAGCCAGAACGCGCTGAATGCCTTCGGTCCGCTACTGCCGGAATTCCTTGGCGGTTCGGCCGACCTGGCCGGCTCCAACCTGACCCTGTGGAAGGGCTGCAAGGGCGTCTCCGCTGAAGACGCGTCCGGCAACTACATGTTCTACGGCGTGCGCGAGTTCGGCATGAGCGCGATCATGAACGGTATCGCCCTGCACGGCGGTTTCGTGCCCTACGGCGCGACCTTCCTGATCTTCATGGAATACGCGCGCAACGCCGTGCGCATGTCCGCGCTGATGAAGAAACGTGTGCTGTACGTGTTCACCCACGACTCCATCGGTCTCGGCGAAGACGGCCCGACCCACCAGCCGATCGAGCAACTGGCCAGCCTGCGTGGCACGCCGAACCTCGACACCTGGCGCCCGGCCGATGCCGTGGAGTCCGCCGTGGCCTGGAAGTACGCCATCGAGCGCGCCGACGGCCCGAGCGCCCTGGTGTTCAGCCGCCAGAACCTGCCGCATCAGCCGCGTGATGCCCAGCAGCTTAGTGATATTGAACGTGGCGGTTACGTACTCAAGGACAGCGTCGGCGAGCCGGAACTGATCCTGATCGCCACCGGTTCGGAAGTCGGGCTGGCCGTTGCCGCCTACGACAAACTGACCGCCGACGGGCGCAAGGTGCGCGTGGTCTCCATGCCGTCGACCAGCGTGTTCGACCAGCAGGACGCCGCCTACAAGCAGGCCGTGCTGCCGCTGCAGGTCGGTGCGCGCATCGCCATCGAGGCCGCGCATGCCGACTTCTGGTACAAGTACGTGGGCCTGGAAGGTCGCATCATCGGCATGACCAGCTTCGGCGAGTCGGCCCCGGCTCCGGCCCTGTTCGAGCACTTCGGCTTCACCGTCGACAACATCGTCGCCACTGCCGAAGAACTGCTGGACGCCTGACCCTTCCGTAGGAGCGAGCTCTGCTCGCGAAGCTGTTTGCCTCGCGCAGGGTTCGCGAGCAGAGCTCGCTCCTACCGGGTTCCTTTTGCCTTGCGAGCGCCTATGTCACGACAACGCCCCTATCGTGTCGCCCTCAACGGTTATGGCCGCATCGGCCGTTGCGTGCTGCGCGCGCTGCACGAGCGTGGCAATTCAGCGAGCCTGGAAATCGTCGCGCTGAACGACCTGGCCGATCAGGCCAGCATCGAATACCTGACCCGCTTCGACTCCACTCACGGGCGCTTTCCCGGCGAGGTGAGGGTCGATGGCGACTGCCTGCACATCAACGGCGACTGCGTGAAGGTGCTGCGTCAGAGCGAGCCTGAGGCCATTGACTGGGCAGCGCTGGACATCGATCTGCTGCTCGAGTGCTCCGGGCAGTACGTCACCCGTGCCGAGGCGCAACGCTTCATCGAAGCCGGTGCGCCGCGCGTGCTGCTGTCGCAGCCGATGGCCAGCGAGGCGGATATCGATGCCACCGTGGTCTACGGCGTCAACCAGGCCTGTCTGTCAGGTGCCGAGCGCCTGGTGTCGAATGCCTCCTGCACCACCAACTGCGGCGTGCCACTGTTGAAACTGCTCGATGAGGTGGTGGGTCTGGAGTACGTCTCCATTACTACCATTCACTCGGCGATGAACGACCAACCGGTGATCGATGCCTACCACCACGAAGACCTGCGTCGCACGCGCTCGGCCTTCCAGTCGGTGATTCCGGTGTCCACCGGCTTGGCACGCGGTATCGAACGCCTGCTGCCGGAGCTGGCCGGGCGTATTCAGGCCAAGGCCATCCGGGTGCCGACGGTCAACGTCTCGTGCCTGGACATCACCCTGCAGACTGCGCGCGATACCTCTGCAGAAGAGATCAACCGCGTGCTGCGTCAGGCGGCGGAAAGTGGCCCGCTCAAGGGGCTGCTGGCCTACACCGAGCTGCCGCACGCCAGCTGCGACTTCAACCACGACCCGCACTCGGCCATCGTCGACGGCAGCCAGACCCGCGTGTCCGGCCCGCGCCTGGTCAACCTGCTGGCCTGGTTCGACAACGAGTGGGGGTTTGCCAACCGCATGCTCGATGTCGCTGAACATTTTCTCGCTGTATCCACTTCCTCCGTACCACCAGCCTTTGTGAAGGACTGATCCATGACCGTTCTGAAGATGACCGACCTCGACCTCGCTGGTAAGCGCGTGTTGATCCGCGAAGACCTCAACGTCCCGGTGAAGGACGGTGTGGTCAAGAGCGACGCGCGTATCCTCGCCTCCTTGCCGACCATCAAGCTGGCGCTGGAGAAGGGCGCTGCCGTGCTGGTCTGCTCGCACCTGGGTCGCCCGGAAGAGGGCATCTACAGCGAGGAAGACAGCCTGGCGCCGGTCGCCGCCTACCTGAGCAAGGCGCTCGGTCGTGACGTGCCGCTGGTCAAGGACTACCTTGGCGGTGTCGAGGTCAAGCCTGGCGAGCTGGTGCTGCTGGAGAACGTCCGTTTCAACAAGGGCGAAAAGAAGAACACCGACGAACTGGCCCAGCAGTACGCTGCCCTGTGCGACGTGTTCGTGATGGACGCCTTCGGAACCGCTCACCGCGCCCAGGGCTCGACCCATGGCGTGGCCAAGTTCGCCAAGGTCGCCTGCGCCGGCCCGCTGCTGGCTGCCGAGCTGGATGCCCTGGGCAAGGCGCTGGACAAGCCGGCCCGGCCGATGCTGGCCATCGTCGCCGGCTCCAAGGTGTCGACCAAGCTCGACGTGCTCAACTCCCTGGCCGATATCTGCGACTCGCTGATCGTCGGCGGCGGCATCGCCAACACCTTCCTCGCCGCTGCCGGCCTGCCAGTGGGCAAGTCGCTGTACGAGGCCGATCTGGTCGACACCGCCAAGGCCATCGCGGCCAAGGTCAGCGTACCGCTGCCGGTTGACGTGGTGGTGGCCAAGGCCTTCGCCGAGGATGCCGAGGCCACCGTCAAGGCGGTCAAGGACGTGGCCGAGGACGACATGATCCTCGACATCGGCCCGCAAACTGCGGCGATGTTCGCCGAAATGCTCAAGGCCTCGCAGACCATCCTGTGGAACGGCCCGGTCGGTGTGTTCGAGTTCGACCAGTTCGGCAACGGCACCAAGGCGCTGGCCCTGGCCATCGCCGAAAGCCCGGCGTTCTCCATCGCCGGCGGTGGCGACACCCTGGCGGCCATCGACAAGTACGGCGTGGCCGAGCAGATCTCCTACATTTCCACCGGTGGCGGCGCGTTCCTCGAGTTCGTCGAAGGCAAGGTGCTGCCGGCTGTGGAAGTGCTGGAGCAGCGCGCACAGTGATCGCCAGCTAGGGTGAAGGGAGTCACCCTACGCCGCGGCCGATAAAACCCTGACGTTAACGGGTGGTCTGTAGAAAACCGGATCATCGTACAAGGAATCATGTCATGGACAAGTTAGCCGCTTTGGGCGTGGTTGGTATGTTGCTGGCCGGTTGTGCCGGCGCAGGAAGGGAGGCGGCCTGCGAGGTATTCAGCCCGGCACAGATCGAAACCCCGACCACTCAGGATGATCAGCGTGTCGAGCAAAGCAGTGGTCAACCCACTGGCGCGGCACCGGAACAGCGTTGCTGACGAGGAGAAGCAATGAGCGGAATCAGACTGGCGGGGCTTGCTGTCGCCGCCACGCTGCTGGCGGCCTGCAGCAGTCAGCCGGCGGCGCCGGAGCAATGGAATCGCTGGGTATGCGACAGCCAGACCGAAGTGCTGTGGCGCTTCGCCAACGGCAGCGTCGACCAGGTGGATGTGCGCCTGGGTGGTGACGACATCGTCTATCGTCTGACTCAGGAGCCAGCTGCATCCGGCGCGCTGTACAGCGATGGGCGTCTGTCCTTCCACACCAAGGGTGAGGAAGGTCTGGTCTACTGGACCGCAACAGATGACCTGATCGGCCGTGGCTGCAAGGCTCCGTAACATCCTCGGCGACGCCGAGATGAGAGCTGCGGGCATGCCCCAGCTTCACGAAACTTGAACAACGCCTGCCCCTGCGGCAGGCTTGCACGATTAACGACCTCCAAACCGGGAGACAGAAACACCATGGCACTTATCAGCATGCGCCAGATGCTCGACCACGCCGCCGAATTCGGCTACGGCGTGCCGGCCTTCAACGTCAACAACCTCGAGCAGATGCGCGCCATCATGGAAGCCGCCGACAAGACCGATTCGCCGGTCATCGTCCAGGCCTCCGCTGGTGCCCGCAAGTACGCCGGTGCGCCGTTCTTGCGCCACCTGATCCTGGCTGCCATCGAAGAATTCCCGCACATTCCGGTGTGCATGCACCAGGACCACGGCACCAGCCCTGACGTGTGCCAGCGCTCCATCCAGCTGGGCTTTTCCTCGGTGATGATGGACGGCTCGCTGAAAGAAGACGGCAAGACCCCGGCCGATTACGACTACAACGTCCGCGTAACCCAGCAGACCGTAGCCTTCGCCCACGCCTGCGGCGTGTCCGTGGAAGGCGAGCTGGGTTGCCTGGGCAGCCTGGAAACCGGCATGGCCGGTGAAGAAGACGGCGTCGGCGCCGAAGGCGTGCTCGATCACAGCCAACTGCTGACCGACCCGGAAGAAGCGGCGGCCTTCGTCAAGGCTACCCAGGTCGATGCCCTGGCCATCGCCATCGGCACCAGCCACGGCGCCTACAAGTTCACCAAGCCGCCAACCGGTGACGTGCTCTCCATCGAGCGCATCAAGGAAATCCACAAGCGCATCCCCAACACCCACCTGGTGATGCACGGTTCCTCCTCCGTGCCGCAGGAATGGCTGAAGGTGATCAACGAGTTCGGCGGTGACATCAAGGAAACCTACGGTGTGCCGGTCGAGGAAATCGTCGAAGGCATCAAGCACGGCGTGCGCAAGGTCAACATCGACACCGACCTGCGTCTGGCTTCCACCGGTGCGATCCGCCGCATGATGGCCGAGCACCCGAGCGAGTTCGACCCGCGCAAGTTCTTCGCCAAGACCATCGTCGCCATGCGCGACATCTGCATCGCCCGCTACGAAGCCTTCGGCACCGCTGGCAATGCCTCCAAGATCAAGCCGATCTCCCTGGAAGGCATGTACCAGCGCTATGCCAGCGGTGAGCTGAACGCCAAGGTCAACTGAGCCTGATGCGTGACCCGGAGCCCCGCCATGTGCGGGGCTTCTGCTTTTTACAAGGCGGGTTCGGCGTGAGCAACGCGGCGAGAGGTAAAACCCTGTAAAACTCCCGAAGCGTGAGGGCAGGCGGGGTGCGCCATAATTCGTGGACTGTCGTTCCGGGAAACTGCCACCCATGTCCAGCAAGCCACGTCTGTTGCTCGCTTTTCTCCTCGCCGTGTTGCTGGCCTCGCTGCTTGCCTCGATCTTCCAGACCCAGACCAATCTGGCTGCCCTGCAGGCCATCGGTGCACCGGTGCCGCTGAGTGTGCGCCTTGGCACCACCGCACTCGACCTGCTCGGGTTTACCCCGACGTTCATCCTGCTCAGCGCCCTGGGCTTTGTCTTTGCCTTACCGCTGGCCGCCTGGCTGGCGCGCCGCATGCCGGCGCTACGGTGGCTAATTTTCGTGCTGGCGGGCGCGGCAGCGATCTGGACGGCGCTGGCGCTGGCCAATGCGCTGGCACCGATGCCGACGCTGATCGCCGCCGACCGCAGCCCGTTCGGTACGCTCGGGCTGATGGCCTGCGGCAGCGTCGGTGCGCTGCTGTTCGGTCTGCTCGGTCGGCGGGTGCGCTACCGGGCGCAGCCAACTTCTTCCGATTCTCTGTGACAAGGCGTTGCCCATGTTGAGAAGCACCCGCGCGCTGATGCTCTGCGCCCTGTTCGTCAGTACGCCGCTGCTGGCCCTGGATTACCGCATCGAAACCTTCAGCGAAGGGCTGGAGAATCCCTGGGCCATGGCCTTCCTGCCGGACGGACGCATGCTGGTCACCGAGCGTGTTGGGCGCCTGCGCATCATCGAAGCCGACGGCAGTGTCGATCCCAAGCCGTTGGCGGGCCTGCCCGAGGTCTTCATCGCTGCCCAGGCCGGGCTGATGGAAGTGGCGCTGGACCCGGACTACAGCGACAACCGCTGGCTTTACCTGACCTACGCGCACGGCTCGCTGGAGGCCAACAACACGCGTCTGGCGCGTGCCCGCCTGGTGGATGACGAACTGCACGACTTCGAAGTGCTGTTCACCGCCCAGCCGCTCAAGGCCGGCGCCGCGCATTACGGTGGGCGCATCGCCTTTCTCGCCGACAAGACCCTGGTGCTGACTCTGGGCGACGGTTTCGACTGGCGTGAGCAGGCGCAGAACCCAGCCAACCACCTGGGCAAGATCGTGCGTCTGAACCGTGACGGCAGCGTACCGCAGGACAACCCGCTGATCGGCCAGGACGGCGCGGCGCCGGAGATCTACAGCCTCGGCCACCGCAACGTGCAGGGCATCTTCTTCGATGCCGAGCACAATCGCCTGTACAGCCATGAGCATGGCCCACGCGGGGGTGATGAACTCAACCTGATCGAGGCCGGCAACAACTATGGCTGGCCGCTGGCGACCTTCGGTATCGATTACACCGGTGCGCGCGTCAGCCCCTACACCGAGCTGCCGGGGCTGACCGCGCCACTGCTGCACTGGACACCCTCGGTAGCGCCGTCGAGCCTGACCCTGTATCGCGGCGAGTTGTTCCCCGAGTGGCAGGACGACCTGTTCGCGGCCACCCTGGCCGAGCGCAGCGTACGCCGCATCCGTGTCCGTGACGGCATGCTGGCCGGTGAGGAAATCCTCTTCGAAGAGCTGGGCGAGCGGATTCGCGATGTGCGCAGCGGGCCGGATGGTGCGCTCTATCTGCTCACCGATAACCCAGAGGGGCGTCTGCTGCGTGTGGTGCCCAGCGAGTAATGCCGCATCCGTTACACTGACGGTCCAGATGAATTCGGGATCGTAGCGTTGAAGTATCTACAGGGTTATCCGGTCGCCTTGCAGCAGCAGGTTCGTCAGCTGATCGCCGATGATCGGCTCGGTGACTACCTGGCGCAGCGCTATCCGGGCCGGCATGAAGTGCAGAGCGACAAGGCGCTGTATGGCTACGTGATGGCGCTCAAGCAGGAACACCTGAAGAACGCGCCGGCTATCGACAAGGTGCTCTACGACAATCGACTCGATCTCACCCACCGCGCGCTGGGCCTGCATACGGCGGTCTCGCGGGTGCAGGGCGGCAAGCTCAAGGCGAAGAAGGAAATTCGCGTTGCCTCGCTGTTTCGCGACGCCGCGCCGGCCTTCTTGCAGATGATCGTGGTGCACGAACTGGCACACCTGAAAGAGAGCGAGCACAACAAGGCCTTCTACAAGCTGTGCGACCACATGTTGCCGGGCTATGCGCAGATCGAATTCGACCTGCGCATGTACCTGACCTGGCGCGAGATGACGGCGGCCAACTGAGCAGCCGATGCGCTGACCTGTGAGCTCAGCCGTGCAGGCGCAGGTTGAGCTGATCGACTACTTCTGCCCAGTCGGCGTCTTCGAGAATTTCTTCGCGCAGCAGCGCGGCCTGCGCCGGCGTCCAGAACGGAGCCTCGGACAGTTTGCAGGCATCCGGCAGTGGCGAATGGGTGCTGATGAAGGCGTTGATGCTGGCGGCATCGTCAGGCAGGCCGAGTTGCTTGAACAGGGCTGGCAGGCTGTGGACTGGATTTTCCATGGTATTGGCTCTCGCTAGACGTGGTGTTCATCGCTAATTACCAACCCTAGCCCAGATAGTTCCGCTTACGTGGCTGCCAGCACCTCGAAAATTTGCTGGCGACTCCCTACTGGCAGGCTTATCTCGTCGCCGGGCTTCTTGCCGAGCAGCAATTTCCCGAGCGGTGCGGTATTGCCGAGCACCTGGATGGTCTGGTCGGCCAGTTGCAGTTTCATGCTGGCGCCTGGAGGACCAAGGAACAGCCATTGTTCGTGGCCATCCTCGGCCGCAAGCTGAACCAGCGCGCCGAGCTCGATACCCTGCTCGATATCGAAGGGACGCGGGCGCAATTGGCGCCAGGTGATCAGGGTCTGGCGCAGTTCTTCGACGCGGCGCGCCTGACCGCTGGCCAGGTAGGCGGCCTCCAGGCCCAGGGTGTCGTACTTGTTCTCGGCGACGTTCTCTTCGTGGGTGGCCGCTTCGTGGGCGCTGAGGGCGGCGAGGCTGGCCTGTTCGAGGTCGGTCTGCAGATGGTTGAGTACGTCTTGCAGCAGCAGATACTTGTCCATGGTGTGCTATCGGGTTCGAGTTGATGAAGAGACGACGGCCTGACGCCGATCAGGTAGGGCTTCCAAGGCGGCCTAGGGTCTGTTGCCGTTTCGCGCACGGCCGCGTCGAAACGGCAACAGACCCTAGTGTAGGAGCCCCGCCCCGGGGCGAAGCTTGCAAGTGCGTGTTGCCCTGATTCGCGGCGGGGCGCCGCTCCTACGCATTGACTGCGTTGATACTTAACTGACGGGCACTAGGCAGGGGGCCCTGTTCAAAGGTATTGGGTGGCCAGTTGCACTCGGTTGCGACCTTCGGCCTTGGCCCGGTACATGGCGGCATCGGCCAGGCGAATCAGCATGGTGGCATCGTCGGCGCCGCGGCTCAGGGCGATGCCGATGCTGGCGCCGACGCGTACGGTACGATCTTCCAGGTACATTGGCGTGTCCAGCCCTTCCAGCAGACGTTTGGCCAGGTCGTGCGCATCTTCGGCCGATTGCACGCTCTCGCAGATCACCACGAACTCGTCACCGCCGAGGCGCGTAGGCAGATCGGTATCGCGCACGTATTGCCGCAGGCGCTGCGCCACTTCGGCCAGTACCAGGTCGCCGTAGCCGTGGCCGTGCTGGTCGTTGATCGGTTTGAAACCGTCAAGGTCGATCAGCATCACGGCGAGCAGTTCGTTGCGGCGTTGGCTGCGCGCCAGTGCCTGCTCCAGGTGTTGCTGCAGGGCGGTGCGGTTGGGCAGGCCGGTCAGTGGATCCTGCAGGGCCAGCTCACTGAGGCGCTGATTGGCCTGTTCCAGGGCCTGGGTGCGTTCGGTGACGCGTTTGGCGAGGATCTGCTCGTTGAGCTGCAGCGCGGCTTCGCGTTGGCGCTTGAGCTCGATGAAGCGCGCCGCCAGGGCGAAGGACAGCAGGATCATCTCCAGCCCCGAGCCGATCTGCATGGCGTACAGGGTAATGAAGTTCGACGGAATCAGGGCGAAGTTGCGTAGCGCCAGCAGCACCGCGCCGGTCAGCAGCATCAGCCAGGCCAGGGCGAACAGGCGAGCACCGGGCACTCGGTAGCCAATGCAGACGAAGCTGGTGACCAGCAGCGTCAGGGTGGCGATCAGGCCGGTCAGCGACATCAGCTGCAGCGCGCGCTGCAGTGGCAGCAGCACACTGGCCAAGACGGCCGCACCGATGGCGATGGACAGCATCAGCAGGCCCTTGTCCCAGCGTGGCAGCCACTGGCGGGTGTCGAGAAAGCTGCGCGCAAACACCACCGACAGCAGCGCTGCCGTTGTCAGGCTGACCGGCAGCATGCGGTTGCTCCAGGGCGCCGCTTCGGGCCACAGATACTGCGCGCCAAGACCATTGAGCGACAGCACGCTGAGGGCGAAGGCGAACATGAACAGCACGTAATTGAGGAAAGGCCGCTCGCGCAGGGCGAGAAACAGCAGCAGGTTGTACAGCCCCAGGGCGATCAGCACGCCGAAGTAGATGGCATGCATCAGGTAGCCGTTCTGGCTGTGCTGCTCGAAATCGCGCGAAGACATCAGCGCGCCGCTGAGGGTCATGCTGCCGCGCGAGTCGACGCGCAGGTACAGCGTGCGTTGCTCGCCGGGCTGCAGAGTGATCTCGAATACCGGGTTGCGATGGCCGACGCTGCGCTGCGCGTAGGGCACGGTGTCGCCGCTGCGCGACTCGCGCACGCCATCGGCGCCGATGTCGTATAGACGCACCTCGTCCAGCGAGGCGTAATTCAGTTCCAGGCGCCAGACGCGTGTTTGCTGGGCATCCGATTGCAGCGCCAGGCGCAGCCAGATCACCCCCGGCACATAGCCGAAGCTGAGGTCACGGCGGTTCAACGAGGGCTGGAAAGGGGCATCGACAGCGCGAACGTCGTCCAGGCTCAGGGCGCTTTGGGGATCGGCGAGAAAGTCGACCAGGCCGTAGAGATCCTGTGCTGCGCTGCTGTCACCCAGGCGCGTGCTGGCGAGGGTAATCTGGCTGGCCAAAAGCAGACTGCACACCAGCAGCAGACCCGGCAACGAGACCAGGTAGGCGAGGGTGGTGTGTCGGTTGGCTGGCATAGGCAAGGCCTGGGAGCTAGGCGTCGTCAGATAGTGGCAGAAAGCCCCATGAGCCTGCTAGTGGCGATCCTTCTGCAGATGCGCGGCCAAGGTGCGCAGTGGCGCCAGCTGGCGGCAGATCAGCGCCAGTTGCGTCTGCACCAGACGTTGGCGTTCGTCGACGTCGTCGGCAATCTGCTCCAGGCTTTGCGCCAGTGCCTGTTCTTCATCGCTGTGGATGGCCAGCGGCTGCTCACCGCGCAGGCCGGTGGCGATTTCATCGAGGCTGCTCGCCAGCGCTTCGGCCTGTTCCAGCAATTGTGCCTGGGCCGCCTGCGGCAATTGCTCGCCACGATGGGCGCCGAGCCCGGAGAGATAGCTGAGCAGGGTGTGCGACAGCACCAGAAAGCGAAAGCCAAGGTCGGCGTCCTTACGGAAGTGCCCAGGCTCCATCAGCATGTTGCCGAGGGTGGTGGACAGAGCCGCGTCGGCGTTGTGCGCGTTGCGTCGGGCCAGGCGGTAGCCAAGGTCGTCACGTTTGCCGTGTGCGTACTGGGCGATGATCTGCCGCAGGTAGGCGCTGTTGCAGCTCAGTGTGTTCGCCAACATGCGCCCCAGGCGTCGACCCTGCCAGTCCGGCAGGATCAGGAACACCGCCAGCCCGGCCAGCATGCCGCCGAGCAGGGTGTCGACCAGGCGCGGCAGGAACAGGCCGTAGCCATCGCCGATCTGGTTGAAGCAGAACAGCACCAGCAGGGTGATCGCCGCCGTGGCCAGGGTGTAGCGCGTGCTGCGTGTGGCGAAGAAGGCGACGCCAGCGACCACGGCGAACAGGGCCTGGATGCGTGGGTCGGGAAACAGTTCGATCAATGCCCAGCCCAACCCCAAGCCGATCAGGGTACCGACGATGCGCTGCACCAGTTTGAGACGCGTGGCGCCGTAGTTCGGCTGACAGACGAACAGGGTGGTCAGCAGAATCCAGTAGCCCTGGGTCGGATGAATCAGGTGCAGCAGGCCGTAACCGGCGGCCAGAGCTATGGACAGGCGCAGCGCGTGGCGAAACAGCAGCGAGGTGGGGGTCAGTTGCTGGCCGATGCGCTCGATCACCTCGCGCAATGAATGGGGTTCGCGATCGAGCAGGCTGCTGTCCTGCTCATCAGCCAGAGCGTCGGGGTTGCTGGCGTTACCGAGTAGCAGGTCGAGGCTGGCGAGGTTGCCGGCCAGGGCGCCGAGCGAGCGCAGCAGGCGGCGCCAGGCCGGGTTGCTCTGCAGGTGCAGGTGGTCGAGCGAGGCATGCAGGTCTTCCAGGGCCTGGCTGCACAGCTCGCGGTATTCGAACGGCTGGCGCAACTCGATGGCGCTGCCCAGGCGCTGGCAGGCTTCGCCGTGCAGGCGCAGCAGGCGCTGGCAGCGAAACAGCACATCGCTGTGGAAGAAGGCTTCGGCCAGTTCGTTGTAAGGGTAGTGCGACGAGCTGGCGCGTTCGTGAATGTCCTGGGCGAGGAAGTACAGCTTCAGGTAGCGATTGACCTTCGGTGCCGGCCGACCACCCCCGACCCGATGCAGGATGATCTCCTTGGCCGCGTTGAGCGCGGAGACGACGCGGCCATTCTGCTTGGCCAACTGCAGGCGGCGTTGTTCCACATCCAGCTGGCGCACGGGTTCGAACAGCGCTGCCTTGAGTTTGAGGTACTTGCCCAGTTCGCGAAACAGCCGGGCCAGGGCGAGTTGCACCGGCTGATGGGCGAACAGCGCGTGCCAGATCACCGACAGCAGGCCGTACCAGGCGGCACCAGCCACCAGCAGCAGTGGCTCCAGCCACAGGCCGGCGACGCCGCCGCGCTGCTCGACGCCGATCATGCTGTACACCGCGAGGATCAGGGTGCCGGAACCCAGGGTGGCGAAGCGCTCACCGAGTGCGCCGAGCATGGTCAGGCAGAAGGCGGAAAAGGCCAGGGCGATGACGAACAGCCAGGGATAGGGGAAGAGGAATTCCACTGCATAGGCCGCCGCGCTGAAGCAGGCCAGGGTGACCAGCACCGCGCCGAGGCGGCCTTGCCAGCTGTCATCAGTCTCGGTCAGGGCGCTGGCGATGATGCCGAGAAACAGGGGGATCAGCCCATGCATCCAGCCCTGCCACCAGCACAGCGCCAGGGCTCCGGCCAGGGCGATGAATACCCGCAGGCTGGCGCTGAACTTGTCCAGTGCCCAGAGGCGGCGCAGTGATTGGCGAAGGCGAGGTCGGGGCATAGGGAGTCTGGTCGGAAAATATCTGAGCAGCCTACCGGAACTGGCCAGCCACTGGGTATCTGTCTGCCGGCAATCTGTTTGGCCTGGCGCCTTTCGTAATTTCGTCGTCCGTCTCGCGAATAAATCTGCTCCTGCAGCGAGCAGTACATCCCCTGTAGCACATCCGCCAGCCCTGTCGGGGACCCGCTGGAGCATGGACTATGCTCAATAAAGACCCTCCGCCACCTGTCCGGTATCACCGGGGCCTGGGAGTCGAACGTGTTGCCTGGCTGGTTGCGTCTATGTCTGTGTGCTCTGATCCTCTGCGGTTCGGTGGGGGGCGAGTGCGGTGCCGGGCGCGGTGGTGCGCTTGCAGGTGGATGGGGTGATCGGCCCGGCCAGTGCCGCCTACATTCGCGGTCTGGCGAATATGCGCGGGCGCAATGCCGAGTGGGCTGAACAGGCAGTGCGCGAGGCGGTCAGCCTGTCCGCCGAAGAGGCGCTGGCGCAGAAAGTGATCGACTATCAGGCGACGGAGCTGAGCGACCTGCTGCGCCAGCTGGACGGCAAGACCCTGCAAGCTGCAGGCGTCGAAGTCACCCTGGCCACCGCCGGTGCGCCCTTGATCAGCCATGAGCCGGACTGGCGTACCCGGCTGCTGGCGGTGATCACCAACCCCAGCGTGGCGCTGATCCTGATGATGATCGGCGTCTACGGCCTGTTCTTCGAGTTTTCCAACCCGGGCAGCGGCATCGGCGGCGTGCTAGGGTCTGTTGCCGTTTCGACGCGAGCCGCGTTGCTGCGCCAAATTGCGCCACGCGAGGCGCGGGATGCAGGTAATGGTCGTTCCCTTGCCAAATCCCGCAACGACGCATGGCGCAATTTGCCGCGCAACCCGAAGGGACGGGCCAGTTTTTGCGTGGTACGTCGTTACTCGACGGCTCATTTGGGCGACCAAACTTCGCGTCTCGCGCCTAGCCCCACGCAAAAACTGGCTCCGTCGCGGCCGTGTGCGAAACGGCAACAGACCCTAGGTGGCAATCAGTCTGATCCTCGCCCTCTACGCCCTGCAGTTGCTGCCGGTGAACTACGCCGGGGTGGCGCTGATCCTGCTCGGCATCGACGTGCCGGGCTTCGGCATCCCGCTGGCGCTGATCGTTACCCTGGCGCTGACCAGCGCCGGGCTGATCCTGGCCATCCTCGGCATGGCGTTGAAGGCCAGGCGGCGCCAGCAGGTGGCCGGCGACAGCGGCCTGGTCGGCAGCCTGGTGGCGGTCGCCGCGGTGCAGGCCGAGGATCCTTGTCAGAACCGGCGCTGGTGCCGGTTCTGCAGCGAGCCACGGCGGGTATCTGCCAGGTCTTCGAACAGGCGCTCGAACGCGCCGTGGTCAGCGTTATCCACAACGTCCCTTGCTCGGCCGACCCCGAGTATTTCCGCACTAGCCGGGAGAAGGCGCTGGGCATGAGCCTGGAGGCATTCGCCGATCCACAGGGCGGTGAGCGGTTGTTCCGTGAAGGCGTGGCGCCGCTGGAAATGTGGCTGCGTGATCAGCCCTTCCTCGAGGGCCAGGCCCCTGGCGGCTGCGACTACCTGCTGGCTGGCATGTTGTTCTGGGCCTGGTGCCTGGGCGCGCAACCCTGGGCCGAGGATTCTGCGCTGGGCGTCTGGTTTATGCGTATCCTGCAGACGTATGAAACGACTCACGGCCTGGTCAAGCGGGCCGCGATCCACCTGGAGGAAAACCCATGATCGACCTGTACTACTGGACCACACCGAACGGCCACAAGGTCAGCATCTTTCTCGAGGAAGCCGGGCTGGACTACCGCATCGTCCCGGTGCATATCGGCAAGGGCGAGCAGTTCGCACCCGAGTTTCTCAAGATCGCACCGAACAACCGCATTCCGGCCATCGTCGATCATGCCCCGGCCGATGGCGGTGAGCCCATCGCCCTGTTCGAGTCCGGGGCGATTCTCGAGTACCTGGCCGACAAGAGCGGGCAATTCCTGCCGCGCGAGACACGCGCGCGTTTCACCGTGTTGCAGTGGCTGTACTGGCAGGTGGGCGGCGTTGGTCCGATGGCAGGGCAGAACCATCACTTCGTGCGCTACGCGCCGGAGCCGATTCCGTATGCCATCGACCGCTACGTGAAGGAAACCGCGCGCCTCTACGGCGTGCTGGACCGCCAGCTGGCCGGGCGCGACTACGTGGCGGGCGATTATTCCATCGCCGACATGGCCATCTATCCCTGGGCCAAGCTGTGGAAGATGCAGCAACAGAAACTGGAGGACTTCCCCAACATGGCTGCCTGGCTCGAACGCATTGATGCACGCCCCGCGGTGCAGCGTGCCTACGCGCTGGTAGAACAGGTGAACGCCGATCCGCAGGCCTTGCTCACCGCAGAGGCGCGGCGCCTGCTGTTCGGGCAGTGACGGACGGACGAAATTTATCGTGGAATTTCCTGTGAGCTGGCTCATGCTTTCCTAGACTTCAGACTGTTGGCTCGCAATGGTTGGAGATGGTTATGCGAATCGGCATACCCAAGGAAATCAAGAACCACGAGTACCGAGTCGGCCCACGCCACAGTCGGTGGCCGAGCTGACGGCGCTCGGTCATGAGGTGTGGGTCGAAACCCATGCCGGTGCGGCCATCGGTTTTGCCGACGAGGATTACCTGGAGGCCGGCGCGCAGATCGCCAAGAGTTCGTCCGAGGTGTTCCAGCAGGGGCAGTTGATCGCCAAGGTCAAGGAGCCCCTGGCGGTTGAGCGCGCCAGGTTGCGAGCCCACCACACGCTGTTTACCTACCTGCACCTGGCGCCGGATCGGGCGCAGACCGAAGAGCTGATGGCCAGCGGCGCCACCTGTATCGCCTACGAGACGGTGACCGATGCGTAGCGCCGCCTGCCTTTGTTGGCGCCGATGTCACGGTGTTGGACAAGAGCGTCGATGCGTTGCGCCGGCTCGATGCCCTGTACGGCAATCGCATCACCACGTTCTACCCCACTCGCGCGGCGGTGCGCGAGCAGGTGTTGGCGGCCGATCTGGTGATTGGCGGGGTGCTGATTCCCGGTGCGGCCGCACCCAAGCTGATCACTGCGGACATGGTGCGGCAAATGAAGGCCGGCGCAGTGTTGGTGGATGTCGATATCGACCAGGGCGGATGCGCCGAGACTTCCCGCGCTACTACCCATACCGAGCCCACTTATGTGGTCGATGATGTGGTGCACTATTGCGTGGCCAACATGCCCGGCGCGGTGGCGCGTACCTCGACCCTGGCGCTGAACAACG
This sequence comes from Ectopseudomonas oleovorans, assembly GCF_003052605.1. Lineage (GTDB taxonomy): Bacteria > Pseudomonadota > Gammaproteobacteria > Pseudomonadales > Pseudomonadaceae > Aquipseudomonas > Aquipseudomonas oleovorans_A. The sequence goes on along the minus strand of NZ_QASO01000082.1, from coordinate 2,913 downwards.
CGACCCTGCCGTTCGTCGTGGCGCTCGCCCAGAAGGGTACACGCCGCGCCTTGCAGGATGATGCGCATCTGTTGAACGGGCTCAACGTGGCCAGGGGTGTGATCACCTGCGGCAGCGTGGCCGAGGCCCACGGCTTGCCCTTTCAATCGGCCGCCGGAGTGCTGGAACATCTGTCATAGCGTATCGCGGGGCCGCCTGGACCACGCTACGGAGGAAAAAGACCATGTCCAGCCGTCGTCATCTCCTCTTCGCCGCTGGCGGCGCGTTGCTGGTCAGCCCGGCACTGGCGCTGGCCGAGCGGTTGCTGACGCCGCGCCAGACGCTGGGCCCCTTCTACCCCGACCAACTGCTGCTGGACCGTGACAACGACCTGGTGCGGGTCGACGGTCAGGCCGCAGAGGCGCGCGGGATTCGCGTGCAACTGCACGGTTCGATCCTCGATGCGGGCGGCCGGCCACTGGCTGGGGCGCTGGTGGAAATCTGGCAAGTGGATGCCAACGGTATCTATTTGCACAGTCGCGGCGGTGACCGCCAGAGGCTCGACCCCGGGTTCCAGGGGTATGGCCGTTTCACCACGGCGGCCGATGGGCGCTACCGTTTTCGCACCATTCGCCCGGTGCCCTATCCCGGCCGTACCCCGCATATCCATCTGGCGGTGACCCTGCCCGGCATACCGCGTTTCGCCACGCAGTGTTATGTCCACGGCGAGCTGCTCAATCAGCGCGATGGCCTGCTCAACGCCATCCGCGACCCACGCTTGCGCGAACTGCTGGTCGTGCCCTTCGTACCGGTGAGCGGGCAGAGCGACGAGCAGATCGCCCGCTTCGATGTGGTGCTCGGCATCACCCCGAGCTTCTGAATGGCGGATTACAACGGCCAGATCCACAGCAGCATGGGCACACTGATCAGCGCTACGAGGATTTCCAGTGGCAGGCCCAGGCGCCAGTAGTCGCCAAAGCGGAAACCGCCGGGGCTGAGGATCAGGGTGTTGTTCTGGTGGCCAATGGGCGTGAGGAACGAGCAGGAGGCGCCGATGGCCACGGCCATCAACAGCGAGTCCGGGCTGACGCCGAGCTGGCTGGCGGCGCTTAGCGCGATGGGGCATACACCGCCGCCGTCGCCGCGTTGTTCATGACGTCCGCCAGGGTCATGGTCACCACCAGCAACAGGGTGATGATGGCGTTGCCCTGTGCCAGATTCTCCATCGGCAGGCGTGCCAGCAGATCGGCTGCGCCCGTGGCGGACATCGTACCGGCCACCGGCATCAATAGTCACGCAGCGGCGTCGTGCCTGTGATTGCAGCTTTGCATCTGCTGTCAAGGCAGAGTCTGCGCCGCGTCGGCAGTTCCCGCTGCACCGTTAAATGGGGCGCAATATTTAAGCCTCAGACGTATTGCGCGGCGGCGTAGCCCGACGCCCAGGCCCACTGGAAGTTAAAGCCGCCCAGGTGGCCGGTGACGTCGAGCACTTCGCCGATGAAATACAACCCCGGTACCTTGAGCGACTCCAGGGTCTTGGATGACACCTCGTCGGTATTCACCCCGCCCAGGGTCACTTCCGCCGTGCGGTAGCCTTCGGTGCCAGCCGGCACCAATTGCCAGTCGGACAGGCGCTCGGCAATCGTCTTGAGCTCGCCGGGCGTGTACTGCTTGAGCGGCTTGTTGCTGAACCAGCTGTCGACCAGCAGGGTCGCCATCTTCTTGGTGAACAGCTCGGCCAGCAGGGTTTTCAGCTCACTGTTGCCACGTTCGCGCTGCTGGGTGGCCAGCCATTCGGGCAGGTCGATATGTGGCAGCAGGTCGATATGTACGGTATCGCCCGGCTGCCAGTAGGACGAGATCTGCAGGATCGCCGGGCCGGACAGGCCGCGGTGGGTGAAGAGGATGTTCTCGACGAAACTCTGGCCATTGCAGCTCACCCGGCAGTCCTCCACCGAGGTTCCGGAAAGCTCCGTGCACAGCGTCTTGAGCTGCGGCTCGGTGATGGTGAAAGGCACCAGCCCGGCGCGGGTCGGCAGCAATTCGTGACCGAATTGCCTGGCTACCTGATAGCCGAAGCCGGTGGCGCCGAGGGTCGGGATCGACAGCCCGCCAGTGGCGATCACCAGCGACTGGCAGGCCACTTCGCCGAGGTCGCTTTGCAGCAGGAAGCCGCCTGCGGTTTTTTCGATGCTGTGTACTGCCGTGTCCAGGCGAAGCTGTGCCCCGGCCTCGGCACATTCGGCCAGCAGCAATTCGAGGATGTCGCTGGACTTGTTATCGCAGAACAGCTGGCCAAGCTTCTTCTCGTGGTAGGGCACGCCGTGCTTGGCCACCAGGCCGATGAAGTCCCACTGGGTGAAGCGCGCCAGGGCGGACTTGCAGAAGTGCGGGTTGCCGGAAAGGAAGTTGCTCGGCTCGCAGTACAGGTTGGTGAAGTTGCAGCGCCCACCACCGGACATGAGGATCTTCTTGCCGGCCTTGTTGGCATGGTCGAGCACCAGCACGCGGCGGCCACGGGCTGCGGCGGTGGCTGCGCACATCAGGCCGGCGGCGCCTGCGCCGATGATCAGTACGTCGGTTTGCAACACGAAATGTCCTCAGGTGAATCGCTGACGCAGCGAGCGCTGCGCGAAAACCGCTGAAGTTTACCCGAAGCCGCTCTGGGCCGACGCTTCTGTCGCCGTGCGGCAGGCAAGCGTATAACGCCCGCCTGACTGTCTCAGATATGAGACAGTGACGAGCGGCGTTGTGCCTGCTATCACTAGGGTCTGTTGCCGTTTCGCGCACGGCCGCGACGGAGCCAGTTTTTGCGTGGGGCTAGGCGCGAGACGCGAAGTTTGGTCGCCCAAATGAGCCGTCGAGTAACGACGTACCACGCAAAAACTGGCCCGTCCCTTCGGGTTGCGCGGCAAATTGCGCCATGCGTCGTTGC
>NZ_QASO01000081.1 GCF_003052605.1 Ectopseudomonas oleovorans | reverse complement strand
AGGTGCTCTGACCCACTTGCGAATCGTGTTGCGCGCCAACCCGGTGCGCTTGGCTATCTCATGCAGCGACAGCTTGTCGCGGAAATACATCCGGCGGATTTTGCACCCATCATTTCCATACTGATCACCCTGTGTTCTCCTGCTCAAAAATTGAGCAGAAGCAGTTGAACACCTGGGTCAGTTTTCAGTCGGCAGAACAGCCTCTACTGGGTCAGTTTTCGGTCAGCGGCAACACATCGGATAGACAGCTTTCACGACTGCTGCTACCTTATTAAAAGGTAATACCTTTAGATAAAGAGGGCTAACCATGGCCACTTCCATCAAAATTGATGACAAGCTAAAAGGCCGCATTCTGCAGTTGGCGAGCCAACGCCAGCGCTCGTCTCACTGGATCATGCGCGAGGCAATCACCCAGTACGTCGAGCGTGAGGAGGCCCGTGAGAGCTTCAAGCAGGAAGCCCTGGCATCGTGGGCGGCATATCAGGAAACCGGACGGCATTTGACCAGCCAAGAAACTCGGGCCTGGCTCGGTAGCTGGGGAACAGATACTGAGGTAGAGCTTCCCAAGTGCCACGATTGATTGTTACTGAAGGCGCGGCGAAGGGCTTGGAGCGTTGCCGGCGATTCCTCTCAGACAAAGATCCGCAGGTCGCGCGCCGTGTTGCACAGGCAATCGAGCGCCAATTCGCTCGATTGGAGGAAAGTCCGGAAGTAGGGCGTCCATTTCCAGATCTGCCGGAGCTGCGTGAGCTCATCATCGAATTTGGTGACTCAGGTTACGTAGCGTTGTACCGCTATGAGCGTGCAGATGACACCGCCTATGTCTTGGCCTTTCGCCATCAAAAAGAAGCTGGCTACTGAGGCTGGACAGCAGCTTTCGGGCTCCCGGCAAGAATCGACTCCAGCCTCTCTCCCAATAACCGCCATGCTTCGGTCTTTTCCTTGGCGTAATCGTGGTGCAGGTAATGCCGGCGTACCTTGGAGCCACCCAGCAGGTGGTTCTGGCAGCGATCAATGATTTCCAGCGTGACACCGAGCTCCTGCATCATGGTTGCACCTGTGCGACGCAGGTCGTGTGGTGTCCATTCGCCCTTTATGCCCTTGCTCAGTACCAGTGAGTCGTCATGATGTCGGCCAGCCAAAGGCTTGGTACGGTTTTTGAACCGGCACTGCCGGTCTCCGATTAGCTTGCTGACAGTCTTGGTATCAACGTGGCTTTTACCGTCCTTGCTGGGGAAGCAGAACGGTGTATTACCGGTTTCTTTCTGCAGTCGCGGGAACTGCGCGATGGAAAAAGCTGATAGGAACACATGGTGATCCTGACGTTTGCCTTTATGGCCTTTGGTAGCCTCGGCAGGGATGAACCAGGTGCCTTTCTTCAGGTCCAGGTAGCGCCACTCGGCCTTAAGCAGTTCGCCGATACGACATAGGGTGCTCAGGCAGATCCACAGAGCGCACTGGACTCGCGTGTTGACCGGGCGAGTGCCGGAATACTTCTGGCCAGCGGGAAGCTCTTCGTAGTCTTTCTGCTCGACTCCTTACTCCAGTGCTACCCGATTGGAGGCGTAGTACTCTGGGAAACGGATCAGAAGGTGCCGTATCGCTATTTCGTCCAGGATTACCTACCAGGCCACTATGCGCGTCAGGTAGATGAGGGGCGGTGGGGCGCAGCCAAGGCTCTGGTATATGACGGTCAGCAACGCTTGCAAACGTTGTACTCGGTGCTTCGACATCGTTTCAACGGGCGCATTTTGCACTTCGATTTGCTGTTCGACTCAGCAACAGCTGAGGCGGATGAGACTGGTTTTTTGTTTCGTGATGCTGGCGAGGAAGCGGATCCGCGCTATCTGCGTATGACCGAGTGGAATCCGCAGCCTGCGTCGGGTTTTGGCCCAGGCGATAGATGAAGGGCTGTTCACCCATCTCGAATGCGGTATGGAGTTGCTGCAGCAGGTCGCCTGAGTCGCTCAGACTTGCCTTTGTGAATTTATCTCTATAGATTTTCATGAAATTAATTATTAAAAATTTCATGAGCCATTTATGTTTCGCCACGCCAGTGAGCACGTCGACAGCTATTACGCCCATAGCTGCAAGGATCGACTGACGCATCATCCCGTGCTGCAAGATGATCTGCAGTGCGATGTGCTGGTGATCGGTGCTGGTTTCAGTGGCCTGCACACTGCTTTGCGCCTGGCCGAAGCAGGGCGCAAGGCCATTCTGCTGGAGGCCAGTCGTGTGGCCTGGGCAGCCTCTGGGCGCAACGGCGGGCAGGCGATTCTGGGCTGGTCCTGCGATATGCCGCCGCTGGAAAAGGCGCTGGGCATCGAACGCGCCCGCCGTCTTTGGGATGGCATGAGCTGGGCCGCCCGTGAGCTGCGTGAACTGCCCCAGCGCCATGGCTTCGACTGCGATTACCGACGTGGCCATCTGTGGACGGCGGTGCTGCCGCGCCGCGTGGCGCTGTTGCATGAATGGCAGGAAGAGGCCGCCTATAAGTGGGGGCACCGCGCGCTGCAGTTCGTCTCTCGTGAGCAGATGCCGCAATGGGTCGCCAGTGAGCGTTATCAGGCAGGTCTGTATGACCCAGAAGCCGGCCACCTCAACCCGCTCAAGCTGGCACTGGGTCTTGCCGAGGCCTTCGTTCGCGCCGGCGGGCAGATCTTCGAGCAGAGCCGTGCGCTGAGCCAGGAGATGCATGGTGACGGCTACCGCGTGCGTACCGAGCAGGGCAGCGTGCAGGCCGATCAACTGGTTCTGGCCTGCAACACCTATATCGACGATCTGGAGCCGCACCTGGCCCGGCGCATCCTGCCGGTCGGCACCTACCAGATCGCCACCGCGCCGCTAGGTGCGGAGCGCGCCGAGGCCTTGCTGCCGCGCAATGCCTGCGTCACCGACAACCAGTTCGTCCTCGATTACTTCCGCCGTACGCCGGATCACCGTCTGCTGTTCGGCGGGGGCTGCACATACCTCGGCGGTTTGCCAAAGGACATCGCTGCTGCCACGCGGCCATTCCTCGAGCGTGTATTCCCGCAGTTGTCAGGCGTGGCCATCGACTTTGCATGGGGCGGGCATATCGATATCACCCGTGCGCGCACGCCGGATATCGGTGGCGAGAACGGCCGCTATTGGCTGCAGGGCTTTTCCGGCCATGGCGTGCTGCCCACGCTCGCGGCGGCGCGGGCTGTCAGCGACGCGATCCTCGGTCATGACGACGAACTGGCCCTGTATCAGCAGTTGCGCAACCCCGCCTTTCCATTTGGTGAGCGATTGGCGGCGCCGCTCGAGGCCATTGGCAAGGCCTGGTACCGATTAAGAGACAGCTTCTGAAATGGACAGCCCAGAGATGGACAAGAACCTGGAAATGGCGGCCCTGGCCGTGCTCATCCACGACCTGCGCAAGCACAAGAAGGTCACCCTCAACGAGCTGGCCGAGCGTATCGGTCGTTCCGTGGGCTTTCTCTCGCAGGTCGAGCGTGGCCTGTCGCGCCCGACAGTGGAGGATCTGACTGCCATCGCCGAGGCGCTCGACGTACCCACCACCTATTTCTACAGCCTGCCCAAGCCCAAGGCGCTGGACTGGGTGACTCGTCCGGACGAGCGCCGCACCCTGTACCTGGCCGGTGGCATCACCGACATCATGGCGTCGCCGACCTTGCAGGGCGCGTTCATGGTCGTCGATAGCCTGCTCGAACCGGGGGCCAGCAGTGGCGAGCGGCAGATGAGCGACCGCTCCGAGCAGGCCGGCTATGTGCTCGAAGGTCAGTTGACGCTGTGGCTGGGCGAGGACGAAGAGAGTGCCACCCTCTATCCCGGTGATGTTTTCCAGGTGCCGAGCTATGCGCGCCTGCGTTATGCCAACCAGGGCGACACCCCCGCACGGGTGTTGTGGATTTACACCTGAACCTTCCCGTGAACCCGGAAATAATCACAATGAACGCCACCCGAGTCGAGCTGCTCGACGAAGTCCGTCAATTTCGCCAGGTCCACCCCGAGGTGCGCTTCGTCGACCTGATCTGTCTGGATATCCCCGGGCATTTCTATGGCAAGCGCTACCCCATCGAGATGCTGGAGAAGGTCGCCGCTGGCAGCGCCCTGAAGTTGCCGCAGAACTGCGTACTGCTTGGCGCCCAGGGCGGGCTGTACGAGATCGGTGACTACTGCTTCCATGACGGTGACCCGGACGCGCCACGGCGGCTGATCCCCGGCACGCTCAAGCTGGTGAACTGGGAGCGCCAGCCGCTGGGGCAGATGCTGATCAGCTCCGACGGCACCGAAGCACCGATCGAGTTCGAGCCGCGCGAGGTGCTGGCGCGCGTGGTGCAGCGCCTGGCCGCACGCGGCATTCGCCCGGTGGTGGCCTTCGAGCTGGAGTTCTACCTGTTCGACAAGGCGCTCAAGGACGGCTTGCCGCAGTACCCGCGCGATGACCTGAGTGGCGATGCCGACGACCAGCCGAACATGCACATCGAACGGCTGTCGCGTTTTTCCGAGGTGCTCGACGACATCACCGAAACCGCGCGTCTGCAGGGCATCGACACCACGGTGATCACCGCCGAGATCGGCCCGGGGCAGTTCGAGATCAACTTCAGCCACAACATGGATCCGATGCAGGCGGCCGACTGGTCGGCGCTGTTTTGCCGGGTGACCCGTGGCGTGGCGCTCAAATACGGCCATCGCGCCAGCTTCATGGCCAAGCCGTATCTGCAGTATCCGGGCAGCGGCATGCACATCCACGTTAGCCTGTACGACGAGGCTGGCGATAACCTGCTGGCGCGTGACGAGCAGCGTCCGCTGCGGCATGCCGTGGCCGGTTGCCTGGAACTGCTGCCGGAGCTGATGCCGATCTACGCGCCGAACCACAACAGCTATCGCCGCTTCGGCGCCCAGGTGAACTCGGCGAGCAAGGCCAGTTGGGGCTTCGAAGATCGCGACGCCTGCGTGCGTATTCCCGAGTCGGACGCGCGCAACCTGCGCCTGGAATTCCGCCTGCCGGGCGCCGATGCTAACCCCTATCTGGTGCTGGCGGCATTGCTGACCAGTATCGAGCAGGGCCTCGACGCCAAGGTTGAGCCCATTGCACCGCTCAATGACGACCGCGAAAGCGGTGTCGACTTTCCCAAGGACATGCTCGACGCCGTGCGCCGCATGCAGGCCAGCGAGCGCGTCGCCGCTGGCCTCGGCAGCGAGTTCGTCATGGTTTATTGCGAGAACAAACGCCAGGATCACCTGGCCTTCATGCACGACATCAGCCCGCGCGAATACCGCTGGTACCTGTGATGTCACGGATAGAAGGAGGCGCCATGAACAACGCCGTAAACAACCCCAAGACCGCCCACTGGCAGGCTCTGAGCCAGGCCCACCACCTGGCGCCGTTCAGTGATTACAAGCAGCTGGCCGAGAAGGGCCCGCGCATCATCACCGAGGCAAAAGGCGTGCACCTGTGGGACAGCGAGGGCAACAAGATCCTCGATGGCATGGCCGGCTTGTGGTGCGTGGCCGTCGGCTATGGCCGCGAGGAGCTGGTCGAAGCTGCCGCTACGCAGATGCGCCAGTTGCCGTTCTACAACACCTTCTTCCAGACCGCCCATCCACCGGTGCTGGAGTTGGCCCATGCAATTGCCCAGCTGGCGCCGGCCGGCATGAACCACGTGTTCTTCACCGGCTCGGGTTCGGAAGGCAACGACACGATGCTGCGTCTGGTACGCCACTACTGGGCATGCAAAGGCCAACCGCAGAAGAAGATCATCATCGGTCGCGACAATGGCTATCACGGCTCCACCGTGGCCGGCGCCAGCCTTGGTGGCATGAAGTTCATGCACGAGCAGGGTGACCTGCCGATTCCGGGCATCGCCCATATCCCGCAGCCGTACTGGTTCGGTGAAGGTGGCGACATGAGCCCGGCGGCCTTCGGCATCTGGGCTGCCGACCAGTTGGAGAAGAAGATTCTCGAACTGGGCGAGGAAAATGTTGCAGCGTTTATCGCCGAGCCGATCCAGGGCGCCGGTGGTGTGATCATCCCGCCGGAAACCTACTGGCCGCGGATCAAGGAAATCCTCGGCAAGTACGACATCCTGTTCGTTGCCGACGAGGTGATCTGCGGTTTCGGCCGTACCGGCGAGTGGTTCGGCAGCCAGTACTACGACCTCAAACCTGACCTGATGACCATCGCCAAGGGCCTCACCAGTGGCTACGTGCCGATGGGCGGGCTGATTGTCAGCGACAAGGTGTTCGAGGTGATCGAGGCGCATGGCGACTTCAACCACGGCTTCACCTATTCCGGCCACCCGGTGGCCGCTGCGGTGGGCCTGGAGAACCTGCGCATTCTCAGGGAGGAAGGCATCGTCGAGCGGGTTAAAGCGGAAACGGCACCGTATTTGCAGCGTCGTCTGCGTGAGCTGGCGAATCACCCGCTGGTGGGCGAAGTGCGCGGCGTCGGCATGCTTGGTGCCATCGAGTTGGTGCAGGACAAGGCGACGCGCACACGTTATCCGGGTGACAAGGCGGTAGGCATGATCTGCCGCGGCCACTGCTTTAATAACGG
>NZ_QASO01000080.1 GCF_003052605.1 Ectopseudomonas oleovorans | reverse complement strand
GATTACAGATACGGCAGTCATACGGTCTACCAGATCGAGTATCACTTTGTTTGGGTGACTAAGTACCGATACAAGGTGCTCAGCGGTGAGGTTGCTGAGCGAGTGCGAGAGCTGGTGAGACAGACGTGCGAAGCATTTGAAATTCGGATTGTGAAAGGTGTGGTGAGCAAGGATCACGTGCATATTCTGGTGAGCAGTCCGCCGAATTTGGCGCCGAGTGAGATCATGAGGCGGATCAAGGGGCGTACGGCGAGCAAGCTTTTCGAGGAGTTTCCCCATCTGAAAAAGCGCTATTGGGGGCAGCATTTTTGGGCTCGCGGGTACTTTTGCGCGACGGTTGGGCAGATGACGGAAGAGATGATCAAGCAGTATCTGGAGCATCATTTTGAGCCGAGCCCGAACGATAATTTCAGGATGGAGCCTGACTGATCCGACGCGTCGTTCAGTCGACGCGTATCCGGACTTTCAGTCCGTAAGTCACTAACCCACCGACTTCAGTCGGTGGTTGTTGAGTTGAGGTAAGGCTGTATTCAGTATCGCGGCTAAATAATTAATGCTGCAGGTTCCTAATTGCGTATAGCCATATAGTGTATAGAGGCTGGATTCTAGAATGGAGATGATTGAGCATGAATGAGCAGAGCTTCTACAGGGCTTTTGCAGAAAGATTCCAAGGGGCTCCTGAGCTGGTTACAAAGCTTCATGAAGCTTATCTCCCATTTATGAATGGATTAGCTGGCAATTACCCTGCAGGGCGAGCTATCGACTTAGGTTGTGGTCGTGGACAATGGTTGTCGCTCACTAAAGGCCTTGGTTTTCGAGTGATCGGAGTTGATCTAGATGATGGCATGCTATCCGCATGTCACGAACAAGGTCTTCCTGTTGAAAAAGCAGAGGCTGTCGACTATCTGAAACGCCAGCCTGACGATAGTGCAGTGTTAATTACGGCTTTTCATGTCGTCGAGCATATGGCAGTTGATGGCGTAGTTGAACTCCTAAGAGAGGCCCTTCGCGTACTCTCTCCCGGCGGACTAGTGATTTTGGAAACGCCTAATCCTGAAAATATATGGGTGTCCACAAATAATTTTCACCTAGACCCTACGCATGTGCGACCACTGCCGCCTGAGTTTCTTCGTTTCTTATCCGAATACAGCGGGTTTTCTAAAGCTAAAGTGCTATTCCCGCACTCAGATTTCGTATTTCAAAGATCTGATGTGCCGAGCTTAAGGGACGTGCTCTTTGGAGTCAGCATGAACTATGCTGTTGTGTGTCAGAAGCCAAGCTTGGATAAAGACTCTTGGATCATGAACTCTGCTTTTTTAGCAGAAACTGGAATGGGGCTGCTAGAAGTCACTCAAAAATTTGATGACCAAATATTTTCTCTGGTTAAAGAGTTGGAGGCTTCAAAGCGAGAGTTAATCTCTGTCTATTCAAGCTCTTCTTGGCTCATGACGAGGCCTTTACGCATCTTGGCTTGGGCGCTTAAAAATCCTTCTGAGTTCAAGCTTAAGGTGCAGCAAAGAGCTGCCCTAAAAGAACGAGCTTCGTCTTGGAAGCGCAAAGCAATGACGCGTATCGGAAATCTGAGGCCTGATGGGGTTCTATTTAAGATCTTGCGTCCACTGGGTTATGAACGGATAAATTTTGGGGCGGTTTCTGTTTTCTTTTCCAGAGTAGCTCTGGAGGATAATCGGGGGATCGGTCGTGTTTCTCGAGAGCTCTTTCAGGGGCTGCAGAAACTGTCTGGTTCTGGCCAAGAGCAAGTGGGTACGGTCCAAGGTTCGAAGGACGTTTATTTTTATTCGAGTATTCACTGGTGTCCCGATGTGCTGCCTGCGCGCTCGGTAGTGATGATCCATGATGTCATTCCTTTGATTTTCGAGGAGCATTACCCTGATGCTTACCTCTGGAAGGGGAAGTACAAGACGATCGCACAACAGGCCGACCTGGTTGTTACGATCAGCGAGTCAAGCGCGGATGATATTTCAAAATACCTTGAGATTTCTCGGGATAAGATTCGGGTTGTTTACAATGGAGTGACTCAGTTGCCAGTGGCTGCGTCCGTCGATTTTGAGCTTCCTGTGGTGCCCTTTGTTACCTATCTCGGGGCATATGACTGGCATAAAAACCTTTCGGTTGTCCTCAAGGCTATGCAGCTTCAGGAAGGTTTCGACTTGGTGATAATTGGTGATAATCATAACTGCAGGGCTGAGGTCGAGCAGCTCGGAATCTCGGAGAGGGTGCGCTTTCTGGGGAGGCTCGATGATGCTGAAGTTGGGTATGTGTTGAGTAAATCTCTGGCTCTTGTGTTTCCTAGCCGTTATGAGGGCTTTGGGCTGCCCCCTTTGGAAGCTGCGCTTATAGGTGCTCCCAGTATATGTAGTCACCGTCCCGCGATGACGGAACTTTTATATGAGGGGGCGATTTTTGTTGATCCTGATAATGCGCAGGCGTGGGGAGAAGCGATTTGTGGGTTGATAAAGGATGATGCAGTTCGTGGGAAAGTCTCTTTAAAGGCTAAAGAGATTGCGCAGGGTTATACATGGGATGGTTCGTTGCTTGCCTTAGTTGGAGCCTTTGAAAAGGTTTGACTGGGGCGTTGCTATTGAGTAGTCGCTGATTTTTTCGCTGAGCGCTTGGCTGTCCCCGCGCGTCGTGGGCTCCAAGCCTTCTGTCGGGCGAGCGCTTAAACTATTCAGTGCCTCTTTGAGATGAGGTTCTTATGCAGCTTTTTTCTGCACTAAGCTATCGACAGATGGCTATTCCAGAGAAGCGCAGTAAAATTTTCGGCTTGGTTAAACACCTACTCCATGTGCTGCTGGAGGCCCGGGTTTGCCATCGATTGGGCATGTTGCTAGGTGCCACCTTGCTAAGTGTAATCGCTTGGGGGGCAGAAGCACTGGCTTTCGATTGGATCTTGGACTGGATGGGGCTGGATATTCCTATAGCCTTCGCAGTCTTCGTTTATGCGATATCCATGTTGGCAGGCGCGCTCAGTTTCATGCCTGGTGGATTGGGGGGGCTGAGGCGGTTATGGTTTTTTTGCTAGTCTTGAGAGGAGTGCCTAGTCCAGATGCTATTGCCGCAACTATTTTAATTAGGCTGGCAACTTTGTGGTTTGCGTTTGGTATTGGGGCTGTATTTCTGATGTTTCAGCGAAAATCTCATCTGGATTAGTTCTAAGGTTTGTGGGTGTTTCTTGAGTTTAAAGTTTTTCTTTTCTGAAGGCTATGTTTTATATGAAGGTGGTTGTCTCTGTTGAGTCTGTTAGGTTTCCATTAACTGGTATAGGACGTTATGCGTTTGAGTTGGCGCGTAGCCTTCAGAATAACTCGCTGGTAAGTGAGCTGGTTTTTTTTTCTGGTACGAGAGCTCTATCCTCTTTGTCATCACCAGGAAGAGATGCCGGGGGCGGGTATGCGTTGAAGAAAGTTATTCAAAAAAGCTACTTGGCTGTAGAGTTGTACAGATTGGTAATGCCTTTGCTTAGGGCTCGCTCATTGAGAGGTTTCTCGGATCATGTTTATCATGGCACAAATTTTTTTGTGCCACCATTTCCAGGGAAATCCTTGGCTACCTTCCATGATTTATCTCCATTTACATTGAGTCACTTTCATCCCGCCCAGCGTAATCGATATGTTCAGAAGGAAATGATTAACTCATTGAGTCGTGTAAGTAATCTTATTGCTGTATCTGAGTTCGGTCGGCAGGAGATTTCTAGTTACTTCTCTTGGCCGATCGATAAAATAAATACGGTTAGCCTTGCTAGTTCGGGTTTTTTCCGGCCTCGTATGGCTGGTGAGATTTTTCAGGATCTTTTGAAGTATGGCTTGAGTCCGGGGCTTTATAGCCTTTATGTTGGAACAATCGAGCCGCGTAAAAATATCGAAACGCTGCTGGATGCTTACGGCCGACTACCATTGGATTTGCGCCAGCGCTGGCCCCTGATTCTGTCTGGCTACCAGGGATGGCGGAGTGAGTCGATTCACAAGAGGATCGAGGTGGCACAGCGCGAGGGATGGGCACGCTACCTTGGCTTTGTAGCCAATGAAGATTTGCCTGCACTTTATTCTGGCGCCCGTCTGTTCGCGTTCCCATCCCTGTACGAAGGCTTTGGTCTGCCTATCTTGGAAGCGCTCAGTTCGGGTATTCCTGTTGTCTGCTCAAATAGCTCTTCTCTTCCGGAGGTCAGTGGAGGTGCTGCACTGATGTGTGACCCGCTGGATGTCGATTCGTTGACTGTCAACTTGCAGCGTGCACTTGAGGATGAGGTGTGGCGCACTACCGCTATTCAGGAAGGGCTACGACATGCCGCTACTTTCTCCTGGCAACGTTGTGCACGCGAGACGGTTGAGGTGTATCGGAAGGTAATGAATAGCTGATGGCCAAGATTCTGCATTTCTTCAAAACCTACTATCCGCAGACCATGGGCGGGATCGAGCAGGTCATCTTTCAGTTGGCGGAGGGGAGCATCGCTCATGGCCATCAGGCTGAGGTGCTATATCTGAGCCGGCAAGGCACTGCGCGGGGGGAGCCCTTTGCCAATCACCTGACCCACCGTTCGCGACTCGATCTGGAGCTGGCATCGACCGGCTTTTCGCTCTCGGCGCTCAGGGATTTTGCCGAGCTTACGCGCCGGGCGGACCTGATCCACTACCACTTTCCTTGGCCCTACATGGATGTGGCGCACTTCGCCACGCGTGTTCGCAAGCCAACGGTGGTGACCTATCACTCGGATATCGTCAAGCAGAAGACCTTGCTGCGGCTGTATCAGCCGCTGATGCACCGCTTTCTGTCGAGCGTCGACCGGATTGTTGCGACCTCGCCGAATTATGTGGCGAGCAGTGCGACTCTGCAGCGCTATCGGGACAAGGTCAGCTTCATCCCGATAGGCTTGGATCGGTCGACCTATCCCGAGCCGTCCGCTGATCGGCTGGCCTTATGGCGTTCCCGCCTGGGTGAGCGTTTCTTCCTCTTTGTCGGCGCGTTGCGTTATTACAAGGGCTTGGCTTTCCTGCTCGATGCTTTGCGTACCACTCCGCTTCCGGTGGTCATCGTCGGCGGCGGGCCTATGGAGGCCGAACTCAAGGCGCAGGCGGAGCGACATCGGCTGACCAATGTGCATTTCCTTGGCGGCTTGCCGGATGAGGACAAGGTGGCGTTGCTGTCGCTCTGCTACGGTCTGGTTTTCCCTTCGCACTTGCGCTCGGAAGCCTTTGGCATTTCCCTGCTGGAGGCGGCCATGTTCGGCAAGCCGCTGATTTCCTGCGAAATCGGTACGGGAACGACCTATATCAATGTTGCGGGTGAGACCGGTTTGGTCGTGCCACCTGCCGATCCCGCCGCTCTTGCTCAGGCGATGCGTTCGCTCTGGGAGCAGCCTGTTATGGCAGCAGAAATGGGCCGCCATGCCCAGGAACGCTTCGAGGCACTCTTTACCGCCGAGGCGATGGTGTCCGGCTATGCTGGGCTGTATCGGGAGTTGTTGTGACCGTGCGTATTCTGCTGACCGGTGCCACGGGGTTCCTCGGGCGCGCCTTGCTCAAGGAGCTTTTGTACAGAGAGCACGAGGTGACTGCAGCGGTACGGCATGCATCACCGGTGGTTAAGGGGTTGCGTAGTTACCCTATTGTCGATATCGGAGGTACGACGGATTGGCTCCCGGCTTTGCAGGGGATTGAGGTCGTCGTCCATGCGGCTGCGCGCGTGCATGTCGTGCGTGAGAGGCACCCTGATCCCTTGGCTGAGTACCGACATGTGAATGTTGATGGCACCCTGCGTCTCGCCAGGCAGGCAGTGGCATCGGGTGTCCGACGCTTTGTGTTCATCAGTTCGATCAAGGTCAATGGTGAGTCGACTCTCTTGGGGAAGCCTTTCCTCGCTGGTGATGTGCCGGCACCTGCGGATCCTTATGGTGTTTCGAAGCTGGAAGCCGAGCAGGGGTTGATGCGGCTGGCTGATGAAGCCGGTATGGAGTTGGTGATTATCCGGCCGCCGCTGGTGTATGGGCCAGGGGTGAAAGCCAACTTCCTGAGCATGATGCGTTGGCTGCATAAGGGCGTGCCGTTGCCGTTTGGGGCCATCCATAACCGGCGCAGCCTGGTCGCCCTGGATAATCTGGTGGACTTGATCGTGACCTGCATAGAGCACCATGCGGCAGCCAACCAGACCTTCCTGGTCAGCGATGGCGAGGATCTTTCGACTAGCGAGTTGTTGCGTCGAATGGGGGCTGTTCTGGGCAGGCCGGCGCGCTTGTTACCGGTGCCGAGTTGGCTGTTACAGGCGGGGGCGGCGGCGCTGGGTAAGCAGGCGCTCTCCCAGCGCTTGTGCGGCTCACTGCAGGTCGATATTGGCAAGACGCGTGAGTTATTGGGCTGGACACCGCCGCTCAGTATCGATGAGGCGCTGCGCAAGACGGCAAAGCATTTTCTGGAACAGCAGAGCAAATGACCATCTGGTGGTTGCTACCGGCCGTGGCCGGCATTTCACTTTTAATGACCGGCGCGTTGCGTCGTTATGCCTTGGCCCGCAGCCTGATGGACATCCCCAACGCGCGCAGTTCGCACTTGGTGCCGACGCCGCGGGGTGGCGGGGTGGCGATCGTGTTGGCCTTCCTGGCGGCTTTGCCGGTTTTGGCCTTTGCCAACCTCTTGCCTTGGCCCTCGGTGTGGGGGTTGTTGGGGGCTGGGGCGGTGGTGGCCGTGATTGGTTTTCTCGATGATCACGGTCATATTCCTGCGCGTTGGCGGTTGTTGGGACACTTTGCTGGGGCCATCTGGGCATTGCTCTGGTTGGGCGGGCTGCCGCCGCTGAGTCTGTTCGGTATGAGTCTCGACCTGGGCTGGTTGGGGCATGCGCTGGCCGCAGTGTATCTTGTCTGGTTGCTCAACCTTTACAACTTCATGGATGGCATTGATGGCATTGCCAGTGTCGAGGCGATCTGTGTCTGTGTGGGTGGGACGTTGTTGTATGTAATGTCGGGTTTCGCGGACTCAACCCAATCTATGGCTTGGGTTATGCCGATGCTGCTGGCGGCTGCAGTGGCGGGCTTCCTGTATTGGAACTTTCCGCCGGCACGGATCTTTATGGGCGACGCAGGCAGTGGCTTCTTGGGTATTACCCTAGGCGTAATGTCTTTGCAGGCTTCCTGGGTGGCGCCGCAGTTGTTGTGGGCCTGGCTGATCCTGCTGGGCGTGTTCGTGGTGGATGCCACCTGGACGCTCCTGCATCGTTTGTTGAGGCGCGAGCGGGTCTACGAAGCGCATCGCAGCCATGCCTACCAGTTCGCTTCGCGCCGGTTTCGGCGGCACCTGCCGGTCACGCTTGCAGTGGCGTTGCTGAATCTGCTGTGGCTGCTGCCCCTGGCCGTTTGTGTAGTGCTTGGTTATTTGGATGGCATTGTGGGGCTGGTTCTGGCCTATAGTCCGTTAGCTTGGTTGGCGTGGCGATTCGATGCAGGTGCGGCGGAGTAACCCTTGCGCCGCTTATCGGGATTGCATGCGGAGTTTTGGCGTTATTCGAGTTATGCGGGTCGATATCAGGTCGATGGCCCGCCACTGGACGATTAAGAGGAACTGATGACGGATAAGCTGCGCAAGGCTCTGGTCATGTTGCCGCGACGCTACAAGCGTTTGCTGCAAGTGACGGTGGATATCGGCTTGGTCTGGCTGGCACTGTGGCTGGCATTCGTGGTGCGCTTGGGGTTCGACAAGCGCATCGAGCCCTGGGGCGACCACCTTTGGTTGTTCGTGGCGGCACCGTTGATCGCCATCCCCTGTTTTATCCGTTTGGGCATGTATCGCGCGGTGATGCGCTATTTCGGCAACGATGCGCTGTTTGCGATTTTCAAAGCGGTCACGCTCTCTGCCTTGACGCTGGCCCTGGCCGTCTACTGGTATCGCGAGCCGCCAGCGCTGGTGCCTCGTTCACTGGTGTTCAACTACTGGTGGCTGAGCCTGTTCATGATCGGCGGGCTGCGCTTGATGATGCGTCAGTACTTCATGGGCGACTGGTATGTGGCGGCGCGGCAGATGCCGTTCGTGAATGCCAGTCGTGCGGGTGCTTTGCCCAAGGTGGCTGTTTACGGAGCTGGGGCTGCGGGTAATCAGCTTGTCGCTGCGCTTCGGATGGGGCGATCTATGCAGCCGGTGGCGTTCGTCGATGATGACGACAATATCGCTACCCGAATCATCGCCGGTCTGCAGGTCTACAAGCCTAAACATATCCAGCAGATGGTAGAGGAGACGGGGGCTCAGGAGATTTTGCTGGCGGTGCCTTCGCTGTCACGGGCGCGGCGCCGTGAAATTCTTGAATTCCTCGAAGGTTTTCCGTTGCATGTCCGTTCTGTGCCGGGCTTCATGGATCTTGCTAGCGGGCGGGTGAAGGTCGACGACCTGCAGGAGGTCGATATTGCCGACTTGCTGGGGCGAGACCCAGTACCGCCAAACCAGGCATTGCTGGACCGCTGCATCAAAGGTCAGGTGGTAATGGTCACCGGTGCGGGCGGCTCTATCGGGTCCGAGTTGTGTAGGCAGATTCTTGCAAGTGCTCCAAGGGTGCTGGTGCTGTTCGATCACTCGGAATATAACCTCTACAGCATTCATACCGAGTTGGAGCAGCGCATTCAGCGCGAGTATCTGCCTGTGCAGCTGATTCCCATTTTGGGGTCCGTACGTAATGCAGCCCGGCTGCTGGATGTCATGCAGGCTTGGCATGTTAATACTGTGTACCACGCCGCGGCCTACAAACATGTGCCCATGGTTGAGCACAACATTGCCGAGGGCGTACTTAACAATGTGGTGGGGACATTAAACGCTGCTCAGTCTGCCATCCAGGCAGGTGTTGAGCATTTCGTGTTGATCTCTACTGACAAGGCGGTCCGCCCCACTAACGTGATGGGTAGTAGCAAGCGCCTTGCCGAGATGATTCTACAGGCGTTGAGTGATGAGTCGGCCCCCGTTCTATTTGGTGAGGGTGGTGTTCATCGCGTCAATAAAACGCGTTTCAATATGGTGCGCTTCGGTAACGTGCTGGGATCCTCTGGCTCAGTAATTCCGAGATTTCACGAGCAGATTCGGCGCGGTGGGCCGCTTACTGTCACCCACCCCAACATTACTCGCTACTTCATGACTATCCCGGAAGCAGCGCAATTGGTGATTCAGGCTGGATCGTTAGGCCAGGGCGGCGATGTGTTCGTTCTAGATATGGGGCCGCCAGTCAAGATCCTCGATTTGGCCGAGAAGATGATCCATTTGAGTGGCCTGAGTGTGCGTTCTGAGCGCAATCCACATGGTGATATCTCAATAGAGTTCACCGGGTTGCGGCCAGGCGAAAAGCTGTATGAGGAGCTGTTGATCGGTAGTGACGTCAGTCAGACTCAGCACCCTATGATCATGCGAGCCAATGAAGAAATGCTCTCTTGGGATGTCTACAAGCCTGTCTTGAGGGAGCTGCTCGGGGCGTTGGAAAGTTATGATTATGACCGAGTGCGACAGTTGCTTCGGGAGACGGTCAGTGGCTATCGCCCGGAGGGGGACATTGTCGACTGGATTCATCTGCGGCAACGTTCAGATAGCTGACTGATACTGGGAAAATCGACTTAGGGCGGTAGGTGGAGGGCTTGGAGTCTTCTTGCACTGGGCGTCAATGCGCGTGCGACTTCATCTATCTTCCCGTTGTGCCCATTCTCTCCTTCGTCTCTCTGGCAACTACTGCTATGACGAGTAGGAGGTCGGCACCTGGCCGCTATTAGGCTTTCACGAATTTATGCCATCTATCTGCGAATTGCTTCGATTGGCAGATTGGCTCCAAAGCCTGGGTTCGCCAGCGAAGCTGAACGCGCTTCAGCGCGGCCCCGAAGGGGTGAGCGAAGCGAATAACCTGGGACGTGGTCCCTGGTGAGAGTCCGCAGGCAATAAAAAACCCAGCGGTTAGGCTGGGTTCTTGAATTTGGCTCCGCGACCTGGACTCGACAGCGCAGCTGAACGCGCTTCAGGGCGGCCCCGAAGGGGTGAGCGAAGCGAATAACCTGGGACGTGGTCCCTGGTGAGAGTCCGCAG
>NZ_QASO01000008.1:27359-27868 GCF_003052605.1 Ectopseudomonas oleovorans | reverse complement strand
ACAACCACCGACTGAAGTCGGTGGGTTAGTGACTTACGGACTGAAAGTCCGGATACGCGTCGACTGAACGACGCGTCGGATCAGTCAGGCTCCATCCTGAAATTATCGTTCGGGCTCGGCTCAAAATGATGCTCCAGATACTGCTTGATCATCTCTTCCGTCATCTGCCCAACCGTCGCGCAAAAGTACCCGCGAGCCCAAAAATGCTGCCCCCAATAGCGCTTTTTCAGATGGGGAAACTCCTCGAAAAGCTTGCTCGCCGTACGCCCCTTGATCCGCCTCATGATCTCACTCGGCGCCAAATTCGGCGGACTGCTCACCAGAATATGCACGTGATCCTTGCTCACCACACCTTTCACAATCCGAATTTCAAATGCTTCGCACGTCTGTCTCACCAGCTCTCGCACTCGCTCAGCAACCTCACCGCTGAGCACCTTGTATCGGTACTTAGTCACCCAAACAAAGTGATACTCGATCTGGTAGACCGTATGACTGCCGTATCTGTAATC
>NZ_QASO01000008.1:0-27340 GCF_003052605.1 Ectopseudomonas oleovorans | reverse complement strand
CCCGCATGGTGGCGCTAAAGCTCACCGGCTGAAAGCCGGTGGTTTTAACCTTTCGATGGAAAATAAAAGTCTGGCACGGGTGCTGCAATGTTCCCAGTGAGTGACCGGTCATGCACCGGTTGCAATGCAGAACAAGGAAGAGACGGATAGCGCGCCATCCGCCTCCAACGCAACAGGAGAATCGCCATGTGGATAGTTGTTCTGGTGCTCGCCACCTTGCTGCTTCTGCTCAGTCTGACGCTCACCAGCGTTGTACTGATTGGCCAGACCCTGTGCGCGAGCCGCAATACCGCCGAGCTGGAGCTGCCCACGGGCGCTGCGCCCCAGCCTCTGGACCCGAGCAACGCGCAAGACCCCTGGCCTGCCTGGGCCATTACCCACTGATCCATCGAGGAGAAACATCATGCTTGGGCAGTCACTTTCCTGATCATCGCCATCATCGCCGCAGTACTGGGCTTCGGTGGTATCGCCGGCACCGCTGCTGGTATCGCCAAGATCCTATTCGTGGTGTTCCTGGTGCTGTTCATCGTCTCGTTCGTCATGGGCCGCCGCCCGCGTCTTTAGGGAGAGATCGATGCAGTCGATTCACGCCATTACCGCCGCTCTGCTGATGGGCGGCGCCCTGGCGGCTCAGGCCGCCGACCGCGACACCAGTTTCCATCCAGGCGAGTTGCTGACCAGCAACGCCGAGTACCGCCAAGCCTGGCAGGACCTGGTAAAGGACGAAGAGCGCCTGCCGGACTGGCTGATCAATCTCAGCGGCCTTTCTACCCCCATGCAGGCAGTGGAAGCCGATAGTGATCGCTACCTGGTCGGCCAGGTCTGCGAAGCGCAGCGTTGCTTCAGCCAGCGCCTCTATGTCGCTTTCGAGTGGGAGAACGATGACGCCTATGCGCTGTATGTGCAGGTGCCGGATGGCCTGCCCGAGGATCGCGCGCCCAGTGAACACGCCAGCCTGCGCTGGTTGGGCGACCCGGACGAGGAGGTCCAGCAGATGCTGGTGGAACAACTGCGCAGTGATCCCAACTGGTACTAGGCATGGTGCCCGCTTATCGAGGCTGGGAGCGACCTGACCGCCGAAGGACCACGTAACGGCAGTTTGCCGGACGTCCCATGGAATGGGGCGACGCGTTATCATCCCCCGCCAGAACGACGAGGGGGTACGGCATGCTCAATGGCCTGTGGCTGAGTTTTTTTCTGGTGGCAGCGGTCGCGGGCTTCTCCCGCTGGCTGATCGGCGATGACCCGGCGGTGTTCGGCGCCATGGTCGAGAGCCTGTTCGCCATGGCCAAGCTGTCGGTGGAAGTGATGGTGCTGCTGTTCGGCACCATGACCCTGTGGCTCGGCTTGCTGCGTATCGCCGAGCAAGCCGGTCTGGTCGATGCCCTGGCGCGTGTACTCGGCCCGTTGTTCGCGCGACTGATGCCGGAGGTGCCGCGCGGCCATCCGGCGCTCGGGCTGATCACCATGAACTTTGCTGCCAACGGCCTGGGCCTGGACAACGCTGCCACGCCCATCGGCCTCAAGGCCATGCGCAGCCTGCAGGAGCTGAACCCGGACAAGCTGGCGGCGAGCAATGCGCAAATCCTGTTCCTGGTGCTCAACGCCTCGTCGCTGACCCTGTTGCCGGTATCGATCTTCATGTACCGCGTGCAACAGGGTGCGGAAGATCCGACCCTGGTGTTCCTGCCGATTTTGCTGGCCACCAGCGCCTCGACCCTGGTCGGCCTGCTGTCGGTGGCCGTGATGCAGCGCCTGCGCCTGTGGGACCCGGTGGTGTTGGCGTATCTGATTCCCGGTGCCCTGTTGCTGGGCGGCTTCATGGCCCTGCTGGCCGGGCTCAGCGCCACTGCCCTGGCGGCGCTCTCGTCGCTGCTCGGCAATCTGACCCTGTTCGGTGTGATCCTGGCTTTCCTGCTGGTTGGTGCGCTGCGCAAGGTCAAGGTCTACGAACAATTCATCGAAGGTGCCCGTGAGGGCTTCGACATCGCCAAGAGTCTATTGCCGTATCTGGTGGCGATGCTCTGCGCGATTGGTGTGTTACGTGCTTCCGGCGCTCTGGAGTTTGGCCTCGACGGCATTCGCTGGCTGGTGGAAACCTTCGGTTGGGATACGCGCTTCGTCGATGCGCTGCCCACTGCGCTGGTCAAGCCGTTTTCCGGCAGCGCGGCACGCGCCATGCTGATCGAGACCATGCAGACCCATGGCGTCGACAGCTTCCCGGCGCTGGCGGCGGCGATCGTTCAGGGCAGTACGGAAACCACCTTCTACGTGCTGGCGGTGTATTTCGGCGCCGTCGGCATTCAGCGTGCGCGCCATGCGGTGGGCTGCGCCCTGTTGGCGGAGCTGGCCGGAGTCATTGCCGCGATCACCGTGACCTACTGGTTCTTCGGCTGAGCGTCTTCGGCCCGGGCGCCGCTCAGTCGCTGCCCAGGCCCAACGTGTTGCCCGCCCAGGTCAGTATGGGGTCGCTGTGCTGGTATTCACGCAGTTGCAGCAGCTTGGGCGCGATGAATGCCTTGAAGTCTTCGGCCTGCTCGAAGTACACCCCGGTGAAAAGGGTGAACATCGATTTGTTGCCGACGGTGGCATAGAACAGGTTGCCCACCGGCTCGCCGTCCTGGGTCAACAGCTTGAGACTGGCACGGCTGGCCAGCGTAGTTTCCAGCGGCAGATCCTCTTGTTCGAGCCCGCTGTGGCGCAGGCCGAATGAAGCGCCGAAGGTTTCGGCGTAGCTGGTCATCAGCGCATCAGCGGCGCACGGATAGAGAGACACCGCTGTAGAAATAGAACCAGTCGCTGCTGCGGCTCTCGATATTGAGGTCGATGGTACGCGTGGCATAGGTCACCAGCTTCTGGTAACGACCCTCCTGCGGCGCCTCGTAATTGGCGAAGTCCTCGACGCTGAGCAGCAGGCGACGTTCTTCGGCAAGCGGTGGCTCGTTGTCGACGCAGCCTGCGAGTGACAGCAGGCTGATCAGCAGCAACGATCTGAACATGGCATTCATCCCTGAATCGGCCTGGGCAGCTTGCCCGAACCCGCTGCGCCTCGCCTGCGACCGCGTTCATCACTGTGCGCGGCGCCACAGCCCTGTGCTTCGAGCGGCTGGCAGCTCGCTCGGCTGAGTGCCTGTCAGCTGCCGCTGAGACGAAAACCGACCTTGAGGGTGACCTGGTAATGGCCGACCTTGCCGTTCTCGATATGGCCACGGGTCTCGGTTACCTCGAACCAGTCCATGTTGCGCACGCTCTTGGCGCACTCGGCCAGGGCATTCTCAATGGCATTTTCGATACTGGTGCGCGACGAGCCGACGATTTCGATCTTCTTGTAGGTGTGGTGGTCGGACATGATGAAGCTCCTGTGGTGTGAAAGATTTTGTTAAGACTAGCCTGCCGTGCACGGGTTTCATAAGCGCGTGCTAACGCACCTGCGCCGCGCTGTCGGTCAACTCCTTACGCAGCCACTGCGCCAGACGCTCGCTGCGCTGATCGGTGCGGCGTGTCCACAGCGCCAGACTGCCCGTGGTTTCGACGAAGTCCCAGGGCGCGACCAGGCGGCCAGCGCGCAGGTCGTCGGCAACCAATGTCTGTGGCGCGATGGCCACGCCGAGACCCGCAGCGGCAGCCTCCAGCAGGTAATAGAGGTGTTCGAAACCCTGTCCCAGTTGCAGCCGCTCGGCTGCCAGTCCCTGCGCCTGTGCCCACTGCGGCCAGGCCTGCGGACGCGAGGTGGTGTGCAGCAGCGGTTCGGCATACAGCGCGTCGGCGCTGGCGGCGCTCAGTTGTGCATGATTGGCATAACGCGGGCTGAGCACCGGACCGATGCGCTCAGGCGCCAGCTCGAATACCTGCATGTCGCTCGGCCACGGCGGGTCGGCGAACAGCAGGGTGGCGTCCACCTCGGCGCTGCGCGGGTCCAGCTCGCCCTGGCTGGCTGACAATTGCAGGCGCAGTTCCGGCAGCTCGCGCTGCAGGCGATCCAGACGCGGGATGAACCAGCGCGCCAGCAGGCTACCCGAGCAGCCGAGCACGAAGGGGCGATCTTCGGTTTCGCGACGCAGGGTGGCGCAAACGCTACTCAGACGTTCGAAGCACTCGGTGCTGACATCACGCAGGCGCAAGCCGGCATCGGTGAGTTTCACGCCACGCCCGTCCTTGTCGAACAGGCTAACGCCAAGCTGTTCTTCCAGTGCACGAATCTGCCGGCTGACTGCACCGTGCGTGACGTGCAGCTCCTCGGCGGCGCGGCTGACGCTTTGCAGGCGGGCGGCCGCCTCGAAGGCGCGCAGGGCATTGAGTGGGGGCAGGTCGCGGCTCATGGGAGAGGTGATTTTTTCTGACGATTCAGGGGCATCTAATCACGTTCACCGCCGGGCGCCAACCTGCCGCACCGATCAGTCCTGCTTGATACGGTGCTCGACGCCGGTGGTCTCGATCTGCGGCTCGTCACCGCTCCAGGTCAGTTGCTGGTTGAGACCGTTTACTTCGATCTGCGTCGGGCCATCGAGGTCGAGTTCGAGCACGTTGCTATCACCGTAGATAGCGATCTGAGCCGGTTGCTGGTCATTGCCGTGCACCTCGGTTTCAACCTGGTGCTCACTGCCACTGACTTCGAGGCTGGTGACGCGCTCGCCCTCGATGCGGTTCTTCGAGCCGGTCACCACCAGGCCGGCGGCCTTGCCGAAGCTCACCTGCTGATCGGAACCATTGACCTCGATCTGGCCGCAGTCACCGGTGAGGCGAAACTGGTTACCGTTGCCGGTAACGATCACGTCCTGCCCCTTGCACGGCACATCACGCGATACGCCAATACCATGCAGATCCAGTGCTTGCGCCTGAGCCGTGCCCAGCGACACTGCGAGCATCGCGCCCGCTATCCATACCTTGTGCATTCGCTTTCTCCCTGGAAGAACGGCCCCCTGGCCGCAGCTGCTGGGACTGATCAGGCGCGTCCAAGTTCTGTACCGCCCGGCGGCGAGTAGGGAAATGTGGCATGGCGCACAGACATGACCCGTGAGATTTTCTGACGAGTCATCTCAATCAAATCGCTTTTCGCCGCGTCCCATGGGGATAGAATGGCCCCATCACTCACTCGCCCTGCCAGCACAGCGCTGTCGACAAGGAGCACGCCATGACCTCATTTCGCACCGGCCCCGACGCTCGCGGCCTGTTCGGCCGCTTCGGCGGTCAGTTCGTCGCCGAAACCCTGATGCCGCTGATCAACTCGCTGGCCGCCGAATACGTGAAGGCCAAGAGCGATCCGGCCTTCCTCGAAGAACTGGCCTACTTCCAGCGCGACTACATCGGCCGCGCCAGCCCGCTGTATTACGCCGAACGCCTCTCCGAGCACTTCGGCGGGGCGAAGATCTACCTCAAGCGCGAAGACCTCAATCACACCGGCGCGCACAAGATCAACAACTGCATCGGCCAGATCCTCCTCGCCAAGCGCATGGGCAAGCAGCGCATCATCGCCGAAACCGGCGCCGGCATGCACGGTGTGGCCACCGCCACCGTGGCCGCGCGCTTCGGCATGCAGTGCGTGGTGTACATGGGCACCACCGATATCGACCGCCAGCAGGCCAACGTCTTCCGCATGAAGCTGCTCGGCGCCGAGGTGATCCCGGTCACCGCCGGCACCGGCACCCTCAAGGACGCGATGAACGAAGCCCTGCGCGACTGGGTGACCAACGTTCACAACACCTTCTACCTGATCGGCACCGCTGCCGGCCCGCACCCGTACCCGGCCATGGTGCGCGACTTCCAGTCGGTGATCGGCAACGAAGTACGTGAGCAGATCCTCGAGAAGGAAGGGCGCCTGCCCGACTCGCTGGTGGCCTGCATCGGCGGCGGCTCCAACGCCATCGGCCTGTTCCACCCCTTCCTCGACGACAGCGGCGTGCAGATCGTCGGCGTCGAGGCGGCCGGCCACGGCATCGACACCGGCAAGCATGCGGCGAGCATGGCCGGTGGCGCGCCGGGCGTGCTGCACGGCAACCGCACCTTCCTGCTGCAGGACGACGACGGCCAGATCACCGATGCCCACTCGATTTCCGCCGGCCTCGACTACCCCGGCGTTGGCCCGGAACACGCCTGGTTGCACGAGATCAAGCGCGTCGAATACGTGCCGATCAGCGATGACGAAGCCCTCGAAGCCTTCCATCAGTGCTGCCGTCTGGAGGGCATCATCCCGGCCCTGGAAAGCGCCCACGCGCTGGCCGAAGCCTTCAAGCGCGCACCGAAGCTGCCCAAGGATCACCTGATGGTGATCAACCTGTCCGGTCGTGGCGACAAGGACATGCAGACCGTGATGCACCACATGCAGGACAACCAGGAGAAGCACGCATGAGCCGCCTGCAGAACCGTTTCGCCGAACTGAAAGCGGAAAACCGCGCCGCGCTGGTCACCTTCATCACCGCCGGTGACCCCGACTACGCCACCTCACTGAGCATTCTCAAGGGCCTGCCGGACGCCGGCGCCGACGTGATCGAGCTGGGCATGCCGTTCACCGACCCGATGGCCGACGGCCCGGCCATCCAGCTCGCCAACATCCGCGCGCTGGCCGGCAAGCAGGGCATGCGCCAGACGCTACAGATGGTTCGCGAATTTCGCGAAGGCAACCAGAGCACGCCGCTGGTGCTGATGGGCTACTACAACCCGATCTTCGTCTATGGCGTCGAGCGCTTCATCGCCGACGCCAAAGAGGCCGGCGTCGATGGCCTGATCGTGGTCGACCTGCCGCCGGAGCACAACGACGAGCTGTGCGAGCCAGCGCAAAGCGCCGGCATCGACTTCATCCGCCTGACCACGCCGACCACCGACGATGACCGCCTGCCCACCGTGCTGGCTGGCAGCTCCGGCTTCGTCTACTACGTATCGGTCGCGGGTGTGACCGGCGCTGGTGCGGCGACCATGGATCATGTCGAGGAAGCCGTGGCGCGCCTGCGTCGCCATACCGACCTGCCCGTGTGCATCGGTTTCGGCATCCGCACTCCGGAGCACGCCGCCGAAGTGGCCAAGCGCGCCGAAGGCGCGGTGGTTGGCTCGGCGCTGATCGACAAGATTGCCGAGGCGAAGAGCCCGCAGCAGGCCATCGACGGCGTGCTCGGCCTGTGCCGCGAGCTGGCCGAAGGGGTACGCGGCGCGCGGCGCTGATCGTCCTCGATGCAAAGAAAAAAACCGCTGCACCTGGCGACAGGGCAGCGGTTTTTTCGTTACGGCGCCAGCCGTCTACTCGCCCGCCCGCTTGAGCAACTGCTTGCAACGCTCGGACAGATGCACCACGCGCAGGTGCTTGCCGGCACGCTCGTAGCGTTCACGCAGGGTCTTCAGCGCGGCGATGGCGGAGTAATCGACGAAGCTCAGGTGGCGGCAGTCCAGGGTTACCTGCTGCGGGTCATCGGCCGGCTCGAATTGCGCCAGGAAGGTGGTGCAGGAGGCGAAGAACAGCGTGCCGTGCACGCGGTACAGCTTGCTGCCATCGGCCTGCATATCGCTGTCGGCATAGAGTTCGCGGGCGTGCTGCCAGGCGAAGTTGAGCGCGGCGATGACGATGCCGCAGAGCACCGCCGTGGCCAGGTCGGTGGCGACGGTGATGGCGGTCACCGCGACGATTACCAGCACGTCGTTGGCCGGCACCTTGCCAGCGACGCGCAGTGAACCCCAGGCGAATGTCTGCTGCGCCACCACGAACATCACGCCCACCAGCGCCGCCAGCGGGATGCGCTCGATCAGCGGCGAGAGGAACAACACGAAGAGCAGGATCATCACCCCGGCGACCACCCCGGACAGCCGCCCGCGGCCGCCGGAGCCGAGATTGATCACGGTCTGACCGATCATCGCGCAGCCGCCCATGCCGCCGAACAGGCCGGAGGTCATGTTGGCCACACCGAGCGCCACGCACTCGCGATCCGGGTGGCCACGGGTGGCGGTAATCTCGTCGGTGAGGTTGAGCGTCAGCAGGGTTTCCAGCAGGCCGACCAGCGCCATCAACACCGCGTAAGGGGCGATGATGGAGAGGGTTTCCAGATTCCAGGGAATGTCCGGCAGCATCAGGCTCGGCAGGCCGCCGGCAATCTGCGCCATGTCGCCGAGGGTATGGGTCGGCAGCTCCAGCAGGTAGACCAACGCGCCAATACCAAGGATCGCCACCAATGCTGGCGGCACGGCGCGGGTCAGGCGCGGCAGCAGGTAGACGATGCCCATGGTCAGTGCCACCAGGCCGAGCATCAGGTACAGCGCGTTACCCTGCAGCCAGTGGCCGTCGTGCTGGAAGTGCTCGAGCTGGGCCAAGGCGATGATGATCGCCAGGCCATTGACGAAGCCCAGCATCACCGGGTGCGGCACCATGCGGATCAGCTTGCCCAGGCGCAGCAGGCCGAACGCCAGCATGATCAGACCGCCGAGCAGCACCGTGGCCAGCAGGTACTGCACGCCGTGTTGCACCACCAGCGCGACGATCACCACCGCCATCGACCCGGCCGCGCCGGAAATCATGCCCGGCCGGCCGCCGAACAGGGCGGTTAGGGTGCAGATGATGAAGGCGCCATACAGCCCCATCAGCGGATTGACCTGCGCCACCAGGGCGAAGGCGATGCACTCGGGCACCAGGGCGAAGGACGAGGTCAGGCCGGCCAGCAGGTCGGCACGTAGGGAGGCGGGTTTCATGAGCTAGCAGCGTGTGGTCAAGCGAAAGGGCAGGCATGGTAACCCCCGACTCCGCTGACGAACACCCATCAGGCCAGAACACTGATCCGAGGCAATGGATGACCCGCGTCAGCGGTGCATAGTCTGGATTTGCCATTCGTCGGAGTCTCGCCAGCATGTCCGCTAACGCTGTTTCCCCGTCCTTGCGCCTACCCTGGGGGCTGTTGCTCGCGCTGCTTGCCGGCCTGGCGATCATCTTCCTGCCGGAACAGGCCGGATTACCACTGGCCGGGCAGCGCATGCTGGCAATTCTCGCTTTCGCGGTGATCGTCTGGATCAGCGAGGCCGTGAGTTACGAGGTCAGCGCCATCATGATCCTGGCGCTGATGGCCTTCCTGCTCGGCAGCGCACCGACCCTGGCCGACCCGGACAAGCTCATCGGCACCAAGGATGCCCTGAACATGGCCCTCAGCGGTTTTGCCAACTCGGCACTGGCGCTGGTGGCTTCGGCACTGTTCATCGCCGCCGCGATGACCCAGACCGGGCTGGACAAACGCATTGCCCTGCTGACTCTGTCCAAGGTCGGCGCCAGCACCCATCGCGTGCTGCTCGGTGCCATCGTGGTGACCATTCTGCTCAGCTTCATCGTACCCAGCGCCACGGCGCGGGTGGCCTGCATGGTGCCGATCATGATGGGGGTGATCGCCGCCTTCGGCGTGGACAAGCGCTCGGCCTTCGCTGGTGGCATCATCATTCTGGTGGCGCAGGCCACCAGCATCTGGAACGTCGGCATCCAGACTTCGGCGGCGCAGAATCTACTTACCGCCGGCTTCATGCAGAAGCTGCTCGGCCAATCGGTGACCTGGACTGACTGGCTGATCGCCGGCGCACCCTGGAGTCTGCTGATGTCAGCGGTGCTTTACTGGGTGATCCTACGCGTCATGCCGCCGGAAACCGATCGCATCGAAGGCGGCAAGGAGGCCGTGCGCAAGGCGCTCAGTGAACTCGGGCCGATGACCTTCGATGAGCGCAAGCTGCTGGCCATCGTCCTCACCTTGCTCGGTTTCTGGGCCACCGAGGGCAAGCTGCACAGCTTCGACACCGCTTCCACCACCCTGGTGGGCCTGGCGGCGTTGCTGATGCCAGGGCTCGGCGTAATGAGCTGGAAGCAGGCACAGCCACGCATTCCATGGGGCACGGTGATCGTCTTCGGCGTTGGCATCAGCCTCGGTGGTGCGGTGCTGGCCACGGGCGCCGGCACCTGGCTGGCCAAACTGCTGGTAACCCACCTGGGCATGGATGGGCTGTCGCCGTTCTGGGTGTTCGCCGTGCTCGGTGGCTTTCTGATCATCATTCACCTCGGTTTCGCCAGCGCCACAGCGCTGACTTCGGCGATGCTGCCGATCATGATTGCCCTGCTGCTGCAGCTTGGCGGAGACATCAACCCGCTGGGCATGAGCATGCTGCTCGGCTACGTGGTCAGCTTCGGCTTCCTGTTGCCGATCAACGCACCACAGAACATGGTCTGTATCGGCACTGATACCTTCACCGCCCGGCAATTCCTGCGCACCGGCATCTGGCTGACGCTGGTTGGCTACGGGCTGATGCTGGTGTTCGCCCTGACCTGGTGGCGTTGGCTGGGGTGGATGTAGCGCAGACGACGAAAAGCGGGCAGCCTTAGCAGGCACGACTACAGGGAGCCAGGCCCAATGCGCAAGAACCTGCTGATTACCGGCGCCAGCCGCGGCATCGGCCGCGCCACTGCCCTGCTGGCCGCCGCTGGCGGCTGGACGGTCGGCATCAACTATCGCAGTGACCGTGACGCCGCCGACAAGGTGGTGGCGCAGATCGAGGCCATGGGCGGCACGGCCATCGCCCTGCCCGGCGATGTGGCGGTTGAAGAGGATGTACAGCGCCTGTTCGCGGCCATGGGCAAGTTCGGCCCGCTGCACGGCCTGGTGGTCAATGCCGGCATCGTCGCCCCACCCATGCCGTTGCTGGAGATGAGCGGCGAGCGTCTACAACGGATGTTCGACGTCAACGTGCTGGGCAGCTATCTCACCGCTCGCGAAGGTGCCCGGCGCATGGCCCGCAGCCGCGGCGGCGAGGGTGGTTCGATGGTGCTGGTGTCGTCGGTGGCCGCGAGCCTTGGCGCGCCCTTCGAGTACGTCGACTACGCCGGCGCCAAAGGCGCGATGGACGTGCTGACTCGCGGCCTGGCCAAGGAGCTGGGCGGCGAAGGGGTAAGGGTCAACGCCGTGCGCCCAGGGCTGATCGATACCGAGATTCACGCCAGTGGTGGCCAACCGGACCGTGCCGAGCGCCTGGGCAAGGCGACACCGTTGGGCCGCGCCGGGCGTGCCGAGGAAGTCGCCGAAGCCATCGTCTGGCTGCTCGATGACAAGGCCAGCTACACCACTGGCGCGCTGATCGATATCGCCGGCGGCCGATAGAGCCCAAGGTCGCGGCTAAAGCCCCTGCCACACTCGCAGTACTCAATCCCAGCGCGGCGCGAAGCCTGGATTGGCAACGCGTTCGCCACGATCCAGCGCCTCGATGGCTGTCATGTCTTCGGTGCTCAGGCGCAGCTCGGCAGCAGCCAGATTGGCCGCCAGATTGTCGCGCTTGGTCGCCGACGGAATCACCGCATACCCCTGCTGCAGCGACCAGGCCAGGGCCACCTGCGCAGGGCTGACGCCATGGCTAGCGGCAATGCGCTGGATCACCGGCTCGGCCAGCACCTTGCCGTAGGCCAGCGGCATGTAGGCGGTCAGATGGATACCCTGCTGACGGGCGAATGCCACCAACTTGCGGTTCTGCAGCAGCGGATGGATTTCCACCTGATTGGTGGCGATCTCTTCCACACCTACCGCATCGATGGCCTCGCGCAGATGGGCGATGGTGAAGTTGGACACACCGATGGCCGCGGTCAGCCCCTGGCGTTTGGCCTCGAGCAACTCGCCCAGATACTGCGCCACGTGAATCTCATCGTTCGGCGACGGCCAGTGGATCAGCGTCAGGTCGATCCGCTCCAGGCCCAGCCGCTGCAGGCTCTCACGCAGGCTGGGGATAACTTGGCCACTGCCGAGGTTATCGGTCCAGACCTTGGTGGTGACGAACAACTCGTCACGGCCACGCCGCTGTCGGCGAGGGCCTGGCCGACAGC
Source organism: Ectopseudomonas oleovorans (assembly GCF_003052605.1). GTDB lineage: Bacteria > Pseudomonadota > Gammaproteobacteria > Pseudomonadales > Pseudomonadaceae > Aquipseudomonas > Aquipseudomonas oleovorans_A. Next base: position 15,531 of record NZ_QASO01000008.1, on the reverse strand, counting down.
AGCCTCGTTGCCGTAGATCTGCGCCGTGTCGAAATGCCGGCAACCCAGCTCCAGGCCGGTACGTACCGAGTCGATGGCGACCTGATCCTTGAGGCCGAAAGTGCCAAGACCGAAGGGGGGGAATGAACTTCATGAAGATCTCCTCATAGCTTGCGAAGCGCTGGCCGAACATCGGCTCGGAACGGGTACGGAAAGATTCGGCCTCGTGGTTCGCGAAAAAGTTGCAGCCCTCTGTCTGACGGCGAGCGGGGGTTGAGAGGGAGCAGTATCCGCGCCAGACTCATGCGAAAAAACCTAACAAGCCAGCAAACACCTTTGACTGAAGATCAATAATGAAGACCAGCCTGGAAGAAATGCTCGCCTTCGTCAGCGTGGTCGACTGCGGCTCGATCAGCGCCGCCGCCGAGCAGCTGGAGCAAACCGCATCCGGCGTCAGCCGTGCCCTCAGCCGGCTGGAGGAAAAACTTGCCGTCACCTTGCTACGCCGCACCACGCGGCGCCTGGAGCTGACCGAGGAGGGTGAGGTGTTCCTGGCCCAGGCGCGGCGCATCCTCGCCAGTGTGGAGGACGCCGAGGAACAGATGACCCTGCGCCGCCAGGCACCGGCCGGGCGCCTGAGGATCAACACTGCCTCGCCTTTCATGCTGCACGTGATCGTGCCGCTGATCGGCGAATTTCGTGCGCTCTATCCACAGATAGAACTGGAGCTGCACAGCGACGACCGCATCATCGATCTGCTGGAACGCCGCACCGACCTGGCCATCCGCATCGGCAACCTGCCGGACTCCAGCCTGCACGCCCGACCGCTGTGTCACAGCCGCCGCCGCGTGCTGGCCAGTCCCGATTACCTGCGCCGCCATGGCACGCCGGCGCGTACCGAGGATCTGACCGGGCACAGCCTAATCGGCTTCACCGAGCCGGACAGCCTCAACGAATGGCCGCTACGTCACGCCCTCGGCGAGCGCTGGCGCATCACCCCGAGCCTGCGCGCCTCCAGCGGCGACACCATTCTCGAACTGGCCCTGGCCGGCGAAGGTCTGGTGTGTCTGTCGGACTTCATGACCGATGCCACCCGCGCCAGCGGCGCGTTGGTGGAGGTGCTGGCCGAGCAACGCGTGGAGGTACGCCAGCCGATCAACGCGGTGTACTACCGCAACACCGCGCTGGCGTCGCGCATCACCTGCTTTCTCGATTTTCTCAGCGAGCGGCTGGGCTGCCCGGCCTGAGACACAACGACCGTAGCCCAATGAGATGGACTCCTCCCTCCTACGGCGTCATTGCGCCAGACTGAAGGTTACGAAACAAACAATCCCGGAGGGGGAGCCCGCATGAAACTTAAACGCATAGGCGTGGATTTGGCAAAGCAGGTTTTTCAAGTTCATGGTGTCGACAGCCATGAGCAGGTCAAATGCCGCAAGCAACTCAAACGGCATCAGATGCTGGATTTTTTCCGCCAACTGGAGCCGTGTGTGGTGGCGATGGAGGCCTGTGGCAGCGCGCATTACTGGGCCCGTGAATTAGGCAAGCTGGGGCATGAGGTGCGTTTAATTGCTCCGCAGTTCGTCAAGCCTTACGTGAAAGGCGGCAAGAWCGACGCGAACGATGCGCAGGCAATTTGTGAAGCGGCCAGCAGGCCCACCATGCGTTATGTCGAGGTCAAGACAGTAGAGCAACAGGCGAGCCAGTCGGTGCATCGGATCAGAGGCCGGCTGATCAAGGCTCGAACAGCATTAGTCAACGAAGTTCGTGGGTTGCTGGCCGAGTTTGGTTTGATCGAATCACGCAAAGGCGTTGCGGCAACCCGCGAACTACTGTGTCGGGCGATCGATGATTCAGATAGCAGCATGCCTGGCTCGATGCGAGAGCTGCTGAGGGGGTTGAGCGAAGAGTTGCAAGGGTATGACGAGCGCTTGAAAAAGCTGGAACAACTGATCCAGCGCGAGGCGCGCGAGGATGAGCGGGTCAGACGCTTAATGAAGATCGAGGGGCTCGGCCCGATCAGTGCCACGGCCATCGTCAGTGCTGTTGGCGATGCCAGACAGTTTGCCAGTGGCAGGCAATTCGCGGCCTGGCTGGGACTGGTGCCCAGTCAATACTCCACAGGGGGCAAGGAGCGCCTTGGGGGTATCAGCAAGCGCGGAGACAAATACTTGCGCACGTTGCTGATCCACGGATCGCGCTCAGTGCTCAAGCACTGCCAGAGCAAGACGGACAAGCGCAGTGATTGGCTGAGCCAGCTAATGTGCCGACGCAACAAGAACATCGCCACGGTAGCCTTGGCGAACAAGAATGCCCGGATTATCTGGGCGATCCTCAGCAAGGGTGAACAGTATCAGCCTTGCTGAACAGCAAAGCGCAACACCTGGAGACGCAACGTAGTAGAGATCCACTCGATTGCACAGTGACATGAACTGATGACGACGGATGCAAGCCGGGAGCTTTTCAGGGCATCCGCGGATTACATCCAGGCTACGGAGTAGTCACCTGTAGGGCGGGTGCAACCCGCCAGGGCTATGTGGCGGGGTTCACCCGCCTTACGAACTACGGAGCAGAGGGCGCGCGATGAGTGTAGGAGCCTCGCCCCGAGGCGAAGCTTTTGCGTCTTTCGGCGCATTCGCCGCGAGGCGCGGCTCCTTCAGAGCAGGGCTACGTTGCGAATCAGCCGCGGTAGTAGCGCTGCGGCACGAACGGGGTCTTGGCCACTTTCATTGCCACGCGCTTGCCGCGCACCACGGCCCAGACTTCGCTATCGATGGCCATGTGGCTGGCCTTGACGTAACCCATGGCCACCGGCGCGCCCAGGCTCGGGCCGAAGCCACCGCTGGACACCTGGCCGATCACCTGGCCGTCGGCATCGACGATTTCCGCGCCTTCACGCACCGGTACACGCTCCTGCGGCAGCAGGCCGACACGCTTGCTCGGCACGCCTTCGCGTTGCTGGGCGAAGATACGCTCGGCGCCCGGGAAGTTGCCGGCTCGCTCGCCATCGGCACGGCGTACCTTGGAGATGGCCCACAGCAGGCCAGCTTCGATCGGCGTGGTGCTGGTGCTCATGTCATGGCCATAGAGGCACAGACCGGCTTCCAGTCGCAGCGAGTCACGCGCACCCAGGCCGATGGCCTCGACTTCCACTTCGGCCAGCAGGCTGCGCGCCAGGGCTTCGGCTTGATCCACGGCGACGGAAATCTCGAAGCCGTCTTCGCCGGTGTAGCCGCTGCGGCTGACGATGCATTCGCTGCCCAGCAGGCGCACGCGGGCAACCTGCATGAAGGTCATCTTGCTCACTTCCGGCGCCAGGCGGGCCAGCACGTCGACCGCTTTCGGGCCTTGCAGGGCGAGTAGGGCGCGCTCCTCGAACAGGCACTCGATCTGGCACTGCTCGCCGATGTGCTGCTTCAGGTGGGCCAGGTCCTGATCCTTGCAGGCGGCGTTGACCACCAGGTACAGGGTGTCGTCGCCCAGGTTGGCGACCATCAGGTCGTCGAGGATGCCGCCCTGAGCATCGGTGAACATGGCGTAGCGCTGCATGCCCACCGGCAGGTCGATGATGTCCACCGGCACCAGGGTTTCCAGGGCGCGCGCGGCGTTCTCGCCACGCAGCAGGATCTGGCCCATGTGCGAAACGTCGAACAGGCCGGCGGCCTCGCGGGTGTGCAGGTGCTCCTTCATCACGCCCAGCGGGTATTGCACGGGCATGTCATAGCCGGCGAAGGGCACCATGCGCGCGCCGAGTTCGAGGTGCAGGGCATGCAGCGGAGTCTTGGCGAGAGTTTCAGTGGTCATGTCGATTTCCTGTTGGGTGCGCCGCGCGCACCGGTTGGGGCCGCCGCGCGGCCCGTGGTCAGTCGGGTATCAGTCAGCGTAGACCGGGAAGGTGGCGCACAGGTCGGCGACCTGGCCGCGCACGCGCTCGATCACGGCCGGGTTTTCCAGGTCGTCGAGGATGTCGCAGATCCAGCCGGCCAAGGTGCGGCATTCACCTTCCTTGAAGCCGCGAGTGGTCACCGCCGGGGTACCGATGCGGATGCCGGAGGTGACGAACGGCGACTGCGGGTCGTTTGGCACGGCGTTCTTGTTCACCGTGATATGGGCATCGCCAAGGGCCGCGTCAGCCGCCTTGCCGGTCAGGCCCTGCTTGACCAGGCTGATCAGCATCAGGTGGTTGTCGGTACCGCCGGAGACCACGTCATAGCCGCGCTCGACGAACACTGCCGCCATGGCGCGGGCGTTGTCGATCACTTGCTGCTGGTAGGTCTTGAAGCCTGGCTCCAGTGCTTCCTTGAAGCACACCGCCTTGGCCGCGATCACGTGCATCAGCGGGCCGCCCTGGGCGCCGGGGAAGACGGCGGAGTTGAGCTTCTTCTCGATCTCCTCGTTCTTGCGCGCGAGGATCAGGCCGCCACGCGGGCCGCGCAGGGTCTTGTGCGTGGTGGTGGTGACCACGTCGGCGAAGGGCAGCGGGTTGGGGTACAGACCGGCGGCAACCAGGCCCGCCACGTGCGCCATATCGACGAACAGCAGGGCACCGACCTTGTCGGCAATGGCGCGGAAACACGGGAAGTCCAGCACGCGCGAGTAAGCCGAGAAACCGGCGATGATCATCTTCGGTTTGTGCTCGATGGCCAGGCGCTCGACTTCGGCGTAATCGATCAGGCCGTTCTCGTCGATGCCGTACTGCACGGCGTTGTACAGCTTGCCCGAGGACGACACCTTGGCGCCGTGGGTCAGGTGGCCGCCATGTGCCAGGCTCATGCCGAGGATGGTATCGCCGGCATTGAGTAGCGCCAGATAGACAGCGCTGTTAGCCGAAGAACCCGAGTGCGGCTGCACGTTGGCGTAGTCGGCGCCGAACAGTTGCTTGGCGCGCTCGATGGCCAGCGCCTCGACCTTGTCCACATGCTCGCAGCCACCGTAGTAGCGCTTGCCCGGATAGCCTTCGGCGTACTTGTTGGTCAGGCCGCTGCCTTGCGCCTGCATGACGCGCTGGCTGCAGTAGTTCTCCGAGGCGATCAGCTCGATGTGGTCTTCCTGGCGCTGTTCTTCGGCCTGGATCGCCGTGAGCAGGGCATCGTCATAGCCTTGCAGTTGGTCGTGCTTGCTGAACATGGTGAGGCCCTCTTTATTGTTTTTTCGGGATGCAGTCGGCCCGCCCCAGTGAGGGGAGCCGAAAGGAATCGGGGTGGATGTAGCCCGGATGCAATCCGGGGCACGAGGTTATGTAGGAGCCGGGGGGGCGCCCAGTCCTTGCCGGCGATGGCGGTTGCCATGATCGCCAGCAAGCTGGCTCCTACAGTATTTCACCGTGCTTACGCGTCCTGATACGCCTCGATGGACGGGCAGGCGCAGACCAGGTTGCGGTCGCCGTAGACGTTATCCACGCGGCCGACCGGCGGCCAGTACTTGGCCTCGATCAGAGTCGCCAGCGGGTACACGGCCTGCTGGCGGCTGTAGGCGTGGTTCCACTCGCCAACCAGCTCCAGGGCGGTGTGCGGGGCGTTCTTCAGCGGGTTGTCGTCTTTATCCAGACGGCCTTGCTCGACCGCGCGGATTTCCTCACGGATGGCGATCATGGCATCGCAGAAGCGATCCAGTTCTTCCTTGGACTCGCTCTCGGTCGGCTCGATCATCAGGGTGCCGGCCACCGGGAAAGACATGGTCGGGGCATGGAAGCCAAAGTCGATCAGGCGCTTGGCCACATCGTCGACGCTGATGCCGCTGCTGTCCTTGAGCGGGCGGATGTCGAGGATGCACTCGTGCGCCACCAGGCCGCCTTCACCGGAGTACAGCACCGGGTAGTGCTCTTCCAGACGACGGGCGATGTAGTTGGCGTTGAGGATGGCCATCTGCGACGCACGCTTGAGGCCGTTGCCACCCATCATGGTGATGTACATCCAGGTGATCGGCAGGATGCTGGCGCTGCCGAACGGCGCGGCGCTGACCGCACCTTCCTTGCGTGCCATGTGCGCATGACCCGGCAGGAACGGCGCCAGGTGCGACTTGACGCCGATCGGGCCGACGCCCGGGCCGCCACCACCGTGCGGGATGCAGAAGGTCTTGTGCAGGTTCAGGTGCGAGACGTCGCCGCCGAACTGACCTGGGGCGCAGAGGCCGACCATGGCATTCATGTTGGCGCCGTCGATGTAAACCTGGCCGCCATTGTCGTGGATGATCTGGCAGATCTCGCGAATGCCTTCCTCGAACACACCGTGGGTGGACGGGTAGGTGATCATGATCGCAGCCAGGCGATCCTTGTGCTCTTCGGCCTTGGCCTTCAGATCGGCGATGTCGACGTTGCCGCGTGCGTCACAGGCGGTCACCACCACGCGCATACCGGCCATGGAAGCGGTTGCCGGGTTGGTGCCGTGGGCCGATTGCGGGATCAGGCAGATGTCGCGCTGATCGTCGCCACGGCTCAGGTGATAGGCACGGATGGCCAGCAGGCCGGCATACTCGCCCTGGGAACCGGCGTTAGGCTGCAGCGACACGGCGTCGTAGCCGGTGGCGGCGCAGAGCATGGCTTCCAGCTCAGTGGTCAGCTGGGTGTAACCCGCAGCCTGCTCGACCGGAGCGAATGGGTGCAGGTTGCCGAATTCCGGCCAGGTGACCGGGATCATCTCGCTGGCGGCGTTGAGCTTCATGGTGCAGGAGCCCAGCGGGATCATGCTGCGATCCAGCGCCAGGTCCTTGTCGGCCAGCTTGCGCAGGTAGCGCATCAGCTCGGTTTCGCTGTGGTAGCGGTTGAACACTTCGTGCTGCAGGATCGCCGATTGGCGCAGCAGGCCTTCTGGCAGGCGGCTGGCGATCTGTGCGGCCAGGTCGCTGACGGCAGGCGCGGCCTGGTCAGCGGCGAACAGGTTCAGCAGCGCCTCGACGGCGGCCTGGTCGGTGGTTTCGTCCAGCGACAGACCCAGACGCTCGGCGTCGATCTCGCGCAGGTTGATGCCGGCAGCACGGGCCTTGGCATGCAGCTCGGCGGTCTTGGCGCCGGTCTTGATGCTCAGGGTGTCGAAGAAGTGCTGCTGCTCGACGCTGTGGCCCAGTTTGGTCAGGCCCAGGGCGAGGATGGCGGTGAAGCTGTGTACGCGCTGAGCGATCTCGGTCAGGCCCTGCGGGCCGTGGTACACGGCGTACATGCTGGCGATGTTGGCCAGCAGCACCTGGGCGGTACAGATGTTACTGGTGGCCTTCTCGCGGCGGATGTGCTGCTCGCGGGTCTGCATGGCCAGGCGCAGGGCCGGCTTGCCGAAACGGTCGACCGACATGCCGACCAGGCGGCCCGGCATATCGCGCTTGAACGCGTCGCGGGTGGCGAAGTAGGCAGCATGCGGGCCACCGAAGCCCAGCGGTACACCAAAGCGCTGGGCGCTGCCCAGGGCGACGTCGGCGCCGAACTCGCCCGGCGGGGTGAGCAGGGTCAGAGCCAGCAGGTCGGCAGCTACGGCGACCAAGGCGTTGGCGGCATGGAAACGCTCGACCAGGGCGCGGTAGTCGAAGATGTCGCCGTTGCTTGCCGGGTACTGCAGCAGCGCGCCGAAGTAGGCGCTGGCGTCAGTGATGGCGGCTTCGTCACCGACTTCGATGTCGATGCCCAGCGGCTCGGCACGGGTGCGCAGCACGTCGAGGGTCTGCGGGTGGCAGTGCTGGGAAACGAAGAAGGTGTTGGCAGCCTTGTTCTTCGACAGACGCTTGCAGAAGGTCATGGCTTCGGCAGCAGCAGTGGCTTCATCCAGCAGCGATGCGTTGGCGATCTGCATGCCGGTAAGGTCGCTGATCAGGGTCTGGAAGTTCAGCAGCGCTTCCAGGCGGCCCTGGGAAATCTCCGGCTGGTACGGGGTGTAGGCGGTGTACCAGGCCGGGTTTTCCAGCAGGTTGCGCAGGATCGGGCTCGGCGTGTGAGTGCCGTAGTAACCCTGGCCGATGTAGTTCTTGAACTGCTGGTTCTTCGCGGCGATGGCCTTGATCTTGGCCAGGGCGTCGGCTTCCGACAGGCCCGGCTGCTCGCCGAGGATGCTGGTGCCCTTGATGGACTCGGGGATCACCGCATTGGTCAGCGCGTCCACCGAGTCATAGCCGAGCAGTTGCAGCATGACTGCGGTGTCGGCATCGCGCGGGCCGATGTGGCGGGCGATGAATTCGTTCTGGGTATCGAGCTTGGTCATGGCGGTCACTCAGGCGTCGGCGTTGGCGTTCAACAGACGATCATAGCCGGCCTTGTCCAGCAGATCGGCCAGTACGGCGTTGTCGGCCAGGCGCATACGGAAGAACCAGGCCTTGTCCTGCGGTGATTCGTTGACCAGCTCCGGGCTGCCTTCCAGGTCAGCGTTGACCTCGACGATCTCGCCGTCCAGCGGCATGGCGATGTTACTGGCGGCCTTCACCGACTCCAGCACGGCCACTTCCTCGCCCTGGGCGTAGGACTTGGCTTCCGGCAGTTGCACATACACCACGTCGCCGAGCGCGTCCTGGGCGTAATGGGTGATGCCGACGGTAACCAGACCATCGTTTTCCAGACGCAGCCATTCGTGATCGGCGGTGAAACGCAACTCGCTCATGTCAATTCCTCAGGGGTAAAGGTGTCCGCTTCTAGGTGGCGGGCAGGTGAAGAGGTGATTGCAATGTGAGTGCCAATGCTAAAAATGCTAATAAAATCAATAACTTAAATATATTATCGATATTCTCTAGTAGTAACCCGGAACGTTATCGTTACGAAATCGTGCGTCGCAAATGGAAAAGTCGAAGTCGCACCAGACGCGGTGCGGCTTTCGCTCGATTGTTGCTTAATCGTTACGGTGTAATGATATCGATACGTCATCTAGCTGGAACCGCTCAAGAGCATTGGGGTCGGTAACTGGGAGGCTTTATAAACAAGGAGATAGACCGATCATGAGACCCCTGATCCCCCTGGCATTCGCGCTGCTCGGCGCCACCAGCCTGCAGGCTAGCGAGACGGTCACCGTGACCCTCGAACAGGCCACCGAAAACGGCACAGGCGCGCCTGTCGGCACCGTGACCATCAGCCAGTCGCCCTATGGGCTGGTGTTTACTCCCGATCTGCAGGGCCTGGAGCCGGGCGTGCATGGTTTTCACGTACACACCGAGGCCAACTGCAATGCAGCCGAAGTGGACGGCAAGCTGACACCAGCCGGCGCAGCAGGCGGCCATTGGGACCCGCAGAACGCCGGCCGCCACGGTTTCCCCTGGGAAGACGATGCCCATCTCGGCGACCTGCCGGCGCTGCTCGTCACCGAGGATGGCAGCGCCAGCCAGCCGGTGCTGGCACCGCGACTCAAGCGTCTGGAAGACCTGCATAACCGCTCGCTGATGATTCACGCCGGCGGTGATAATCACGCCGATCATCCGCAGCCGCTGGGCGGTGGCGGGGCGCGTGTGGCCTGCGGGGTGATCAAGGTGCCGACCAGCACCACGCCGATCTGATTCAGAACCTGGAACCGTAGGGTGGGTTAGCGGCGCTGCTCGATGAGCGATCTGACTCCACGGTGGTGGTGCGCCGCGTAACCCACCGGGCGATCTTCCGCGTTGCGCCGATGGTGGGTTACGGCGCATCTGAACCTGCGGGGTTGTCCGTATTCAAGACAAGCGCCTAACCCACCCTACAAGGGGGGGCGAAGGTGTCCAGGCGCGCAGTCAGAACCGTAGGGTGGGTTAGCGGCGCCAATAGGTGAGCTCTCAGACACTGCGGACGTGGTGCGCCGCGTAACCCACCTGGCGATAGTCCTGCGTTGTGCCAATGGTGGGTTACGGCGCAACGGACCGTGCGGGTTCATCAGGATAGGTGACAGGCACCTAACCCACGGAGCGAGTGCGTCAGTGCTTGCCCGGTATCCCGTACTTGCGCAGGCGTTTGGCGATGGCGGTGTGCGAGGTGCCCAGGCGCGCGGCCAGTTGACGGCTGGAAGGGTGGCTGTCGTAGAGCTTTTCCAGCAGCGCCTTCTCGTATTCGTCCATGGCCTGTTCCAGGCTGGCGACTGCCCCTTCCACCCTCGGCGCCACTTCGGTGCCGGCGATATCCAGGTCGTCCATCTCCACCCAGTTGCTGTCGCAGATGGCAGCCGCGCGGAAGATCACGTTCTGCAACTGACGCACGTTGCCCGGCCAGCGCCCGGCCAATAGCGCCGGGAAGGTAGCCGGCGCCAGGCGGCAGGGCAGGCGCTGGATCTGCGCGCAGGCCTGGGCCATGAAATGCTGGGCCAGCAACAGGATGTCCTGGCCGCGCTCGCGCAGCGGCGGCACTTCCAGGTTGAGGACGTTGAGGCGGTAGAACAGGTCTTCACGAAAGCTGCCTTCGGAGACCATCTTTTCCAGGTCACGGTGAGTGGCGCTGAGGATGCGCACGTCCACCTTCACTTCACGGTCGCCACCGACGCGGCGGAAGCTGCCATCGCTGAGAAAGCGCAGCAGCTTGGCCTGCAGATAGGGCGACATCTCGCCGATCTCGTCGAGAAACACCGTGCCCTGGTTGGCCAGCTCCAGCAGCCCTGGCTTGCCGCCACGTTGGGCGCCGGTGAAGGCGCCAGGGGCGTAGCCGAACAGCTCGCTCTCAGCCAGGTTCTCTGGCAGGGCGGCGCAGTTAAGCGCCAGGAAAGGCGCGGTGCGACGCACGCTGACGGTATGGCAGGCGCGCGCCACCAGCTCCTTGCCGGTACCGGTTTCGCCGTGGATCAGCAGCGGCGCATCGAGCGACGCCACACGCAGGGCGCGGGCCTTGAGCGCACGAATCGGTGCCGACTCGCCAAGCAGTGAATCGAAGCCCTCGGCATGGTCGTGATGCAGTGCAGCCAAACGCTGACCCATGCGGCTCGGGGCATACAGGGTGAGCAGGCCGCCAGTCAGGCGACCGTCTTCGGTGATCGGTTGGGCATCGAGCAGCAGCGGCTGACCGGCGAAATGCACCTCGCGCAGCGGCTGATGAAAGCCGGCGGCAAGCAGCGATTGCTGCAACGCGTCATCGGCGAACAGCGCGGCGATGCTCAGGCCTTCGGGGGGGCGGTTGCACATGTCCACCAGCGCCGGGTTGGCCAGCAGCACGGTGGCGCGGTCATCCACCGCCAGCACCGGATCGGGCATGGCCGCGAGCAGGGCATCGAGCTGCAGGCGGCGGCGCTGGCCGGGCAGAATGTCCACCACCTCGACGCTCTGCACACCGTGCACCTGCAGCAGCGCGCCGCGCAACTCCTCGAGCACCGCCGCGCTCAGGGTCGGTGCGTCGATATAGACGTTTGGCGGTACCATCTCCACCGCATCGAGGTTCAGATTACGCCCGCCAAGCAGCGCCAGGACTTCCTGGGTGATGCCGACGCGGTCGATGAAGCTGACGTGGATGCGCATTGATGATGGTCGAAATGGGCGAACAGGCGGCGATTATGCCTGCTCTGCCCAGCATGAGGAAAAGGGCAACAGCGTGAGCACAGAAAAACCGAGCCGCGCCGACTACCACCGCGAGCACCAGGCCCGCGCCGAAGCCGAGGCCCAACGCCTGCTGGCGCGCAAGGCCGAGCTGCAGGGGCGCTGGCTACCCTGGGTGGCGCAGGAGCTGTATCAGCTCAGCCCGCCGGAGTTTGCCAACATGGTGCGGCGCGAGTTGCAGCGCCTGGCGTGAACGGCGAGCCGCATACCCACTGTAGGAGCTGCGCCCCGCAGCGAATGCGATCATTCAGGCGACAGAGAACTCAAGCGCTTCGCCCCGGGGCGGGGCTCCTACAGGAGCCTGAGGCACTTTCGACCCGTTCTGCCGAACTACGACCTACGCGCGCTTGCGCATACAGCGGCTCATATCCACTTTGCCCACATAGGGGTTGCCCCAGCCCATCACGCAGGCCACCTGCTGGTTACGCTGGCGCTCCCAGGGTTCGGCCGGGTAGGTCTTGCTCCAGGCCTCGAACAACTGGCGATCCTGTTTCGACAGGCGCAGTTTGTAGCGGTCGGCCATATAAAAGTAGGTGCGCGCGATCATCCCGCGAATGGCGGTGCGTGGCATCACCTTGCGTGCCTTGAAATCCACCACCGTCTGGCACTGACCATACTGATGCGGCTTCTGTGGCAGCCAGGCGAAGCTGTAGTTGCTGCGGTCGCCGTTCACCTCACCAATACTCGGTACCAGGTTGTGCAGGTCAGCCTCGGCCTTGCGAAATTGCGCATCGTTGGCTGCGCAGTTCTTGCGCCCGCCTTTCTGCCAGCACTGGCGCTGATGGCCGATCACCCAGGCCGGGACGATATGTTCCCACTCGATGCGCTGGGCGCGATTGGCGTTCTTGCGCGGCGTGTAACCACAGGAACGCAGATCGACCCGATTGCCGCTGTACTTGCAGCCGCAGTAGAACTCGGTGGCTTGCTGGGCATACAGCGGCCACGCCAGGCGCTTGGCCTCGGCGAAAGTGGCGGGTGCAGCGTGCAGGGAAAGCGTTGTGAAACAGCAGAGCAGGGGCAATAAGCGTCGAATCATGGGGCGGCAGAGTAGCCGTCACGGATTGCCTTGTGAAGTTAAAACTTCATGTTTTTCAGTGGCTTATATGATGGAAACAGGCCTTTGATAATGGCCTCTTGCCGCGCCCTGGCTCAGCCCAGCGAGGCTATCTGCGCGAGTAGTTGCTGCGGGCCGTCATACAACGGCTGTCCGGCAATCACCAGCGTCTTACCAGCGGACTTCACCAGTAATTGCGGCACGCCACCGGATGGCAGCGCCTGCATGGCCTGCTGGGCCAGGGCTACGCGGCGCTCCGTGGTTTCGGCGAGGGTATGGTCGTTTCGCAGGCGCGCGGCAAACTCGGCGGCGTTCAGGCTGATGTTGGCTTCGCCTGCGATCTCCACGGCGATCCGCGCGACCGCTTCAACGTGGCTGGTGTCCACCCCATCGATGTAGCGGGCGAGCTGGGCGGCGTGCAGCAGCCGTGGTTCCAGGGCCGCATGCTGTTCAGCCAGCGCCGTCAGTGCCCGTGTCAGCGGCGTCGAATCGAACACCCCATCGGCGGCCTGCAGCACCTGGGTACGGTAGCTTTCTGTGAAGCGCTGGCCGGTGAGCGCGGCGATGCGCTGGTCGTTCTGCCAGGCAAAATCAGCAATACCCGCAATAGGGCGCGGCTGCATGAACAGCCCGATGGGCATCATCTGTAGCGCCGCGCCATGGCGTTCGGCCAGTGCCGTCAGGGCGGGTGCGCTGGTATAGCACCAGCCGCAGAGCGGGTCGAAGAAATACTGCAGTTCGAGGTTGTGCGTGGTCATGGGCGAGTTCTCCTGTGCGCCCAGTCTAGCGTTGCGTCATGCGTGGATATACCGCGTGACAGGCGCAGCTTTGTTGCGCAAATCGCGCAGGTCAGTGGCTAACCGAACCTCGGCAAGCGCTGATCTTCCTCGCCCTGCTCGGCTTCCGCTCGTCAGGCAGGCTGCACGCGGATCGCTGCAGTCGCCTGAACGGCCCGTGTCATCAGGCAGCGCGTACCTTGAAGAAGCTCACCTTGTCGGTCAGGCGGTTCGCCAGGGTGGCCAGCTCCTGGCTGGAGGCCGCCACCTGCTCCGAACCGGCCGAGGTTTCCAGAGTCGCGTTGTGGATGCGGCTGATGTTCTGGTTGACCTCCTCGGCGACCGCGCTTTGCTGTTCCGAGGCGCTGGCGATCTGCGTGTTCATGTCATTGATCGCGGTCACCTCATCGCTGATCTTGCTCAGCGCCTGCTCGGCCAGCAGCGTTTGCTCGACGGTCTTCTGCGCCAACTCGCGGCTCTCGAGCATCACCTCTGCAGCCTTGCCGGCGCCCTCCTGGAGCTTGGCGATCATGCCGCGAATTTCCCGTGTTGAGTCCTGAGTACGGGTCGCCAGGGAGCGCACCTCGTCCGCCACCACGGCGAAGCCACGGCCGTGCTCACCGGCGCGGGCAGCCTCGATAGCCGCATTGAGCGCCAGCAGGTTGGTCTGCTCGGCGATGGAGGTGATCACCTCGATGATCTTTTCGATGCTCTCGCTGTCGGTGGACACCTGCTGCACGCTTTGCGTTGCACTCTCCAGAGTGCGCGCCAGGGTCTGGATGGCGGCTGCCGTCTCGTTCACCACACGATTGCCAATGGTCACCTCGCCGCCGGCATTGCGTGTGGCGGCGGCTGCGCTGGCGGCATAGTTGGCCACCTCGCTGACCGTGGCGGCCATCTGGTTGATCGCCGTGGCCATCTGCTCGGCTTCGCTCGATTGCAGGCGAATCTGCTGGTTGTTGCTGTCGGACGTGGCCATCAACTGATCCGACGAATGCGTCAGCTCGGTTGCCGCGCTGCGCACCTGCGCAATGGTGTCGCTCAGGTGGCGCACCATGTTCTGCAGGTCCGCCATCACACTATTGGGATACTGCGTTTCGATCTGCTGATCGAGCTCACCCTTGGCCAACTGCTGGATCACCTGCGCGACCCGGTGCGGCTCGGCGCCCAGGGTCGATTTCAGCTTGTTGATGATCACCAGGCTGATGCCCACGCTCAGAAGCAAGGCGGCGCCCGTGACCAGCAGAATCAGCAAACGGAAGCCACCGGTCACCTCGCGTACCTCGCCCAGATCCTGGCTGATCACCTCTTCCTGGTGATCGATAAAGGCATTGATGTGCTTGAGCCACTCGCTGTAAGCCGGAGAAACCCGCTGCATCAACAGCGGCAGTGCTGCCTGGTTGCCGTCGCGGCGCAGGTTGATCAACTGCTCGGTCAGCGCCAGCGTGCTGCGCTCGATGGTCTTGATGTTCTCCAGCAGGCGCTGTTCCGCTGCAGTGGGCGCCTGTTTCGCCAGCAGCGTTTCCATGGCCTGCGCCGATTCCTGATAGAAGCGGTCGAGACGCTGGATCTCGCCCAGGTGCCCGGCCAGCGCCGCACCATCGCCATCCAGTACCGCATCGCGAATGGCGATGGCGCGATCATGCACGCTGCCGCGAAAGTTGATCGCGTAGCGCTGCTTCAGCGCGGCGCCATCGCTGACGGCGGTCAGCGTCTCGTCGATGAAACCGACGCGCTGCACACCGATGAGCGTGATCAGAATCATCAGCGACAGCACCAGGCCAAAGCCCAGGCTCAGACGCTGAGCAATACTCATGGGGGAATTCATGCGGTTACTCCTCAAGATGCAGACAACGCCGCGCGGCTTGCGCGATTCACACACCCGATCTGCTGCAGCCTTGTACATGATTTTCTGTTTGTATAGCTATTAGGGCTTTTCAATGGGCAAGCTTGATGAAGCTAATTGATGGCAATTTGCCGCTCTAGGCCGGGATTCTTGGCTAGATATGGATCAGATTAGAGGCCTGGCGAGGAGCGTGCCTGGTGATGAATGACGGTATGCGCTCCATAGACCCCATCTTCAACTGACCTCTCCGTATCCCGGATGCTGGGCTCCCTATTTTCCCGTGGAGTTCCGTCATGATGCGTCCCGACGCCAAAGTGCAGAAGGTCTATCTCTACCCAAAGCCCGTCGACTTCCGCAAATCCATCAATGGACTGGCCGCGCTGGTCGAGCTGGACATCAAGGTGGAGGTGTTCAACCCGGTGCTGTTCGTG
>NZ_QASO01000079.1 GCF_003052605.1 Ectopseudomonas oleovorans | reverse complement strand
GATTACAGATACGGCAGTCATACGGTCTACCAGATCGAGTATCACTTTGTTTGGGTGACTAAGTACCGATACAAGGTGCTCAGCGGTGAGGTTGCTGAGCGAGTGCGAGAGCTGGTGAGACAGACGTGCGAAGCATTTGAAATTCGGATTGTGAAAGGTGTGGTGAGCAAGGATCACGTGCATATTCTGGTGAGCAGTCCGCCGAATTTGGCGCCGAGTGAGATCATGAGGCGGATCAAGGGGCGTACGGCGAGCAAGCTTTTCGAGGAGTTTCCCCATCTGAAAAAGCGCTATTGGGGGCAGCATTTTTGGGCTCGCGGGTACTTTTGCGCGACGGTTGGGCAGATGACGGAAGAGATGATCAAGCAGTATCTGGAGCATCATTTTGAGCCGAGCCCGAACGATAATTTCAGGATGGAGCCTGACTGATCCGACGCGTCGTTCAGTCGACGCGTATCCGGACTTTCAGTCCGTAAGTCACTAACCCACCGACTTCAGTCGGTGGTTGTTGAGTCGCGGCACGAGCCCCGTGGTCGACCAGCACTTCACCCAGCGCATTAGCCAGCGAGTGGACAACCTTCTCCGGTGCCGGCGGGCGCACGCCGAACCGAGTTTCGACTGCGGCAACATAAATGCCCCGAGCAACGCGAAACAGCTTTCCACCTTCGACCAGGCGAGAGAGTCCTCGCTGCACAGCATGGCGAGAACTATGATGCAGGAATCTGCTAGGTGTCAGAACCTCACCTTCTGGAAGCTGTTGAATGATGTCCAGGATTTTCTCGGGAAGAGCCTTCATTGTCCTGTCAAACCTCGTGAGTGGCCCTGCCAAGAACCACCAGAGGTGGCGACCATCTCATGCGGGACACATCATCGAACAATAGACCTGGTGCTTGGCTCCGTCCTGTGAGTACAGGCAATCTCTGTGCGAGTAGGTCTGGCCTGATGCCGTTTTGAAGTCGTAGCCCAAGACTCGTTCGTCCCGGTCATAGACCCTTATCAGCTCGGTCAGCTTCTCCATCGTCCAGTCATTGGATCCATTCAGCCTCGCAGGCAGTACAACCTGGACTGCCTCGACCAGCGTTCCCTCAGCGCGTCTTTGTAGCATGAACACTTGACCATTTCACTCAACGCGGGCGAATGGGAAGAGAAAAAACTAACGCCTTACCAGGTGGTCGTCCTTTGGAGCGAGTGGTCAGCAGCTGCCCGCGGGCGACTGAAAAATGAGCTGGAAATAGCCCGGCAAGAGAACATAAAAGCCAAAAAAGACAAGCAGGCATCCCGCAGTTACCTCTTCTTTGTGGGTGCCCAGGATGCCAAGAACCCTGCAATTTTCCATGTGCTGGATCATCGACTCATTTGCACCGCACATGACGAGCTGGTGTTCCCAGTGCGCAGCTAGGTGCAGATCGGGGCCGCGGAAGGCGGTCTTATGGCAGTCCCTCGGGCCAGTTTGAGATGTGTTGTAGCGCACTCAGTTGCCCAGGGAACACTCCTGTGCTCTCGACATAGCGCAATGCGGATTGCCCATCGCTCCAGCCTACGTACTGCATCAGCGCTTTGATATCCCAGCCGCTGCGGGTGGCCCAGGTGGCAAACCCGCGGCGCAGCGAGTGGCTACTGTACAGCTCCGAAGGCAGCCCTGCTGCCTGCAGTACGGCGCGCATGAGTGGGACAACGCTATTTGGGTGCAAGCCCTGCTCACCTAAGTGCCCCCAGCGATCAATTCCACGGAATACCGGCCCGCGTGCGATACCCGCAAGACTGATCCAGTCGACGTAGGCTTGTACTGGGCACAGCCTGGCCAGCGCCGGCGCGTTGAAGGTCTGGCCTTGGTTGTCCCGATCACCTTTGCTCCAGGGCAGGAACAGTTGCATGCCCTCCCCGGTCCGCACCTGGATGTGCTCGACCTGTAGGCGACATAGCTCATCACTGCGAAAGGCCCGCCAGAAGCCGATCAGTATCAGAGCGCGATCGCGGCAACAGCGCAGTAGCCGTGGCAAGTCGTCTTCCGCGCGGGCCTGCTCCAAAGCTTGTTCCAACCACAACACGCACTGTTCGAGCTGGCGCAGCTGCAAAGGTTCGGCCTGCTTCTCTTGGCGTGGGTGCAAAGTACGAATGCCCTTGAGGATCTGGCGGACCAGCGGAGTCTTGGTCGGATCCGGGAAGCCTTGGCTGACATGCCACTGCGCCAACGCCGCGAGGCGCAACTTCAAGGTATTGCTGGACAGGGTGGCGGCGTGATCGACCAGATAGCGCACGACTGTATCGCTAGTCGCCGGCAGAAAGCCACCCCACGTCACCTCGAAGTGCTCAAGCGCCTGCTGATAGCTCCGCCGGGTGTTGGCACGAGTGCCGGCCTGCAGGTACCGCTCGATCTCCTGGCTCATCTGAGCGCATCCCCTTGGTGTACCGGTGAGCGACTGCCAAACGACAAAAACACCGCATCACCTTGGATAATTCGTCATTATCCAATTTTAGGTAAGCGTCCATCTAGTGTAAAAACCTTATCAAATATAGTATGTAAATACAGCATATGTATTACAGTACGAAATCGTAGGAGAGCAACATGGCACGCGGCGGTATCAACAAGGCGGTGGTGCAGAAGGCACGCACTACCCTCCTCGCCCGCGGCGAGTACCCGAGCATCGATGCGGTACGGGTTGAGCTGGGCAATACCGGTTCAAAGACCACCATTCACCGTTACCTGAAAGAGCTGGAGGCCGCCGACAGTGGTCGTGGAGCAGTACCGCTTGCTCTGAGCGAGCAACTGACTAACTTGGTGAACCAACTGGCCGACCAATTGCAAGAAGAAGCGCAAGCCGTTGTTGCCGGGGAGCGAGAGTTGTTGGAGCGCGAGCGGATCGACTACCAGCAGCGGATTCGGCAGGCCGAGAGCCGCATCCAACAACTGGAAGGCCAGACAGCGCTCGACGCCGAACGATTTCAGGCCACTGACCATGAGTTGCAACAGTTACGCGAGCTACGGCAGCAAGCCGAGGTCGAGAATGCCCGCCTGCAGCAGGCCAATCGCGACCTGGAGGATCGGCTCAAGGATCGCGATGCACAGATCCACTCGCTGGAGGAAAAACACCGACATGCGCGTAACACACTGGAGCACTACCGGCAGGCCAGCAAGGAGCAGCGTGAGCAGGAACAGCGCCGACACGAGTCGCAGGCGCAACAGTTGCAGCTGGAAATTCGCCAGCTGCAGCAGACGTTGATCATCAAGCAGGACGAGCTGACCCAACTGAATCGCGACAACGCACGCCTTCTCACCGAAGCAAGGCAGTTGCACAGGGACCAGCAGGCCAAGCAACGTCTGCTGGATCAGAAAGCTCAGGCTCTGGAAGCTCTGCAGAGCCAGTTCAGCGCGTCAGAAGCCGTCAAGCTGGTCCTGCAGCAACGCAATCAGAATCTACAGAGCGAACTAGACAGCTTGAGCCAGGCCAAGGTCAGGCAAGGCACCTCTCGGCAGTCGCACAGAGCCCAGCGCGCAACCGCGGCAGTAGATAAAGCGACTCCGCCAGCAAAAAAGCAAACCTGACTGAAACGACTAAGCCGGCAAACCATTGCTTGAGCGCGTGGATCACTCGCCCCGTCGCGCGGAGGCCAGTTGCGACTTTTAATCCAGGATCGTTCAGGTTGGTTTAAGTTCGGACAACTTCGGTAGCAGGTAAGCAGGGTCACAGGCAAGCTGGCATGCAATTCGATACAGCTTCTCTACGGTGATGCTTACTTCACCCCGCTCGATCCGCCCCATGTAGCTGCGGTCGATGCTGCAGGCCAGCGCCAGGGCATCCTGAGAAATTCGGCAGGCCTTTCTCTGCGCTCGGATGCGTTCGCCCAACGCTTTCGCCAACTTATCCATGACCGTCTCAATTCCACTGAGACGGCAATATCATGCGTTTACGGACGCAGAGGCCACGGACTATAATCCGTATTTTTCGCGCTATCTTCTCAGGTGCCGCAATGAAATCAGCCTCGTTCATCTTCGACAGGCGGCTGTATGAGCTGCTTCAGGAGGAAGGCCGCACACGGTTCACAATTCGTGAACTGCGCGATGCCTATGCCAAGCACCTGGATGGCATGACCTATCGCATCGGTGATTTACGCCGCTATGTGTATGAACAGATGCGCCGGATGTTACGCATAGGTTGGTTAGTGCATGACGAACAGCGCCGCGTACGGGGGCAGGTCTACCACCTGCTGCCTACCCCAGCACATCTTCAACTTGAGCTGATCGACAACGGTTTTGAAAACAGTCTTATGTCTGCAAGGGCGGCTGAGCAGGACACAGCGGTACGCGACGTGAAAGCTCTGCCGCTTCAATCTTCAGCCAATATGGATCAGCAGCTGGAGGCACTCCATAAGGAGATCCGTCTGGATTTTCTTTCTTCAATGGGTGAGGCAGAGCGATTCAAGTTGCTTCTGGACGAGATGCCACATTTGCGGGACAAGGTTGAAGGCGAGTACCTGGAGGCCAGGGATCGTAGTTCTCGTCTTTTGGGGCATCTGCGCGCCATCGAGAAGACCCTCAAAACGCTCGCCGCACCACGATGAGTAGATCGCTACGGAGCTGGCAGAACAGCTGCATCACCATGGCGCTGGAGCACTTCACCGTCACGCCGCACTTCTTCTGCCAGGCAACCCCGGGAGCCGGAAAGACGCGCATGGCGGCAGAACTGGTCAGCCAACTGCTTGAGCAGGACAGAATCGATTTGGTGCTGTGCTTTGCGCCGTCCTGCCAGGTCGTGGAGGGTTTTCGTTCGACCTTTGCGGAAGTCCTAGGCAGACGCCTAGATGGCCAGATAGGTGCCGTGGGCGCTGCCTATACCTATCAGGCCATGGAATACCGTGATGAGGGATTCTGGCAGCTGCTTGATGACTACCGGGTGTTCGTGGTCTTCGATGAAATCCACCATTGCGCCGGCCACGATCCGCTGCTCAGCAATGCCTGGGGGCAGCAGATACTGCATCGGATACAGGATCGGGCTGCCTTCACGTTGGCCCTGTCTGGCACGCCCTGGCGTTCGGACGACAAGGCCATCGCATTGGCTCGCTACTCTTCGCCCGAGGGGCATCTGATCTGTGATTACCGTTATGGCTTGAAAGATGCCATTGCCGACGACGTGTGCCGATCACCTCGCATTGTGTTGCTCGACAATCAGAAGGTGAAACTTACGGAAGAGCTTGGCGCGAATAGCTCCGTGAGGCTGTTTCCCAGCATCGCCAAGCTTTTAGGGGAGTCACCTGTCACCTATGAGGAACTTCTGCGTCATGACGAGGTGATCAATCCAATCCTCGATCTTGGCTGCAGCAAGCTGAACGAGCTACGCCAGATCAAACCTGATGCCGCTGGTTTGGTGGTGGCCACAGACATCGAACACGCCCAGCAAGTTGCACTGGCTCTAGAAGCAATGGGTGAAGAATGCCGCATCGTGACCAACAAAACCCAAGATGCGCAGCAGGTGATCAATGCATTCCGGAGCAGCGCCTGCCGCTGGATTGTGGCCGTCGGAATGATCAGCGAAGGCACCGACATTCCCCGCCTGCAAGTGTGCTGCTATCTCAGCCGTATCCGCACCGAACTGCATTACCGGCAAGTGCTGGGGCGAGTGCTGCGGCGCACAGGTGAGTCCGACGACCAGGCATGGCTATTCATGTTGGCGGAGCCAACGCTTCAGGGTTTTGCGGAGCGAATATCGGATGACTTGCCTGATGACCTGGCAGTTTTGAACGATGTGCAGATGCCTGGTTTTACTCCAGGCTCCAGGCCTGAGCCGATGGGCACTTTGGGTCATGTTGAAGGTTTCGACGGTGCGGGGTTAGGTGGTGCAGAACCGGGTATTGGATCGCAGCCTACGAACATCATTTCGCTGGGTGGCTTTGCAATTGAGCCTGCTTACCAGCTCAGCTTTTCCCAGCATTATCGGCAGCAGCTACTGGCTTGTTTTTAATGCTCAGCCAGTCGAGGCTGATCCAATGATGTTGGTGTTCATGAATCCATAACCGGCCGGCGTCGTGTGGAACGTAATCGTGAGGTGTGCATGGAGATTAAATCGCAGGCATTGGTCGATGTCGTTGAGGATGTGATCTGCGACGTGTGCCGCTCTGGCACGCGTATTCCCGGCTATGCTCCCCAATATGGCAAGCTTGAAGCCCAATGGGGATATGGCTCCCAGCATGATGGGGAGCACTACCGGGTGCATCTCTGTGAGCCCTGCTTTTTCAGGGTGCTGAGTGGGTTGCGTCGGGAGCGCATGGTCAATGGTATGTTCGATGATGATCAGCCATTTGCTTCCGAATATTTTGGTCTGGTCAGCAAAGACAACTACTGGGGGAAAAACTGATTGTAGGGTTGAAAATCCATCAGCCGCACCACGTCGAATCGCGGACAAATTAGGGGTAAGCGCGCGGCTTGCCCGTTCTGGTCTCGTAGATTGGAATAACTGAATAAGGAGGTAGCCGCTTTGACCCTTCCGCATGAAAGAACCCGGAGTGTCGTCAAGACCGAAGCTTTTCTCCGCGACCTCTCTCGTAACAGCGAACTACCTGATGACATTCGCAGCCATGCGAAAAGCCTGCTCAGACACTACCCGTCCGCCGATCAAGTTTTCTCGCTGGGGCGCCTCGAAGAGTGCCTGATAAACGACGCTCAAGATGATGAATATCGGCGAAGAGTAATTGCGTTCCATCAGCCGCTTTTCAGTTCGTCGTTAGACTTCTCGCTATAGGCGTGAACGTCACGATGCTCAGCACTGATCAAGCCCAGTCGGTATCTGCCCGGATTGCGCAACGAGTCAAGCGCCTACCTAAAGGGCAGCCGTTCAGCATCAGGCGTTTCACAGGGCTTGGAACGAAAAACGCCGTATCCAAAGCAATAGCTCGACTGGTCAACCGTAAGCGCTCCACAAACCCCGCCTCTCAATAAGCGGGGTTGATGCCTACAGTGGCATCGCGGGCGGGCAGTTCCATGGCAACAGCGCGTTGTAATCCTCGACGCTATTGGCCTGCGGCAGGCGTTCGAGGACATAGCGCAGCCAGGCGTAGGGTTCCTGGCCGTTGGCCTTGGCGGTTTCCACCAGGCTATAGAGTTGGGCGCTGGCGGTCGCGCCCTTGGGCGTGTCGCTGAACAGCCAGTTCTTGCGGCCGATGACGAAGGGCCGGATCGCGCGCTCGGCGGCGTTGTTGTCGATCGGCAGGTGGCCAGCCTCGATGTAGCGTTCGAGTCGGCTCCAGTTGCGGGCCAGGTAGCTCAGTGCCTTGCCCAAGGCATTCTGCGCCGTAACCTGGGGCTGGGTTTTCTCCAGCCAGGTCTTGAGCTGCTCAAGGAGTGGCTGGCTGTGCTGTTGGCGGCCCCGGTGACGCTGCTCATCGCTGGCATCCTTGAGTTCGCGCTCGATGCCGTAGAGCTTGTTGATCAGCCCCAGTGCGATGTCGGCACGCCCGGTTTTACCCTTGGGTTGCACCTTTTGCGCCTCGATAAATTTACGGCGCGCATGCGCCCAGCAGGCCAGACGTTCGATACCGTCCTGTGCGGCCACGGCGTTGTAGCCGGCGTAATCATCGGTCATCAGGTAGCCACGATAACCATCGAGCAGGCGCAGTGGCACCTCCTGCGCACGGCTGGTTGTGTAGTCGAAGAGGATCACCGGCTTGTCTGGTGGGCCGCCGGTCTGCACCCACATCCAGGATTGGCTGCTCGGGTCGCGCTCCGGCTCTTTGAGCACCTGCACGCGGGTTTCGTCGCAGTGGATCACGGGGCTGTCCAGCAGCGTGTCGCGCATCAGGTTGAGCACAGGCTGCAACTGCTCGCCGCAGCGGATCACCCAACGCGCCAGGGTCTGCCGGGGGATGTCGATACCGTGACGGCTGAGCACTTTCTCGAAGCGATACAGCGGCAGGCCATCGGCATATTTGCTGGTCAGCAGCATGGCCAGCACGCTGGGGCTGGCCAGGCTTTTCTCGAGCAGTTGGGCCGGCTTGTCGGCGGTCACCGGGGCGGTTTCGCAGCCCTGGCAGGCGTAGGTCTTGCGAACGTGCCGGATCACCCGGATTTGCATCGGGATGATGTCCAGTTGCTCGCTGGTTTCCTCGCCAATGACCTGCTTGCGGCAACCGCAGGCGCAGGTCAGTTCATGCTCTGGCAGCTCATGGGTGACCACCAACCGCGGCAACTCGGCCGGCAGCGGCGTGCGCTTGCCCCGGCGCTTGGTCGGTGCGCCGGCGTCTTCCTCGACCGCATCGACCGGTGCTTCAGGCGTCGCTTCGGCCAGGCTTTCCGCTTCGTTGAAGATCTCCAACTGCGGTGAGTCCGGGTCGCTGCTCTGCTCGGATTTACGGCCAAATAGGCGCTGGATCAGCAGCGCATTTTGTTCACGCAACCGCTCGATCTGACCGTCCTTTTCTGACATCTGCACGCTCGCCGACAGCAGCAACTGCTTGAGCAAAATCGGGTCGTCAGGAAGGGTTTCGGGCATGGAAATCATGCCGTGGATTATACCGGTTTAGGCCACGAATCGCGGGGTCAACACCTGATGCGGCCGGTTGCGCCACAGGTCGATA
>NZ_QASO01000078.1:64279-64788 GCF_003052605.1 Ectopseudomonas oleovorans | reverse complement strand
ACAACCACCGACTGAAGTCGGTGGGTTAGTGACTTACGGACTGAAAGTCCGGATACGCGTCGACTGAACGACGCGTCGGATCAGTCAGGCTCCATCCTGAAATTATCGTTCGGGCTCGGCTCAAAATGATGCTCCAGATACTGCTTGATCATCTCTTCCGTCATCTGCCCAACCGTCGCGCAAAAGTACCCGCGAGCCCAAAAATGCTGCCCCCAATAGCGCTTTTTCAGATGGGGAAACTCCTCGAAAAGCTTGCTCGCCGTACGCCCCTTGATCCGCCTCATGATCTCACTCGGCGCCAAATTCGGCGGACTGCTCACCAGAATATGCACGTGATCCTTGCTCACCACACCTTTCACAATCCGAATTTCAAATGCTTCGCACGTCTGTCTCACCAGCTCTCGCACTCGCTCAGCAACCTCACCGCTGAGCACCTTGTATCGGTACTTAGTCACCCAAACAAAGTGATACTCGATCTGGTAGACCGTATGACTGCCGTATCTGTAATC
>NZ_QASO01000078.1:0-64260 GCF_003052605.1 Ectopseudomonas oleovorans | reverse complement strand
CCCGCATGGTGGCGCTAAAGCTCACCGGCTGAAAGCCGGTGGTTTTAACCTTTCGATGGAAAATAAAAGCCGACTGTACGAGCGAGTCATCCCAAGGGAGGTATTTGAGCCCAAGCCATATCAAGCCGAAGAGGGCCAGCATGGCAACCAGAAACGCCGGCAAGGGCATCGACCAGGCTCGCCACAACTGACTCGCGTATTCTCTCCAGCCTTTCCATTGCTCCTCTGTGCGGGTCACGTTTCGGAAGAGTTTGTCGTGTAGTGCCTGTTCATCTCCCCCTAACTCGAGGAATACGTGCCGAAGAAGAGCACGCTTGATGTCCTGGTCTTTGCCCCCGAAGCGCCAAGCGTTAAATGTGATGCTCTTGAATCGATCCTTTCTAGGCACGCCACTTGATGAGGCTGACGCATCGTCTTCCAAACCTCGGGTGTACAGCTCCTTGATTGAGCTTTTACCGGTACCCCATCCGCCTAACAAACCGATGCTGAATGGAGGGGCATGGCGGCCAGACTCGATGAGGCTTCGCAAGGCTTGAGAAAAATGCCGGTGGCCAAATGCATCCTGCTTTTCGCTGGCAATTTGCCGATCAAGTACCGCCGGCATCGACCCACGTGCTTCATGCATATGTAAAGCTCCCTAATTTATGGGTGGCCGGCCTTAGGCCAGCATTGCTGCGAGCCTACTGGATGAAGGATTCGATTTCTAGGCAGTCCAAAACCCCACTTTGAACACTTCACAGTGTGGCGTTAGGTTCTTTGGTCTGCCCCGGAACTGGTGGACAGGTAGTTAAGAGCTACTGTCACTAACGGCTTACCGGAAGGCTTTTCACCGAATGTGCCCGCTGTTCGTCCAGAGTGTTGTAGTACGTATTTTGGGTGGTGCTGAGACTATTGTGACGAAGGTCAGCCTGGAGGTCCTTCATGTCACGATACGGTGCATCAAAGGTTGCGGAGGTGTGACGTAACCAGTGTAGTGAGGCCGAGCGCAGTTGGTCTATTTCGTCGTTGCTCCAGCCTTCCTCGGCCATACGCACCATCGCGCGGTCAAATAGCTCTTGCAGCATCAGGCGGATATGGCGATCAGAAAGCCCGCCGCGTCCCTTTAGGGTGCTGATCAGCGGTGTTTTCTCGTGGGCGGAAGGGAGGGGAGAGAGCTGCAGATGCTGGCGATAGCGTACGAGGTAGTTCTGGATATAGTCATCGCGGATGCTGATCTTGGCGGCCTTGTTGCCTTTGCCCACCACATGAAACCACCAGTTGCCCATGCTATCGCGGCGGATGTCGCCCATAGTGGGCGTCCAGTTGTCACGCCCGACCAAATCGGAGACGCGTAAGTACATAGAGAACAGGGTCGCAACGATGAACAGCGTGCGTTCGTATGTCGGGTCGGCCACGGCCATTTGCTCGGCAGTCTCAATCACGTAGCTCCACTGCAACGGTGTCAGGGAACGGGACGCCACATCCAAGGTATTGCGTTGTTTGTAGATGGATTTCTGTTTTACCGCTCGGAAGGGGTTCACCTCGGTGAGACCCTCATCAATGGCGTACTGGAAGAAGCTGCCGCAGACTGCGAATACCTGAGCCACCGAGCCTTGGGACATGCGGTAGGGACGGGAGGGAAGGGCGGCAACGGCCTCTTCGGCAATCTTGCGTTCGCGCTTGGCCACGGTGTGACTGAAAGGTCGCCATTGCAAATTGACGGTGTAGGTGTCCGTGTCGAGCTTCTTACGACCGCCCACACGCAGGAAGCGGGACTTTACGACCGGACCTATCCAGTCGGCGGGAGGGTTGAGGCAGAACTCCATGAAGGCCTCGGCGTCCCGGCGACGCAGTTCGACAAGGGGCTTGCCAGCCACCAGCAGGGACCAGAGCAGCAGCCGCTCGATGTGGGTTCGATAGGAGTTGAACGTGGCTTCGTTGCCGGCGTAGGACTTCAGAAACCCCCGAACGGCGCGATAGCCTTCGACGGCTTGGAGCTCATCGGTACAACCTTGGAGGAAGTTCCGAACCGCTGGAAGCTCGCCATTGAGGTGAAAAAAGTTAAGTTCGTGGAAGCGATCAAAGGTCTCGAAAAGCGGCTGGGGATGCGGCGACATGAAGTGGCTCAACCTGGGCTAGATCGGTGCTTTAGCGGTAGTATAGAGCAATATCCGGGTCTGGTGATTATCGGATATTGCAACGCCCAGCCTGGTCAATCGAGTTGAGTCTCTTAAAATCTGTAAACCTCATGATGCTTACTGAAAACATATGCAAAAACAAGCGGTTAGGATTTTGATCCGATCTTTAAAAGCGGAGAAATGAAACGTGCCTGGGTTAATACCGGGAGCGTCCGCCGTTCCTCTTGGCCGGCCTTGGGCTGACTGAGCGTAGAGATGTACTCGTTGGGCTAGCCCGCAGAGCTCTGAGAATGGAAATGGCATGGGGTGCAGTCGCGGCTGTGGCGCCTGGACGAACCGCACAGCAGGCTCGCGTCGACTAGGTTAAGGCCGTGCCCCAATTCCAGCGTTTGAAAGAGTGCATGACGTTGGAGACTTCGCCATTACCCAGACGTGAGGCGATTTCCACCAGGGCAGGCCGCCGGTGGCCCGCAGCTTTTCGGCCAGGGGCTGGCGCACCTCATCCATAAGCAACCGGAATCAGCTATCGCTTCTATCGGTATGCTGCGGGTGGCGCAGCAGCCATATACGTCGCGCCGTAGCTCCAGAGCGTGGATGCTTTACAGACATGGTGAGGAACCTTGGACCTCGGAAAGAGGCATCAGCCAGTTCCAAATATTGAAAAGCAATCTGCGTCACCTCAGCGCGAGCGGCGGGCTACCTGATCCTTATGGCCTTGATTTTCAAGAGTCTCCACTTTAAAAGACAGATTTCCAGTCTTTCAAAGTCACCCACAGCGATTCTCGCGGCCATTGCCCTAGGCTTTTTCATCCTGGGCTTCGCATAATATATATTATGTTAAATTACATATAGGTGAGATGGACCTCTCACCTGGAGATCCGCTTTCAACGATCCCAGGTCAATCGCTTCTCAGGTCTAATTCCCTAAGGCCTTCAGAACAGATGGCCCGCCCTCATCAGGCATCAAAAAATGTATGCCTGATGAAGTAACGATGAGCCAAAGGAGCGATTACAGGTGGTAATCGCCCGCAGCTTCCGGTTGATAAAGCACTTTACTGATCTCGATCCGGAGAGTCCGATCGGAAATCCGCCAGTCGATGGCGTCTCCCTCCTGGTAGCCGAGAATGGCCGCGCCGATATCGGAACACACCGAATATTTGCCGGCGCAGCTGTCGGCGTCTTCGGGATAGACCAAGGCCACTTCGATCTCTTCGTCGTCCAGTTGCAGCAAGGCCTTGGAGTTCATCGTGACGACATTGCGTGCCACTTCCTCTGGCTTGACGACAACGGCACGCTCGAGCTCATGTTCGAGCTCGACAATGGCCGGCCCCTCCTCGAGTGCGATTAGGTTCTCGAGCCTGGCCTTGTCGATTTCAGTGATTTGGATTCCTGTAACGTCGGTACCGGCACTTTCGCGCAGGAGCTGGCGATAACTCCCCGCCGTCATGGAAAACGATTTCAATGTTGGCGTTTCGTTCTCGAGCATAAAGCCGCTGCGCACAAAAGCTTTCAGCGAGCGCACGTTGTCCGGGTGGATCTTGGCGATAAGCTTCTCGGCGCGCATGTCGAGAAAGGCCAGTTTCATGCCTTCGCGGATCGTGCGGGCGCCGAGATTTCGGCCCCATTTGTCGCTGTCTCCGATGGCCAGGACGATCTCGCACTCCAGGCCGGTCTTGATCAGACGGACAAAGCCCACCGGCTCGTCATGCCGGTCATAGGCCATGAAGAAACGACCGCCCCGGTTGAACAGATGGGTCAGGATCGGCAACTGCGTCCGATCGATGACTTCCGCGATGGAACGGGAAACATGACGCGAGTCGCTCAGATAGCAGGTGACGCGCTCATCCTGCAACCACTCCATCAGCGTCAGCGCATGTGCCCGAGTAATTTCAGGGCACAGCGAAATGAAAGGCTTGTTCATCTTCACCACACACTTATTTGTAAAGAATGAAAGCCCTTCATGGCTATGGCCATGACGGTTCTTTCGGCGACCGGTTACTTTAAGCCATAACGCGAGTAACGCCGAACCGTCTGCGCACTTTTCTCTTCAACAGCCTGCACAACGGGCTGAACCGCCCTCTCCTGCAGTTGCCGCTACAGCTGCGTGCGTATGACTCTTTCGAACTCAACACTGCGGCTGCTGTGCTCCTGCAGCTGCTGACGGAACTGTGGTGGCCCGCGAGGCGTTATTGCCTCTACATAAAATTTAGGCAGGCTCTGCCACGAGTCGTTCAGGCTTTTTTCATCAGCCGTTGACCACGCTGCCGCCGTTGACATGCAGCATCTGCCCGGTGACGTAAGAGGCATCGATGCTGGCCAGATAAACGAATGCCGGGGCAACCTCTGCAGGTTGTCCGGGGCGCCCCAGCGGCGTGTCGGCGCCGAACTCGGAGACCTTCTCGGCGCTGAAGGTGGACGGGATCAGCGGCGTCCAGATCGGCCCGGGTGCAACGCCATTGACGCGAATGCCACGTGGCGCCAGGTTGATCGACAGCGAGCGGGTGAACGAGGTGATCGCGCCCTTGGTCGAGGAATAGTCGAGCAGCATCGGGTTGCCCTTGTAGGCCGTCACCGAACTGGTATTGATGATGCTCGAGCCCGGCTGCAGATGCTCCAGCGCGACCTTGGTCAGGTGGAACATGGCGAAGATATTGGTGCGGAAGGTTTGCTCCCACTGCGCCTGGTCGAGGGCCTCAAGGTTATGCTCGGGATGCTGTTCGCCGGCGTTGTTGATGAGGATGTCGATACGTCCCCACTTGGCGATCACCGCGTCGACCACGCACTGGCAGAAGCCGCTGTCGCCCACGTCACCAGCAAGGGCGATAGCTTCGCCGCCGTGATGTTTCACCTCGTCGAGGGTTTGCTGCGCATCTTCATCCTCGTTCAGGTAAACCAATGCAACCTTGGCGCCTTCCAGGGCGTAGTGCACGGCGACAGCGCGACCAATACCGCTGTCGCCGCCTGTGATTATCGCCACCTTGCCGGTCAGTTTGCCGGCGGCGCGGTAATCATCGGCAAGGTAGATCGGCTCAGGGTGCATGGTGTGTTCGACACCAGGTTGCCGCTGCTGATGCTGAGGCGGCAGGGTCTTGTCGTTCATCCTTCACTCCTCCTTTCGCTGGTGTTCAGACGGCCTTCAGCTGCGGGCTCGCAGTCATCACCGGATGAGTCTTGTGGCGATTCTCGAAGCAGAAGTTGGTGGCCTGCACGTAGCCTTCGGCCGAACCGCAATCGAAGCGGCGACCCTTGAATTTGTAGGCCAGCACACAGCCCTGCTGGGCCTGCTTCATCAGCGCGTCGGTGATCTGGATCTCACCGCTCTTGCCCGGTTCGGTCTGCTCGATCAGTTCGAAGATATCCGGCGTGAGGATGTAGCGGCCGATGATCGCCAGGTTCGACGGCGCATCTTCGGGGTTGGTTTTCTCCACCATTCGCTCGATGCGGAAGATGTCGTCGCGCAGCGCTTCGCCGGCGATCACGCCGTAGCGCGAAACCTCATCCATCGGTACTTCCTGAGTGGCGACGATGGAGCAGCGGAACTGTTCGTAGAGCTTGACCATCTGGGCCAGCACGCCGTCGCCTTCCAGGTTCAGGCACAGGTCATCGGCCAGCACCACGGCGAACGCCTTGTCGCCGATCAACGGGCGACCGGTCAGAATGGCGTGGCCCAGGCCCTTCATCTCCACCTAGCGGGTGTAGGAGAAGGTGCATTGATCGATCAGATGACGAACACCGGCGCCGTTTCGCTGCTGCAATTTTGCGAAGTGCGACACCTCGACCTCAGCACGCGGATGCCGAGGTGCCGCAGCCAGCGACAAGCCGCCCTCTAGGCGAGATAACGGCTCACTTCGATCAGATTGCCGTCCGGGTCGCGAAAGTACACCGATTCGATAGGCCCCACCGCGCCGGTGCGCGCCACCGGCCCTCTTCCACCGTCACGCCCTGCTCGGCCAGATGAGCCATGACTCGCTCCAGCGGCCACAGGGTGATCAGGCACAGATCGATGGCGCCTGGTGTCGGCTTGATCGCCTTGGGTTCGAACTCACGCCCGGCCTGATGCAGATTGAATTTCTGCTGGCCGAATACCAGAGCACTGCGCCCGGCGCCGAAACGCTCGTGGCGCATGCCCAGCACGCGCTGGTAAAAGTCGACGGTGGTATCGATATCCGCCACCGTCAGTACCAGATGGTCCAGTCTCTCGATCATGCTCAATGCCTGTCCAGCAGATGAAAACGCGGCAACCCGAGGTGCCAGTGGATCGCCGCCAGGCGCGCTGCCAGCACTACGAACATTGCCGCTGCGGTATCCAGCCAGTGCGGCGTGCCCAGGGCACGCAGGCCGATAAAGGTCAGAGCGCCGGCGATGCAGGCCGTGGCGTAGATTTCCTTCTGGAAGATCAGCGGAATCTCGTTGCACAGCACGTCGCGAATCACCCCACCAACCACACCGGTCATCACCCCCATGATCACCGCGGTACTGATCGGCGTGCCGTGCTGCAGCGCCAGCTCGGTGCCATACACGGTGAACACGGCCAGGCCGAAGGCGTCGGCGATCAACAGACCTTTCTCGTGAATCGGCCGGGTCATACGCACCCAGGCCACCGTGCCCAGCGCCGCCAGGGAGGCGACCAGGATGTAGGTGTCATCGCGAATCCAGCTGACCGGGTGGTTGTCCAGAATCAGGTCGCGCAGCGTGCCGCCGCCCAGCGCGGTGACGATGGCCATCACCAGCACGCCGAACAGGTCCATGGACTTGCGCCCCGCCATCAGCGCCCCGGTGATGGCAAATACCGCCACGCCGAACAGGTCGGCGACATAGAAAAGCTTTTCCATGCTGTCCTCAGCGGCTGACCGGCGTACGCAGGGTGACGAACTCCTCGGCGGCGCTCGGGTGCACGCCGATGGTCTCATCGAAGATCTGCTTGGTCGCACCGGCTTTCAGCGCAACAGCCAGGCCCTGGACGATCTCTCCGGCATCCGGGCCGACCATATGGCAGCCGAGCACACGGTCGCTGTCGGCATCGACCACCAGCTTCATCAGCGTGCGTTCCGGGTTCTCGGTCAGCGTCAGCTTCATCGGGCGGAAGCGGCTCTCGAAGATCTTCACCTTGTGCCCGGCTGCGATGGCCTGCTCTTCACTCAGGCCAACGGTGCCGATGTTGGGCAGGCTGAACACGGCGGTAGGGATCATGCTGTAATCCAGCGGCCGGTATTCCTCGGGCTTGAACAATCGGCGCGCCACGGCCATGCCTTCGGCCAGCGCCACGGGCGTGAGCTGTACGCGGCCGATCACGTCGCCAAGGGCGAGAATCGACGGCGTGGAGGTCTGGAACAGGTCATCGACTTCGACATAGCCGCGCTTGTCCAGCTTGACCTCGACGTTTTCCAGGCCGAGGTTGTCCAGCATCGGCCGGCGGCCGGTGGCGTAGAACACGCAATCGGCCTCCAGTACGCGACCATCCTTGAGCGTCGCGGCCAGGCTGCCATCGGCCTGGCGCTCGATGCTGGCGATGTCGGCGTTGAACTGCAGATCCAGGCCCTTCTTGCTCAGCTCGTCGCGCAGGTGCTCGCGCACCGCACCATCGAAGCCACGCAGGAACAGGTCGCCGCGATACAGCAGCGAGGTAGTTGCACCCAGGCCATGGAAGATCGAAGCAAACTCCACGGCGATATAACCGCCGCCCACCACCAGTACGCGCTTGGGCAGTTGCTTGAGGAAGAAGGCTTCGTTGGAGCTGATGGCGTGTTCGCGACCGGGAATATCGGGAATCTGCGGCCAGCCGCCGGTGGCGATCAGGATGCGTTCAGTGCTGTGGCGTTGGCCGTTCACTTCGACGGTATGCGCATCGACGATGCGCGCATGCCCCTCGAATAGACTGACGCCGCTGTTGGTCAACAGATTGCGGTAGATGCCATTGAGGCGTTCGATCTCGCGGTTCTTGTTGGCGATCAGCGTCGCCCAGTCGAAATTCGCTTCGCCCAGCGACCAGCCGAAACCCGAGGCCTGCTCGAAGTCCTCGGCGAAATGCGCGCCGTACACCAGCAGTTTTTTCGGTACGCAGCCGACGTTGACGCAGGTGCCGCCCAGGTAGCGGCTCTCGGCGACCGCAACGCGCGCACCGAAACCTGCGGCGAAGCGCGCCGCACGCACGCCGCCGGAACCGGCGCCGATAACGAACAGGTCGAAGTCGTAACTCATGAGGTATCTCCTTGGCAGACGAGGAGCATACCGTAAAGGCCCGCGCTAAGCTATTAGGCAGAGGAGAACACCATGCGCCCTACCCTGACTCACCTGGCCCTGCACGTCCCCGATCTCGACGCCTGCATTGCCTTCTATCAGCGTTTCTGTGGCATGCAGGTGATCCACGAGCGCCCCGGCAAGGGCACACGCATCGTCTGGATGGCCGAGCCCGGCAAGGAGCACCAGTTCATCTTCGTGATCATGCCCGGCGGCCAAGACAGGAACCTGGCCGCCAATGACTACAGCCACTTCGGCTTCGCCCTGGGCAGCCGCGCAGAGGTCGATCGCATCGCCGCCATGGCCGAACAAGCGGGCTGCCTGATCTGGCCACCGCGCGACGAGCCCTACCCGGTCGGCTACTACTGCGGCCTACGCGACCCAGCCGGTAACTACGTCGAGTTCAGCTACGGCCAGCCGCTCGGGCCTGGCTCCGAGGAAATGCCCATCCCCTGAAATGCAAAACGCCACCCAAGGGTGGCGTCAGTTTGAGCATCAATGCACCGAGTCTGTAGGAGCGGCGCCCCGCCGCGAACCGGAACGACGAGGCATCGCAAAGCTTCGCCCCGGGGCGGAGCTCCTACGAAAGGCTGCTCTGATAAGCAGGCGTATCAGAACGCCTTGCCGGTCTTGTACAGGTTCTCGAAGCAGAAATTGGTCGCGTCGATGTAACCCTCGGCGCTACCGCAGTCGAAACGCTGGCCCTTGAACTTGTATGCCATCACACAGCCCTGCTGGGCCTGGCGCATCAGCGCATCGGTGATTTGGATTTCGCCACCCTTGCCCGGCGGCGTGCTGCGAATCAGATCGAAGATGTCCGGGGTGAGGATGTAGCGGCCGATGATCGCCAGGTTCGACGGCGCGTCCTCGGGCTTGGGCTTCTCCACCATGTTGCTGACACGGTAGATGTCATCGCGGATCATCTCACCGGCGATCACGCCATACTTGGACGTCTCGTCCTTCGGCACTTCCTGAATCGCCACGATGGAGCAGCGGAACTGGTTGTACAGCTTGACCATCTGCGCCAGCACGCTATCGCCTTCCAGGTTCAGGCACAGGTCGTCAGCCAGTACCACAGCGAACGGCTCGTCACCGATCAGCGGCTGACCGCAGAGGATGGCGTGGCCCAGGCCTTTCATTTCGACCTGACGGGTGTAGGAGAAGCTGCACTCGTCGATCAGACGACGGATGCCAACCAGGTACTTCTCCTTGTCGGTGCCCTTGATCTGGTGTTCGAGCTCGTAGCTCACATCGAAGTGGTCTTCCAGCGCGCGCTTGCCGCGCCCGGTGACGATGGAAATCTGGTTGAGGCCAGCCTCGAGTGCCTCTTCAACCCCATATTGAATCAGTGGCTTGTTCACCACCGGCAACATTTCCTTGGGCATTGCCTTGGTAGCAGGCAGGAAGCGCGTGCCGTAACCGGCAGCGGGGAACAGGCATTTCTTGATCATGGGACTCCCTAGTGGGGATGGTTGGAATGCGCGCTCAGTCTATCAAGCCGCGCTAGCCTTACAACTGCCGCTTGCAGGTCGACCGATGCCGCGATAAAGAAAACCCAGCTCCGCCAGCTGATCGGCGTCATAGATGTTGCGCCCGTCGAACAGCACCGGCATGCGCATCGCACCGCGAATACGCGGGAAGTCCGGCTGACGGAACTGCTTCCATTCCGTCACCAGCACCAACGCATCGGCACCCTGGGCGACAGCATAGGGGGATTCGCTCAGCACCAGTTGCCCCGCCTCCACCGCCGCCGCATAGCGTGCGGCAACAGCTGCCGTGGCAGCAGGGTCGCAGGCCTGCACCTTGGCGCCAGCGGTCAGCAGTGCGTCGAGCAGCACCAGACTGGGCGCTTCACGCAGATCGTCAGTACCGGGCTTGAAGGCCAGCCCCCAGAGCGCGATGACTCGCCTCTGCAAGTGGCCATTGAAATGCTCACGCAAAGCCTGGAACAGCAGCGTCTTCTGCAGTGCATTGCGTGCCTCGACCGCACGCAGGATGCCCGGCTCGATGCCCTCGTGCTCCGCCGTGCGGATCAGCGCTTTCACATCCTTGGGAAAGCACGAACCGCCGTAGCCACAGCCGGCATAGATGAAGTGCGTGCCGATGCGCCGGTCGCTACCGATGCCGCGACGTACCTCCTCGATATCCACACCAAGGCGCGCGCAGATGCCCGCCATCTCGTTGATAAAGGAAATCTTGGTCGCCAGAAAGGCATTAGCCGCGTACTTGCTGAACTCGGCGGCGCGCACGCCCATGCACAACAGGCGGTCGTGATTACGCAGGAACGGCGCATACAGCCGGCGCAGCAACTCACGCCCACGCTCGTCGTCACAGCCGACGATCACCCGATCAGGGCGCATGAAATCCTCGACTGCAGAACCTTCCTTGAGAAACTCCGGATTGCTCGCCACGGTAACCCGCGCCCGCTGCTCCCGACGCGCCAGACCGGCGTTGATGCGCTGCGCCACACGCTCAGCGGTGCCCACCGGAACTGTGGATTTGTCCACGATCAGGCACGCATGATCGAGCCGTTCACCCAGTTCGTCGGCAACCGCCAGCACATGGCTCAGATCGGCCGAACCGTCCTCGCCACTGGGCGTGCCCACCGCAATGAAAATCACCTCGGCGCGCCGGATACCGGACTTCAGCTGCGAAGTGAAACTTAGCTGCCCACCGGCCAACTGCGTTTTGAGCATCGCCTCCAGACCAGGTTCATAGATCGGCACCTCGCCTCGCGAAAGCATCGCGACGCGCTGCGGATCTCGCTCGACGCAGACCACCTGATTGCCCATCTCGGCAAAACAGGTGGCCGTCACCAAACCTACGTATCCCGCTCCAATCACGCATATCTGCATCGCAGCATCCTCCTGGCCGATGCGGCGATTGCAACCAATCGCGGTGGCAGCGATATGACGGAACGGCGAAGGAATGATGACAGACGTATAGCTGCACTCATCCAACCACCAAGGATGTGGAGTCCTTCGCATGACCGATCTGGCCCAACACCTCAAGGCCACCTTCCTTTCGTTGCTTCCTGCAGATGGAGCCACAAAAGGCAATGGGGCTCTTCGCCGTGAGATAGAAGAGCAGCTTTCCAAGGACGGGCTGTCGATCACTGAGGAGCAATACTGGCAGGTTCACGCAGAGCTGATCGCCAGCGGTGTGGTTGCAACAGGCAAAGGTCGTGGTGGATCGGTACGTCTTGTGGATGCACAGCCGGACTCCTTCGGGCTGGCTACTCAGGTCGTCGAAGCCGAGGAAATCGAACTGTTCTTCTTGCCGGCGCGTAATCAGGACGAACTGGAAAGGGGTGTTCGCTCGGTCATGAGACGATTGCAATTACACCCTGAAAGAATCCGTTCTTATTTCCGGCATCCACGTATCGCCTACGCAGCATGGCTTGGTGTATTTGATTGCCAGGTTAATAAGAATGACCATTGTCTTCTGACTGGGCCTGCATCTTGGCTCGCTCATCCATGCGCTGGACAATTTCTTCTTCGACTGCCTTCTGCTGCTCAGGTGGCAGCGCCTCGATCTCCTCTTCGGTCATGCCTATTTCCTTGAGGATACTGTCGCGCATCTTCTCGGCCGGTCATCGCCATATAGGCCTTGAAAGCCTCCAGCGCGGCGTTACCGCCCTCGTCGGCCAGTGGTGAACTGACGGATGTCTCGACCTTGCCGTCTGACGCGTTCTGCAGAGCGACGCGCAGACGCGCGAAGCCCTCTTCGGCCGCCTGCCTGGCGCGGAACTCGCGTTCGGACTCGGCGTTCGCCGTGCGTGTGGTCTTCTCGACATTGCGCGCCAACTGGGACAGCTCGCCCTGCTCTTCACTCTGTTTGTTGCGAAATCCCGTCAGGGATATGCCACCGTAACTGCCAATACCTCCAATCGTGCTCATGCCGTGCTCCTTGACTGAGCTGCAATTGCCAGGCGCACTGACTCAAAGCGCATGCCAATTCATGAGGCGCGCTTAACTAATTGAAAGTATTGAATTTTATAGTCAACTAGAAAGAAAGCAAGGCAACCCCTTGCCGTCAAGCGGCAAGGGGTTGCAGGGGCGGGCTCAGTGCTGCCCGCTCATTTGTCGAAAGGCATAGAGCAGTGCCTGGCTGAGATCGACCGAGGAGAACTTGGTCAGTACCGCATTGGCACCGACCGAACGCGCCTTCTCGGTATTCATGGTGCTGTCCAGCGAGGTGTGTAGCAGCACGTAGGTGTCGGCAATATCGGGGCTGCGACGAATTTCCTGAACCAGGCTATAGCCATCCAGCTCCGGCATCTCGATGTCCGAGACCAGCAGCTCGAATGGCATGCCAGCCTGATGGTATTCGTGCAGTTGCTGCAGGGCAGCCTGGGCACTGCGCACTGCGGTGCAATCGAGCCCCAGTTGGCGCAGTACGTTGAGAGTCTGTTGCAGCGCGACTTGCGAGTCGTCGACCAGCAACACGCGGCGACCTTGCAGCAAGCGGGCATCCTGGTCATCGAGCAGTTGTCCGACAGGGGCTTCCTCCAGCGCAGGCGCAATGTCGTGCAGCACCTTCTCGATATCAAGAACCTGCACGATGGCGCCATCGATCTGGGTCACACCGGTAATGAAGGCTCGCGCGCCGGAGCCAGCGGGTGGAGGACGCACATCGCGGGTGGAGCACTGCACGATACGCTCGACACTTTTCACGTGCAGCCCCTGGCGCGAGCGGCTCAACTCGGTGACGATCAGGCAACCATCGTCTTCGTCAGCCGCACCTCGTTCGCCGATGGCGCGCGCCAAGTCGATCACAGTCATCGCGGCGCTACGCAAGGTGGCGATGCCGCGCACGTTGGGGTGACGATTGGGCAGTTTGGTCAAGGCCGGACAGGGAATGATCTCATTGACCTTGAGCAGGTTGATCCCCAGCAGGCGGCCGCTATGCAAACGAAACAACAACAGCGATAGCGCGTCGCCGGTAACCAGACTCATGTACCTATCCTTAGAACGAACGTAGACCTAGGTTATAGCGACCGAATGGCCAAGGACTTTAGGGTCTGTGCGAAAAGTCGTCGAGCGAAGGTCAGGCAAGGCAAAAACAGGCGAAGAAGCGGAGTTTACGTGCTGTAAATGAGCATTCTGAGTCTGTTTTTAACGCAGCATCACCGAGCGCAGGCACTTTTCATACAGAGCCTAATCCGTGGCCAGTTTCAGGGCTACTCGCCCGCGGTTCGGGCAGGTTTCCATGTAGCGATGCGCTTCGACGAAGTCTTCGAAATCGAACACCTTGTCGATCACAGGCGTCAGCAAACGGTCCGCCGTCATCTGGTTGATGTGCGTAAGTGCGCGCTGCACAGCATCATTGTTCGGCTCGATCCCCAGTTCCGGGCAGCCAGTGAAATCCAGCACGCAGTGACGGAAAAACTGCAGGTGCTTCTTGAAGGCTGCGCAGGCAGGAAATGCCGTGTCGTTGCCGCCATTAATACCGTACAGGATCAACTTGCCGCGCGGTGCAGCGATATCACCCAGTAGCTTCATCTGCGGGCCGGCACACTGGTCGAGAATCACCTCGACGCCCTTGCCCTCGGTGTAGCGCTCGACTTCCAGGACCAGGTCCTGCTCTTCGGTCGCAATCACCTTGTCAGCACCCAGGCCACGCAGGAACTCGCGATCCTCCGAGGAACTGGTGGAGGCGATGACCTTGGCACCCAGCGCCTTGGCCAGTTGCACGGTCTGTGGTGCCATGCAGTGGCTGGCCTCGGTGATCAGCACATGCTGGCCGGGCTTCAGATGCGCGAGATCGTTCAGTGCCAGGTAGCCGAACAGCAGGCTAGTGTAATGAACGCTGGCCTCGACCGGGCTGAGCACGTCGGGATAACGGGTCAGGGCATGGCTGGGCATCAGCACCAGATCGCCCCAGGTCGGATAACGATTCGGCGTGCCCGTCGGGAAGCCAGCAACGGCGGTGCCGACTT
Organism: Ectopseudomonas oleovorans; assembly: GCF_003052605.1. Classification (GTDB taxonomy): domain Bacteria; phylum Pseudomonadota; class Gammaproteobacteria; order Pseudomonadales; family Pseudomonadaceae; genus Aquipseudomonas; species Aquipseudomonas oleovorans_A. The sequence continues at coordinate 49,966 of NZ_QASO01000078.1, read as the reverse complement.
CGAAGTCGCTTACATCATCACCCAGCGCAGCCACTGTGCCGGCCAGTTCAAAACCGGTGCCGGCCGGAAGCTTGGCCTGTTCGGACGCCAGGTTCTGACGCCACAGCACGTCCTTCCAGCCCAGGCCGACGGCCTGAGCGCGCACCAAGACTTCGCCAGGGCCGGGCACAGGGGTCGGAACCTCTTCGTACTGGAGCACATCGGCATCGCCGAACTTATGAAAACGGATCATGCGGGACATCGCTTACCTCGAGCTTGATCGCGGATTAACACTTCAATGACTGTGGACTCTATCCGCTGTACGGCGGCGACACTATCAGACTCTATCGATAGTCTTCATGCCTGTCAGTGATTCAGCGACTTTCAATCCGCAGCGCACTGCCCGTACTATTGCCCGGGCAAAGGCTCTCATTTGCAGCGCCGTGCTGACAAGGCCCGTATCCCTCGAATGGTACCCGGATGAACCGCAACGACCTGCGCCGCCTCGATCTGAACCTGTTGATTGTCTTCGAGACCTTGATGCACGAGCGCAGCGTGACGCGAGCGGCGGAGAAGCTTTTTCTCGGCCAGCCCGCCATCAGTGCGGCGCTCGCTCGCCTGCGTACCCTGTTCGATGATCCGCTGCTCGTGCGTACCGGTCGCAGCATGGAGCCGACACCGCGCGCGCAGGAGATATTCGCCCTGCTCTCGCCGGCGCTGGATTCGATCTCCACCGCTGTCAGCCGCGCCGCCGACTTCGATCCTGCCACCAGCAAAGCGATATTTCGCATCGGCCTGTCCGACGACGTTGAGTTCGCCCTGCTGCCCGCCCTGCTCCGCCGTCTGCGCGCCGAAGCCCCTGGCGTGGTGCTGGTGATTCGCCGTACCAACTATCTGATGATGCCGGGGCTGTTGGCTTCAGGCGAAATCTCGGTGGGCGTCGCCTACACCGAGGAACTTCCGGCCAACGCCAAGCGCAAGATTCTCCGCCGCAGCAAGGCCAAACTGCTGCGTGCCGACACCGTACCCGGTGCGCTCAGCCTTGATGATTATTGCGCGCGTCCGCATGCGCTGGTGTCCTTCGCCGGCGACCTCACCGGCTTCATCGACGATGAACTGGCCAAGATCGGGCGCGAGCGCCACATCGTACTGGCCGTTCCGCAGTTCAACGGTCTGGCCACCCTGCTGGCGGAAACCGATATCGTCGCCAGCGTGCCGGATTACACCGCCGCCGCCTTGACCGCAGCCGGCGGCCTGCGCGCCGAGGATCTGCCGCTGGAAACGCAGACCTTCGAGCTGCACATGGCCTGGCGCGGCGCCCAAGACAATGACCCGGCCGAGCGCTGGCTACGTTCGCGTATTCAGATGTTCTGCGGCGACCCGGATAGCCTCTGATAAATATCTGGAAACGCACGATCCAAGTGTCTCCAGGAACCTTGGTGCACCCTCATAGATCAAAATTGATATAAGTCCGCCTTTTATCATTCCCGATGATGTTCAAATTCATGGCATTCGATTCGTAGCCCTCCAAGACTCGTCGCAGACTCCGCCAATCCACAAATCCGACTGGCAGAGTCCCCCATGGAACAGCAGCACAAGAACATCTGGATATTCCCCCTGGCTCTCGCCGGCGTCCTCGCACTCAGCGGCTGCGAACAGGCTGAGCAAAGTCAGGCGCAAATACCCGCACCCAAGGTCAGCGTTGCCGAAGTGATCGAGCAGCCGATCAACGAATGGGACGAGTTCACCGGGCGCCTCGAAGCACCGCAGTCCGTCGAAATCCGCCCTCGCGTCTCCGGTTACATCGACAAGGTCGCCTTCGACGAAGGCACCCTGGTGAAAAAAGGCAATCTGCTGTTCCAGATCGACCCGCGTCCGTTCCAGGCCGAGGTCAAACGCCTCGAAGCCCAACTGCAACAGGCCCGCGCCAGCCAGGCCCGTGCCGCCAACGAAGCCCGCCGCGGCGAACGCCTGCGCCAGAGCAACGCCATCTCCGCGGAACTGGCCGATGCCCGCGCCAGCGCCGCCACCGAAGCTCAGGCTCAGGTCGCCGCAATCGCCGCCGAACTGGAAAACGCCCGCCTCAATCTCAGTTTCACCCGCATCACTGCGCCCATCGACGGTCGCGTCAGCCGCGCCGAAATCACCGAAGGCAACCTGGTCGGTGCCGGCGAGAGCCTGCTGACTTCGGTGGTATCCACCGATAAGGTCTACGCCTACTTCGATGCCGACGAACGTGCCTTCCTCAAGTATGTCGAGCTGGCCCGTCAATCCGGCTACGATGCCCGTGGCGCCAGCCCGGTGTATCTCGGCCTGTCGGATGAAAGCGGTCACCCGCATCTGGGCCAGCTGGATTTTCTCGATAACCAGATCAACCCACGCACTGGCACCATCCGTGGCCGCGCCGTGTTCGACAACCAGGATGGTCGCTTCACCCCCGGCCTGTATGCACGCCTGAAGCTGGTGGGCAGCAAGCCCTACGCCGCCACTCTGATCAAGGACGAAGCTGTCGGCACCGACCTGGGCAAGAAGTACGTGCTGGTGCTGGGTGATGACAACGCCGTGGCCTATCGCTCAATCGAGCTGGGGCCGAAGCTCGAAGGTCTGCGCATCGTCCGCAGCGGCCTGAGCAAGGGCGAGAAGATCGTGGTCAACGGTCTGCAGCGCGCCATGCCTGGCTCCACCGTCGATCCGCAACCGGTGGCCATGGCCGATGACAGCACCCTCGAGCAACTGGCGCGCCTGCGTCAGGCCGTCGATGCAAGCCAGGCCCCGCGTATCGCCGCCGACCACATCGACGCTCGCGCGCCGCGCGGCTGATAACGCCTGCGCGACCTGAGGAACCCCCATGAATTTCTCGCAATTCTTCATCCAGCGGCCGATCTTCGCCGCGGTGCTGTCGCTGCTGATCCTGATCGGCGGCGCCATCTCGCTGTTCCAACTGCCGATCAGTGAATACCCGGAAGTGGTGCCGCCCACCGTCGTGGTACGTGCCGATTTCCCCGGCGCCAACCCCAAGGTGATCGGCGAAACCGTTGCCTCGCCACTGGAGCAGGCAATCGTCGGCGTCGAGGGCATGCTCTACATGTCGTCGCAGTCGACCATCGATGGCCGCCTGACGCTGACCGTGACCTTCGCCCTCGGTACCGACCTGGACAACGCCCATGTGCAGGTGCAGAACCGCGTCACCCGCACCATGCCGACCCTGCCCACCGAAGTGCAGCGTCTCGGCGTGACCGTGGACAAGGCCTCCCCGGACCTGACCATGGTGGTGCACCTGACCTCGCCGGATCAGCGCTACGACATGCTTTACCTGTCCAACTACGCCGCGCTCAACGTCAGGGACGAACTGGCGCGCCTGGACGGCGTCGGCGATGTGCAACTGTTCGGTATGGGCAACTACTCGCTGCGCGTCTGGCTCGACCCGAACAAGGTGGCCTCGCGCGGGCTCACCGCCACCGACGTGGTCACCGCCATCCGCGAACAGAACCGCCAGGTCGCCGCCGGTGCCCTCGGCGCGCCGCCTTCCGATGCCGGCAACAGTTTCCAGCTGTCGATCAACGCTCAGGGCCGCCTGGTCTCCGAGGAAGAGTTCGAGAACATCGTCATCCGCGTCGGCGACAACGGCGAGATCACCCGCCTGCGTGATATCGCCCGCGTCGAACTGGGCTCCAACCAGTACGCCCTGCGCTCGCTGCTGAACAACCAGCCGGCCGTGGCCATCCCGGTATTCCAGCGCCCAGGCTCCAACGCCATCGAAATCTCCGACTCGGTGCGCGAACGCATGGCCGAGTTGAAACAAAGCTTCCCGCAGGGCATGGACTACGAGATCGTCTATGACCCGACCATCTTCGTACGCGGCTCCATCGAGGCGGTGGTGAACACCCTGCTCGAAGCCATCGTGTTGGTGGTGTTGGTGGTCGTGCTGTTCCTGCAGACCTGGCGCGCCTCGATCATCCCGCTGGTGGCCGTACCTGTCTCGCTGATCGGCACCTTCGCGGTCATGCACCTGCTCGGTTTCTCGCTCAACGCTCTGTCGCTGTTCGGCCTGGTGCTGGCCATCGGTATCGTGGTGGACGACGCCATCGTCGTGGTGGAGAACGTCGAGCGCAATATCGCCCTGGGCAAGTCACCGCTCGACGCCACGCGTCAGGCCATGAAGGAAGTGACCGGCCCCATCGTCGCCACCGCCCTGGTGCTGTGCGCCGTGTTCATTCCGACCGCGTTCATCTCCGGCCTCACCGGGCAGTTCTACCAGCAGTTCGCGCTAACCATTGCCATCTCCACGGTGATCTCGGCCCTCAACTCGCTGACCCTATCGCCTGCGCTGTCGGCCATCCTGCTCAAGGATCACCACGCGCCGAAAGACCGCTTCTCGCGCGTGCTCGACAAACTGTTCGGCGGCTGGTTGTTCGGCCCGTTCAACCGCATGTTCGAGCGTGCCAGTAATGGGTATGTCGGCACCGTCCGCCGTGTACTGCGTGGCAGCAGCATCGCCATGCTGGTCTATGGTGGCCTGCTGGTGCTCGGTTACCTGGGCTTCGCCAGCACCCCGACCGGTTTCGTGCCGCAACAGGACAAGCAGTACCTGGTGGCCTTCGCCCAACTACCGGATGCCGCGACGCTGGATCGCACCGAAGCAGTGATCAAGCGCATGAGCGAAATCGCTGGCAAGCACCCGGGCGTGGAGAACACCGTGTCCTTCCCCGGCCTGTCGATCAACGGTTTCACCAACAGCCCGAACAGCGGCATCGTCTTCACTCCGCTGAAACCGTTCGATGAGCGCACCGATCCGTCGATGGGCGCCAATGCCATCGCCGCCGAGCTCAACGCGCAGTTCGCCGATATCCAGGATGCCTACATCGCCATCTTCCCGCCGCCGCCGGTACAGGGTCTGGGCACCATTGGTGGCTTCCGCCTGCAGATTCAGGATCGTGGCAACCTGGGTTACGACGAGCTGTACGTGCAGACTCAGAACATCCTCAACAAGGCCCGCCAGTTGCCGGAGCTGAACCCGATGTCGCTGTTCACCAGCTACCAGGTCAACGTGCCGCAGGTCGATGCCGCCATCGACCGGGAAAAGGCCAAGACCCACGGCGTGGCCATCAGCGACATCTTCGACACCCTGCAGGTGTACCTGGGCTCGCTGTATGCCAACGACTTCAACCGCTTCGGTCGTACCTACCAGGTCAACGTCCAGGCCGACCAGCAGTTCCGCCTGGAGCCGGAGCAGATCGGCCAGCTCAAGGTGCGTAACAACCGTGGTGAGATGGTGCCGCTGTCGACCTTCGTCAAGGTCGATGACAGCGCAGGCCCTGATCGGGTGATGCATTACAACGGCTTCCTCACCGCCGAGATCAACGGTGCCGCCGCCCCGGGCTACAGCTCCGGCCAGGCCGAGGCCGCCATCGCCAAACTGCTGGAAGAGGAACTGCCGATCGGCATGACCTTCGAGTGGACCGATCTGACCTACCAGCAGATCCTCGCCGGCAATACCGCGATCTTCATCTTCCCGCTCTGCGTGCTGCTGGCCTTCCTGGTGCTGGCTGCCCAGTACGAAAGCTGGAGCCTGCCGCTGGCGGTGATCCTGATCGTGCCGACCGTTCTGCTCGCCGCCATCACCGGCGTGATCATGGCCGGCATCGACAACAACATCTTCACCCAGATCGGCCTGATCGTGCTGGTGGGCCTGGCCTGTAAGAACGCCATCCTGCTGGTGGAGTTCGCCAAGGACAAACAGGAGGAAGGCATGGATCGCGTCGCTGCCGTGCTGGAAGCCTGCCGCCTGCGTCTGCGCCCGATTCTGATGACTTCGATCGCCTTCATCATGGGTGTGGTGCCGCTGGTGCTGTCCACCGGTGCCGGTGCTGAGATGCGTCATGCCATGGGCGTGGCGGTGTTCTCCGGGATGATCGGCGTGACCTTCTTCGGCCTGCTGCTGACGCCGGTGTTCTATGTCCTGATCCGCGGCTTCGTCGAGAAACGCGAAGCCCGCAAAGCTGCCCGTCTGCAGGAGTCGCATGCATGAAAGCCTTTGCCCCCGCCCTCCTGACCCTGGCGCTGTCTGCATGCGCTGTCGGCCCGGACTACCGAGCTCCCACCACAGAACCAGCGCGCATTGCCGCGCTGGAGGCGGCCGACTATGACCGCAGCCGTTTCGAAGCCGCCTGGTGGCAGCAGTTCGACGACCCGACGCTGAACCAGCTGGTACAGCGTTCGCTGCAGGACAACCGCGAATTGCACGTGGTCTTCAACCGCCTGCGTGCAGCGCAGGCGATCCGCGATGACGTGGCCAATGACCGTTTCCCCACCGTCACCAGCCGCGCCAGTGGCGAGTTTGGCAAGGCCCAGCAGCCGCCGACCAGCGAACAACGCATCCGTCAGGAGCGCTACGACCTGGGCCTGGACATGGTCTGGGAAGTGGATCTGTTCGGCCGTATCCAGCATCAACTGGAAGCCAGCGAGGCACGCATCGAGCTGGTCGAAGCGGATTATTACCAGTTACAGGTCAGCCTGATCGCCGAGCTGGTCGATGCCTACGGCACCCTGCGTGGCGCACAGCTGCGCGAAAGCATCGCCCGCGAGAACCTGAAGAACCAGCAGGATTCACGCTCCATCACCGAGCAGTTGCGCGATGCCGGCGTCGGTAGCGAACTGGACGTGCTGCGCGCCGATGCGCGCCTGGCCGCCGAAGATGCCCAGGCCTTGGCCGAGGTCGAGCTCTACGGCGGTATCGTCGCGATCTACAAGGCGCTCGGTGGCGGCTGGCAACCGCAGGCCTGAAACGACTCTCCCCGGCCGGCACCATGCCGACCCTCCTCAGCCCCAGGGTTCGATGCTCTGGGGCTTTTTTATTTCAGTCAGCCGCATTCCACCCGATTACGGCCTTGTGCCTTGGCCCGATACAGCGCCGCATCGGCCCGTTGCACGAGCGTTTGTGCCGGGCTGTTGCCATCGTTTTGCATCGAGGCAATACCGACACTGATACTGACGTGGCCCAAAGGCGAGCGCTCATGTGGCAACGCCAGGGCTTCGACGGCCCGGACCAGTTTCTCGGCCATGCTGTGCGCCCCATCGGGCCCGGTCGACGGCGCGAGAAAGACGAACTCCTCGCCGCCATAGCGCGCCACCAGATCGGTGGAACGGCTGATGGTGGCGGCCAGGGTTTGCGCGATCTGCTGCAGACAGCTGTCGCCGGCCGGGTGGCCGTAGTGGTCGTTGTAGGTCTTGAACCAGTCGACATCCAGCACGGCCAGGGCCAACGGCTCGCCGACGCCCTGGACGCTTCCATTCCTTGTCTAGCACCTCGTCGAAATGGCGACGATTGGCGATGCCGGTCAAGGCATCGGTCAGGCTCAGGGTCTCCAGGCGGCTGTTGAGCACCTGCAGCTCTTCGGTGCGCGCGGCGACACGTTGCTCCAGTTCGCGCTCGGACCGTTGCAGGGTATCCACCAGTTGCTCCCGGGTTTGCAACAACCTGGCCTGGGCCTGCAGTTTTTCCTGACGCATGACGATGATGCGGTCGGCCAGGGCGAAGGCCAGCAACAGCATCTCCAGCGACGAGCCGAGCTGCAGGCCGTCGACCGTGAAGGCGTTGGTCGGCAATAGGCCCATGGAGCGCAGGCTGGTGCTGGCACCGCCGAGGATCAGCAGGCCGAAGGCAGCGAGGAAGAAGTAGGCGCTGCGCTGACGCTTGAGGGCGCAGGCCAGGCCCACGCCGAGCATGACGAAGGCAGTGAGCAGGTTGACCACGATGGCCACACGCGACACCTGGGGCAGCGCGAAGACATAGATCAGCGGCGAAAGCAGATACAGCGCAATCAACGCCCGCAAGCCAGGATCGACCCGTGGCAGCAGGCGCGCGGTCTGCAGCATGCCGCGCATGAACAGCAGCATGGCGCTCAAGGTCAGCGAGACCGCCGAGTAGTAGACCACGTTGCTGTTGAGCGGCAGGCCGAGCGGCGTCCAGTCCGGGGCCATGCCGTTCTTGATCGTCAGGGCGCTGGCGGTGACCAGCACGAAGGTCACATAGAGCAGATAGAGGCGATCTCGCAGGGCGATGAACGGCGTCAGGTTGAACAGCAGCATCGCGACGGCGATGCCCATGTAGCCGGCACGCGCCATATCGTCTTCGCGCTCGTAGCTGCGCAGCGCGTCGGCCGTCCAGAGTTGCAGCGGCACGTGCAGGCCGATGCTCGACTCGACGCGCAGGTAGACCGACTGCTGCGAACGTGCCGGCAGGTGCAAAGGGAAGATGAAATTGCGGTTGTCATAAGCCTTGCCGCTCTGCGGGCGATCCGCGCCGGTGAACCAGGCGCGATAGCCCCCCCCTGCCCGTCCGGCACGTAGGCATCGACCAGGGATATACGCGGGTTGTCGACCACCAGCAGGCGCGTCAACGGCTGATCGCCGGCGTTGCCCAGCTCGAGACGGAACCAGTAGGCCGAACGGGTGAAGCCCAGGGCGAAGGACGCGCTGGGGGACTCCTGATAACGGAAATGTGCGGCCATCTTTGCTGATCGCACGTCCGAAAGCTGCAGCGCCCGCGAGGCATCCTCCAGCATTCCGGCATGGGTGGTGAGCGACAGCGGCTGCTCGCTCGGCTGCGCGACATCGAGAGGGACGGCACCGGCCCATGTCGAGCAGCACAGTAACAGGCTCAGCAGCAACCAGGGGGAGAAGCGCAGACGGCGACGGGCACTCATGGCGGGTATCGACGGGGCTCGGACGAGCCCGGCTCGCGGGTGACCACGGGGAGGCAGAGTCTACAAGACAACCGGGCGGCGCCAAAGCGGGCCCAGAGGCTTGCCGGCGCTGCTGCCGGCGAAAACGTAACGCGCGCCTACGCAGGCTCTTCAGCCTTCGATAGACTGAACTGCGTATCACCAGGGAAAGACCCATGACACCGGATCAGATCGCCGCCTTCTGCCTCGCCCTGCCCGGCGCCCGCGAAGACCTCAAATGGGGCAGCAACCGGGTGTTCTCGGTGGCTGGCAACAAGATGTTCGCCATTCTTGATTTTCTTGGCGAGGATCTGGCCTTCAAGGTCGATAACGACCTGTTTCTCGGTTATGTAGACCGTCCGGGCATCCGCCCTGCCCCGTATCTGGCTCGTGCTTACTGGATCAGTATGAGCGCTCACCGGCCGCCGCTGGGCGACGATGAGCAGCGCCAGTTGCTGACGCGTTCGCATCAACTGGTGGTGCGCCGCCTGCCCAAGGGCCTGCAACCAGGCCTGCTACTGGACGAATAAGGGTATGTGGCGGGCGATGTAGGCGCCGTCGAGCAGCAGCAGATCGATCCAGAACAGTTGATGAACTGCGACGATCAGCCAGAAAACAGCCTGATAGGAAGCCTTGCGCGTCTTGTGCCGGAATGTCTGCTGAGCGATCAGCGCACCTGGCCAACCACCAGCCAGTTCGACCAGATGCAGGGTGTTTTCCGCCGTGCGCCGGTCACCGCTCTGAGCGCTGCGTTTATCCAGCCAGTACTGCAGGAAACTCAGCAGACTGGCCAGCAGATAAAGCGGCAATACCCACCAGAGCCCCTTGCCGAACAGCGTCACGCAACCGAGCAATGGCAGGATGCACAGCAAAGCGAGCGCCAAGGCCTTGCTGGAGAAGTTCTGGATGGAGCCTTGAGTCGCTGACCGGTGCGTGGATTTGGTAGCAGCCTTGCGCACTACCGGTGCCGCCGTGCCGGGCGTTTTCGGTTTGCGCCGGATAGACTGGCGATCGAGGCTGAGCTCACCAGCCAGGCGCAAGTGCTCGGCACGTGGCCGCCCTCTTTCGTCACGCCCCTCGATGAACAGCACTTCGTCGCCCGGCTGCGGGCGGCGATCACCGCGCATCACCGAGATGTGCGCGAAGACTTCAGCGCCGCCGTTTAGCGGCTGGATGAAACCAAACCCCTTGGCGTCATCCCAGCTTTTAAGGCGCCCCTTGCGCTCGGTACCGATCACGGTTGCGCCGTGCTCCAATCGATCAGGTGCAGCTGCCAGGTGGCGAGGATCACCAGACCGAAGGCAATGCGGTACCAGGCGAACACCGCATAACTGTGGCTGGTGATGAACTTGAGCAGTGCGCGTACGGTGATCATCGCCACGATGAAGGTGCTGACGAAACCGATGGCGAAGATCGGCAAGTCGCTGATCTGCAGGATGTCGCGGTACTTGACCAGCGAATAGACCGTAGCCGCGACCATGGTCGGCATGGCCAGGAAGAAGGAGAACTCGGTCGCGGCCTTGCGCGACAAACCAAACACCAGGCCGCCGATGATGGTGGCGCCCGAACGCGACGTCCCCGGAATCAGTGCCAGACATTGCGCAAAGCCAACCTTCAATGCCAGTTTCCAGGTCATGTCGTCGACCGTTTCGGCCTTGATCGCGTGTTCGCGCTTCTCCGCCCAGAGCATGATGATGCCGCCAATGATCAATGCCATGGCCACTGTGATCGGATTGAACAGCCAATGCTCGATCAGATCGGCGAAGGCCAGGCCAAAAATCACCGCAGGAATGAATGCCAGCAGCAGGTTGAAGGTGAAACGCTGCGCGTTCGGGTCGCTGGGCAAACCGACGACGACGCCGAGCACCTTGGCTCGAAACTCCCAGATGACCGCCAGGATGGCGCCTAGCTGGATGATGATCTTGAACGCCGTCGCCTTTTCGCCATTGAAGCCCAGCAAGTCACCGACCACGATCAGGTGCCCGGTGCTGGAAATCGGCAAGAACTCGGTCAGGCCTTCCACTATGCCCAGAATCAGGGCCTGAAAGGCCACCCAGAAATCCATCAAATCCCCCAAAGCGCGGCAACTACCTACGCGTAAAACTTAGAACGTGGAGCGTGGCCCCGGCCCTGGGACACAAAACCGTCATGGAGGTTCCTTGCAACGGTCTAGCCCGGTGCTCATTCAGTTCTACGCCGGGCTGCCGAAATGCTATCAGACAACTAGAGTGAATAATGCCTCGATGTGACAGTATTGCTCTGCGCCCTTCGAGGCAGCCCTGAAGCCGACAATTACAACAATCAGGAATTCGTCCATGAACAGCTTACGTAGTCTTCCCATCAGCCGCCGTCTATGGCTGATCCTGGCGCTGGCCATTCTGACGCTGATCTTGCAGGGCGCCTACATGCTGCGCCAGATCCACACCGATCTTTACGCCGGCAAATCGGAAAAGACCGAGCATGTGGTGCAGAGCGCGGCCGGTATTCTCAAGCACTTCTATGACCTGGAAAGCGCCGGCAGCCTGAGCCGCGAAGAGGCGCAGAAGCAGGCCATGGAAGTGGTGCGCGGTTTACGCTACGACGGCCAGGAGTACTTCTGGATCAACGACCAGACCCCGGTCATGCTCATGCATCCGATGAATGCCAAGCTCGAGGGCCAGAACCTTTCCGGTTTCAAGGATCCGGACGGCAAGGCGCTGTTCAACGAGATGGTCGCCATCACCCGCAGCCAGGGGGCCGGCCAGGTCGACTACCGCTGGCCGAAACCTGGCGCCACTGACCCGGTACCGAAAATCTCCTACGTCGAGCTGTTCCAGCCCTGGGGCTGGATCATCGGCTCCGGGGTCTATGTCGATGATGTACAGGTGGAGTTCCGAGCCCAGGCGGTGAAAGCCATGAGCATCGGTCTGCTGATCGCCCTGCTGCTGACTGGACTGGTGGTGCTGATCACTCGCAGCATCGTGCAGCCGCTGCAGGCCGCAGTGGACGCCATGGCCAGCATTTCCAGCGGCGAAGGCGACCTGACTCGTAACCTCGACACCCATGGGCGTGACGAATTGACCGCCCTGGCGACCTATTTCAATGCCTTCACCGCGAAGCTGCGTCATGTGATCCGGCAGATGCTCGATTCAGCGGGGTCGCTCGATCAGGCTGCCCGCTCGCTTGGCGACATCTCCAGCGAAGCGCAGCGCCACAGCCAGCAACAGGCGCAGCAGATGGAGCTGGTGGCGACCGCCGTCAACGAGGTGACCTACGGCGTGCAGGACGTAGCGAAGAACGCCGAACACGCCTCCAGCGAGATGCATACCGCCGAGGACCAGGCCAGCCAGGGCCAGCAGAACATCGAGGCGAGCCTGCGCCAGATCGATCAGTTGTCGGGCACCATCGACAAGGCCGTCGAGGTGATTCAATCACTGGCCAGCGAGAGCACGCAGATCGGCAGCGTGCTGGAGGTGATCCGTTCCATCGCCGAGCAAACCAACCTGCTCGCCCTCAACGCCGCCATCGAGGCTGCCCGCGCCGGTGAGCAGGGCCGCGGTTTCGCCGTGGTCGCGGACGAAGTGAGGCTTCTGGCACAACGTACCCAGCAGTCCACCGCTGAAATTCAGGGTATGATCGAGCGCCTGCAAGGCAACTCCGAGGCCGCCGTCAAGGTGATCAACGAAAGCAGCCGCGCTTCCCAGCTGACCGTGGAGCAGGCCAGCCAGGCCGGTGAGAGTCTCGCCCAGATCGCCCAATCGCTACGCAACCTGACCGGGCTCAACGCCTCGATCGCCAGCGCCACCCTGCAGCAATCCCACGTGGTGGAAGACATCAATCAGAACGTCACGCAGACGGCAGCACTGGCCCACAACACCGCCGAGGCTGCCGAACAGTCGAGCGCGGCCAGCCAGCACCTGAAACAGCTGGCCGACCAGCTCAATCGTCTGCTTGGGCAATTCCGCGTATGAGTCGAGCATGAGCAGCATGCAACATCAGGAGGTCGATTTCAGTCGGCCGCAGAACCAGGACCTGATCTGGGACCTGGACAGCATGGCCCGCCGCAAACTGGCCGAGCGTTTCATCAAGCTGTTCGAGAATCGCCTGTGCGTCTATTCCGAATCGGTGGGGGCAGCTGTACACCAACTACAGCCTGCACTTCCCCACCGACCTCGGTCGCAAGATGGTGGTGCTGCCCAACCCCTATGCCTTCCACGACACCCTGCACGGCATCGACAGCCAGGCCATCCGCAAGACGGGTCTGTGCGTGTTGCCGGGCAAGGTTCTGGGCAAACCGGGGTCCTGCTCAGCCCCCAGATCAAGGACGATGGGCCTGCGCCCAAGACCATGCCCTTCAAACCGGCACTGGCGCAGATCATCAGCAACCAGAAGAAAATCGGTGATCTGTTCCTGCCGGTGCTGATGAAGGGCGACCTGCGCGAATTCGACCAGCAGATGCCCTATATCCACCTGCATCGCCTGCAACTCGCGCGCCTGGAGCGGCTGTCGAGCTTCGAGCGCGACGACATCCAGCAAACCATCACCCGCAAGCTGCTGATGCTCTATCGACAAGCCGACAGCCTGGTGTGCTGAAGCGCCGGCATCAGTACAATCGCCACCCTTTTCTGATTTGAGGACGCCGGATGTCCTGGCTCGAACTCGTTGCTGCCGGGCTCGGCATCGTCGCGGTCTGGCTGACGGTGAGACAGAACCCCTGGTGCTGGCCCATCGGCCTGGTGATGGTGTTGCTCTACGCCTGGCTGTTCTATGACTGGCGCCTGTACTCCAACCTGCTTCTGCAACTGTTGTTCGCCGCGCTGCAGCTCTACGGCTGGTGGCAGTGGACCCGTGGCGGCGAACGCCATGATGGGCGCAAGGTCAGCCGCCTGGGCATGCTCGCAGCCCTGACTGGACTGTTGATCGGCGCGCTGGGTGCCGGGCTGCTCGGCTATCTCATGGTGACCTACACCGACGCCAGCTCACCCTGGCTGGATTCGGCCCTGACTGCCTTCAGCCTGGTCGCGCAGCTGTGGATGGCGCAGAAACGCCTGCAATGCTGGGCACTTTGGGTGGTAGTAGACCTCTGCTATGTGGCCTTCTTCCTCTATAGCGAGCTGTATCTTACTGCTGGTCTCTACGCTGCTTTCACCGCATTGGCCGTCAGCGGCTGGCTGAGCTGGCGTCGCGACCCGGCGTTGCAGTACGCGCCATGAAAGTACTGGTGCTGACCGGGCCGGAGTCCAGCGGCAAAAGCTGTCTGGCGGCGCACATACAGGCACGCTTCGGTGGCGTGGTGGTGGGCGAGTACGTGCGCCATTTCATCGCTGAGCAGCAGCGCGATACCTGTTACGCCGACATCGCAGAGATCGCGCGCGGCCAGCTGGCCTGGGAGGACGCGGCGCGGGCAGCCAGACCGCCGCTGCTGATCCTCGACACCCACCTGCTGAGCAACATGCTCTGGAGCCGGTGCCTGTTTGGCGACTGTCCGCAGTGGTTGGAGGCCGAATTGCTGGCGCGTCACTACGACCAGCATCTGTTGCTCGACCCCGCTGGCGTGCCCTGGGTCGAAGATGGCCAGCGTTGCCAGCCACAGTTGGCAGAGCGCCAGGCTTTTCATCAGGCTTGCCGGGGCTGGCTGCAGGGTAACGGGCAGCGTTTCTGCGAACTTTCTGGTGGCTGGGACGAGCGACGCCAGGCAGCGCTGAAGCAGGTCGCAACGCTGCTCGGCTCAGCGGATCAGAACGCTGGCCCAAGCCACTAACAGGCTCAGGCACACCACCAGCGTCAACGGCGTACGCAGTGCCGGATACCATTGCGGCGCCAGTCCAACGCGTACCGCGTGCATGTCTGCCAGATACAGGCCGATAAAGGCAAAAAGGAAAATCGGTAGCGACAAGCCCATCGGCAGTCCGCCAGCCAATGCAGCCCAGCCCAACAAGGGCGGGATCACCGAAAGCCCCAATTGCAACTTGGCATTCTCGTCGGTTTCCTCCGCCCGCATCGCCAGCCCCCAGTGGATGGCGCCCATGAAAGCCAGGATCACGGCTGCGAAACCCAGCAACGCAGCCAGCACGAAAGGCCGCCAGCCCATGGGAATCACCCAGATACCCAGCGCACCGCCAACGAATGGAACCAATCCGGCATAACCCAGCAACACGGCCAGTTGCGGCGGCTTCTCGGCGTCGAACGGGTGCATGACGATCTCCTTGGCGATAGGTGTGCGAGCACCTTAGCAGTGTTTCTCAAGCGTTACAGCCATGAGCCTCAGCGCAGGCGATGCTTGTGCAGCAAGCGATAGAAAGTTGGCCGAGACACCCCGAGCGTCCGCGCCGCCTGGCTCATGTTGTTGGCGTAGCGGCCCAGGACGTCGTTCAGCGCCTGCCGTTCGGCCCGCAGTATGTAGTCCTCCAGCGTTACCGGAGCGTCGATGCTGGCCTGTGCCGGGCGCAAGCCAAGGTCGGCTGCAAGAATCTGTCGTCCTTGAGCCAGCACCAGTGCGCGTATCACGCGATTGCGCAGCTCACGCACATTGCCTGGCCAGGGATGGCTGATCATGGCGGTGATCGCCTCTTCACTGAAACGCCGATGATGCCGCCCGATCATCGCCCCGTGCTGTTTGGCGAAATGCTCGGCCAGCAGCGACAGGTCGCCTGGATGTTCGCGCAGATTCGGCGTTTGTAGCTGTTGCGCCGCCAATTGATGAAACAGATCCCGCCTGAAACGTCCCTGCTGCAGTGCCTGCACCAACTCGCCTCGGTCCAGGGTCAATAGATGTGCTTGAGGATGGCGCTGCAGGTAGTCCAGCAACCTTTGCTGGTCAGCCGCAGAAAGCAGGGAAGCGTTTTCGAGCAGTACACTGGTAACGCTCGATGCGGCGAGAGCGGCCTCATCAAGAGGCTCGGCGCAGTCGATAGCGCGCATGGCCTGAGCAGCAAAGGATGAGCGCTGATGGAGCAAGCGGGCCAGAAGGTGCTTGCCGCTACCACGTTCCCCGCTGACAAGTAGCGGCCCTTCGATACGGCTCAGGCGATCGAGCTGCCGACGCAGACTGCGCGCTGCACCGCAATTGCCCAAGTACTGCGGCAGTTGTCGTCCGCTTTTCAATCTGCGCAAGCGAGTGGCTGCCTGCGCCTGTTGCAAGGTTTCCAGTAAGCGGGACATTGTCCCCGGCAATGTCAGCGCGGCGAAACACCATTCGCCGATCAGCTCTTCGCTGCCGATCTGCCTCAATCGCTCGGCATCCGCCAGCACGATGCAACCCAGTCCCGTCAGTTGCAGCTGTTTGAGCAATGCATGACTCGGTCGCTGATCGAGGTGAAGCAGGAATGCATCACCTGAATGGCCGTTGAGCGTTTCTGGCGTGCAGTGCCGCACTGACCAGCCAGCGGCCTGCAATGGTTGAAGCAGCGCTTCGCATGCATCGAAAGGATCGAGCATCAGTAATTGCCGGGATGCGACGGAAACAGCCTCCAACATACTCCATCCTTGGCGCCATTATTTTGTAATTCCAATAAAAACAACAATTTGGCGCTCGCAAGCGTAAAGCTAGCAAGAACTTTGACGCTTCATGGATCATTTCTCTATATGCATTGTTCCTACTGGTTATTGCAGAGTTTTCATGATCAACGCGATGGCATCTTGCCAACAGTATGCAGGGCGGCCAGTTACGCAAGAAACAGAGGTGGAACTTTCGCAGTAGAAAGTTGTAGCCGGCGAGACGCCAAAAGTTTTTATCAAGGCACACTACGCCGGTAATAAAACTTTTTTCAGCCATGTGTGACTTAGGGGTCTGCTGAGTTCATCAACAACATTGAAAGGCCAACATCAATAACCTGTTGGCCGCCATTGATTGTTGGGAACAACTCGGAGAAACCGACCCCATGAACACACCGCTGCGTTTTAACGAAGCCCTGCTGATTGCCGATCGTGCCTTCCGCCCGTTCCAGTGCGTGGCCTGGGCTCCGCAGGACGGCACCGGCGTCGTCAGCATCAGCGTCATCGACCGCACCAACACCCGCCTGCTCGGCCGCACCCAGCTGTCCAGCGCCACCTACAGCGACCCGCAACAGCTGGAAGACGCGCTGCAGCGCTCCCGTGATGAGCTGCGCAGCCAGGGTTTTGACCTGGCACCTTGGAGCATGCCGGAATGAACCCCGTCGGGGCGCCTTGCGCGCCCCCAGATTTGCCCGTTACGCTTGGCCGCCAGCGATTGCAGACTGCTGCGATCACCCACTTTGCTTAGTCTCGCGCCATGCTTGAACTGCGCCCCAACTGCGAGAACTGCGACTGCGATCTGCCTGCGTCCAGTGTTGACGCCTTGATCTGCTCCTTCGAGTGCACCTTCTGCCGCTCCTGCGCCGAATCCATCCTGGCGCTACGCTGCCCGAACTGCGGTGGCGAACTGGTAAAACGGCCGATTCACCCGGCCAAAAAGCTCGAACGCTTCCCCGCCTCCAGCAAACGTGTACTCAAGGCCTGAAATGAAAAAGGGCGACTCCTGTCGCCCCTTTTTCATGTGCAAGACGCCTATCAGTAGTAGGCGTTCTCGCGATTGCTGTGGTCGGTCACGTCACGCACACCCTTGAGCTCAGGAATGCGCTCGAGCAGGGTTTTCTCGATGCCTTCCTTGAGGGTGTAGTCGGCTTGGCCACAACCCTGGCAACCACCGCCGAACTGCAGCACGGCAATGCCCTCTTCGACCACGTCGATCAGCGTCACCTGGCCGCCATGGCTGGCCAGGCCAGGGTTGATTTCGGTCTGCAGGTAGTAGTTGATGCGCTCGTTGAGCGGACTGTCTTCGTTGACCATCGGCACCTTGGCGTTCGGCGCCTTGATGGTCAGCTGGCCGCCCATGCGATCGGTGGCATAGTCGACGACTGCGTCTTCCAGGAAAGGCTCACTGACGCCATCGATCCAGGCGGTGAAACTGGCCAGGCCAACGGCGGTGTCTTCAGGCTTCTGCTCACCCGGCTTGCAGTAGGCAATGCAGGTTTCCGCGTAAGGCGTACCTGGCTGAGTGATGAAAATTCGGATGCCGATACCCTGAGTGTCCTGCTTGCTCAGCAGCTCGGCCAGGTAATCTTCGGCAGCTTGGGTAATGATGATGGCGCTCATGGCAACTCCTCGCGAACATGTGCGCAGTGTACGCCAGAGCGCCGCCCGGTTAAAGTCCAACTAAATTAGTAGGAATTGATCGCAGCCATAGTCGTCATGCAACAAGCAATCTGGAGCGCACTTCACGTGCGCTCCGGCGCGTTTAGAGGTTCTGGTAGCGGTTCATATCCAGCACGCCTGCCTCCAACGGCTGGGTTTCGCGAATATGCTCGGCGAGATCGTGAAAATAGCGCCAAAACTCGGGATGACTGCGCCGTACACCCCAGCGCTCGACGATTTGCTCGAAGGACTTTGCGTCGCTGACAGCTTCCATCTGCTTGACGAAGGCATCCATCTCCTCCGCTTTGACCGTGAACAGGAAATTCGGATAGCTGCTCAACACTTCCGGGTAGATGGTCAGGGTGTCCAGGCGCGGTTGATAGCGCAGCTCCTCTCCCAGCATGAACGCCACATTGCTGTGCGCACGGTTGCGCAGCAGGCTGTAGATCTCGCGCGAGCCATCGCTCAGCTCTACCCGCAACATTGTCGCTTCTGGCAGTTGATCGATCACCCGCAAGCCGCCCGCCGGACGACTGGCCAGGCGCGCCAACGTCTGCTCGACATCTTGCAGCTCCCTGGGCAAACCGTCGCGATAACACTGTGCGCCCGTGCAGCGGTTGATCGGGTCAGGACTCGCGTTGATCTTGGCGTAGCGCTGCAGCAGTTGCTCGGCAAATTGCTTCTTCGGATCGTCACCAGTCAGGCCAATGGCGCTTGGTGAACGATGATCAATTGAGGTGTAGTCCAGCAGCATCTTCAACTTGCCGCTGTTCTGATACCAGTCATCCAGGTAGGCCTCACGTGAGCGCGCCGGCAGCAGGCGCAGAAAGTTCACTTCGGCGCCATTGCGGATCAGATCGAAATATAACCGCGTCTGCGCCTGATGCGAGACGTTGCCGAACACGTCGAAGTTGACCACCAGTTGGTAGTAGGTGCGCTCCAGTAGCGGATAATCCATCCACCAGAGGGTTTGCGGAATCTCGCCGAGCAGGCCTTTGCGCACTGAGGCACTGTCGTGCTGGCGGAAGATCGACAGCAGCGCGTTGTCATTGCCGCTCCAGATATGTGCCCAGTCCGCAGGAGGTGCGTCGGCGTAAGCGTCCTTGCGCAGGTTCTCGTAATCGTTGCGCTTGTCGCGATAGTTGCGCCACAGGCCCAACAGATCGCCGATATCGTCGAATTGGCCAGGCATGGCCAACAGCGGCGTGGCCTCGCGCTGGTAATTGGCATCGGTGATGTAGAGATCGTGCTCGGGCGCCTGGAACACGGCCCAGAAGTTGTCGCGAATCACGTCAGTGGCGATCTGCCCGCGGCACACCGGACCACGGATAAAGGTGCGCACGAAGTACTCGGCGTTATCCAGCATGAACTGATAGCGCGCACGCGCCGGAATCGCGGCGAAGGTTTCGAAGGGATTGGCGCGACGTTGTGCGCCATAACCGGGGACAGCATCCAGCGCCCAGTCTTCGCCGAAGAACAGCTCCTTGACCCGCGCCAGCTTGGCGTCATCCAACGGATAGGTGATATGCGTCTTGTGCACGATCACGCCCTGGATCGGCCATAGCCGGTAGTAGAACTCGGTGCCCGGATCGTCGTTGGGGCGGCGCGTGGCGATAGGATCGATGGGTTTGCCGCTGGGGGTACGCGAACGGACCATCTGGAAGAAGTGCCCAGGCTCACCGCCCTCGAAGTGCAAATGCGCGAGGAACAAATGCTCGTAGAGCCAGCGCGCAACCAGATCCTGCCGCGCACCGGGCGCATTCAAGAAATTTTCCCACTGCTCCACTTGGCGCAACTCGACTGCACTGGGCGTGAGCGCCTGCTCGGTGACCGGCGCACCCTGGGCCAGCCACTGTTCCAGGGTGGCGTACTCGTCATCGTTCAGCCCCGTCACGGCGAACGGCATGCCGCCATGGGGATTCTTCTGCGCATAGGCGGCGAATTCCCCCGGCAATGGGCAGCTGTTGCTGCGGGTGATGGCGATATCGAGATTGTCAGGGAGCTTGGCATTGGGCTCCAGCGGTTGGCTGCGACCCAGCTCCAGCATGCGCTTGATCAGCGCAGCCTGGCCGTTGCCGCCATCGAGCACCGAATGGAAGTCGCGCTGGCGCCAGGCCGCCTCGCCCTGTGCATCCAGATAAAGCCGAGTGGTCGCTTGCGCCTTGCTGCGCGTACCGTCGTACACCAGTTGCTTGCTGGCGCCGCGCGCAATGCCCTCACCGCTACCGAGATTGAGCTGGCACGGCGCGTCGTAGCAGGTATGGCAGGCTACGCACTTGTGGGTGAGGATCGGTTGGACGTCATCGACATAGGAAATCGCTTCCGCACGGGCCAGGCCAGCTGCGAAAGAAAGGAAAAACAGAGCAGCGGGCTTGAGCATGACCACGTCCTTGAGTGCGATGCTGGCAATTCTAACGAGACGGCGCTTCCAGCAACATGAATGAAATTCATGAAAAGCCCGCTAGTGCTCCAGAACCCTGCAGCTTTGCTATCATCGCCCACCTTTGTTTCCGCTTTGCTCAGGTAGTTCTCATGTCCGATCGCAGCGCCCGCCTCCAAGCCCTCCAGCAAGCCCTGAAGGAGCGCATCCTGATCCTCGACGGCGGCATGGGCACCATGATCCAGAGCTACAAGCTGGAAGAGGCCGACTACCGTGGCGAGCGCTTCGCCGACTGGCCGAGCGACGTCAAAGGCAACAACGACCTGCTGCTGCTGACCCAGCCGCAGATCATCGCTGCCATCGAGAAAGCCTACCTGGATGCCGGCGCCGACATTCTGGAAACCAATACCTTCAACGCCACCCAAGTATCCCAGGCCGACTATGGCATGGAAGGCCTGGCCTATGAGCTGAACGTCGCCGGTGCCCGGGTAGCCCGTGAAGTGGCCGACGCCAAGACCCTGGAAACCCCGGATCGCCCGCGTTTCGTCGCCGGCGTGCTTGGCCCGACCAGCCGCACCTGCTCGATTTCCCCTGACGTTAACGATCCCGGCTACCGCAACGTTACCTTCGATGAACTGGTGGACAACTACACCGAAGCCACGCGTGGTCTGATCGCAGGCGGCGCCGACCTGATCCTGATCGAGACCATCTTCGACACCCTCAACGCCAAGGCGGCGATCTTCGCCGTGCAGCAAGTGTTCGACGAAGACGGCGTCGAGTTGCCGATCATGATTTCCGGCACCATCACCGACGCCTCTGGCCGTACCTTGTCTGGCCAGACCACCGAGGCGTTCTGGAACTCGGTGCGCCACGCCAACCCTATCTCCGTTGGCCTGAACTGCGCCCTTGGCGCCAAAGACCTGCGCCCGTACCTAGAAGAGTTGTCGAACAAGGCCGACACCCATGTGTCCGCCCACCCCAACGCCGGCCTGCCCAACGCTTTCGGTGAATACGACGAGAGCCCGGCAGAAATGGCCGCGGTGGTCGAAGAGTTCGCCGCCAGCGGCTTTCTCAACATCATCGGCGGTTGCTGCGGCACCACCCCGGCGCATATCCAGGCGATTGCCGAAGCCGTGGCCAAGTACCAGCCTCGCGCCATTCCAGAGATTCCCAAGGCCTGCCGTCTGTCGGGCCTCGAGCCCTTCACCATCGACCGCAACTCGCTGTTCGTTAACGTCGGCGAGCGTACCAACATCACCGGCTCGGCCAAGTTCGCCCGCCTGATCCGCGAGGAGAACTACACCGAGGCACTGGAAGTCGCCCTGCAGCAGGTGGAAGCCGGCGCTCAGGTGATCGACATCAACATGGACGAAGGCATGCTCGACTCCAAGGCCGCCATGGTCAGGTTCCTCAACCTGATCGCCGGCGAGCCGGACATCTCGCGCGTGCCGATCATGATCGACTCCTCCAAGTGGGAGGTGATCGAAGCGGGCCTGAAGTGCATTCAGGGCAAGGGTATCGTCAACTCCATCTCGATGAAGGAAGGCGTCGAGCAGTTCAAGCACCACGCCAAGCTGTGCAAGCGCTATGGCGCCGCCGTGGTGGTGATGGCTTTCGACGAAGTCGGCCAGGCCGACACCGCCGCGCGCAAGAAGGAAATCTGCCAGCGCAGCTACGACATTCTGGTCAATGAAGTCGGCTTCCCGCCGGAAGACATCATCTTCGACCCGAACATCTTCGCCGTCGCCACCGGTATCGAGGAGCACAACAACTACGCCGTGGACTTCATCGAAGCCTGTGCCTTCATTCGCGACAACCTGCCCTATGCGCTGTCCAGTGGCGGCGTGTCCAACGTGTCGTTCTCGTTCCGCGGCAACAACCCGGTGCGCGAGGCGATCCACTCGGTATTTCTCTACTACGCGATCCAGAACGGCCTGACCATGGGCATCGTCAACGCCGGCCAGCTGGAGATCTACGACGAGATTCCCAAAGAGCTGCGCGATGCGGTCGAGGACGTGGTACTCAACCGTAACGACGGTGCCACCGAGGCACTGCTGGCCATCGCCGACAAATACAAGGGTGACGGCGCGGCCAAGGAAGTCGAGAACGAGGAGTGGCGCTCGCTGCCGGTGGACAAGCGCCTGGAACACGCGCTGGTCAAAGGCATCACCGCCTTTATCGTCGAAGACACCGAAGAATGCCGCCAGCAATGCGCGCGCCCGATCGAGGTGATCGAAGGGCCGCTGATGAGCGGCATGAACGTGGTCGGCGACCTATTCGGCTCGGGCAAGATGTTCCTGCCCCAGGTGGTCAAGTCTGCCCGCGTTATGAAGCAGGCCGTGGCGCACCTGATTCCCTTCATCGAAGCGGAGAAAGGCGACAAGCCGGAAGCCAAGGGCAAGATCCTCATGGCGACCGTAAAGGGTGACGTGCACGACATCGGCAAGAACATCGTCGGCGTGGTGCTGGGCTGTAACGGCTACGACATCGTCGACCTCGGCGTGATGGTGCCGGCGGAGAAAATCCTGCAGACCGCCATCGCCGAGAAGTGCGACATCATTGGCCTGTCCGGCCTGATCACTCCCTCGCTGGACGAGATGGTGCATGTCGCCAAGGAAATGCAGCGCCAGGGCTTCACCCTGCCATTGATGATCGGCGGCGCCACCACCTCCAAGGCCCACACCGCGGTGAAGATCGACCCGCAGTACAGCAACGACGCGGTGGTCTACGTCACCGACGCCTCGCGCGCCGTCGGCGTGGCCACCCAGCTGCTGTCCAAGGAGCTGAAGGCCGACTTCGTGCGCAAGACCCGCGACGAATACGTGGTGGTGCGTGAACGCACCTCGGCCCGCGCCTCGCGCACCGAGCGCCTGGGCTATGCCGACGCCATCGCCAACAAGCCGACCTTCGACTGGAACGGCTACGTCGCGCCCAAGCCGAGCTTCACCGGCACCCAGGTGCTGGACGACATCGACCTGGCGACCCTGGCCGAATACATCGACTGGACGCCCTTCTTCATCTCCTGGGACCTGGCTGGCAAGTACCCACGCATCCTCACCGACGAAGTGGTCGGCGAAGCCGCCACCGCGTTGTTCGCCGATGCCCAGGCGATGCTGAAAAAGCTGATTGACGAGAAACTGATCAAGGCCCGCGCGGTATTCGGCTTCTGGCCGGCCAACCAGGTCGCCCATGACGACATCGAAGTCTATGGTAACGACGGCAAGCCCCTGGCCACCCTGCACCACCTGCGCCAGCAGACCATCAAGCCCGACGGCAAGCCGAACCTGTCGCTGGCCGACTTCGTCGCGCCGAAGGAAAGCGGCGTAACCGACTACGTCGGCGGCTTCATCACCACCGCTGGCATCGGTGCCGAGGAGCTGGCCAAGGCCTTTGAGGCCAAGGGCGACGACTACAACTCGATCATGGTCAAGGCCCTGGCCGACCGCCTGGCCGAGGCCTGTGCCGAATGGCTGCACGAACGTGTGCGCAAGGACTACTGGGGTTACGCCAGGGATGAGCAACTGGACAACGAAGCGCTGATCCGCGAGCAGTACAAGGGCATCCGCCCTGCCCCGGGCTACCCGGCCTGCCCGGATCACACCGAGAAAGCCACACTGTTCAAGCTGCTCGACCCCGAAGCTGACTACCACAAGGCCGGCAAGAGCGGCGTGTTCCTCACCGAGCACTACGCCATGTTCCCGGCGGCAGCAGTGTCCGGCTGGTACTTCGCCCACCCCGAGGCGCAGTACTTCGCCGTGGGCAAGGTGGACAAGGATCAGATCGAGCAGTACAGCAAGCGCAAGGGTCAGGACATCGCCGTCAGCGAACGCTGGCTGATGCCTAACCTGGGCTACGACGACTGATGCGAAAGAGCCCGCAATCGCGGGCTCTTTTCATTCATGCAGCGACGAACGAGGCGCGACTAGCGCCGATCATCGAAAAACTCGAACTCTCATGCACGGGCGCGGCTCCAAAACATGTCGAGCCATTTCGGCTCAATCGACGGAGCGATGACATGTACAAGCACAGCCTTGCAGTACTGGCCGTAGCGGCCGCGGTGAGCGGTTGCTCGACCTTCGAGAACCCGGCCGATTACCTGACTTTCCGCAATGAGCCACTGGTCAAGCAGGTCGACCACGGCATGACTCAGGAACAGGTACGCACCCTCGGTGGGCCACCCTCTTCGGACGTGCGCAACAGCGTCACAGGCGGCACCTGCAACAACTATGTGCTGAATGTCGACGGCCTGGAACAGCCCTATTACGTGGACTTCGACGTCAACGGCCGGGTCGACAGCAAGGGCTTCATGACCTGCGAGCAGCACCAGGGCAACCAGCGCAAGAGGCTCTGAATGCGATCAGCCCCGCTGCACGCAGCGGGGCCATTCATTGGCTAGAAGATCAGTGAGAGCAATCCCACCACCACGATCAGGCCGATGATGAAAATGATACCGACGGTACCGCCCAGAAACTTCAGCATGCTGACTCTCCTTTTTCGAGGCTCACCAGTTGTGACCTCGGCCTGGCAGTCAGCGTTTAGCTTTTTTCTTCACCTGCAGCGGCAAGCATCAGGCGCCCGGGCGACGGACGATCTTGATGCTGTACTCCATCTGCGGCTTGCGCGTCACGCTCACCGCACGACGACTGACGGTATCCAGCGTGATGTTCCAGAAACCACTGGAGGGCACGCGGATCTTCGCCGGGAACTTGATGAAGGCGCCGCCGTGGTAACTGTGCCGGCCACGGTTCCTGAATGCGCGAAAGTTGGCATCGTTCATCAGGCGGATGTTGCAGGGCTGCGAACACTGGATGACCACCAGATCGCCCTCTTCCAGATGCTCGCGTTGATGGATGAATTTCATCGTTTTCGGACTCGGTGGTGAAACGGGGGCGCAATAGTGCCGCAAGCTGCCCGGCACCGCCAGCGCAGCTGACGACTCGCTTGCAGCCAAGGCTCGCGCTACCTAGGATGCGCGCCCAACACTGCCATTTGTCGCTGCCATGAAAGTCGTACTCGACCTCATCCCCACGCTGATCGCCCTGCTGCGCCGTTACCCAGGTCTGGTCGCCCTGTTCGGCTTCTGCTCGGGCGTGGCCAGTTTTCTCCTGGTCGACCGCCAGGCGCACCTGGCCAAAGTGTTGGGCGTGGTATTGCTGGTCAGTTGGGTCTGGCTGATTCTGGAGAACCTGCTGCGCGAGCGCATTGCCCGGCGCTTCGGCTTCGAATTGCCGTTGCCGCTGCTGCGCTACGGCACACAGATGATCCACCAGGAAAGTCTGTTCTTCGTCTTGCCGTTCTTCTTCATCACCACCACCTGGAACAGTGGGCAGTTACTGTTCAGCGGCCTGCTGGCGCTCGCCGCCCTGGCCTCTATCACCGACCCGATCTACTACCGCTGGCTGGCGCCCAGGCGCTGGTTGCTGTTGATCTTTCACAGCCTGGCGCTGTTCGCGGTGATGCTGACCGCGCTGCCGATCATCTTTCACCTCAGCACTCCACAGAGCTACCGCATTGCCCTGCTGATCGCCACGCTGCTGGCGCTGCCGAGCCTGCCCGGCCTGATCGGCTTCACCGGCTGGCGACGCATTGTGCTGCTGGCCGCCTTGCCTCTGGCGATGGCCAGCGCCGGCTGGCTAGCGCGGGCCTGGGTGCCGCCGGCAACGCTATGGCTGACCGAGGTGGCGATCAGCGATCGCTTCGATGGCGAACAACGCATGCCAGGCGATAGCCTGCAACAGATCAGCCCGGAACAGCTGCGCGATGATGGGCTTTACGCCTACACCTCGATCAACGCCCCACGCGGCCTCAACGAACGCATCTACCACGTCTGGCAGCACAACGGCCGGGAAGTCGACCGCATTGCGCTGGACATCAACGGCGGGCGCAAGGAGGGCTATCGCGCCTGGACGCACAAACTCAACTTCCCGGCCTCCCCCGAAGGCCGCTGGCAGGTGCGGGTCGTCACCGAAGCCGGGCAGATGATCGGCATACTGCGCTTCGACGTGGTCGCTGCCACGGCCAAGTGATAGCATGCGCGCCCCATGCAGCTCACCGAACTCAACCAACGCCTCGCCGACCTTGGCGCCAAACCCCAGCATATCGGGCGCATTACCCGTGCCTGGCTGCAGGGCAAGCCGTTGGACACCGGCACCAAGCATCAGAAGACCGAGAACTTCCTGCCCCTGACGGTACGTGAAGCACTGCCGACCATCGCCAGCGAACTAGACGCACTGGCCCGGCTGCGCTCCGAGCATCCCGGCGCAGATGGCTCGGCTCGCCTGTTGGTGGAGCTGGCGGACAAACAGATGGTGGAAAGCGTACTGTTGCCACGTGATGGCCTGTGCATCTCCAGCCAGGTGGGCTGCGCCGTTGCCTGTGTGTTCTGCATGACCGGCAAGAGCGGCCTGCTGCGCCAGCTCAGCAGCGCCGAGATGGTCGCCCAGGTCGCCCTGGGGCGGCGCTTTCGTCCGGTGAAGAAAGTGGTATTCATGGGCATGGGCGAGCCGGCGCACAATCTCGACAATGTGCTTGAGGCCATCGATCTGCTCGGCACCGAGGGCGGCATCGGGCAGCGCAATCTGGTGTTCTCCACCGTTGGTGACCCGCGGGTGTTCGAGCGTCTGCCCAAGCAACGCGTGCGCCCTGCCCTGGCGCTGTCGCTGCATACCACTGACGCCGAGCTGCGCCAACGCCTGCTGCCCAAGGCGCCGCGCATCGATCCTGAAGAGCTGGTGGAACTGGGCGAAGCCTACGCGCGCACCATCGACTACCCGATCCAGTACCAGTGGACCCTGCTCAAGGGCATCAACGACAGCCAGGAAGAGATGGACAACATCCTGCGCCTGTTCAAGGGCAAGTTCGCCGTGCTCAACCTGATCCCCTACAACAGCCTGGAAGCCGACGACTACCAGCGTCCCGAAGGCAAGCGCATCGTCGAGATGGTGCGTTATCTGCACAGCCGTGGCGTGCTGACCAAGGTGCGCAATTCGGCCGGCCAGGATGTCGACGGCGGTTGCGGTCAACTGCGCGCCCGCGCAGTGGATGCGGTCAATACCAGTCGCTTGCACAGAAAGCGCGGCTGAGGCTCAAGAACAGCACCAAGAGCCGATACAAAAGCGTACAGAGAGACCACACGTCCCGCTGGCGAAAGCCAGCACTGTATTTGCCTTGCAGACAACTGCCTTGCATGGATGCAGCCCCGTCGTCTTGGTGCCCAGGAGCCCATTCATGAAAATCGCCCACAAGGTCGGTATCGCGGCCGCTACCGTGCTGTTCCTTACCACCAGCCTGCTGTCGCTATCCCAGGTCAGCTAGGTCCGCGACACCCTGCGCAGTCAGGTCGAATCGAGCAATGCCCTGGCCAGACAGATCGAGAATTGGCTAAACGCCAAACTGCGTCTGATTGACCTGATGTCGCAAACCATCGACAGCAGCTACAGCCCTGAAGAAAATCAGCGTGTATTCGATGCGCCACTGTGCGCTGGAAGCGGACGGCAAGCCAATCAAGAACAGCGACGACTGGAAACCCAGCGCCGACTGGGACGGCCGTAAACGCCCCGGGTATGCGACCGGCAAGGCTGGCAACCAGGCAGTGCAGACCGGACTCTACGTCGACTCCACCACCAATGAAATCCTCATCTCTGCTGTCGCCCGGATCAGCGACGCGGGTCAGTTTCTCGGCGTGTTCGGTGGCGATATCCGCCTGCAATCGGTGGCCGATGCGATCAACACCCTGGACTTCAATGGCGCCGGCTATGCCTTCCTGCTCAGCCGCTCGGGCAATATCATTTCCCACCCCAATGCCGAGTACAACGGCAAGTCCTACAGCGAACTGTTCGACGGCCAGAGCCCGGCGCTGAGCAAGGAACTGCACGAAGTCGAGGCCAGCGGCAAGAACCTGCTGGTCTCCTTCACCCCGCTACCCAACCTGCTTGGCATGGACTGGTACATCGGCGTGGTGATGGCCGAAGCCAACCGCCTGACCTGGCTTGCCGTGGTCGGTACCGTGGTCGGCGTGGCCATCAGCCTCGTGGTGCTGGGCCTACTGATGAACAGCCTGCTCAAACCACTGAGCCTGCTCAGCACCTCGTTGCGTGAGATCAACAGCGGCGAAGGTGACCTGACGCGCCGCCTGGCGATCACCAGCAACGACGAAAGGTCCGCGGGTGGTTTGCGCCAGGCCGAAAGCCGCATGCAACAGAGCCGCGATACCGCCAGCAAGACCGCCGAGGACGCAATCGCAGCCAACGACATGCTCGGCCGCATCCGTGAGGCGATCACCCGCATCAACGACATGAACCTGCAGATCGCCACCGCAGCCGAAGAGCAGAGCGCGACCACCGAAGAAATCAACCGCAACACCACCAACATCCGCGACATCAGCCACGAGCTGGCTGGCGGTGCCGAGCAACAGGTCCGGCAGTGCGCCTCGATGGTGGAACAGGTCGGCCAGCAGGATCGCCTGCTGGGGCGCTTCAAGGTCTGAGGCTCCTGCCGCAGAGCGATTCAGCACAATAGAAAACGCCGCAACCTGCAAAGGTCTGCGGCGTTTTGTTTTTCAGGATGGCGAATGCACAACAAAGTCTATGCTTGCAGGATCAAAGGAGAGACCGACCATGACCGATCAGGAAAAAGACCCCCAAGCGCCTCTGACCCTGCGCGAAATGCTGCAAAGCGTGCTGGCCGCCGCCCTTGGCGTACAGAGCGGGAAAAATCGCAGCCGTGATTTCAGCCGCGGCAAGCCCAGCCATTTCATTCTGCTCGGCGTGCTGTTCACCACGCTGTTCGTGGTTGTATTGCTGGGCGTGGTGAAACTTATCCTGCACCTGGCGACTGGCTGATCACTCCAGCAGGGAGGCAATCGAGCACTGGTAACGCTGACGCTGAGGCTGCGACAGCACGCTGAACTGGCGAAAGTCCATACCAATATCCGGCTGTGCAAGGCGTTCGAGCAATTGTTTTGACTGCGCCCTGTCGACAGTACGCAACAGCGACGCCACCTGATCCTTGCCTCCACGCTCGGCGAAATCCAGCCCCCGCGCGTGGTCGCTGAGCATCACCAAAGCGCAGGCGCCCAAAAGAAAGTGACCACTGGCCAAAATATCGATACGTCCGTCGATACGCGCCTTTAGCACGCGCTCCGAGTTGTTCAGGGCCGTGTAATGCAGGGTTCTGCCCAGCTCATTGGCTGCACGCAATACACCAAAGGCCATTTCATCGTTGGCAGACCAGATCAGGCTGACCGCCGGATAACGCGGCAACAGAGCAATCGCCTGCTCGTATGCCCGCTGTTCCTGCCACTCACCATGAACCGCCTGCATCAGCTTGATATGCGGTGCTTCACTCAAGGCACGCTGCAAGCCGGCCTGACGCAGAGTTGACGAAGGCGTACGGTTGACCCCGGCAAACGCCAGCAACTCGGCAGGCTTGCCATGGGTCAGGGCGATCAGCTCACGCGCCATCAGATAACCGGCCTCCTCATCGTTGGGCACCAGGCTACCTATCCAGTTTCGGTGGTACTCGCGGCTGCCACCGATAAGGGCCTGCTGCTCTTGGGTCAAGGTACTGTGCAGGGCAAACAGCCTGGCATCGCTGTTTTCGAACAGACGCAACAATGCCGGCCCCAGGAACAGTTCATTGGTGAAAATCAGATAATCGGGGTGCTTACCTGCAAAAACCTGCTGGGCATTGCGCAACATCCTTTCAGGATCGCGCTCGCCGTACAGCACCTCCAACTCGACGCCCAGGTCTCCAGCGGCATCCTGCATGTAGCGGCTGTAATCGCTCCAGAAACGCTCATTGGCGTAGCCAGGGTTGAGAAAAACCATGGTCGGCACGCGCGGTTGTGCCGACGCCAACGCGCAGCAAAACAACAGTCCCAGACCCAGCATCCACCTGCTCACATCGCCCCTCCTCGATAATCGGGGCGCAGTATAAGGTGTTAATGGCAAAAGGCCGACCGCTAATGCGTGTCGGCCTTCGCCCTCACTGTCCGCTGACCCAGAAGACCGCCGTACCTACCGCAATCAGGATCAGGCAAAAGATCGCCCAAGCATCGATAACGCTGTCGGAACTTTCCACTTCAGTGTGCTCGGTCATGGTTCCCCCCTCTTCTTGTGCTTTTGGGTGATGCACACTGCATTTAAGACCAGCCTTGGCCTTCGCTCAAACCATATGGTTATGCTCTGGGGCGGTCTTATTCCCTAAACCAAGGTTTATATATTCAAACATCACTTTTACGCATAAACCTGAGCTGGTATCGTGCCCCGGCTCCTCGGGGAGTGCGCGGCCGTGCGCGCTGATTGGCAGTAAGTAGCCTGAAAACAGGACCCTTCATGTACGTATATGACCAGTACGATCAAAAGATCGTCGAGGATCGCGTCAAGCAGTTCCGCGATCAAACCCGCCGCTACCTCGCCGGAGAGCTGAGCGGCGAGGAATTCCGTCCGCTGCGCCTGCAGAACGGTCTGTATATCCAGCGTTACGCGCCCATGCTGCGCGTCGCCGTGCCCTACGGCCTGCTGTCGTCCGCTCAGGTTCGTGCGCTTGCGCGCATCGCCCGCGATTACGACAAGGGCTACGCGCACATCAGCACCCGGCAGAACGTGCAGTTCAACTGGCCGGAGCTGGAAGACGTGCCGGAGATTCTTGCCGAGCTGGCCACCGTGCAGATGCACGCCATCCAGACCAGCGGCAACTGCATCCGCAACACCACCACCGACCAGTTCGCCGGTGTGGCCAAGGACGAGATCGTCGATCCGCGCCCCTGGTGCGAAATCATCCGTCAGTGGTCGACCTTTCATCCCGAATTCAGCCACTTGCCGCGCAAGTTCAAGATCGCCGTCAACGGCGCCGTGAGCGACCGCGCCGTCATCGAAGTGCATGACATCGGCCTGGAAGCAGTGAAGAACGAGGCCGGCGAGCTGGGCTTCCGTGTTTCCGTCGGCGGCGGCCTGGGGCGTACCCCAATCGTCGGCAGCTTCATCAACGAATTCCTGCCCTGGCAACACCTGATCAGTTATCTCGACGCCATCCTGCGCGTGTACAACCGCTATGGCCGTCGCGATAACAAGTACAAAGCGCGCATCAAGATTCTGGTCAAGGCGCTGACCCCCGAGGTGTTCGCCGAGCGCGTGAACGCCGAATGGGCGCACCTCAAGGATGGCCCGACCACCCTGACCGAAGCCGAAGTCGCCCGCGTTGCCGCACACTTCGTTGATCCGGCCTATCTGCCCCTGCAGGACGAAGATGCCCTGCTCGCCCGGCAGGACGCCGAGCATCCTGGCTTCGCCCGCTGGCGCCAGCGCAACACCTTCGCCCACAAGAAGCCTGGCTACGTGGCCGTGACCCTGTCGCTCAAGCCAACTGGCGTAGCGCCGGGCGACGTCACCGACAAGCAGCTCGATGCCATCGCCGATCTGGCCGATCGCTACAGCTTCGGCGAGGTGCGTAACAGCCATAACCAGAACATCATCCTCGCCGACGTCGAGCAGCGTCAGCTGCTGACCCTGTGGGGTGAGCTGCGCGAACAAGGCTTCGCCACGCCGAACGTGGGCCTGCTGACCGACATCATCTGCTGCCCGGGCGGCGACTTCTGCTCGCTGGCCAACGCCAAGTCGATCCCGATCGCCGAAGCCATCCAGCGTCGTTTCGATGATCTGGACTACCTGTTCGACATCGGCGACATCGACCTGAACATTTCCGGCTGCATGAACGCCTGCGGCCACCATCACGTCGGCCATATCGGCATCCTTGGCGTCGACAAGAAAGGCCAGGAGTTCTATCAGGTATCGCTCGGCGGCAGCGCCGGCCGTGACGCCAGCCTGGCGCAGATCCTCGGCCCATCCTTCGCCGAGGCGGACATGGCCGATGTGATCGACAAGATCATCAAGGTCTACGTCGAGCAACGCACCGAAGAAGAAAGCTTCCTCGATACCTACCGCCGCATCGGTATCGACCCGTTCAAGGAGCGCGTCTATGCAGCGAATCATTAAGAACGGTCAGGTGGTCGACGAAACCTGGCACCTGCTGGCCAAGGACGTGACCCTGGACGTCATTCCCAACTGCGATGACATCATCGTCCCGCTGGCCCTGTGGCGCGAGCATGCTCACGCCCTAAAGGCTCGCGACGGTGGCCTCGGCGTTTGGCTTGAGGCCAGTGACGAGATCGAGGAAATCGCCGATGACCTGGCGCATTTTCAGGTCATCGCCCTGGAATTCCCGGCCTTCACCGATGGCCGTCATTCCTCCACCGCCTACCTGCTGCGCACCCGTTATGGCTACAAGGGTGAAGTACGCGCCATTGGCGACGTGCTGCGCGACCAGCTGTTCGCCCTCAGGCGTGTCGGCTTCGATGCCTTCGCCCTGCGTGCCGACAAGGATCCGTACGATGCACTGAAGGCCTTCGAGGATTACAGTGAGGTCTACCAGGCGTCGGCAGACCAACCGCTGCCCCTGTTCCGCCGCCGCGCCTGATCGCAGCGAGAACGACGCAAACGCCCCGACTGGTTCGGGGCGTTTTGCTTTCAGGCGCCGGCGTTCGGCAGCCCGTGCGGCCAGCGCACACACAAAAACGCCGCGCCCTGTGAGGGGCGCGGCGTTTTTTGATCCTCGGCAATCAGCCGGCTGGATCAATCCTCGCGATAGCGACGCAGCTTCAGCGCCTTACCAGCGACGCGGGTGTCTTTCAACTTGCCGAGCAGACGATCCAGGCCATCTTCCGGCAGCTCGACCAGGCTGAAGGTCTCACGGATCTGGATTCGGCCGATGGCTTCACGAGCCAGACCGCCCTCATTTAGGATAGCGCCCAGCAGGTTCTTCGCAGCAATGCCGTCGCGCGTGCCCAGGGCGGTGCGGCAACGCACGCGACCTTCGGTCAGCGGTACCGGCGCACGGCGCTCGCGATATTCGCCGCGCTCACCACCACGCTCGCCGTCACGTTCACGACGCTCACGCGGAGCACCACCAACGCCCGGCACCAGCGGCTGCTCGCGCTCGACAGTGGCCAGATCCAGGGCCTGGCCGTTAGTGGCCTTCTTCAGCAGCGCAGCGGCCAGGGCACGTGGGCTGCAGCCGATATCGGCGGTCAGGCGGTCGAGCAGATCGCCATGGCTGGCTTCGGCATCAGCCACCAGCGGCGCCAGGCTGCTGGTGAGCTTCTTGATGCGCGCATCGAGCACCTGCTGGGCGTTCGGCAGCTTGACCTCGCCGACCTTCTGCCCGGTGACACGCTCGATCACCTGCAGCATGCGGCGCTCACGCGGGGTTACCAGCAGCAGCGCACGGCCATCGCGACCGGCGCGGCCGGTACGGCCGATACGGTGTACGTAGGACTCCGGGTCGTACGGCATGTCGACGTTGAACACGTGGGTGATGCGCGGTACGTCGATACCACGAGCAGCAACGTCAGTCGCGACGACGATGTCCAGACGACCATCCTTGAGCGACTCGATCACGCGCTCACGCTGGTTCTGGGCAATGTCGCCGTTCAGCGCAGCGGCCTTGAAGCCTTTGGCTTCCAGGGCAGCAGCCAGGTCCAGAGTGGCCTGCTTGGTGCGAACGAAAGCGATCAGCGCGTCAAAATCCTCGACTTCCAGCAGGCGCAGCACGGCGTTGGTCTTCTGATCGGCATGGATCATCAGGTGCGCCTGCTCGATACGCGAGACGGTCTGGGTCTTGGCCGCGATCTTGACGTGTTGCGGTTCGCGCAGGTGCTTTTCGGCGATGGCACGGATCGAATGCGGCAGCGTGGCGGAGAACAGCACGCTCTGACGGCTTTCCGGCATGGCTTCGAAGATCACTTCGAGGTCGTCCATGAAGCCCAGCTTAAGCATTTCGTCGGCTTCGTCGAGTACCAGGTGCTGGATGGTGGACAGCACTTTCTCGTCACGACGCAGGTGGTCGACCAGACGACCCGGGGTGGCGACGATGACCTGAGCGCCCTGGCGAATGGCCTTGAGCTGCGGGCCCATCGGCGCGCCGCCGTAGACGGCGACCACATTGAGGCCAGGCATCTGCTTGGAATAGGTTTCGAAGGCGGTAGCGACCTGCAGGGCCAGCTCGCGGGTCGGCGCCAGAATCAGCGCCTGTGGTTCACGCTTGGTCGGGTCGATTTTTGACAGGATCGGCAACGCGAAGGCTGCGGTCTTGCCAGTGCCGGTTTGGGCCTGGCCGATCATGTCCTGGCCGGCGAGAATCACCGGAATGGCCTGCGACTGGATTGGGGACGGCTCTTCGTAACCGACGGCGGTCAGAGCGGCGAGAATATTGGGGTGAAGTCCGAGCGCGGCGAAGCCGCCGATTTCCTGGGTCATGGGTCTGCCTCAAGTGCATCCGCAAAGACCCATGTTCCAAAGCTGCGCATGCCGTGTAAGACCTTGTGGGTCACCCTGGCAGCCTGGTCGGCGGGGATTTGCGAAAACGTGATGAAAGTGAATCGTCAAGGATAGTCCGCTGGGGACTGGCTGCCGGGTGTTAATTTCCCGGGCGAGTTGCACTACCTGAACGTGGCCAGAAAATTGGCCGGCGCGAACTATACCGGAAAATCCTGTCTCGGGTGCTGGTTTTTATCGATTGGCATGCATCCAACCGCTCAACGGCACATCAAGTGGCCGGACGCAGCGCTTCGATCAGCGGCTGTAGCGAATAACCCAGGCGCGGCGCCAGCTCGCCCGCACGCATCTGCAGGCGTCCCATGTTCAAGCGCTGCTCGAGGTCGGCCGGGATCAGCAGTACCACGTTGCCCTCCTTCACCGGGCACTCCCAATAGTGTCGATGATAAAGGCCGCGCAGCAGTGCCGCGCCAAGCGGCTTGCCGTCGTTGCCTGCCCATTGGTTGATGATCAGCCAGCCACCCGGGTTGAGTTTTTCGCGGCAGCGCTCGAGAAAGCGCCAGGCCAGATGCCCGACACCAGGCCCCTGGTCGGTGTACAGATCGAGAAAGATCAGGTCAGCGGTTTCCGCGCTGTCGAGCAGTTCGGTGGCGTCGCCGATGCGAATGGTCAGCCGCGGGTCATCGTCCAGACCGAGAAACTCCATGGCCAGGCGCGGTACGTCCGGGCGCAACTCGATGGCCTCGACGTCCTCCAACGGCAGGAACTTCAGGCAGGCCTGGGTCAGGTTGCCGGCGCCCAGACCAAGGAACAGTGCGGTTTCCGGCGCATCGTGGCACAGCGCGCCCAGCAACATGGCGCGGGTGTAGTCGTATTCCAGCCAGCTGGGATCGCCCTGGAACACGCAACTCTGTTCGATGGCATCACCAAACTCGAGAAAGCGGTAGGCGCCGATCTGCACCACACGGATCACCCCGAAGGCGTCGTGCACCTCGGCCAGCAGAACCTCGTCCTGCTGCTGCAACTCGTCGTCCGGCGGCAACCCTGGCATCGATACCTCTCCCACAGTGACATCCCGTACCACAACAACCGGGCTAAAGGCGCCGATTGTCATTGAAGCAGCCGCCCCCGGTCACGCAATAATTCCAACACTTGCGCTGCTACTCATAACAATAACGAGGTTCGCCATGTACGCCATCATCGGTGCAGGCCCCATGGGCCTGTGCACGGCTCGGCAATTGAAGAAGCACGGTATCGATTTCATCGGTTTCGAGCTGCACCGCGACGTTGGCGGCCTGTGGGATATCGATAACCCGCACAGCAGCATGTATCACTCGGCGCATCTGATTTCCTCCAAGGGCACCACCGAGTTCCGCGAGTTCCCCATGCGTGCCGAGGTGGCGCCCTACCCGCACCACAGCGAGATGCGCCGCTACTTTCGCGACTACGCCAGGCAGTTTCGTCTCTATGAGCATTACCAGTTCGATACCCGCGTGCTGCAGGTGCAACGCGAGCAAGATGGCTGGAAACTGATCAGCGAGCGCAACGGCGAGCAACACGAGTGGCGTTTCGACGGTGTGCTGATCGCCAACGGCACCCTGCATACGCCCAACCTGCCGCGCCTACCCGGTGATTTCTGCGGAGAGTTGTTGCATTCGAATGCCTACAAGAGCGCGGATATCTTCGCCGGCAAACGGGTGCTGGTGGTCGGCTGCGGCAACTCGGCCTGCGATATCGCCGTCGATGCCGTGCATCGCGCCGCCTCGGTCGACCTCTCGGTACGCCGTGGCTATCACTTCCTGCCCAAGTTCATCCTCGGCAAACCCACCGATACCTTCGGCGGAGCGATCAAGCTACCGCGCGTCTCAAACAGCTGGTCGACGGTCTGCTGGTGCGCGCCCTGGTCGGCAAACCCTCGCAGTACGGTCTGCCCGACCCGGACTACCGCCTGTACGAGTCGCATCCGGTGATGAACTCGCTGGTGCTGCACCATATCGGCCACGGCGACATCCGCCCTCGCGGCGACATCACGGCAGTGAGGGGGCAAAGCGTGACCTTCGCCAACGGCGAACAAGCCGAGTACAACCTGATCCTCATGGCCACCGGCTACAAGCTCGACTACCCCTTCATCGCCGCGACGAGTTGAACTGGCCGCAAGATACCGGTGCACCACAGCTGTATCTCAACGTATTCCACCCCGAGCACGACGACCTGTTCATGCTCGGCATGGTCGAGGCCTCCGGCCTGGGCTGGCAGGGGCGTGACGAGCAGGCGGAGCTGGTCAGCATGCTGGCGCAATTCGTGTTGCTGCCGGCGTTGACCTGCCTGGCTTGCTGGGCCCTGGCCATCGAGGCGCAACTGGCGCTGGGCATGACCCTGATCGCTGCCTGCCCAGGCGGCAGCTTCTCCAACATCATGACCTGGATGGCTCGCGGCAACGTCGCGCTGTCGGTGAGCATGACCGCCGTTTCCAGCGTCGTCGCCAGCGTGCTGACACCGCTCAACTTCGCCCTGTACGCCTGGCTCAATCCACATACGCGACCCTTGCTGACGCAGATCGAACTGGACCCGCTGAGTTTGCTGCTGCTCGTGCTGCTGGTGCTCGGCCTGCCTCTGCTGGCTGGCATTGGATCGGCCGGCGCTTCCCGCAACTGACGCTGAAAGTGGAAAAGCCCCTGCGTCTGTTCGCCTTGCTGGTAATGCTCGGTTTCGTCGCGCTGGCGTTCAGCCGCAACCTCGAGCAATTCACCCGACATTTCCATCTGTTCTTCTGGCTGGTAGTGGCGCACAACGCCCTGGCACTGAGCATTGGCTACCTCAGCGCACGCCTGAGCAGGCTATCGGTGGCCGACCGCCGCGCCCTGACGCTGGAAGTGGGCACCCAGAATTCGGCACTGGGCCTGGTGATCATCTTCACCTTCTTCCCACAGGCCAGCGGCATGCTGCTGATCGCGGCCTTCTGGGGTTGCTGGCATCTGGTGTCCGGCCTCAGCCTGGCCTGGCTGTAGTCACGCAGGCCGCCTGCAGCCGCTGCTGCACCGTTTCACCCGCCTTTCCGGCTGGCTGGCGAACAGGTGTTGCGCGGCCACTTCCGCTGGCAGACCTTGCCAGCGCCCTTCATCCTGCGCCTGGAAGGACTCAACGTGAATGCCTTCGAGGAATTCGGTGCCGGCGAGATCCTGCGCAATTTCAAGGACCCGGACGAGCCCTATGCCAAGGTCAAGGAGCCGGAATTTCGCGCTCTGTTCAAGAAGCAGGCAAAGGCCGTGCTGACCAAGGACCTGTGGCACCGCGACTTCTCCGATTGCTGGGTGACCGAATGCCTGGCCCCCAGCCTGGTCGGTAATAACTTCAAGCAACTGGGCCAGTCGCGCGGCCTGGATGCAGTAGACGCCTACTTCGAACTGGCCTGCCAGTACCGCGATGCGAGTGGTCAAACGCAACGATGCAGCGGTCGCGCTGACGATGATCAACTGTCGCATCGCCTATCACTGCTGCCTGGAATACCCGGATGATCTGGGCAAGGCACAGCACTACGGGCGCTTCCTGCCGGCGCGCGATGTATCGCCGCGCATGCGGCCTGCGCGCGCATTCGAGCCCGCCCCGGCGTCATGAGCCAATACACGTACGAGCTGCGGGGCTTATCGGTTACCATGTGTCTCCGCCTGATCAACCGCTAGAGACGCAGCATGTCGAACGCCTGGAGCCCCGAAAGCTGGAGGGCCAAGCCCATCCAACAGCAGCCTGAATACCCTGATGCCGCGCACCTGACTCGCGTCGAACAAACCCTGGCCGGCTACCCGCCGCTGGTGTTCGCCGGGGAGGCGCGCGAGCTGCGTCGCCAGTTCGCCGAGGTCACCCAGGGGCGCGCGTTCCTGCTGCAGGGCGGCGACTGCGCCGAGAGTTTCGCCGAGTTTTCCGCCGCGAAGATCCGCGACACCTTCAAGGTGCTGCTGCAGATGGCCATCGTCATGACCTTCGCCGCCGGCTGCCCGGTGGTCAAGGTCGGGCGCATGGCCGGCCAGTTCGCCAAGCCGCGCTCGTCCGGCAGCGAAACCATCGATGGCGTCACCCTGCCCGCTTACCGTGGCGACATCGTCAACGGTATCGGTTTCGACGTCGCCAGTCGCGTACCGGACCCGGAGCGCCTGCTGCAGGCCTATCATCAGGCCACCGCCAGCCTCAACCTGCTGCGCGCCTTCGCTCAGGGCGGCTTCGCCGACGTGCATCAGGTGCATCAGTGGAACCTCGATTTCATCGCCAACTCGGCGCTATCCGAGAAGTACCACCAGCTCGCCGGTCGCATCGACGAAACCCTGGCCTTCATGCGCGCCGTCGGCATGGACAGCGCACCGCAGCTGCGCGAAGTCAGCTTCTTCACCGCCCACGAAGCGCTGCTGCTGAACTATGAAGAAGCCTTCGTGCGTCGCGACAGCCTCACCGGTCGCTGGTATGACTGCTCCGCACACATGCTGTGGATCGGTGACCGCACCCGCCAGCTGGACGGCGCACACGTCGAATTCATGCGCGGCATCGAGAACCCCATCGGCGTCAAGGTCGGTCCGAGCATGGACCCGGACGAGCTGATCCGCCTGATCGACACCCTCAACCCGGACAACGATCCCGGTCGCCTCAACCTGATCGTGCGCATGGGCGCGGACAAGGTCGAGGCGCACTTCCCGCGCCTGCTGCGCAAGGTCAAGGAGGAAGGCCGCCAGGTGCTGTGGAGTTCCGACCCGATGCACGGCAACACCATCAAGGCCAGCAGCGGCTATAAGACCCGCGATTTCGCGCAGATCCTCAGCGAAGTCCGGCAGTTCTTCGCCGTACACCAGGCCGAAGGCACCTACGCCGGTGGCATCCATATCGAGATGACCGGGCAGAACGTCACCGAGTGCATCGGCGGCTCACGCCCGATCACCGAAGACGGCCTGTCAGACCGCTACCACACCCACTGCGACCCACGCATGAATGCCGACCAGTCTCTGGAACTGGCGTTCATGATCGCCGAAACGCTGAAGCAGGTACGCCGCTGACCCTCCGCGCCCTGGCCACTTGGCCAGGGCGCGAACCGGCTCGCACATCTTCTGTGCGGTGTCCGGCATAATGCTTTCCCATCGCGAGCACCGGACAGGTGCCCAAGCTACACCCAGCCGGAAAGGACTCGCGCCCCCCCAACAAGGACGATAAACCATGCAACTGCGCACCACCGTCTCCGCTTTCGCCTGTCCAGCGCCGTTCTGCTGACCGGCTGCCAGAACATGTCCCCCGACGCCATGCTGCAATCGGGCCTGATGGCCGTGCAGGCCGCGACCCTCAGCGACGCCGAAGTACGCAGCATGTCCGACCAGGCCTGCGCCGAAATGGATGCCGAAGCCAATATCTCCGGCCCGAACAACCCGTACAGCAAACGTCTGGACAAGATCGTCAACAACCTCGGCCATCAGATCAACGGCACGCCGATCACCTACAAGGTGTATCAGGCCGACGACGTCAACGCCTGGGCCATGGCCAACGGTTGCGCGCGCGTCTACAGCGGCCTGATGGACCTGATGACCGACAACAACGACGCAGAAGGCCTGGCTGGTCTACCGCAATGGCCAGTGCGAGCTGCAGGGCAAGCATGTCGGCTCGCCGATGTATAACTATTGCCCGATGCAGATGAACATCCAGCGCGTCGAGCAGTTGCTGCTGGAGAATGGCGGTTAACCGAGCAGCCCGCGCAGACTCACGCTCGGCGCCAACCACACCTCATCCAGGCCCGCGCACTGTGAATCGCCCAGCGCCAAGCGCGCCTCCTCGCTCAACACTACGTCCTCCAGATGCACGGCATGCACCGCCAGGCACCCGGTAGCGCGCTCGCTGCGCAGATCCACCCGCGCCAGCAGGCGTTCATGGTCAGAAACGGCAGCACGTAATAGCCATACACGCGCTTGCTCTGCGGGGTGTAGATCTCCAGCCGATAGCGGAAGCCCAGCAGTCGTTCGGTGCGCTCGCGTTCCCAGATCAGTGAATCGAACGGCGACAGCAACGCACTATGGCGAACACGCCGGGGAATGCGCGGCTCGCCCCGGCAGTAGGCCACCTGCCGCCAGCCCTGCACCGTGACAGGCAACAACTCGCCCGCCTCCACCAGTTCAGCGATACGGCGCTTGCTGTCACTGACGTCCAGCCGATAGTAGTCGCGCAAATCGCGCTCGGTCGCCACGCCCAGGGCATCGGCAGAACGCAGCAACAGGCGGCGCTGCGCCTCGTCGTCATCGAGGTCCGGGGGATTCAGCACATCCGCGGGAATGACCCGCTCCGGCAGGTCGTACAGCCTTTCAAAGCCGCGGCGCCCAGCCACAGTGACCAGACCTGCAGCGAACAGCCATTCCAGCGCCATTTTTTCCGCGCTCCAATCCCACCAGGGGCCGGCCTTCTCGGTACGTGAGGAAAGGCTGCCGGCGCCCAGTGCACCGAGCTCGCGCACGGACTGCAGCACGCTGTCTATTGCGTCGCGCCGCTCCACACCGAACTTCGCCAACTCGCGGTAAATGCCCTGCCCATCCGCCGCTCGGCGCATTCGCAAGCGCAGCAGCGGATAAAGCTCGAGTGGCAACAGCGAGGCTTCGTGCCCCCAGTATTCGAACAGGCGCCTGCGCCGCGCCCGGCCCCAGGCCAGTTCATCGAGGTGCTCGGCCTGGTAATGACCAAGACGGGAAAAAGTCGGCAGGTAGTGCGAGCGCACCAAGGCATTGACCGAGTCGATCTGCACCACGCCAAGGCGCTCGATCTGCGCCTGCAGCTGCTTGTGGGCGATGGCGCCGCGTGGGGTACGGCCGAACCCCTGAGCAGCCAGAGCCAGGCGGCGGGCTTCGGCGAGAGAAAGTGAGAGCGTCATGGCGACCAGCCTATCAGGCAGTTTGGCTGCCGACGAGTTCAGGCCGGCGCGGCGAACGCGTGGCGAAAGGTGAAGGCCTGCACCGTCGCGCCATACTCGCGCAGATGAGCCAGGCGCTCAGCGGCCTCGACCACGCTCGGCCGATGCTCGGCGGGCACCCACCACAGCACCTGGTGCGCCTGCTCGACACGCTCGAACCATTCGCGACGGCGCTTGAGCATCTCGGTATGTGCCGATTTGTAGACGTAATCGCCGAGCGACTGCACGTCCTGCCAAAGCGACATGTTGACCCACACCTCGTCACCGAACGGACGGATTGCCGTGGCATCGCCCGCCTCGTCCTGCAAACGCCAGACATAGCCGGGCGAGCCTTCAGCCAGTGCATTGATACGCTCCAGATTGGCGACGAAGTCAGCCATCTCCGCTGAGAGTCTGTGAAGATTTCCGAGAAATGCTTTTGGTATAATTCTTGCGTCCCGGCCACGATCTCGTAACCCTGCCATGAAAGCTCACGCACGCGTGATTTTGCCCAACCGCACCCAGATGGAGTTTCGCGCCAGCGACCTCGAGTCGCTGCTGCCGGAAGGTCATCGGGCGCGGCTGGTGTGGTCGTATGTTGCCGGGCAGGATCTGGCGCGCTTCTATGAGCGGATCCGGGTGCGTGAGGGCGGGGTTGGTCGGGCGGCGATTGCGCCGGAGATTCTGTTGTCGCTGTGGCTTTACGCGACGCTCGACGGGGTGGGCAGCGCGCGCGAGGTGGCGCGCCTGACCGATGCGCATGATGCGTATCGTTGGCTGTGCGGCGGGGTGCAGGTCAATTACCACACGCTGTCGGACTTTCGGAAGGATCACGGCGAGGCGCTCGACGAGTTGCTCAGCGCTAATGTGGCAACGCTCATTGCCGCCGGGGTGGTGAAGCTGCGCCAGGTGGCGCAGGATGGCATGCGGGTGCGGGCCAGTGCGGGGGCGGGATCGTTCCGGCGCGAGGACAAGCTCGCGGGCTACCTGGAGGCGGCCCGCGAGCGGGTCGCGCAGCTCAAGGCCGAGCTTGAAGCCGACCCGGGCAGGGCCGAGCGGGCTCGTCAGGCGGCGCGGCTGCGCGCGGCCCGTGAGCGCGAGACCCGGGTGGCCGAGGCGCTGGCGCGCTTGCCCGAACTCGAAGCGATC
This sequence comes from Ectopseudomonas oleovorans, assembly GCF_003052605.1. Classification (GTDB taxonomy): domain Bacteria; phylum Pseudomonadota; class Gammaproteobacteria; order Pseudomonadales; family Pseudomonadaceae; genus Aquipseudomonas; species Aquipseudomonas oleovorans_A. The sequence goes on along the minus strand of NZ_QASO01000078.1, from coordinate 7,372 downwards.
AAGCGCCGCCAGGGCAAGGCGGCCGATCAGGCGCGCGCCTCGACGACCGATGCCCAGGCGACGGTCATGAAGATGGGCGACGGCGGGTTTCGGCCTGCGTACAACCCGCAGTTGGCCAGCGATGTCGACTCGCTGGTGATTGTGGGCGTCGAGGTGGCCACGATTGGAAGCGACCAGGGTCAGATGGTGCCGATGATCGAGCAGGTGCGCGAGCGTTGCGGTCAGACGCCCGAGGCCTGGCTGGTCGATGGCGGCTTTGTGGGTCACGAGCAGGTCGAACAGGCCAGCGCGCACACCACGGTGTATGGGCCGGTGCCGGCGGCCAAGGACAAGGCGGTGGACCCACACCAGCCCAAGCCCGACGACAGTCCTGGCGTGGCGGCATGGCGCGCGCGCATGGGGACCGATGAGGCCAAGGCGATCTACAAGAACCGCGCCGCAACCGCCGAATGCGTCAATGCCCACAGCCGCAACCGGGGACTCCAGCAGTTCCGCGTGCGCGGACTGGCCAAGGTCAAGTGCGTGGTCCTGTTCTTTGCCTTGGCCCACAACCTGATGCGGATGGCCAGCCTCGCGCCGGAGATGCTTGCCTTCGGGAAAGGTGCGTCTGCAGTGTCCGGAATCGGGGCTTGAGCGTACGAAACGGCGAAAAACGACCCGAAAAACCAGATAACGCGAGTGCCTTCATGCTGAACAGATCATCTGACCGCCACAGCGATCACAAACCCACTCGCGCCCCCTTCGGCGGGCGTGACCGAAAAGCTCACAAGCTCTGACTCCAGCGACGCCTTCATCCAGGCAATGTTCAGTTGGGCCAAGTGATAAGCGGACAATTTCCAGCCTCCATGCGTCAGGGTTGCTGCGGCAGGCCACGCCAGCCGGACAGACGTCGACGCAACCAGGCCTCGCTGCTGACCAGGGTGATGCCCGACAGCACCAGCGCCGCGCCAATGATGAAGTTCAGGGTCAGCGGTTCGTCCAGCACCAGCACGCCGAAGGTGACGCCAAACAGCGGGGTCATGAAGGAGAACACTGCCATGTTCGAAGCCAGGTAGCGGCGCAGCAGCCAGAACCAGGTCAAGTAGGTGAAGAATGACACCACCACGCCCTGCAGCAGAATGCTGGCGATGGCCACAGGCGTCCAACGCAGCTGGGACAAGTCCACCACCACCAGCGCGTACGCCAGCAGCAGCACGAACGCCACCGCTAACTGATAGAACAGGGTCAACCCGGCCGGCGCTTCGGACAGGCGCGAACCCCGCACGACTACCGTGGTCGCGCCCCAGGCCATGCCGGCGCACAGCCCCAGCGCATCGCCCAGCAGCATACCGGCATCGACCTCAGCCCAATTGCCACCGACACCAAATGCCATCACTACACCGCCGAAACACAAGGTGATACCCAGCCACTGCAGGCGTCGCAAGCGCTCGCTGGGCAACAGAAAGTGCAGCCCAAGCGCCGAGAAGATCGGCGCGGTGTAGAGAAATACCGCCATATGCGAAGCCGTGGTGTAGCGCAGGCCAAGGGCGATGAAGAAGAACTCCAGTGCGAACAACACGCCCGCCAGCAGTCCAGCCAGCCACGTCGAGCTGACCCATTCGCGCCATCCGCGCTGCCACAGCAAGAGCAAGCCGACCAGCACGGCGGCGATGCCGGAGCGCAAGGCCACCTGCAGCATGGGCGCGATATCGCCCGCCGCCAGCTTGATTGCCACCTGCTGGCTACCCCAGATGGCGCATAACAACAGCATCAGTTGGAACAGGAAAAAATCGGCGCCCTTGCGTACCGCGGTCATTCAACAACTCCTGTCATGTACCACTCTCTTTCTCAGCGGGTAATCCCAGAACGGCCGTTCGGCCTCCTGCAACACATCGGCGCGGGACAGTCCCAGGTCCTTCAATGCAGCATCATTCAGTTGCGCCAGCTGTGCCCGCTTGTGAGCCAGTTGACGCCAGCGCCGCAGCATACGCCATACGCCGACCAGTGACGGCAACCGTTCGAAGTGGATGGCCTGAGCCAACGCATAACCTTTCTGACCTTTCATCTTTTCGCCCTCCCTGTGGGGTTGGCGTCAGTGTCGGGCCCAGCTTTAGATCAATCCAGCGAATGTTTCTTATGGCATCCATCTCGAGGATTGATGAATGGCCTTCCACCCCAGTATTGATGCCGAATTGCTGCGCAACTTCGTTGCCATCGCCGACACCGGCGGTTTCACCCGCGCCGCAGAAACGGTCAATCGCACCCAGTCAGCCGTGAGCATGCAGATAAAGCGGCTGGAGGAAGACGTGGTGCAACGCCCGTTGTTCGAGCGCGACGGCCGTCAGGTGCGGCTGACGCCCGAGGGCCAGGTGCTGCTGGGTTATGCGCGGCGCATCCTCAAGCTGCATGGCGAGGTACTCAACACCCTGCGCGAGCCGCATATGGTCAGTGTCGTGCGCATCGGCACGCCGGACGACTACGTGATGCGCTTTCTGCCGAAGATTCTCTCGCGCTTCGCCCAGGCCTATCCGCTGGTGCAGGTGGAAGTGCATTGCGAGCCTTCGGGACAACTGCTGCTGCGCCAGGATCTGGACCTGACCATCGTCACCCGCCAGCCCGACAAGGAGATCGACCAACTGCTGCGCCAGGAGCGCTTCGCCTGGGCCATGGCCCAGGGCTTCTGCCCACATGAACAGAACCCCATGCCACTGGCCATGTTCAACGCCGAGTGTTTCTGCCGCGAATGGGCCTGCAACGCGCTGGATGCGATGAGCCGTCCCTACCGCATCGCCTACACCAGCCCCAGCCTCTCGGCGATCTTCGCCGTGGTGCGCGCGGGCCTCGCGGTCACTGCGCAACTGCAAAGCCTGATCACCCCCGACCTGCGCATCCTCGGCGAAGCCGAAGGCCTGCAGCTGCTGCCGCTGACCAGCATCGTGCTGCTGAGCAACGACAGCAGCCAGTCACCCGTCACCGAATGCCTGGCCGAGCATATCGTCTATGGTTTTCGCCTATAGGCGGCCACCCGACTCCAGCGCGAGCAGCAGTGCACAGAGCAGCAGGAAGCCACAGAACAGGCTGCGCAGCAGACGCTCCGGCAGCGAATGGGCCAGGCGTACGCCCCAACTGATGCTGAGCAGGCCACCCACCGCCAACGGCACGCCCATCCACCAGTTGACGTGATCATGCAGCGCGTAGGTGAACAGCGTGACGCCGGTGCTGGGCAGCGCCAGCGACAGCGATAACCCCTGCGCTACCACCTGGGTGGTGCCGAATACGCTGGTCAGCACTGGCGTAGCCACCACCGCGCCGCCCACGCCAAACAGCCCGCCCATGGCGCCGGACACCCCGCCCAGCACGCCAAACCAGCCCCAGTGATGACGCAACTCGCCACTGGCCGGCCCCTGAGCCATCAGCATGCGCAGCAGGTTGTATGCCGCCAGGGCCAGCAGGAAACCGACGAAAGCCCAGCGCATGGTGCGCGAGTCCACTTCTACTGCATACAACGAGGCCAGCCAGGCACAGAAGAAGCTGGTGACACCGAGCAGCAACGCATAGCGCAGATCGATGCGATTGCGCTGATGGTATCGCCAGATCGCCAGCATCACGTTCGGCACCACCATCACCAGCGCGGTGCCCTGAGCCAACTGCTGATCCAGCCCGAAAACGATGCCCAACACCGGAATGGCGATCAGCCCGCCGCCAATGCCAAATAACCCGCCCAGAGTCCCCAGGCCCAGGCCGAGCAATAGATTGAGCAACAGGTCGAACAGATTCATGACACCTCCAGACAGTGGGCGCATGTTAAGCAGCCACGGCTAGCGTGGAAACGCACAGCAGCGCACAATGGCTTTGCTTATCTCACATAAGAAGGCTGCCATGAACCCCGATGCACTGACCGACCAGTTGGAGCTCTTTCTCGACGTGCTGGAGACCGGCAGCTTCTCCGCAGCGGCAAGGCGCCATCCGCTCACGCCCTCGGCAGTGGCACGGCGCATCGACGCCCTGGAGCGCGCCATGGGCAGCAGTCTGTTCAGTCGCACCACTCATGCGGTACGCGTCACCCCGGCGGGCCTGGCGTTCGCCGAGCGCGCCAGGCGTATCCTTGCCGAGCTGCACCTGGCCCGCGCCGAAGCGGTGTCGTTGAGCAGTGCACCGGAAGGCCTGATTCGCATCGACGCCCCCTCACCCTTTGGGCGCCGCCACTTGGCTCCGGCGATTGCCGAGTTCCTGCGCGCAAACCCCGGCCTGGACGTGCAACTACGCCTGATCGACAGCTTCATCGACCTGCAGGGCGAACACCTGGGTGAGGTGGATATCGTCGTGCGTATTGGCCCCCTACCCGACAGCCGCCTGGTGGCCACGCCGCTGGCGTCGATGACGCGCATCGTCTGCGCCAGCCCGGAGTATCTGCGTCGACGCGGCATTCCCCGCAGCCCACTGGAGCTGGAACAGCACGACGGCCTCGATTGGGACAGCCTGGCGCCACCCTACGCCTGGCGCTTCGAAGTCGACGGCAAACTGCAGTTGTGCAAGCCCAAGCGCCTGCGCCAGACCAGCAACAACGCCGAAACCCTGCTGTTCAGCGCCCTCGCCGGCCTTGGCGTGGCCCACCTGCCCACCTGGATGAGCAGCGAGCATCTGCAACGTGGCGAGCTGATCCCGCTGTTCTGCGAACAGGGCCTGCCACCCGTCGAGCCGGTGAGCATCTACGCCCTGCGCCTGGAGCGCGAGGCCAGCCAGCGGACACGCCTGCTGCTGAGTTTCCTGAAGCAGCGCTTCGGCTTTCCGCCGCCCTGGGATCAGGCACTGCAAACCAGCCTGGCCATCCCACAGCAGTAAGATCATGACCCTAGGGCGCGCCGCGCGCACCACGAAAACCGCCGCGTGACAGCCACAAAAAACCCGGCACCTAGGCCGGGTTTCTCGTGCAGCTTAGGTTCAGGCCGGAGCCTGGGTGCGGCCCTTGTAGGAACCGTCACGGGTATCGATCTCGATCCAGTCGTCGATGTCGACGAACTCGGCAACCTTGATCTCGGTACCGTTGCGCAGCTTGGCAGGCTTCATGACCTTGCCGGAAGTGTCGCCACGAGCAGCGTTCTCGGTGTAGACAACCTGACGCACGATGGTGGTCGGCAGATCGACGGAGATCACCTTGCCTTCGAAGAACACGGCTTCGCAGACATCGTTCATGCCTTCTTCAATGAACGGCAGAACGCTTTCCAGATCTTCGGCGCGCAGCTCGTAGGAGTTGTACTCCGGATCCATGAATACATAGTCCTCACCGCTGATGTAGGACAGATTCACTTCCTTGCGCTCGAGAATCACCGGCTCCATCTTGTCGTCGGCTTTGTAGACGGTCTCGGTCTTGGAACCGTTGAGCAGGTTCTTCAGCTTCATCTTGACGATGGCGCTGTTACGTCCGGACTTGGTGAACTCGGCCTTCTGGATCAGCCACGGCTGGCCATCGATCAGGGCCACGCTGTTGACTCTCATTTCTTGTGCAGTTTTCATGCGAATATCCGAAATATGCGGGAGGTACAGAAATCTAGGCCGCGTATAATAGCCAATTTAGGTAAAACTGTTCCAGCGTCGTGGCAAGATCCGACCGAGTGGCCTGATCGTCACACCATTGCTCGGCGTGTCGCTGCAGTACCGGCCATACCTCGAGAAGCGCAGGCCAGGCCGTTTCCATCCCTTCCCCCGCATTCCAGGCTCGCCAGAATTCAGCCTGAACGGCAGCGGCTTCAGGCATCAGATCGGCGTTATAAATCGCCAGAAACGCCTCAAGTTTGTCCCAGTGCGCCCGTTCCTCCTGCGGGTAGATGTGCCAGAGCAGCGGCCGCCCCGCCCATTGCGCTCGCACGAAGGAGTCCTCGCCACGCACCGCGTTGAGGTCGCAGCACCACAACAGGCGGTCGTAGTCATCCTGCGCCACGAAAGGCAGCACATGGATCAGCAGATTGCCGCGCCGCCGCTGATCACCAGGCAACAACTGCGCCTCGCCCAGCCAGGCCTGCAGATCCGCCAAAACCTTGCCCTGCGGCACCAGCAATTGAGTCGACTGCGAATCGGCTGCCAGCGCATCAAGCCAGCCCGCCACCCCCGCATTTTCATAAGCGAACAACGAAATCAGTCGCGCCCCGGCTTCCCTTATCACGCCAAGCGACTGCAGGAACGCCTGCTGCGCCTGCGCGTCAGCCTGAAAGGAACGCCGCCTCGCCAACAGATCGGCTTCGCGCAGCAAACCGCCCGTGCCCTCCACGAATCCAGGGAAGAAAAAGAATTTTTGCAAGCCTCCAGGCTGCGGCGATGGTAGGCCATGGCAGCCTGCCACCCAGTCCTCGGCACTGAGGTATTCCAGATTCAGCCACAAGCGGCGCGTGCCGCTGGCCACCATCGCCTCGATATAGGCAGACGGCAATTGACAGGCGAAGGCCTCGATCACTACCTGCGCAGGCTCAACCGCAGGGAACGGCTCACGCCACTGGTGCACCTCGACACCGCTCCAGCGTTGCCATTCAGCATCGACACTGGCCTCGGGACACAAGCGTACGAAGGCGCCCAACTCGTCGATCCACAGGCGCACAACATGCCCCTGCTCGGCCGCCAGTTGCCGGGCCAGCCGCCAAGTCACGCCGATATCACCGTAGTTGTCGACCACGCTGCAGAAGATGTCCCACCTGGCCACACTGCGCTCCTTCGGAAAATGATCGCCATTCTAACCGGCGAACAAGAAAAAGCCCGCCAGAGGCGGGCCAAGGGGAGCGCTGGAGCGAGCGCGGGGTAAAACAGTGAGTCAGGCCAGCAGCGAATCGCCCTCACGACGAATAGCGCTGCTGAGCATCCAGACCGCCTGGCAAGCCAGCGCAGCCTCGCGGGAGGCGAAGGGGCCGGCTTTCGGCTGGCCGTCCACAATCACCAGCCAGCACGCCATGTGACCGTCGGAGCGGAGCTCAGCCGGCACCGCACTACCAACCAGGGAAACCACATCGATACGGGACATCATGACCTCCAATCCAACTCAAACTCTGTTGGGCTCAACATTAGGCCGATGCCGCGCTAGACAGAAATCAGTGCTCTCGATAGTGACCATGGATATTGCCAATGGCAGCAGCGCAGGCGCCGACACAAGCTGCGCCATGCACCTGACAGGCAGAGTGGCCACGCAATCGGCATAGGGGGCAGTTCTGATGAACTGCGCCCCTGCCACACCACCCGGCATGCGGGTCCGCACCGGGCGGTTCGAGGGATTGAGGTTATGAGAGTCGGGCTAATCCCAGGCGGTCGAACCAGGCCAGGTTCAACACCCTATTGAGTAGCTTGCCGCTGTTGCACCACCAGCGCCGGCTGTTGGCCGCCACCCGTTGTGCCACTGTACGACTTGCCCCCA
>NZ_QASO01000077.1:4774-9377 GCF_003052605.1 Ectopseudomonas oleovorans | reverse complement strand
ACGTCAGTGGTACGGAAGTAGAACTGCGGACGGTAGCCCTTGAAGAACGGGGTGTGACGACCACCTTCTTCCTTGGACAGTACGTACACTTCAGCTTCGAACTTGGTGTGCGGCTTGATGGTGCCCGGCTTGGCCAGAACCTGACCACGCTCAACCTCATCACGCTTGGTGCCGCGCAGCAGCACGCCGCAGTTCTCACCAGCACGACCTTCGTCCAGCAACTTGCGGAACATCTCAACGCCGGTGCAGGTGGTTTTGGTGGTCGGACGCAGACCAACGATTTCGATTTCTTCCTGGACCTTGACGATACCGCGCTCAACACGACCGGTCACTACAGTACCGCGGCCGGAGATCGAGAACACGTCTTCGATCGGCATCAGGAACGGCTTGTCGATGGCACGAACCGGCTCCGGAATGTAGGTATCCAGAGTCTCGACCAGCTTCTTGACAGCAGAAGTGCCCAGCTCGTTGGTGTCTTCGCCATTCAGAGCCATCAGCGCGGAGCCGATGATGATCGGAGTGTCGTCACCCGGGAAGTCGTAGGTGCTCAGCAGGTCGCGAACTTCCATCTCGACCAGTTCCAGCAGCTCAGCGTCGTCAACCATGTCAGCCTTGTTCAGGAAGACAACGATGTACGGTACGCCTACCTGACGGGACAGCAGGATGTGCTCACGGGTTTGCGGCATGGGGCCGTCGGCAGCCGAGCAGACCAGGATCGCGCCGTCCATCTGGGCAGCACCGGTGATCATGTTCTTCACGTAGTCGGCGTGGCCCGGGCAGTCAACGTGCGCGTAGTGACGAATGTTGGAGTCGTACTCTACGTGCGCGGTGTTGATGGTGATACCACGAGCTTTTTCTTCCGGAGCGCTGTCGATCTTGTCGAAGTCAACCTTGGCCGAACCGAAAACCTCGGAGCAGACACGGGTCAGAGCAGCGGTCAGAGTGGTTTTACCGTGGTCAACGTGACCAATGGTGCCAACGTTGACGTGCGGTTTGTTACGTTCGAATTTCTCTTTAGCCATCTTGACCGTCTCCTATCGAAGAATTGAGCAAGCCATGCTGCCATTAAAACAAAGGCAGATACTTTCATATCTGCCTTCATTAGATGGAGCTCATGAGCGGATTTGAACCGCTGACCTCACCCTTACCAAGGGTGTGCTCTACCAGCTGAGCTACATGAGCCAAACTCTGTTGCGCCAACCACAAACTGGAGCGGGTAGCGGGAATCGAACCCGCATCATCAGCTTGGAAGGCTGAGGTTCTACCACTGAACTATACCCGCGGAGCTTGCAGCTCACGCTGAATCTGGTGGAGGGGGAAGGATTCGAACCTTCGAAGTCGATGACGTCAGATTTACAGTCTGATCCCTTTGGCCGCTCGGGAACCCCTCCAAAGTGAGGCGGCATTTTCTAGATCTGCCACCCTGCTGTCAAGCTTTTTCTCATTAAAATCTTGAGGTTAGCTACTTTGACAACATCTTCGTCGGGAACCAACTTTGACCACCCTGCGAAGCGGGCGCCATTCTATGCAAACTACTGGAGCAATGCAACGCCTTCACAAGGCATTAATTGATGCTGCAAACCTGCGAAGTCACCCGCGAGCCGACCAAGCAAAAATTCGTCAGCCAAGCGCCGACTTTCCGGGGCTACACGCACCCAGAAACTGCGATGCGCACGCGAGAGCTCGCGAATCTGCGACTCGTAACCCACATCCCGCAAACGCTGCATGACGCTATTGGCCGAGTCGCGGCGGGGGAATATGCCGAGCGATATGCCATTCGCCAGCTCGCCCTGAGTGATGATGTAACTATCGATACGGCGGGCCTGCAGTTCGCGCAACTGCCTCAGCGAGGCCTGACGGGAAGCCAGAGGCGGCAGATAAACCCAATACTCGAGCCCCGCTGCCGCATCGACACCGCGCACTTCAGCCTGTATGTCCAAACTCAATAGCCGCTGCTCCACAACCCTGGCCCTAGACTCCTCTTCGAAACTCCCTAGATAGAGGCAAACAGCCGCATCAGGAGCAGCCGCATCAGCCGGTGTCGACGAATCTGCACGCGAGCGCGGCGCATCCGCCTCACTCAACAAACGGATATCTTTACGCGCCGCCTGATAAGCACCTGCTGGAGCCACCTCTTTGGCACGTAAGGGAGCCTGCTGCTGATGCCAGACGTAATAGAAGGCGTTAAGTAGCAGGAGCAATAGCAGAAACCAGCGCATACCTCGCCTCAGCTCAAGGGACAGGCGATAGCCAGCCCGACAAATACCAGATCAGGAACAACCTGCGCTCCCGGGACCACATCTCGCACCAGATCCGCATCGCCTCCAGTCAGGAAGACCTCGAAGCCCTCAGGAAAACGAGCCTGCGCCTGCAGCAACTGCTCGGCAACAAAACCGCGCAACATCAATACGCACCCTCGCTCGACAGCCTCCGCAGTGGAGCGCCCAGGCTCCAGTTCCTGCAAAGCAGCGAGAGCCACCTGCCGGTCGTAGCGAATACGCCGCGTGTGCGTGCTCAACTGATCACGCATGAGCGGCAAGCCCGGGCAAATGAAGCCGCCCAGGTGCATACCTGAGGCAGAAACGAAGTCAGCGGTCACCGCTGTCCCCAGATCCACCACCAGACAAGCACGCTGCCCTAGATGATAGGCACCCAGCACAGCCAACCAACGATCCAGACCAAGACGCCGGAAGTCTTCGTAACCGTTATGTACAGCCCCGACCCGACTGGCGCATTGAGCACAGACCGCATCCACCCCCAAGGACTCACGCAGACGTGCAACCAACAGCTCGGTCTCGGCGTCGCTACGCACACTGACCAAGCGACAGCGACTTACCCGCAACTCAGGCGCAGCAGCCAACGACTCGAAGAGAGCGGCATCGGAGTCGACAACGCCAGCAAGCAGGCGCTGCGCTCCATCCACGGAAATCACCCGCCACTTGATAAAGCTATTACCGCAGTCGAGCTCAAGAATCATGTTGCAACCTCAGGCTCAACTCGCCCCCACTGAAGGAGCGATCGACGCCATCCACGCTCAGCCTAATAGCGCCTCGCTCATCAACCCCAAGCACGATACCCAGAGTCGCATTGTTTCCTGCCGTTAACGCCACAGATCGGCCGCGCCACGCATGCAACGCTTCCCACTCCTCGCGCAAACCGGCAAACCCGTCCTGCCAATGAATGGAAAGGCAATCTCGCAGCTGCAACAACAACTTGGCGGCTAACTCATTGCGGTCAAGCACGCGCCCAAGGCACTGGCGCACCGAGGTCCAGGGCTGGTCGATAACAGCAGGCACATCGGACGCCATATTGACGTTGATACCGACACCAACCACAACGTGACAGACATCTGCCGGATCCCCGGCCAGCTCCAGGAGAATTCCGGATATCTTGCGCCCCTCGACCAGTACATCATTCGGCCATTTGAGTCGCGCACCGTCGATGCCAATGGATTGCAGCGCCTTAGCGACAGCAAGGCCTACAGTCAGACTCAAGGCCTCCACCTGACTCATTCCACCATCTACACGCAGAACGACGCTGCAATAAAGGTTTTCGGCAAAAGGACTGACCCAGACCCGTCCCCGCCGACCGCGCCCAGCGGTCTGACGCTCAGCAAGCAGAACGAAAGGCGCACGCACTCCAGCATCGAGGCGACGAAAGATCTCGGCGTTCGTAGAGTCCACGCTGGACTCTACCGTGATCGGCCAAGCCAAGCCCTCAGCGCCATGAGATATCTCTCCAGCATCGAGCAAGGTCATGGGCGAAGACAGCCGATAGCCCCGACCAGGAACCTTGAACACCTCGATCCCCAGCTCGGCCTCCAGGCCTTGCAGTTGCTTCCAGATGGCACTGCGACTTATCCCGAGCTTCGCCCCCAGGGCTTCACCGGAATGGAATCGACCATCCTGTAGAAGTTTCAACAATTCCAGCATGCGAGGCCCCGCCACGAACAAGGCTGGCATGATAACGATGAGGCTTCAGCTTGCATAGAAAACGGCAAACCGAAGAAAGCCGTGCAGGAGGAAAGATAACTACCCTTGCTCAAGATTCAGCCGAAAGAGCCGCCAATAAAAGCCAACAGCAACATAACAAGACCTTTCTATTGATGCCTATAAAGCTTAAATCTGAGGCGAGTGCTGATGACCTGTAGGAGCGAGCTCTGCTCGCGAAGCGTCAGCGGATCAACCGTAGGGTGCGCCATGCACACCTTTGTAACCGCGTCCTTGTCGGTGCGCGCAGCGCACCCTACACGCAGCTCTATTTGCGCGCCCCAAAGAAGAAACCCCAGACCGCTTTCGCGATCTGGGGTTTCGTATAGGAGCTTGACGATGACCTACTCTCACATGGTGAAGCACCACACTACCATCGGCGATGCGTCGTTTCACTACTGAGTTCGGGATGGGATCAGGTGGTTCCAACGCTCTATGGTCGTCAAGCAATTCGGTTGGGACATCGTCGTGAGACGCTATCCCTTGGATACGTGATAGATGATTTGTAGTTCTTGCAAATTTTCGGCTTTCTGTCGACTTCACCATCGACACCCTCTGCTTTGAGGGCAGATTGTTTGGGTGTTATATGGTCAAGCCTCACGGGCAATTAGTAT
>NZ_QASO01000077.1:0-4724 GCF_003052605.1 Ectopseudomonas oleovorans | reverse complement strand
ACCTATCAACGTCGTAGTCTTCGACGGCCCTTCAGGGAGCTCAAGGCTCCAGTGAGATCTCATCTTGAGGCAAGTTTCCCGCTTAGATGCTTTCAGCGGTTATCTTTTCCGAACATAGCTACCCGGCAATGCCACTGGCGTGACAACCGGAACACCAGAGGTTCGTCCAACCCGGTCCTCTCGTACTAAGGTCAGCCCCTCTCAAATCTCAAACGTCCACGGCAGATAGGGACCGAACTGTCTCACGACGTTCTAAACCCAGCTCGCGTACCACTTTAAATGGCGAACAGCCATACCCTTGGGACCGGCTTCAGCCCCAGGATGTGATGAGCCGACATCGAGGTGCCAAACACCGCCGTCGATATGAACTCTTGGGCGGTATCAGCCTGTTATCCCCGGAGTACCTTTTATCCGTTGAGCGATGGCCCTTCCATACAGAACCACCGGATCACTAAGACCTACTTTCGTACCTGCTCGACGTGTCTGTCTCGCAGTCAAGCGCGCTTTTGCCTTTATACTCTACGACCGATTTCCGACCGGTCTGAGCGCACCTTCGTACTCCTCCGTTACTCTTTGGGAGGAGACCGCCCCAGTCAAACTACCCACCATACACTGTCCTCGATCCGGATAACGGACCAGAGTTAGAACCTCAAGGTTGCCAGGGTGGTATTTCAAGGATGGCTCCATGAGAACTGGCGTCCCCACTTCAAAGCCTCCCACCTATCCTACACAAGCAAGCTCAAAGTCCAGTGCAAAGCTATAGTAAAGGTTCACGGGGTCTTTCCGTCTAGCCGCGGATACACTGCATCTTCACAGCGATTTCAATTTCACTGAGTCTCGGGTGGAGACAGCGCCGCCATCGTTACGCCATTCGTGCAGGTCGGAACTTACCCGACAAGGAATTTCGCTACCTTAGGACCGTTATAGTTACGGCCGCCGTTTACCGGGGCTTCGATCAAGAGCTTCGCTTGCGCTAACCCCATCAATTAACCTTCCGGCACCGGGCAGGCGTCACACCCTATACGTCCACTTTCGTGTTTGCAGAGTGCTGTGTTTTTAATAAACAGTCGCAGCGGCCTGGTATCTTCGACCGGCATGGGCTTACGCAGTAAATACTTCACCCTCACCGGCGCACCTTCTCCCGAAGTTACGGTGCCATTTTGCCTAGTTCCTTCACCCGAGTTCTCTCAAGCGCCTTGGTATTCTCTACCTAACCACCTGTGTCGGTTTGGGGTACGGTTCCTAGTTACCTGAAGCTTAGAAGCTTTTCCTGGAAGCATGGCATCAACCACTTCGCATTCTAAAAGAACGCTCGTCATCAGTTCTCGGCCTTAAGATCCCGGATTTACCTAAGATCTCAGCCTACCACCTTAAACACGGACAACCAACGCCGTGCTGGCCTAGCCTTCTCCGTCCCTCCATCGCAGTAACTAGAAGTACGGGAATATTAACCCGTTTCCCATCGACTACGCATTTCTGCCTCGCCTTAGGGGCCGACTAACCCTGCGTCGATTAACGTTGCGCAGGAAACCTTGGTCTTTCGGCGTGCGAGTTTTTCACTCGCATTGTCGTTACTCATGTCAGCATTCGCACTTCTGATACCTCCAGCAAGCTTCTCAACTCACCTTCACAGGCTTACAGAACGCTCCTCTACCGCTCATCCAAAGGATGAACCCGTAGCTTCGGTGTATGGTTTGAGCCCCGTTACATCTTCCGCGCAGGCCGACTCGACTAGTGAGCTATTACGCTTTCTTTAAAGGATGGCTGCTTCTAAGCCAACCTCCTAGCTGTCTAAGCCTTCCCACATCGTTTCCCACTTAACCATAACTTTGGGACCTTAGCTGACGGTCTGGGTTGTTTCCCTTTTCACGACGGACGTTAGCACCCGCCGTGTGTCTCCCGTGCTGACACTTGCTGGTATTCGGAGTTTGCATCGGTTTGGTAAGTCGGGATGACCCCCTAGCCGAAACAGTGCTCTACCCCCAGCAGTGATACACGAGGCGCTACCTAAATAGCTTTCGAGGAGAACCAGCTATCTCCGAGCTTGATTAGCCTTTCACTCCGATCCACAGGTCATCCGCTAACTTTTCAACGGTAGTCGGTTCGGTCCTCCAGTCAGTGTTACCTAACCTTCAACCTGCCCATGGATAGATCGCCCGGTTTCGGGTCTATACCCAGCGACTAAAGCGCCCTATTAAGACTCGCTTTCGCTACGCCTCCCCTATTCGGTTAAGCTCGCCACTGAATATAAGTCGCTGACCCATTATACAAAAGGTACGCAGTCACCCAACAAAGTAGGCTCCCACTGCTTGTACGCATACGGTTTCAGGTTCTATTTCACTCCCCTCTCCGGGGTTCTTTTCGCCTTTCCCTCACGGTACTGGTTCACTATCGGTCAGTCAGTAGTATTTAGCCTTGGAGGATGGTCCCCCCATGTTCAGACAAGGTTTCTCGTGCCCCGTCCTACTCGATTTCATTGATAAGAGCGTTTCGTGTACGGGGCTATCACCCACTACGGCGGCACTTTCCAGAGCCTTCCACTACACTCAAATCAACTTAAGGGCTAGTCCCCGTTCGCTCGCCACTACTTAGGGAATCTCGGTTGATTTCTTTTCCTCAGGGTACTTAGATGTTTCAGTTCCCCTGGTTCGCCTCTTGCACCTATGGATTCAGTACAAGATACCCGGCTTGTGCCGGGTGGGTTCCCCCATTCAGAGATCTCTGGATCACAGTCTGTTTGCCGACTCCCCAAAGCTTTTCGCAGGCTACCACGTCTTTCATCGCCTCTGACTGCCAAGGCATCCACCGTATGCGCTTCTTCACTTGACCATATAACCCCAAGCAATCTGGTTACTGTCTCAATCGTGAAGACGACATTCGCCGAAAATTTGCGTCTTGAGAACTACAAATTTTACCTTGACCAGATCAATTGCCAGTGAAAGCAATTAATCAGTCACTTCTATCACATATCCAAATTTTTAAAGAACGATATTCGTACCGGTCAAAAGACCAGAAATCAGCACTCAACAGGACAAACCTGAAGCGCTCATTTCTGAACTCTTTAACACTCACCGCAACACGAGAGAGTGGTGGAGCCAAGCGGGATCGAACCGCTGACCTCCTGCGTGCAAGGCAGGCGCTCTCCCAGCTGAGCTATGGCCCCGTATTCTTCTGCACCAAGCAATTGGTAGGTCTGGGCAGATTTGAACTGCCGACCTCACCCTTATCAGGGGTGCGCTCTAACCAACTGAGCTACAGACCTATAACAGGGTCGCGTTACAGCATCGTCTTCGACTATGAATCAAGCAATTCGTGTGGATACTTATGAAGAAGCTGATGTCTTCGATTAAGGAGGTGATCCAGCCGCAGGTTCCCCTACGGCTACCTTGTTACGACTTCACCCCAGTCATGAATCACTCCGTGGTAACCGTCCCCCCGAAGGTTAGACTAGCTACTTCTGGAGCAACCCACTCCCATGGTGTGACGGGCGGTGTGTACAAGGCCCGGGAACGTATTCACCGTGACATTCTGATTCACGATTACTAGCGATTCCGACTTCACGCAGTCGAGTTGCAGACTGCGATCCGGACTACGATCGGTTTTATGGGATTAGCTCCACCTCGCGGCTTGGCAACCCTTTGTACCGACCATTGTAGCACGTGTGTAGCCCTGGCCGTAAGGGCCATGATGACTTGACGTCATCCCCACCTTCCTCCGGTTTGTCACCGGCAGTCTCCTTAGAGTGCCCACCATTACGTGCTGGTAACTAAGGACAAGGGTTGCGCTCGTTACGGGACTTAACCCAACATCTCACGACACGAGCTGACGACAGCCATGCAGCACCTGTGTCTGAGTTCCCGAAGGCACCAATCCATCTCTGGAAAGTTCTCAGCATGTCAAGGCCAGGTAAGGTTCTTCGCGTTGCTTCGAATTAAACCACATGCTCCACCGCTTGTGCGGGCCCCCGTCAATTCATTTGAGTTTTAACCTTGCGGCCGTACTCCCCAGGCGGTCAACTTAATGCGTTAGCTGCGCCACTAAGTTCTCAAGGAACCCAACGGCTAGTTGACATCGTTTACGGCGTGGACTACCAGGGTATCTAATCCTGTTTGCTCCCCACGCTTTCGCACCTCAGTGTCAGTATCAGTCCAGGTGGTCGCCTTCGCCACTGGTGTTCCTTCCTATATCTACGCATTTCACCGCTACACAGGAAATTCCACCACCCTCTACCGTACTCTAGCTCGCCAGTTTTGGATGCAGTTCCCAGGTTGAGCCCGGGGCTTTCACATCCAACTTAACGAACCACCTACGCGCGCTTTACGCCCAGTAATTCCGATTAACGCTTGCACCCTTCGTATTACCGCGGCTGCTGGCACGAAGTTAGCCGGTGCTTATTCTGTCGGTAACGTCAAAACAGCAAGGTATTAGCTTACTGCCCTTCCTCCCAACTTAAAGTGCTTTACAATCCGAAGACCTTCTTCACACACGCGGCATGGCTGGATCAGGCTTTCGCCCATTGTCCAATATTCCCCACTGCTGCCTCCCGTAGGAGTCTGGACCGTGTCTCAGTTCCAGTGTGACTGATCATCCTCTCAGACCAGTTACGGATCGTCGCCTTGGTGAGCCATTACCTCACCAACTAGCTAATCCGACCTAGGCTCATCTGATAGCGCAAGGCCCGAAGGTCCCCTGCTTTCTCCCGTAGGACGTATGCGGTATTAGCG
>NZ_QASO01000076.1:7655-11802 GCF_003052605.1 Ectopseudomonas oleovorans | reverse complement strand
GGCGTGCACCTGTGGGACAGCGAGGGCAACAAGATCCTCGATGGCATGGCCGGCTTGTGGTGCGTGGCCGTCGGCTATGGCCGCGAGGAGCTGGTCGAAGCTGCCGCTACGCAGATGCGCCAGTTGCCGTTCTACAACACCTTCTTCCAGACCGCCCATCCACCGGTGCTGGAGTTGGCCCATGCAATTGCCCAGCTGGCGCCGGCCGGCATGAACCACGTGTTCTTCACCGGCTCGGGTTCGGAAGGCAACGACACGATGCTGCGTCTGGTACGCCACTACTGGGCATGCAAAGGCCAACCGCAGAAGAAGATCATCATCGGTCGCGACAATGGCTATCACGGCTCCACCGTGGCCGGCGCCAGCCTTGGTGGCATGAAGTTCATGCACGAGCAGGGTGACCTGCCGATTCCGGGCATCGCCCATATCCCGCAGCCGTACTGGTTCGGTGAAGGTGGCGACATGAGCCCGGCGGCCTTCGGCATCTGGGCTGCCGACCAGTTGGAGAAGAAGATTCTCGAACTGGGCGAGGAAAATGTTGCAGCGTTTATCGCCGAGCCGATCCAGGGCGCCGGTGGTGTGATCATCCCGCCGGAAACCTACTGGCCGCGGATCAAGGAAATCCTCGGCAAGTACGACATCCTGTTCGTTGCCGACGAGGTGATCTGCGGTTTCGGCCGTACCGGCGAGTGGTTCGGCAGCCAGTACTACGACCTCAAACCTGACCTGATGACCATCGCCAAGGGCCTCACCAGTGGCTACGTGCCGATGGGCGGGCTGATTGTCAGCGACAAGGTGTTCGAGGTGATCGAGGCGCATGGCGACTTCAACCACGGCTTCACCTATTCCGGCCACCCGGTGGCCGCTGCGGTGGGCCTGGAGAACCTGCGCATTCTCAGGGAGGAAGGCATCGTCGAGCGGGTTAAAGCGGAAACGGCACCGTATTTGCAGCGTCGTCTGCGTGAGCTGGCGAATCACCCGCTGGTGGGCGAAGTGCGCGGCGTCGGCATGCTTGGTGCCATCGAGTTGGTGCAGGACAAGGCGACGCGCACACGTTATCCGGGTGACAAGGCGGTAGGCATGATCTGCCGCGGCCACTGCTTTAATAACGGCCTGATCATGCGCGCCGTGGGCGACACCATGATCATTGCGCCGCCGCTGGTGATCAGCCGCGCGGAGATCGACGAGCTGGTGGAAAAGGCGCGCAAGTGTCTGGACCTGACCTGGGAGCAGGTGCGTAGCGCTGTGTAAGCAGCAATTCGCGGCTGAAGCCGCTCCTACGCGAAGACTGCATCTGTAGGAGCGGCTGGGCGGCATTCCGCTTCAGCCGCGAGGGACGATGATCAAAAGAAAACCCCGCCACCGGTAACGGTGGCGGGGTTTGGTTTTTCAGCTGCTTACTCGAGGCTATTGTTCGGCGCTCGGGCGACACGATCCAGCGCGGTGTGCACCGCCGGCCCTGGTCATCTTTGGCCGGCCACGACCGGCAGCAGCCACTCGCTTCAATGCAAGAACCCTGTGCACTGGGCTCCGGCAATTGCCAAGGATCCATGGCTCAGGAGTGCGGGTAACTGTCCACTACCCGCTGGTACTGGCTCGGCGAGGCGCCGATATGGTGCTTGAAGAAAAGCGTGAAATGCCCCTGCTCGGAGAACCCCAACGACTCGGAAAGCAAGCCCAGGGTGCCACTGCGCTCACTGTCGAGCCAGGAAAAGGCACGCCGCATCCTCGCCGCGTTGAGCAGCAGATTGGGGGTCATGCCGGTGTCCTTGCGAAACAGGGAATAGAAGTGCGCGCGCGACAGACCACAGCTTTTGGCCGCATTGTCGATTGGCGCCGGGTCATCCAGGTGATTGAGCAAATAGTCGGTACCTTTGCGCACCCGCGCGTCGCGGTAGTCATTGACAGTACGAACGCCCATC
Source organism: Ectopseudomonas oleovorans (assembly GCF_003052605.1). Classification (GTDB taxonomy): domain Bacteria; phylum Pseudomonadota; class Gammaproteobacteria; order Pseudomonadales; family Pseudomonadaceae; genus Aquipseudomonas; species Aquipseudomonas oleovorans_A. Next base: position 9,880 of record NZ_QASO01000076.1, on the reverse strand, counting down.
CGACAGAGATGCCGCCACTGCGAGGAGTCTTCGATCAGTTGGATGAGGAAGTCGAACAAGTAAAACTCGATACGCTCTTGTGGAACCAGGCCAGGGCTGTGCATTTCAGCAATCAAGCGATCCGCCAGATTGCGGTTTTGCGTGCTCAGTTCCATGGAGGATTGCGCAAAAAAGTCTGGACGACTGCTCAAGGCGAGCGACTGTTGCGCGGTGGCCAGCCAGGCCGGCTCGATGTACAGAGCCAGAATCAAGGTATTGCCGGCACCTGCCTGATAATCGAAATAATGCGGTTCCCAGGCGTTGACCAGGACCACATTGCGGTCGGTCAGCGGCACCTGACGGCCACGGACGTTGAAGAAGGTGTCGTCACCCGCCACTTTCACCAGCACATGGCATTCCGAGTGGGTATGCATGACCAAGGGTTTATTCATGTTCAACAAGGCAACTCGGCCGAAATTGCCATGAAATACGCGTTGTGCAACCGACATAGGCAGTTCTCCCTCATCTACTGGATGAGCGTTGTCCGCAGCGCTTGGTTCTATCTGCGCCGTCTTAGAATATTTTCCCGAGGGGGTTAGCCGGAGGTCGGCAGGCGTATCGATATCCTGGTGGATACCTGAATCCTCCACGTCGACACTCATGCAGGACGCCGCTTGCTCACCGCTATCGCCATCGAGTTACCGCAGCGCTGGACAGCAATCTTGGCCATACAACCCCGGATGTCCTGAGTAGCCTCGATAGCGCGGCTGAGGATTATTTGACTAATTCAGCTTGGCGCACAAGTACTTCTTAGTCGTAGCGCAATGACCTGATCACAAGGCATGACGCGCCTTGCCGTGGTATACGCGCAGGACATCGGCCATTACCGCCAGCGCTATTTCCGCCGGCGCCTTACTGCCCAGATCCAGACCTATGGGCATGTGCAGGCGCGTGATCTGCTCGTCGGACAGGCCGCCAACGCGCTTGAGCCGCTCGGCGCGCTTGGCCGAGGTGGCCTGCGAGCCCATGGCGCCAATGTAGAACGCCGGGGTGCGCACCGCCTCCATTAGGGCCAGGTCGTCGATACGCGGATCGTGGGTCAACGCCACCACTGCGGTGGCGGCGTGGCAGCCGCCAGCAGCGATAAACAGCGAGGGCAGTACGCGCTGCATCTCTACGCCGTCGAGTACGATGTGCCCGACTTCCTCACGGGGGTCACAGGCGATCACCTCGCAGCCGATAGCGCAGGCAAAAGCGGCGCAGGCTTCGGCCACCGGGGACAGCCCGGCAAGAATCAGGCGCAGCACCGGGCCGACATGAATGCGCACCCTTTCATCGACGATGTGCACCCGCTCGCTACCCTGGCTGGCGTCCGGATCCAGGCGCAGCGCACCACTGCCAAGGTCGACATGACGCACCAGGCGATTCTGACCGAGCAAGGCCGCCTGCAGGGCTTGCAGGTGCTCGAGCCACTCGGCGCTGGGCGCGCGGTGTTCCACCAGCACCACCAGCACCCCACCGCAGGGCAAACGCAGGCGCCGACTCTCCTCGGCGCTGTCGCCGTAGCGGACAATCTGCGCCGGCTCGCGCAGCTCGCCACGGGCCAGGCTGGCGAGGAACTCTTCCTCGACACAACCGCCGGAGAGCGAGCCGACATGCTCGCCAGCAGCGCAGGCCACCAGCATCGCCCCCGGCGCGCGCGGCGCCGAGCCGTAGGTCGAGAGGACTGTACAGAACCACAATGCACGACCGGCACGGGCCCAGTCGAGCGCCTGGCTGACAACCTGTAGATCGAGATGGCGCATGCTTCCAGTACCTTGTAGAGCCGGTATCACAGGGGAGGCAGCAGACGCGAACTTGCCCGTTTCGCACTTGTCCAGGCATACGCTGGTGCGGGAAATCCCCGGTGACGCCTGCGTTTTGTCGTTGCTGCGTTTTATCAGCCGTCCGCCGGATGGTCAGGTTACGGCACGCAATGGCGCACGCCTTGCCAACCCAATGGAATATTGGTCTTTACGTCCGCCGATTTGCCTTTTGGTCCAAACAAGGGCGGCTTAGCGAATAAAAAAGGCTATGTCCCTGTTAGGGGCTGTTGCCGTTTCACATAGGTAACCAGAGAAAGGCACAGGCCATGGCCACGACGCTTTCGTAATTTCTTGAGTTTGTCGAACCGAGATGCCACCGCCCGGTAGTGCTTTAGCCGGGCGAAGGCGTTCTCCACCCAGTGCCGGTTGCGGTAAAGACCT
>NZ_QASO01000076.1:0-7605 GCF_003052605.1 Ectopseudomonas oleovorans | reverse complement strand
AGTGCCGGTTGCGGTAAAGACCTCTGTCCAGATCCGCATTGCCTTTCACGGAGTTACGCTTTCTCGGGATCACGGCCTTGGCCCCTTGTTGCTCAACCTGCTCCCGAACTCTCTCGCTGTCATAGCCCTTGTCCGCGACAATGGTTTCTGCCTCCGGGAGAGTCCTCAGAAGTAAAATCAAAATCCAGCTCCGAAAGTAAAAATCCCAGAGAATCAGAGAGTTGCAATTGGCTTATAGCAGCCCTTTTCTGAGTTTTTGATTTTTTACTTCTAAATGAATGAACTAAAACCTTGAAAGAGGCGCCGCGCGAACTAAAAATATTGCATGTAGGAGGACGAACCTATGCCGAATTCTTCCCCAAAAAGCCTTAATGGCAAGCTGAGAAGTTCGCTGCATGCCGCATTCCGAGCTCGGGCGCGACGTAACAGCAATTTATGGCTGGTCTATAGCTACAAGACTGATAGGGATTGGCTCGTCAGTGGAGATCATCAGTTAGTGCACTGGATCATGTTTCTAGAAGCATGCCCTGATGTGAAGACCTATAGCCTGATTGAAAACCCTGGCGACCTCGAGGCGGACGGCATTTTGGGGTATCCAGAGGCCTTAGTTACCTATAAAGGCTTACGGCAAGAGGTCCATATTATCGTTGATGATCTAGATGATTCAGCAAAGGCTGGTCGTCGCGAAAGTTTCGAATTTCGATATTTTACTCACGCAGACCTAAAGGCCTCGGCCAAGACAGCCTCTAGGTGGCTTAGGGTTATCGCCTTCGCCGCTGGTGTTCGAGGTCGCGATCTCTCTGAGGCCAATCATGCGGTTGTTTACCTTGTTCACCAAAGAAGGTCTGGGACGCTGAAAGGAGTGCTGGATGACTTAAGTCATTTAGATAGTACAGCAGTATTGGGCGTGCTTGCTAGGCTTGCTATCACGGGCGTCCTACGTCTTGATCTATCTCAATGCTCCTTTGGGTTGGATTCTCATTGGGAGGTAGCATGAGCAGGCGGCGATCCAAAGGAAAAATACTCGCTGATATTGGAGATATCAATGCATGGCCGAGTATAAATGACGAGCTTCTGGAGGAGGTCGATAGAAAAATATTTTTAAATAGAAAGGATGCCATCAGGCTCTATTCAGAGGGGTTTTCTGGTGACCATATATTTAGCGTCACACGCATACCTGGCGCAGAGATTTTAAGGCTGCTTGATAGGTGTATGGAAATTTCTCCAGATGGCTCAATATGGGGCATGAGAGCGCTTGTGCCTGGGCGAAGAATCAAGAGTTATGAGCGCACTGCGCCCTCAAAGGGAAAGCTGCCTGAAGGGAGGGGTGGGTGTGCTGGATCTCTTGGGAAGTTGTTTTATGAATATCCCGATCTTGAAAAATACCTTATCGATCAAATACTAAAATGGAATCCTTCGGGCAAAGTTTACGAGTTCAGGATTCGTCCTAAGGACCTTCATGCTAGCTTCATTAAGAAAATTAAAAAGCTCGGAGTGCTACCCGATCAGTGGCCGTTCAATACTAAGTACCTCGGGCTAAGATCGATTACCGGATTCATGAAGGCTGTTTTAGAGTCAAATTTCTCTAGAGCGGTTGCAGTAAGAGGGGCGTCTGCCGCGCAAGCGCATATGTCGCTTGGAAGTAGCTTTGAGACATTGCTAAGAATGGATGATCCTTTCGATTGCGTAGAGATAGATGCCTATTATATTGATGCGGAATTTTGTATCAACTTTAAGAATATGGATGGAACGCTTTCCAGGCTCAATTTAAAGAGGCTGTGGCTTCTAGCAATAGTGGATCGTGCGTCTACTGCTATTTTGTGGTTTCGTGTCGTATATCGGAGTGAGTGCTCTGCCTCCGATGTTGTATCGCTCATGTCTGAGTCTCTTAGCCAGGAGCTTCCTGTGCCCGCTTATGAGCTTCCGGGGTTGGAGGAACCAATGGAAAAGGGCTTTCCGAGTCAGAGGTTCCCACAGTGTAATCAAGCGGTTTGGGGGGTGGTAATGCTTGATAATGCCTTGGCTCATCTCGCAAAAGCAGTGTCTGAACATGCGCGAAAGCAACTGGGCTTTGCAATCAACTATGGGCCAGTAAGCCACTTTGAGCGAAGGCCTAATGTTGAGGGGCTGTTCAGGCTTATACGAAATGATGTGTTCGGAAGAATTCCCAGCACCACAGGCGGGAATCCTCATAATTCGCGTACAGCTGATGCCGAAGATATAGCTGTAAAGCTTAATGTTAACGCTGAAGCATTAGATAGGATTATTTACTCCTGCTCAGTCAGATACAACTTGTCTCCAACTGAGGGTTTGGGTTTTTTGTCGCCAATAGAGTTCATGGACCAAAAGCTTCATATGTATGGTGCGCCACTAATGCGAAAGCTGGTTAAAAGTCAAAGGGAATCCAGTCAAACCACTTTGACAATTAAAGAGACGCCAACAGTCCGCGGGAGTATTGCGGACGGAAGAAGGCCGTACGTTCAAATCGATCGTGTCAAATATACCAACCCAACACTCGCTCGCATAGCTGGCTTGATAGGTAAAAAGATAGTGATCGAAATAAATGAGCAGGATATGCGATCAGTTACTGCGTTCTTAACTTCAGGCGAGTCCATTGGTGTCCTTCGGGCAGTCGGGAAGTGGGGGCGGACACCACATAATAGACAGACCAGAAAGGCTATTAATAGCCTTGTATCGAGGCGCTTGCTGGCACTTTCTCAAATCGACGACCCGATCCTGGCATACATAGATCACTTGAACGGTTTGCTTCGCAGAAGCAAGCCGCGACCTGCGGATGCCATGGAAGCTGGTCGTGTGGCCAAGCAGGCAGGCCTCGAATTGCAGCTTGGCCGCGCAGAAGAGGAGGGAGATTCTCCTGTTGAGCGGGTTAAAGCAGAAGCGCCTCGTGAAAGCATCGTCAGTACAGTTATGCCTGACATTAAGAGCATCCTAAAAAGCCTCTAGGTGAGGGGGAGCTATGCCTATTACTTATACTGAAAGGGAAAATTTGATAAGCAGGCATCCAGTGCTAACCACAAAGCATATGGTGCCAACCCCGACCATCGAGAGTATATACGGCATGGTGCGGGAGCGCGTGTGGTTGTACCGCCCGAGTATGTATATGTACGCCAAGCCACGAATGGGTAAGACGACTTGCGCTGTGGCGATTAAATTCTTGTTGAATGCTGAATTCTCCAATAAATACGTAGAAATTTTGTCTGCCGATACTACAAAAAAGTCAACATTGTGCAGGGATCTTGCCGCAGAGCTTGGGTTGCATTTTTCCTTGCGCGCTAATGTGGCAAGCGTCGTTGATTTACTGATAACCCACATTATATGCGAGTTGGATGAGCTGGGTGGCGATCATTTTGTTCTCATTATTGATGAAATGCAGGCGCTACAAGAGCCTGCCTACAATGAACTGCTTCTCTTGCAGAACAGGCTTGGGATTCGTGGAATCAAGCTGACTACCGTTGGATTTTCGCAACCTGAGATAAATAACGAAAGAACAGCTCTGATGGTGGCTGGAGCTACTAATTTGATTGAGCGATTTCTGAGTGAGCCAATAGTATTTAAGGGGTGCGACGGAGTAAAATGGCTTTCTAAAGTTCTTCGGTCTTATGATGAGGACTTGCAGTTTCCGGAGGGAGAGTGTACCTACACTGAATTTTTCTTTCCTGAAGCATTTGGCGCAGGCATGCGATTAGTACAGTCATCCGAGTTAATCTGGGAAACGGTTAGGGAAGTTGCTGGCAAGGCTGGCTCTAAAAATCTTCAGGTGGAGCAAGTATTTAGAGTTATACAAGAATTGCTGGTTTCTATGCGTAGTAGGGACTGTGCCGGATTCCGGATTGAAAAAAAAGATATAGCCGGAGTGCTTGATAAGCTGAGTCTTGCGGACACTTTAGCATGAACAAAAGGCTAATAATGAGCAAGCCTTTGGTTCCGTTTGAATCTATCTGGTTAATATTTCTTAAGTTGCAGTTTCTTAATAGAAGCAGCCCCTCGGATATATTTGGCGCATGCTTAAGCGCTGACCAGATTCGCCCCGTCTTATGGTCAAGGAGTTGGCTGGAAGAGCAAAATCTGCAGGAGCTAACCGGGCTTGCGATTGAGTCGCTGGATTCAGCTTTTACCCCGAAAGGCTCTGAGGGTTATACGTGTGATGTTGTCAAGCACTGCCCTGAATGTCTGAAGATGAGGTACCATTGTTCGGTTTTTCAGCTCAATATTATCGAAGAATGTCCATGGCATGGAGTAAGGCTCGAATTTTGCCGGGAGTGCACCTCCATTGTACAGACTCATGGCCTTTTTCGATCGACTACGCCGAGAGGAGGAATTGAGTTTAGTTGCGGGCATTTCAAAATAATGTCGGGTGAGGTTTTATTAACGTCAGTCCCAATCGATCTTTCTGAAAGGATAGAGTCTTTTTGCTCAAATGTAAAGCGATGGCTTGAATCAGCTGCTGAGGTTTCTCGCTTTCTACTGCCATACGTACACGGCAAAAAAGGCGAGCAAGAATCAGTTATTGGAGTTAGAGATGTAGCGTTGAGTTACCTTGAAGACAAGGTTGTAGGGGCTCCATGGCTACTTGAGTATTTGAAGTTTCCGGTAAAAATTATAAATATTGGTGGAGAGAAGTTTACTGGTCGATCTGTTTCTGATGTCGATTTGCGGGCCTGCTTAAAGTCGCTACGGCGAAACGTCAGAAAACGGTATCTTCGAAGGCATGCGAGCTGTTATAGGGTGATTTCTCAATACCAAGTGACAGAGTCTCGCACCATCATTCTTGATCAGACATGTCCAGCAGCTATGGCGCTCCTAATATGGGATGTCAAATGTAGAATTCTTGATATTAACGTTGTTCCGTGGAAATTCGGAGCGCTCGCTGTCGTTGAGGCGGAAAGGTCCTATGAAATTGGTTATGTGTTAAATGTCATGCTTGCTCGATTTTTTGATATATGGGGTAGGCTTGAGCTTCACTCTCATCACTGCACAGATGAAAGCCTGGTTGTTGATATAAGTGAGTTGCTATGCAAGGGGTTTGGGTTGTGTTTTGATTGTCATAATGATTCTGGTGCGGTTGTTTATGTGGATCCTGATTTTCTGAAGAAGCGAAGGAACGCTTGTCTTGCAGTCAAGAGAGGGTGTCCGACTGTACTTAGGTATGTATATGATTATTCATGGGTTCCTGGCATGAGCACGTTTGTGCGACTGTTTTCAATGACGGCAGCGAGGACGAAGCACGTACATTTTTATGTATAGTGCGGTCAATTTGGCTATCCACTTTTTAGATGGGTTTAGTTTGTGATTCCCGAACGGGTCTTGCAATTGGCAGCGGCAAGGTAATTCATTAAGCGTATACGATGCTCTACAGTTTCGGGTCATTCGAGCGGACTGCGAAACAACGCAACGGCACTTAGGGAAGGTCTGAAAAACACTTCCCGATCTGTTGAAATAGCCCGCCAGCCCCTCTGGAGCCCTCTTGCATGAAGCAGCTGTCCTTCGCCGATGCCGAGTACGCCGGCAAGCGCAAACAGACCCGTCGTGAGCGTTTCCTGATTGAGATGGATCAGGTCGTGCCGTGGCAGGCGCTGATGGTGCTGATCGAGCCGTACTACCCGAGAGGCGAAGGTGGGCGTCCGGCCTATCCGTTGGCTGCCATGCTGCGTGTGCACCTCATGCAGAACTGGTTCGGCTACAGCGATCCGGCGATGGAGGAAGCGCTCTACGAGGTGACGATCCTGCACCACTTCGCTGGACTGCATCTGGATCGGATCCCGGACGAAACCCCCACCTCAACTTCCGGCGTCTGCTGGAAAGGCACGAACTGGCCAGTCAGATCCTGGAAGTCATCAACGGCTACCTGGGCGAGCGCGGCCTGCTGTTGCGCCAGGGCAGCATCGTCGACGCGACCATCATCCATGCGCCCAGCTCGACCAAGAACAAGGATGGCAAGCGCGATCCGGAGATGCACCAGACCAAGAAGGGCAACCAGTACTATTTCGGCATGAAGGCACACATCGGCGTCGACGACGACTCAGGGCTGGTGCACAGCGTGATCGGCACGGCGGCCAACGTCGCTGACGTCACTCAGGTCGACAAATTGCAGCATGGCGAAGAGTCGTATGTCTGCGCGGACGCCGGCTACACCGGTGTTGAAAAGCGCCCCGAGCATGAAGGCCGCGAGGTCATCTGGTCGGTTGCCGCTCGCCGCAGTACCTACAAGCCGCTCGGCAAGCGCAGTCTGCTCGGGCGCGTGATTCGCCAGATTGAGAAGGCCAAGGCCCAGACGCGAGCCAAGGTTGAACATCCGTTCCGGGTGATCAAGTACCAGTTCGGCTACACAAAGGTGCGTTTCCGTGGGCTGGCGAATAACACGGCCCAACTGGTCACCCTGTTTGCCCTGTCGAACCTCTGGATGATGCGGAAACGACTGCTGATGGCAGGCGAGGTGCGTCCGTGATGCGGGCAGTAGCCCACAGGGCGCCCGTGAAGGGCACGGAATAGGGTCGAGAGTGCTGAAATAGCCCGCGACTGACGCAAGAGACCTTCGTTTTTCGGCTTGCCGGGCAGGGCGAAGACGGAAGACGAGGCTATTTCTGTAGTGGTCAAGCCATCCCGGACAGTGGGTTAAGTTTTTTCTCTGCAACGGCGGGCGGGAGTCCGTCGTTGGCCTGATGCGGCCTGAGCCAGTTGTACCGATGCATCAGGTAATGGCTGATGTCGCGCTGCGCCTCTCTGGCAGTCATGTAGCCTGTCGGCGGGATCCACTCAGTTTTCAGGCTGCGAAACAGTCGCTCCATCGGGGCGTTGTCCCAGCAGTTGCCGCGTCGACTCATGCTCTGCCGCATTCGGTAACGCCACAGCCGCTGCCGGAACAAGCGGCTGGCATATTGGCTGCCCTGATCTGAATGGAACATCACCTGCTGCGGCCTTCCGCGCTGCTCGTAGGCCATATCGAGCGCACGGACTGCCAACTCTGCATCCGGCTTGCAGGAGAGCGCCCATCCAATGACTCGGCGAACATGCAGATCCAGGACCACTGCTAGGGAAACGCTGATCTATTCCGCCGAACCTGACCGTTCCGTCGCCGCGCTCCGCTTGCGATAATCGCACGCCTGCCCAACGAGCCCCAGCCATGCAATCGAGCTTTACCGACCTCGAGTACGCCGCCAAGAAGAAGCTGACCCGTCGCGACCGCTTCCTGGCCGAGATCGATGCCGTCACACCTTGGGCCGCGCTGGCCGCTGAGCTGGAGCCTTTCTATCCCAAGGGCAAGGGACGTGGGCGACCTCCGATCGGTCTCGAGCGCATGCTGCGGATGTATGTCGCGCAGCAGTGTTTCGGGCTGTCCGACGAAGGCATCGAGGATGCCATCTACGACAGCCAGTCGATCCGCAGCTTCGTCGGCATCGACTTGGGTCGGGAAGATGCACCGGATGCGACCACTCTGCTGAAGTTCCGCCGGCTGCTCGAAACGCACGAACTCACCCGCAAGATCTTCGAGACGATCAACCGGCAACTGGCCGAGAAAGGCCTGCTGATGCGCGAAGGTACCATTGTCGACGCCACGCTGATCGCTGCGCCGCCTTCGACGAAGAA
>NZ_QASO01000075.1:38097-57508 GCF_003052605.1 Ectopseudomonas oleovorans | reverse complement strand
CACGAACAGCACCGGGTTGAACACCTCCACCTTGATGTCCAGCTCGACCAGCGCGGCCAGTCCATTGATGGATTTGCGGAAGTCGACGGGCTTTGGGTAGAGATAGACCTTCTGCACTTTGGCGTCGGGACGCATCATGACGGAACTCCACGGGAAAATAGGGAGCCCAGCATCCGGGATACGGAGAGGTCAGTTGAAGATGGGGTCTATGGAGCGCATACCGACTACCTGGCGAAACCGGTGAAATTCGACGAGTTGCGCGTACTGCTGCATGACTGGGTGCTGTGCCGCCCGGCAACGGTTTCCGGTGGCGCCGCGCCGGTCTGACTCTTTCGCAGGGCGTGATGAAGCCGCTGCGCCCGTAGGAGCCGGCTTGCCGGCGATGCTCTGCGCCTGTCAGATCGATGATCGCCAGCAAGCTGGCTCCTACAAGTGCAGCTTTGCACGGGCAACCTCATTCCCGATTCGGCGGCAGTTTTGGCCGGATCGTCCCTTTAGTCATGGTCTGAATCCTGATTCACTGCATGCAGATGAATCAGGATTCAGACCATGGCTTATCGCACCACCGAAGCTCGACTCGACCGCGACCAAGCGTTGCGCGCGCGTATTCTCGACTGCGCCTTGCTGCGGGTGGCCGAGGGCGGTTTCGCCGCCCTGACCATGCAGGCGTTGGCCGACGATGTTGGCATCGCCACCGGTAGTCTGTACCGCCACTTTCGCAGCAAGGGTGAACTGGCCGCCGAGGTATTCGCTAGCGCCAGCCAGCGTGAGGTAGATGCTCTGGCCGCTGCCATGCGTGGGCCGGGCAGCGCCAGTGAGCGCCTGCGCATCGGCCTGGAACAGTTCGCTGCCCGCGCCTGGCATAGCCGCCGCCTGGCCTTCGCGCTGATTGCCGAACCGGTCGACCCGGAAGTTGACGAGCAGCGCCTGCTCTATCGCGAAGCCTACGCCGAACTGTTCATCGATCTGCTGGAGGAGGGTGCCGGCACCGGTGAGTTTCGCGTCGAGCAGATCGGTCTGATGGCGGCCTGCCTGGTCGGCGCCATAGCCGAAGCGCTGGTCGGCCCTCTGTCGCCAGCTGCTCGCGCCGCTCGCGAAGCAGGCCAACCCACCCTGGAGCTGGCGCAGGTCAGCGCCAGCCTTGCCACCTTCTGCCTGCGCGCCGTCGGCGCCAAGGAGCCCACGCGATGAAGCCCAGCCTGCATGCCGAAACCCACGAGGTGTTCAACCAGGTACCGAGCCTCGATGGCGCCAATCTCTATCGCCTCGATCTGCCGCTGCAGGAGTGGATTCGCCGCTACGATGGCGCCTGGGCCCACGAGCGTTTGAGCGCCTATGGTGCGCTGGCCGGCGGCGCCCTGATGCAGGCCGGCTTTCTTGCCAACGAGAACAAACCGGTGTTCAAGAGTCATGACCGCTACGGCAATCGCATCGACCTGGTCGAGTTTCACCCGGCCTACCACGAGCTGATGCGCACAGCGGTCGAGCACGGCCTGCCGTCGCTGCCCTGGAACGACCCGCGTGCCGGCGCCCATGTCGCCCGTGCCGGGCTGACCTATATGCACAGCCAGGCCGAAGCGGCCAGCGGCTGCCCGTTGACCATGACCTTCGCCGCCGTGCCGGCCATCCGCCTGCAGCCCAACGTAGCCGAGCAGTGGCTGCCGAAGATCCTCGCCACCGAGTACGACCCACGCAACCTGCCGATGGAGCAGAAGACTGGCGTGACCATCGGTATGGCCATGACCGAGAAGCAGGGTGGCACCGATGTGCGCGCCAACACCACTCGCGCCTATCCCATCGGCCTCGGCGGACCGGGGCAGGGCTATGAGCTGGTGGGCCACAAGTGGTTCTGCTCGGCGCCGATGTGCGACGCCTTCCTCACCCTGGCCTACACCGACAAGGGCCTGTCGTGCTTCCTGCTGCCGCGTCACCGCCCGGACGGCACGCGCAACGCGTTCTACATCCAGCGCCTGAAGAACAAGCTGGGCAACTGGGCCAACGCCTCCAGCGAGGTGGAGTACCGTGGCGCTTTCGCCTGGATGCTCGGTGAGGAAGGGCGTGGCGTGCCGACCATCATCGAGATGGTGGCGATGACCCGCTTCGATTGCATGGTCGGTTCCAGCAGCCTGATGCGCCAGGCGCTGACCCAGGCCGCGCACCACTGCGCGCATCGCCAGGTGGGTGGCAAGCTGCTCGCCGACCAGCCGCTGATGCAGAACGTGCTGGCCGACCTGGCGCTGGAGAGCGAAGCCGCGCTGGCCCTGTGCATGCGCATGGGCCGCGCGCTGGATCACGCGCATGACGCGCAGGAAGACAAGTTCGCCCGTCTGGTCACTGCCGTGGGCAAGTACTGGATCTGCAAGCGCGCGCCGGAAATGATCTACGAGGCCAGCGAATGCATGGGCGGCGCGGGCTATGTCGAGGAAACCATCATGCCGCGCCTGTACCGCGAAGCGCCGGTCAACTCGATCTGGGAAGGCTCGGGCAACGTGCAATGTTTGGACGTGCTGCGTGCACTGTCCAAGGAGCCCGGCGTACTCGATGCGCTGTTCGCCGAACTGGGCGATGGTCATGGCGATGCCCGCCTGAAGGCGCATATCCAGCGCCTGAAGGCAGATTTCGCTGATACAGCCGATATCCAGTACCGCGCTCGCCAGCTCACCGAAGACATGGCCGTGGCACTGCAGGCGAAGCTGCTGCTGGAGGCCGGCAACGCCACGGTGTCCGACGCCTTTATCGCCAGCCGCCTGGAAGGCCGCGGCCGCGTCTACGGCACCCTGCCGCGCGGTGTCGACGTCGAGGCGCTGCTGGCGCGTAGCACGCCGAATCTGCTTTGATACAGGGGCGATCTTTAACAAGGAGAAGTTGGTAGATTTTTAGCGGCTGATTTTCTCCTTTGAGAACAATTGGTTAGGCTAAGTGTGTTCCCCGCGCCAGCGGGGATGAACCGACCTTCGAGCATCGCCGCTTTACCTGTGCTGCGTGTTCCCCGCGCCAGCGGGGATGAACCGGCGACGACAGCGCCGCGCTGATCGCCCGCGCCGTGTTCCCCGCGCCAGCGGGGATGAACCGGCCCTGGCCGTGGCCGCCATGGCCAACCCCATGTGTTCCCCGCGCCAGCGGGGATGAACCGGCCGGCTTCTCCGGTGGCCTGTCCGGCATTGCGTGTTCCCCGCGCCAGCGGGGATGAACCGCGGCCGAGCTCGATGCGCACCTGCTGCCCAAGGTGTTCCCCGCGCCAGCGGGGATGAACCGCCTACATCCCCCGCCGCATCCTGCCCGAGCGCGTGTTCCCCGCGCCAGCGGGGATGAACCGTTGATGATGGTGGCGGCAATGCCGGACAGCCCAGTGTTCCCCGCGCCAGCGGGGATGAACCGCCGGCGATGGGTCGGATAGATACGGTATCCAAGTGTTCCCCGCGCCAGCGGGGATGAACCGATTGCTGGCTCGGGATATATTGATACTCATCAGTGTTCCCCGCGCCAGCGGGGATGAACCGGATGCTCTTTAAGTCCGGCACTTCTGACTGAGGTGTTCCCCGCGCCAGCGGGGATGAACCGCCTATTGGGCAATGGTCGATTCGTTCGAGAAAGTGTTCCCCGCGCCAGCGGGGATGAACCGGACATCCTTGGTTGTCACCTTGTCCAGATACCGTGTTCCCCGCGCCAGCGGGGATGAACCGTCGTAAACACTCAGGTTCGGGAATATGAGAGCGTGTTCCCCGCGCCAGCGGGGATGAACCGACATCCTTGGTTGTCACCTTGTCCAGATACCGGTGTTCCCCGCGCCAGCGGGGATGAACCGTGGATTGCCGGCACCTATCCGAAGCTCGCGCAGTGTTCCCCGCGCCAGCGGGGATGAACCGCGCGGCGACCTCGCCGGCTACGTTACTGCAATGTGTTCCCCGCGCCAGCGGGGATGAACCGAGTCAGATGGGCCATTTACTGGGTCTAATGTCGTGTTCCCCGCGCCAGCGGGGATGAACCGTCCGCTCGCTGTGCCCAGCGCGATGGCTAAGAGTGTTCCCCGCGCCAGCGGGGATGAACCGCTGGTTTCAGATGCTAGCAATGGAGTAATTACGTGTTCCCCGCGCCAGCGGGGATGAACCGACCAACCGAACTATCTGGAATAGTAGGCAGAAGTGTTCCCCGCGCCAGCGGGGATGAACCGCCGCCTGAGCCGTACAAAGGCCAGTGCGATGAGTGTTCCCCGCGCCAGCGGGGATGAACCGGCTGTCGGCATATACATGCAGGACGTTACCTTGTGTTCCCCGCGCCAGCGGGGATGAACCGCTGGATGTGACCCACGACGCGCTGCAGATGGGGTGTTCCCCGCGCCAGCGGGGATGAACCGCGTGAGGGCTTCGCGCTCGATGGTGCTGACGGGTGTTCCCCGCGCCAGCGGGGATGAACCGCCTTGGATGCGGCCGATGCTGCGTTGCTGAGCGTGTTCCCCGCGCCAGCGGGGATGAACCAGCATTTGCAGTAGCAATGCTGTCGTTAATCACGTGTTCCCCGCGCCAGCGGGGATGAACCGTCGCGCCCTTTGCTCTGCGCCCGTCCTGGTTAGTGTTCCCCGCGCCAGCGGGGATGAACCGTCTGGCGAAGAAACACGGCATCGAGGCGCGGCGTGTTCCCCGCGTCAGCGGGGATGAACCGCGCAGCGAACCCAGGCGCGGCAGCAGCTGGCAGTGTTCCCCGCGCCAGCGGGGATGAACCGGCCCGAGCGCCGCCGAAATCCTTGAGCAGTCGGTGTTCCCCGCGCCAGCGGGGATGAACCGTGGGCTATCCAGATCTTGCCCGCATCGATATCGTGTTCCCCGCGCCAGCGGGGATGAACCGCCCACCGCTGCCGTCAGGCAGGCCAGCACGCTGTGTTCCCCGCGCCAGCGGGGATGAACCGAACGGCGGCATGATGCTGCACGCCACCGCCAACGTGTTCCCCGCGCCAGCGGGGATGAACCGCCGCCTTACTTCGCCTTTTGTCCTGAGTGCTAGTGTTCCCCGCGCCAGCGGGGATGAGCCGGCCATCGTTGTTGAGGATGACCAGCTGGAGCAGTTTTCCCCGCGTAAGCGGGGATGAATCGAACTGCGACGAGAGGTTGCCGATGGGCAACCCGTGCTCCCCGCATGAGCGGGGATGAGAGTAATACCGGCCTTGCTCCAGAGCTAACGCCCCAAACGTTTTTATTCCATGAGTTCGACGATGCAAGGCTCAGGTGCTGGGAATCTAATTAATGGTTTGCAGCAATAGGACTTCGCACGGTTGTCAGGTAGGGGGGCGTGCTGGCACTTTGTTGTGCAAGCCTCACGCAATGCAGGGAATGACCAATGAAAGGATTCGCCGATCTCAGCGACCAGGCCCGTCGCCTCTGGGCCAAGAGTGGTGATGGCTACGGCCATGGCGTGCTGGCCCATTTGCTGGACGTGGCGGCGGTGGCTGAGCGGATGCTGGCGCACGAACCGGCGAGCACGCTGGATTGGGCCGCTCAGACGTTGGGATTGGAGCGCGAGCAGGTGGCGCGCTGGGTTGCCTGTCTGGTGGGCCTGCACGATTTCGGCAAGGCCATTCCCGGCTTTCAGGACAAGTGGCTCGAAGGGCGGCAGGCCGATGAGGCGTTGGGGCTGACCTTTCCCTCCCGTGCTCTGGGCGTTACCGACCATGCCTGCGCCAGTGCGGCGTTGCTCTGGGAGCACCTGCCTGGTCAGGGCATTGGCCACCTGCTGTGGATCCGTCATGTCTTGCAGGCCATCAGCGCCCACCATGGCTACAACTTCAACCAAAGCGAATTCAATCGGGCCAAACCGGCGTTCGAACCTCCGGCCTGGGGTGAGGCGCGTCGGCAGATATTCGCTGCGTACTGGGCTGTATTGGCGCCACAGGGTGCGCCGCAGATCGAAGCGTTGTCGCAGCCAGCGGTGCAGTGGCTGGCCGGGCTGACCAGCGTGGCCGACTGGATCGGCTCCAATCCCGAGTGGTTTCCCCTGGGCGAGCGTCATGCTCTGCTGGCCGAGCATCATGCCGATGCCTGCGCGCGTGCTGATCAGGCGCTGCAGCAGATTGGCTGGCGCCCCTTTCAGCCTCTGCTGACTGCGCCGGCCACGGCAGATCACCTGATCGCTCAGATCGTTCAGCGCCCGGAGCTGACGGCGCGCCCGCTGCAATCCGAGGCCGACCGTTTGCTCGACGGAGTACAAGGCCCGGCGCTGCTGCTGGTCGAGGCGCCGATGGGCGAGGGTAAGACCGAGCTGGCTTTTCTCGCTCACCTGCGTCTGCAGGCGGCCAACCAGCATCGTGGGCTTTATGTTGCGCTGCCGACCCAGGCCACGGGCAATGCACTGTTCAGCCGTGCGCTGACCTTTCTCCACAGCTTTGCCGCCGACACACCGCTGGACGTGCAACTGGTGCATGGCGGCGCCGCGCTCAACGAACAGGTGCTGGCGCTGCGTGGCATTTATGGCGCATCCGGTGACAGCGTGGTCTCGTCGGCCTGGTTCTCCCAGCGCCGCCGGCCGCTGCTGTCGCCTTATGGTGTTGGTACCGTGGATCAGGCGCTGTTCGCCACACTCAACGTCAAACACCATTTCGTGCGCTTGTGGGGTTTGAGCAACCGCGTGGTTGTGCTCGATGAAGTGCATGCCTACGACACCTACACCAGCGGTTTGATTGAGGCCTTACTGCGTTGGCTCAAGGCGATGGGCAGCTCGGTGGTGCTGATGAGCGCCACCTTGCCGGCGCCGCGTCGTGATGCCTTGCTGAGCGCCTGGGGTGTAGCGGTGGACGCTGTACCCGAGCTGAGTTATCCGCGCCTGTTGCTGGCCGATGATCGTGGCCTACAGGGCGGCACATGTGCCTCGCGGCCACTGCCGCCGATTCACCTACAGGCCGTGCTGGAAGATATCGACAGCCTGGTCGCCAAGGCCTGTGAGCTGGTTCAGCAAGGTGGTTGCGGCGCGCTGATCGTCAATACCGTGGATCGCGCGCAAAGCCTTTACCTCAAGCTCAAGGCACAAGTGGGGGATGACGTGAGCCTGCTGCTGTTTCATGCACGCTTCCCGGCAGATCAACGCAGCCAGCAGGAGCAGGCGGTGTTAGCGCGTTTTGGTCAGGGCGGCGAGCGTCCTGCCAAGGCCTTGCTGATCGCCACGCAGGTAGCTGAGCAGAGCCTGGATATCGACTTCGACTTCATGTTCACCGACCTGGCGCCGGTGGATCTGATTCTGCAGCGCGCTGGCCGCCTGCATCGCCATCAACGTGAGCGTCCCGAGGCTCATCGGCAAGCAACCTTGTATGTGGCAGGTCTGGCTGTCGACGCCTTGCCCGACCTCAAGAACACTGCCTGGGAATACGTCTACGAGCCCTACATCCTAGGGCGCACCTGGGCACTGTTGTCGCGTGAGCAGGAGCTGCACTTGCCGCAGGATATCGACCGACTGGTTCAGGCGGTGTATGACAGCGAGGATTTGCCGGCTGATATTGCCGAGGCAGATCGTGCCTTTATCGAAGATGAAGCCTACGGTAGCCATTTGGGCAAGCGACAAACCGAGCGAATGATGGCCCGCAATGTCGCCGTCGATCCACAAGCCGAGCCTCAGAACGCCTACACCCAAAAGAATCGAGGCTATGAAGAGGGTGAGGAAGGTTTGGGGCTGCCCAACTACACTCGGCTCGGCGACGACTCAGTGACCCTGATTCCTGTGCATCAGGTGCCAGGTGGCTGGAGCCTGACACCCAATGGCGAAGCTTTTTCCCCTGATCAGCTGTTGTCCAACGAGCGGGCCAAACAGCTTTACGCCCGACAACTAAAGACCTCACGCACCGCGCTGGTCAAACATGCACAGGCGTTGGAGTCGCCTCGGTCGTTCAGCGAGCATCCGCTGCTGCGTCATCTCAAGCCGCTGGTGCTTACCGATGGCTGCCTACAGATCGGGCGTTTGATGGTGCGTCTGGATGATGAACTGGGGGTGGTCTACCAGCGCGAGGCTTGAGTTCAGTCCGCACCTGGCCACTGACGCGCTGTATGCAGCACGCGCAGTATCCGTACCTGATCATTGGCCAGGTCGTAGATCATCAGGTAATGCTGATGAACGACCAGTTCGCGTGTACCGTTCACCCGGCCTGGTCGCCCCAGGCCGGGGTGATCGGCCAGGCGGCCGGCCTTTTCTGCGAATAACTCATCCAGCGCCAGGGCGGCCATTGGATTGTCCTGGGCGATATAACTGCGGATGGCTTGGCGGTCCTTCAGTGCGAGACGCGTCCAGGCCAGCCTCACGACGCGGCACTGTCCAGCTTGCGGCGCATTTCAGCACGCCATGCGGCGGCTTCGGCTTCGACCTCTTCATTGCTGAGCAGCTCACCGGCATTGGCCGAATCCAGCCCCATCTGCACCTGGCGGCGCAGCCAGACATCGTGCTCGGCGGCCTCCTGCTGCTGTCGGACGAAGTCACGCATGAAGTCGCGCAGCAGTTGGGCGCCAGTGCGATCACGGGCTTTGGCAGCCTGGGCAAATTCGCTTTTCAGTGCGTCGTCTACGCGAAAGGTAAAGGTGGCTTCACTCATGATTGAGCACCTCGATGTGTTACAGGATTGGTGCATCGTAGCACGCAGTCATTCAATGACGCGTCATCATGGACGGGTGGCATTGACTAGAGCGGTTTGCTGACCTGACTCATTTTCATGATGGCATTTTGTCTGCTTTACTGCAGACCTGTCGGATTCAGGGAGAGGGATATGGAGTCGTGGCAACAGGGAATGGGGGATAGGTATGAGTGAGTCTTTCAGTCTGCTCGACGAGCCATGGCTGGCGGTACGGATGCACGATGGGCAGGTGCGTGAACTGGGCTTGTTGGCGCTCTTCGAGCTGGCCGGCGAGATCAGCGCCCTGGCAGAAACCTCACCGCCGAGTCTGATCGCTCAGTACAGGCTGTTGCTGGCGATCACCCACCGCGCCATCAGCCAGGCGCAGGGGCGCTGGACGGATGCCGAGCGCCTACGCTGGTATCAGGACGGGCTGCCGCTGTCGGCCATTCGCGACTATCTGCAGCGTTGGCGCGAGCGCTTCTGGCTGTTCCATTCGCAGCATCCCTTCATGCAGGTGGCGGCGCTGGCCGACGCCGAAGAAACCCGCGACAAGCTCAAACCCTGGACGCAAATTTCCCTGGCCAGCGCCAACGGCAATGCGCCGGTGGTGTTCGATCATTCCTGCGATCTGGCGCCGCGCAGTATCAATGCTGCCGATGCCTTGCGTACCTTGCTCGGCTTTTTGCAGTTCACGCCCGGTGGACTGGTCAAGACGCTGCGCGACTCCGATAAAGCCGGCGCACTGGCCAATACGGCAGCGGTGCTGCCGATGGGCGATTCGCTGGCGCAAAGTTTGTGCCTGGCCCTGCATCCAACAACCCAGACGGGGCATGAAGACCTGCCTGCATGGGAGCGCAGTGCGCTAAACATTACCCAACTGCGTGGCGACCCTGAGCTGGCGAGCGGCCCCAATGATCGCTACACCAGGCAGAGCCGGGCCGTTTTGTTGTTAGCGGACGATGAGCAGCGTGTGCAGTGGATTCGCTTCGCCGCTGGTTTGGCACTGGGCGATGACGCGCAGGCACCCGATCCCATGGCCAGCTATCGAGCGGGTAGCAACAGCTTGGTACGCCTGAGCTTCAGCGAAGGTCGTGCCTTGTGGCGTGATCTTCCCGCACTGTTGCCGGACGCTGAAGGTAAGGCCTCGCAGCCTGCTGCAGTGCTGGAATGGGCAGCCAATCTGCAGTTCTACCTGGGCAATGGCGTGCAGCCGTTGCTGATTGCAGGCTTGGCCAGTGATCAGGCCAAGCTGCTGCGCTGGCGTTCCGAGCGCATCGCGCTGCCGGCCAAGCTGCTGGCTTCGCCCGATCACGCCAATGAGCTGCGCCGCTATGTACGCGATGCCGAAGAGTTGTTCATGGCCTTGCGTAAGCTGGCCACCGGCATGCTCGCCGAAACCCTGCCTGACCCCGGCAGTAAGGACACCTGGGCGCGTGCGCGCAGTCTGATCGATGCCGGCCCGGCGGGTGCCCTGTACTTCGCCAGCGCCGAGCGTCAGCTTGGGCGCGTCATGGCGCTACTGGGTAACGACGAGCTGGACGAGGCCGAGGCGCTCTGGCGCCAGAGCCTGCATGACGCCGCCCGTGACGCCTGGCAGGCCGTGCTGGCTGGCTTAGGTCGAGGCGCCAAAGCCCTGCGTGCCGAAGCACGTCATCATCCACGCCTGCTGGGGCTGCTCGCCCCGTTGCGGGCGACTCCCACACCCGACAAGGAGGTTCGCGCATGAGTGAGTTCGCGCAGAGCTTTATCGCGCATTTGCAGCGCTTGCAGGAGCATGACCGGGGCGCCATGGCCACCCTGCGTCGCAGCCTGAGCTTCGAGCCGGGCAGTTATCCGCCGGCTTATCCCTACGTGGAACGCTTCGTCGCGGCCGAGCGGCATGCTCAGGATGCGTCGCGCCTGGCGCTGTACCTGACGGCTGGTTTGTATGCCGCCCATCCTCATCACGGTGCCAGAAGCCTGGCTGCAAGCCTTGGTGAGCTGATGCGCAAGCGTGAAAGCGCCAGCATCGAACAACGCTTCATCGCCTTGCTGGGGGCCGACGCGGAAAACCTGGCGGTGTATCTGCGCCAGATCATCAGCCTGCTGGCTGCCGATGATCGCCCGCTGGACTACGGCGTGCTGCTGCGCGACCTGAGCGTCTGGCTCAACCCACATATCGATGCCGAGCGCCGCGACAACGTGCGCCAGCGCTGGGCGCGGGACTTCTATCGCGCCCTGGCGGCGCCTGCTGCCGAACCCACTGAACAAGCTGTCAACGACTGAGAGGGACATCATGAGTCTGTTTGTCGAGTTCCACCTGATCCAGAACTTCGCCCCATCCAACCTCAACCGTGACGATACCGGCGCGCCCAAGGATGCCCTGTTCGGTGGCCATCGCCGCGCACGGGTCAGCAGCCAGTGCTTCAAGCGTGCCATTCGCTTGGCCGCTCAGGAGCATGAGCTGGTCGCGCCGGAGTATCGCGGTGTGCGTACCAAGAAGCTCAAGGCGCTATTGCTGGAGCGCCTGGTCGGGCGCGATCCGTTGGAAGCCGAGGGTAAGATCGAAGTGGCGCTGGCCGCTGCCGGCCTCAAACTCAAGGACGACGGCAAGACCGAGTACCTGCTGTTTCTCGGCGAGGCCGAAATTGCCGGTTTCGCCACCTTGATCGAACAACACTGGGACGAGCTGGCCGGTGCGGCTGGCGGCGAGAAGAAGGGTAAGAAGGAAGCCAAGGCCAGCGCCCCGGCTGACGTGGTGAAAAAGGCCAAGGCCTTGCTCGATGGCGGCAAGGCAGTGGACGTGGCGCTGTTCGGGCGTATGCTCGCCGACATGCCGGAGGTCAACCAGGACGCCGCCTGCCAGGTGGCCCATGCCATCAGCACGCACCGCGTGGAGCGTGAGTTCGACTACTTCACCGCCGTCGACGACAAGGGCGGGCCGGACGAAACCGGCGCCGGCATGATCGGCCAGGTGGAGTTCAACTCCGCCACCTTGTACCGCTATGCGGTAGTCGATGCCGGCAAGCTGCTCGGTAACCTGCAGCAGGATCGCGAGCTGACCCTGTCCGCCCTGGAGGCCTTTACCCAGGCCATGGTGCGCGCCATTCCGACCGGCAAGCAGAACACCTTCGCCGCGCACAACCTGCCGAGCTTCGTCGGCGTTTGCCTGCGCCATGCCGGCCCGCTGAACCTGGCCAACGCCTTCGAGAAGCCCATCGCCGCCCGTCAGGATGCTTCGTTGACTGGGTTGTCGATCAGCGAGCTGGCCAAGCATGAGGGCAAGCTGGCGGCGGTCTATGCCGATGCCCGCGATCAGTGGGCGTACCTCGATCTGAGCGACGCCTGGCCCGCGCAGAAGGGCGCTCAGGTGAAGAACCTGGGCGAGCTGGCGACCTGGGTACGTATGCAGGTTGCCGCGCAACTGGAGGGCTGAGCATGGCAACCCTGTTGCTGCGTTTGCAGGGGCCGATGCAATCCTGGGGCACCACTAGCCGGTTCGATGAGCGCGATACCCAGTTGGAGCCTTCCAAATCGGGCGTGCTCGGTCTGGTCTGTGCGGCGTTGGGGCGTGATCGGCATGAGCCGGTCGAGGATCTGGCAGCCCTGCGTATGGGGGTGCGCGTCGACCATGAAGGCGCCCCTATGCGCGACTACCAGACCGCTACTGGCGTGTTGATCGCCACCGGCAAGTCGGATTTACGCCGTACCGTGGTCAGCCCGCGCTATTACCTCTCCGATGCCGCCTTTCTGGTCGGCCTGGAGGGTGCGGATGACGTCCTGCTGACTCGCATTCACGCCGCTTTGCGTGCCCCGCACTGGCCGTTGGCACTGGGGCGCAAGAGTTTTGCGCCGGGCATGCCGGTCTGGCTGCCTGACGGTCTTTCTCCTTTGTCCTTGGAGCAGGCGTTAGCGCAATACCCTCGGCTTGCGAGTTTACGCCGTATGGATTCACATCCGACCCTGCGCTGCTTGCTGGAGGATGATCAGGAAGGCGCCATTCGCCTGGATCAGCCCGTTGCACCTTTTGCCGAGCGTCGTTTCGGCCCACGTTTCGTGAAATCGGGAGTGCTGCATGTACCTGACCAGACTGACGCTTGACCCGCGCAGCGCTCAGGCGCGGCGTGATTTGGCCGATGCCTACGAGATGCACCGCACCCTGGCCCGCGCCTTCGTCACCGATGAGCATAGCTCCCCGGTTCGTTTTCTCTGGCGTCTGGAAGCGGGCAGCAATGCCTGGGCAAGCCCTGTTGTGCTGGTGCAATCGGCGCAGGTCGGCGACTGGTCAGCCTTGCAGGTGTTGCCCAACTATCTGCAGCGCGAGATCGAAAGCAAACCACTCGACCTCCAAACGTGGGTCGAGGGCGGGGCGCGTTATCGCTTTCGCCTGCAGGCCAACCCAACCGTGACGCGTCAGGGCAAGCGCTATGGCCTGGTAGGCGAGGAACAGCAGCTTGCCTGGTTGAGCCGCCAGGGCGAGCGCCACGGTTTTGAGGTCGAAGCGGCCCTGGTGACGGCCAGTGATGTGCTGGCAAGTCGTAAGGGCGACAGCCGCATCAGCCTGCAACGAGTGTGCTTCGAGGGGCGCTTGCAGGTGCGCGAGCTGGCAGCTTTCAGCCGAGCGCTGGAGCAGGGCATCGGCCCAGGCAAGGCGTTCGGCTGCGGGTTGCTCAGTCTGGCGCGTGGCTGAATATGGATCAGACCATGGAGGGTGGCATGAAAGCCAAACTGCAGGCACTGGAGCAGGGCATCAACCGTAGCAGCTCGATGAAGGGGCCTGAACATGGCCGGTAACCTGCTACCTCCACTCAAACCCCTGCCGATGAAGGATCGGGTGTCGATGATCTTCGTCCAGTACGGGCAGATCGACGTGCAGGATGGCGCCTTCGTGGTCATCGACAAGACTGGTGTGCGCATGCACATCCCGGTCGGTTCGGTGGCCTGCATCATGCTCGAACCGGGTACACGGGTGTCGCATGCCGCCGTACATCTGGCCTCCACCGTCGGCACTTTGCTGGTGTGGGTGGGCGAGTCCGGCGTGAGGTTGTATGCCAGTGGTCAGCCCGGTGGTGCGCGGGCGGATCGCTTGCTCTACCAGGCCAAGCTGGCGCTTGACGATGAGCTGCGGCTGAAAGTGGTGCGCAAGATGTACGAACTGCGCTTTCAGGAGCCCGCACCGGCCCGGCGCAGCGTCGAGCAGTTGCGCGGTATCGAAGGCGCGCGTGTGCGTGAAACCTATAAATTGCTGGCCAAGCAATACGGCGTCGACTGGCGTGCGCGCAATTATGACCGCAACGAATGGGATGCAGCGGATATCCCCAACCGCTGCCTGTCGGCGGCCACCTCCTGTCTGTATGGCATCACCGAGGCCGCTGTGTTGGCGGCGGGTTATGCCCCGGCAGTGGGGTTCATTCACACCGGTAAGCCTCTGTCCTTCGTCTACGATGTCGCCGACTTGT
The DNA here is from genome assembly GCF_003052605.1 of Ectopseudomonas oleovorans. Classification (GTDB taxonomy): domain Bacteria; phylum Pseudomonadota; class Gammaproteobacteria; order Pseudomonadales; family Pseudomonadaceae; genus Aquipseudomonas; species Aquipseudomonas oleovorans_A. The sequence goes on along the minus strand of NZ_QASO01000075.1, from coordinate 43,489 downwards.
TCAAGTTCGAGACTGTGGTACCGCTGGCCTTTCGCATCGCCGCCAAGGCGCCACACCAGCCAGAGCGTGAGGTGCGCCTAGGTTGTCGTGATCTGTTTCGCTCCAGCAAGATCCTGACGAAGATCATTCCTACCATTGAGGAGGTGCTGTCCGCTGGTGGTATCTCACCACCTGAGGCGCCGCCGGAGTCCGTGCCGCCTGCTATCCCCAACCCCGAAAGCATCGGCGATGCCGGGCACAGGGCGCAGTAATGAGCTTTCTGGTGGTGGTCACCGAGAACGTCCCGCCGCGCTTGCGCGGGCGTATGGCCATTTGGCTGCTGGAAGTGCGTGCCGGTGTCTATATCGGCGATGTTTCCAAACGCACCCGTGAAATGATCTGGGAGCAACTGAGCCAGGGTCATGAAGACGGCAACGTGGTCATGGCCTGGGCGAGCAACCATGAGTCGGGTTACGAGTTCCAGACACTCGGTCCCAATCGCCGGCTCCCGGTAGAGTTTGACGGCCTGCATTTAGTCGCCTTCCATCCCCCGGGAAACTCTGATCTTTAACAAGAAAAGTTGGTAGATTTTTAGCGGCTGATTTTTCCTTTAAGGAACAATTGGTTACGCTAAGTGTGTTCCCCGCGCCAGCGGGGATGAACCGTCGATGGTCACACCCTTGGCTTCGATGCCGTGGTGTTCCCCGCGCCAGCGGGGATGAACCGTAGCTGAGCACGCCGGCCAGGGCACGGTGGAAGTGTTCCCCGCGCCAGCGGGGATGAACCGCTCTGCGTCAAGATCAGTGAGCGTTGTTTTTTGTGTTCCCCGCGCCAGCGGGGATGAACCGCTGGACGAACAGGTCGGCTGGCACAAAACCCTGTGTTCCCCGCGCCAGCGGGGATGAACCGTCGACGACCACGACCACCTGCTGAAAGAACTCGTGTTCCCCGCGCCAGCGGGGATGAACCGCTGTAGGTTTCATGCCGGCCACGGGCGACCACGTGTTCCCCGCGCCAGCGGGGATGAACCTTGCTCGCGCAGGATCTGCCCGGCGGCGCTGGTGTGTTCCCCGCGCCAGCGGGGATGAACCGCCGGAGCTGTACACCTTCACCGACTCGCCCTGGTGTTCCCCGCGCCAGCGGGGATGAACCGGCGGAGATCAGCGCCATCGTCTGGCTGGGCGGGTGTTCCCCGCGCCAGCGGGGATGAACCGCATGAGAATGCTGCGTCTTTGATCCAGCCTTTGTGTTCCCCGCGCCAGCGGGGATGAACCGCGGTTGAGGGCGTCAATGGCGCGCTCGCGGATGTGTTCCCCGCGCCAGCGGGGATGAACCGTGCGGGTCTCGCTCATGCTCTCGATGACATAGGTGTTCCCCGCGCCAGCGGGGATGAACCGCTGCATAGGGTGAACAGGGCAACGAGCGCCAGGGTGTTCCCCGCGCCAGCGGGGATGAACCGCACGTCCACAGCAGGCTGAACCACTCGCTGCTGTGTTCCCCGCGCCAGCGGGGATGAACCGCCGGCCATCGTGGTCGCTGAGCTGCAGGTCGAGTGTTCCCCGCGCCAGCGGGGATGAACCGCGGGTCATGGTTAGGCTCCTTCTTTGCGGTGCGTGTTCCCCGCGCCAGCGGGGATGAACCGGGTCGAGAGCTTGAAGCCCTGCAAAACTCCAAGTGTTCCCCGCGCCAGCGGGGATGAACCGCGCTAAACGCTGACGATATCCGCCCCCTGAATGTGTTCCCCGCGCCAGCGGGGATGAACCGACGACCTGCGCGCCGCCGTGGAGGCCGCATCCGTGTTCCCCGCGCCAGCGGGGATGAACCGCCACGGACGCGGTAAAAAGCGAGCTGGAACAGGTGTTCCCCGCGCCAGCGGGGATGAACCGACGGGGGTTGCGGCTAACAATGCAGCGCCGCAGTGTTCCCCGCGCCAGCGGGGATGAACCGTGAACTCCGGAAACAAAAACGGCCCCGTAAGAGTGTTCCCCGCGCCAGCGGGGATGAACCGCCGGCAAAGAAACAGCAGCAGCGGCCAGGGAGGTGTTCCCCGCGCCAGCGGGGATGAACCGTTCCTCGATCCGCTCCAGCGCTTTCGCCAGCTGTGTTCCCCGCGCCAGCGGGGATGAACCGATCTCGGCCCGCGCACGTTCTACCGCCACGTTGTGTTCCCCGCGCCAGCGGGGATGAACCGGCGCTGTGGCCTTCCGTGCCGGTGTCCCGCACGTGTTCCCCGCGCCAGCGGGGATGAACCGGCTGACATGGAGGGCGGTATTCACCACCTCTAGTGTTCCCCGCGCCAGCGGGGATGAACCGGATAGTCACGGCGCTGGCCACTCCTGATTAACGTGTTCCCCGCGCCAGCGGGGATGAACCGCAAGCTCGCGTGCTGTCCGCGCTGGTATCGGCGTGTTCCCCGCGCCAGCGGGGATGAACCGACTGTATTCGGTGCAGTGTCCGTGTCCTACAGGTGTTCCCCGCGCCAGCGGGGATGAACCGCGCTCTATATACGCTTCATCGCGGTCATAGGTGTGTTCCCCGCGCCAGCGGGGATGAACCGAGTTCGATTACGCCCGACGTATACATCTTCTTGTGTTCCCCGCGCCAGCGGGGATGAACCGACCAGATCATCACCGACAGCTATGCAATCTACGTGTTCCCCGCGCCAGCGGGGATGAACCGCCCGCGCCGTGGCTGGCTTTGAGGGTGGCGTGGTGTTCCCCGCGCCAGCGGGGATGAACCGGGCCTGCTCCAGCATGCTCCTGCGAGGCTGATGTGTTCCCCGCGCCAGCGGGGATGAACCGAGCGTTGAGCAGCAGTCCCGCGTTTTGAGTGCGTGTTCCCCGCGCCAGCGGGGATGAACCGGCCAGTGCGATGAACACGGTGAGTTTGACGGCGTGTTCCCCGCGCCAGCGGGGATGAACCGACGGTAGAGGTTTTATGTGCGAATTGCTCGAAGTGTTCCCCGCGCCAGCGGGGATGAACCGGCTACATGGCTGTACTACTACGGTGCTAATCCGTGTTCCCCGCGCCAGCGGGGATGAACCGGCTTAACGCTAGTCCCCTGGTCGTGCGGGCCAGTGTTCCCCGCGCCAGCGGGGATGAACCGCTCGGACGCTTGTTCGTGCGGCGTGATGGCGCGTGTTCCCCGCGCCAGCGGGGATGAACCGTCACGGCCTGAATGTCGAGGATGATCGATTCAGTGTTCCCCGCGCCAGCGGGGATGAACCGGCGGCAAACAAGCCGACGCTAAGCAAGCGAGAGTGTTCCCCGCGCCAGCGGGGATGAACCGATTGGATCAGCGCAGCGGTGGATGTGCGCAATGTGTTCCCCGCGCCAGCGGGGATGAACCGCGGCAGAACTAGGTTCAAGTCCTAGGATGGCAGTGTTCCCCGCGCCAGCGGGGATGAACCGATTTGACCGAGCTTGGCGGGTCAGTGCCGCAAGTGTTCCCCGCGCCAGCGGGGATGAACCGTCATGGCGCCAGGTCATGCACATTGCATCCACGTGTTCCCCGCGCCAGCGGGGATGAACCGGAGGTATTCGACGAAGCCTCTCTGCGGACTATGTGTTCCCCGCGCCAGCGGGGATGAACCGCTGGGCGCGAACCTTGTCGTGGTCAGCCTTATGTGTTCCCCGCGCCAGCGGGGATGAACCGGTCCAGGGGATGATGCGGTTCGCGGTGACGCGGTGTTCCCCGCGCCAGCGGGGATGAACCGTGGTGGCACCGCTGCCCGACCGCCGCGCCAATGTGTTCCCCGCGCCAGCGGGGATGAACCGGATGCGCTAGATGCGCAGCAGGCCTACCGCGAGTGTTCCCCGCGCCAGCGGGGATGAACCGAACGCCAGCAGGTGGCCGCCTGGCTTGAGCACGTGTTCCCCGCGCCAGCGGGGATGAACCGCGGGCCTATCACGCGCGCGGGAAAATCGTGCGGTGTTCCCCGCGCCAGCGGGGATGAACCGCCGTTCAAATGCCCACCGGCCGGCCTTCACCGGTGTTCCCCGCGCCAGCGGGGATGAACCGCCGGCCTCGATCAGGGTGTCCATGTAACGGGTGTGTTCCCCGCGCCAGCGGGGATGAGCCGAAGTTGGCCAGATCGCATTTCAGGTAGTGCGCGTGTTCCCCGCGCCAGTGGGGATGAACCGCAGGAGATGGCGCTGGAGTACATCGCTGCCTGGTGTTCCCCGCTTTAGCGGGGATGAGCTTCGAGGGGGAACCCGGCACGCTGTTTTTTAGCCGGGCAGGCGAGTAATCTTGCCGCCGATGGTTCTGCGTGCACGTCTGTGACGCGGATGAAAAGGGAACAGGGTGCGGCGAATCTCGCCAATGCCCTGGCTGCCCCCGCAACTGTAAGCGGCGAACGATGCCCTCATGCCACTGACTTCGGTCGGGAAGGCGGGCGAAGTGCCAAGCCGTGAGCCAGGAGACCTGCCATCGACAACGGGCGTTTCGCCCACCCCCTTATCCGAATCGTCGCGCGGTGGGCGCGGCAAAGGAACTCGCATGCATATCGAACCCGGTGTCGTCGAAGGCGCCAAGATCCTGCTCAGCTACACAACGGCCATCACGGCTTTCGGCCTGACCGCCAAGCTCGCTCTGGACAGCGTCCGCAACAACGGCGGTGTCGCCGCCCTGGCGCTACGCAGCCTGCTGACCACCGCCCTGGTGTTCTGCTTCTTCGAAGTGTTCCCGCATCATGCGGTGGGCGTTTCCGAGGTGCACCTGATCCTCGGCTCGACCCTGCTCCTGCTGTTCGGCGCCGGTGCTGCCGCCATTGGCCTGGCCGCGGGGCTGTTGTTGCAGGGGCTGCTGTTCGCCCAGTTCGACCTGCCGCAGTACGGCATGAACGTCACCACGCTGTTGATCCCGTTGTGGGGCATCAGTCTGCTGGCCAAGCGCATCGTCGCGCCGGGTACCGCCTACGTCGATCTTTCCTACAAGCAGGCACTGGCGCTGTCGACTGCCTACCAGGGTGGCATCGTCGCCTGGGTCGCGTTCTGGGCCTTCTACGGTCATGGCTTCTCCAGCGAGAACCTGGCGGCCGTGGGCAGCTTCGGCCTGGCCTACATGAGCGTGATCCTGATCGAGCCGCTGATCGACCTGGGCGTGCTGGCCGCTGCCAAGGCGTTGTCGCGTTTCAGCCAGGGGCCGCTATTCAACGTGCGCCTGCATCAGCCGGCCTGAGCCGGTCGCTCTGACGGTCATGCGGTGAGATACGTCCCGGATGATGAAAGCCTGTGCTGCATGCCTGCCCTCATCCGGCGCTTCGCGCCACCTTCTCCCAGAGGGAGAAGAACACTTAGGAAGGCGTCGCTGCGCGACTTTTGCGCTAGCAGGCTGTTGAAAAACTACCTGCGTTGCCATTGCTGCGTTAAAAACAGGCTCGTGCGCGAGTCCGATCAAAATGCTCATTTA
>NZ_QASO01000075.1:0-38047 GCF_003052605.1 Ectopseudomonas oleovorans | reverse complement strand
AAAACAGGCTCGTGCGCGAGTCCGATCAAAATGCTCATTTACAGCTCGTAAACTCCGCTTTTTAGCCTGTTTTTGCCTTGCACTGGCTGCCTCGCCTACGTTTTTCAACGGCCTGCTAACGGCGGCGTTGCCAGATCATCTTGCCGGTATTGCTTTCAGTGACCAGGTACTGGTCGCTGAAGCGGTAGTAGGCGGCGGGTTGATAGTCGGCGGCGCCTGCCAGGCGCACCATCAGCATGCCGCCCTGGCTGCGCCAGTGGCCGTTGTACTGCACCTCGCCTGGGCTGTCGTAGTTCCAGTCGCTGCCGCCGCCGGCTGAGCGGCTCCACTGGGTGACGCTGCCGTCGGCGTTCAACTGCAGGGTCATCAGGGTGTTGAACGAGGCGAAGTTGGCACCGCCGCTGTTGATGATCTTCTCGTGTACCCAGGTGCCGACCAGTGTCGGGTCCAAAGTGCCTGACGTAGGTGGCGTCGCAATCGCCGCCTCGCGCTGAAACAGCGCCTGGCGTTCCAAGATCTCCCCGTTTCTTGGATTACGCGCAGCGATACTGGCGTTGAGCATCGCGTTGGCGTAGGTCGCGTTCATGTTCGCCAGCAGCAGGCCCGATTGCGGGTCGCTGATCTCGGCGCGCAGCAACTTGCCGTCGTAGCGACCTTTGACGACCAGGCGCAGGTGCTGGCCCTCCACGTACTCGCCTTCCACCACGGCGTCGTTCTGGCGCAGGATCAGCTCGCTCGGCTGACCGTCGAGCGTGGCCCGGTAATGGCCATCGAGTTCACCGGCTTGAACGCTTGAGCATGAGGCCATGGCCAACAGCAGAACGATTGCACGAGGCATGATGGTGACCTCCGACGAATTGATCCAAGCCTAGCCGTTGGCAGCGATAGGCGGGGGATCGCGCTATGTTTTCGTCAACGTATGCAGGCAAGATAGGGCCGTACGTTCAGTCAGGAAGATGCACAGTGAAAGCCTGCTCAGATGATTTCATCATTGCCTACACCCCCGAAGAGGCCGTCGACCGCCTCGCCGCCCTGCATCAGGAAGCCACCGGTGCGTTGAGCCAGGCGCTCAAACGCTACCTCAAGGAGCGCATCCGCCCGGATGCCAGCGAGCACTGCCTGTTCCGTTACCCCGAGCTGCGCCTGACCTACCTGTGCCAGGGTGAGGTGCCGACCACCGTGCGTGCCTATGCCAAGGTGCAGGTGCCGGGCACCTATGCCATCACCGTGACCCAGCCGGCGGCCTTCCGCAAATACCTGCTGGAGCAGCTGCGCCCGCTGATGAACGACTTCACCCTGCGTGTGGAAGTTGGCCGTAGCCAGCAGAACATTCCTTACCCATACGTGGTCGAGGGCGGCGATGAACTGGCCGGCAGTGGTGTGACCGCCGCCGAGCTGGCACGCGTATTCCCCAGCACCGACCTGTCTGCCGCCACCGACGGCACTGCCGATGGCCTGTACGACTGGGAGAACATCGACCCGCTGCCGCTGGCACTGTTCGACGCGGCGCGTACCGACTTCTCGCTCAAGCGCATCCAGCACTACACCGGCAGCGACTGGCGCCACGTGCAGCCATGGATCCTGTTGACCAACTATCACCGCTACGTCGACCAGTTCATCCGCCACGGCCTGGACATGCTGGTGGGCGACTCGCGCTTCACCCGCATGGTGCTGCCGGGCAACGTGGTGATCGAGCGCGGCATGGCCGAAGGTGAGATGCAGGCGATCATCGAGAATGTGGTCTGGCACCGCTACCAGATGCCGGCCTACCACCTGCAGGCCGAGGACGGCCACGGCATCACCCTGGTCAATATCGGCGTCGGCCCGTCCAACGCCAAGAACATCACCGACCACCTGGCCGTGCTGCGTCCGCACTGCTGGCTGATGATCGGCCACTGCGGTGGCCTGCGCCAATCGCAGACCATCGGCGACTACGTGCTGGCCCACGCCTATATGCGCCGCGACGGCATTCTCGATCGCGTACTGCCGCCGCATATCCCGCTGCCGGCGCTGGCCGAGGTGCAGCAGGCGCTGCAGGAAGCCGCCAAGCTGGTTACCGGCGAAGAGGGCGACGAGCTGAAGAAGCGCCTGCGCACCGGCACCGTGCTGACCTACGACGACCGCAACTGGGAACTGCGCTGGGCCCAGGAGCGGCCGTTGATCAACCTGTCGCGCGCGGTGGCGGTGGACATGGAAAGCGGCACCATCGCCGCCCAAGGCTATCGCCTGCGGGTGCCCTACGGCACGCTGCTGTGCGTGTCGGACAAACCCCTGCACAGCGAGATCAAGCTGCCCGGCGCGGCCGGTGCTTTCTACGAGCGCGCCGTGACCCAGCACCTGCATATCGGCATCGCGGCGCTGGAGTTGATGCGCAGCCAGCTCAACTCGCTGCACTCGCGCAAGTTGCGCAGCTTCGACGAGCCGCCGTTCCGCTGAGTCAGGCGGCCGCCGGCGCCTCGTCACGCAGCAGCTCGGCCAGCGCAGCGCGGTCGATATTGGCGCCGCTGAGCACCACGGCCACGCGCTGGCCGGCATTGAGCTTGCGCTCCTGCATCAGGGCGGCCAGCGCTGCTGCGCCGGCGCCTTCGGCAAGGTTATGGGTGTCCTCGTGATAGGCGCGGATGGCGGCGCGAATCTCTTCATCACTCACGCGCACGATGCGTGCGGCGCCGGCGCGAATGATGTCCAGCGCCAGTTGCTGTGGCTGGCGGCAGGCCATGCCGTCGGCCAGGGTGTCGGCGCGTTCGGTCTGCACTAGCCGGCCTTGTTCGAAACTCTGCGCGTAGGCGTCGGCGCCACTGGCGACCACGCCGACGATCTCGGTGTCGAGGCCCAGCAGGTCGCGGGTGCGGATCATCCCGCAGATGCCCGAGCCGAGGCCGATGGGCACGTACACCCGGCGCAGGTTCGGCACCGCCTCCAGTAGCTCCAGCGCGTAGGTGGCCACGCCGCGCACCAGATCCTCGTGCAGTGACGGCACCCAGTGCAGGCCGTCGCGTTCGGCCAGGCGCGCGGCTTCGGCGCGCGCTTCGTCGAAGTCGCGGCCATGTTCGATCACCTCTGCGCCGAGTGCGCGCATCGCCGCGTTTTTCTCGCGGGCGTTGCCGTGTGGCACCAGGATGCGGATCGCCAGGCCTGCGGCACGCGCCGCCAGTGCCAGGCTCTGGCCGTGGTTACCACGGGTGGCGGTGACCAGCCCGCGCACCTGCGGTTCGCGGCGCAGCAGGGCGTCGATGTAGACCAGCCCACCGCGTACCTTGAAGGCGGCGGTCGGGGCATGGTTCTCGTGCTTGACCCAGACCTCGCAGCCCAGGCGCTGAGCCAGCAGTGGCCAAGCCAATTGCGGCGTGGGCGCCATGTGACGGTAAACCAGTTGGGCGCTCTGCTGCAGTTGGGCGAGGTCGAACATGGGGCTGACTCCGGGTGGTGTTGACCCCGATGCTAGTGCGGCGCATTGTATGGGTAAATCTTTATATTGCATGGCAAGCAATGTGGCTTCCTGACCTGCAAGACAGCGCTCTCCCGACATACCTCGCCCTGGTCGAGGCCATTGCACTGGCCATTGGCCGAGGCGAACTCAAGCCTGGTGAACGGCTACCGCCGCAGCGCCGACTGGCCTGGACGCTGGGCATCAACCCGAGCACGGTGATGCTCGCCTACCGCGAAGCTGCGCGTCGACACCTGGTATCCGGCGAGGTCGGGCGCGGCACCTACGTGCTGTCCGGCAGTCATGAGGCAAGCCTGTTCCGTCTCAAGCAGCCGACCGCGCAGGGCGACCTGATCGACCTGTCGACCAACGTACCGGTGCATGACCCGGACAATCATGATCTCTCCGCCAGCCTCGCCGCACTGGCCGCACGCGGCAAACTCGATGCGCTGCAGGCCTACCCTTCGGCGGCATTGGTCGAGCGTGCGCATCTGGCGGGGGCAATCTGGTTGCGACGGCGTGGTCTGCAATTGGCACCGGGCGAATTGCTGCTCTGTGCTGGCGCCCAGCAGGGCGTGTCGGCGGCCTTGCTGGCGCTGTGCGAGGCCGGCGAGCCGATCCTGGTGGAGCGCTACAGCGCACCGGGGATCAAGGCCGCCGCGCGCCAGTTGCGCCTGCCGCTGCACGGCGTGGCGATGGACGAACGCGGCATCCTGCCCGATGACCTCGACCGCCAGGCGCGTGCCACCGGGGCTCGCGTGGCGGTGCTCACACCCTGTTTGCAGAACCCCACTGGCGCCAGCCTGGACGCCGAACGCCGCGCCGCCATTGCCGAGGTGGCCAGGCGACGCGGGTTGTGGCTGGTGGAAGACGACGTCTACGGCGTGCTCGGCAGCGAGGCGCCGCTGGCCGCGCAGCTCCCCGAGCGCTGCCTGCTGATCAGCAGCCTGTCCAAGAGCGTTGCGCCGGGGCTGCGTCTGGGCTTCATCGCCGGCGCGCCGGAGCTGCTCGAACGCATCGACCGCGAGGCACAGGCCACGCGCTGGGCCGTGGCGCCGCTGAGTCTGGCGCTGGCCTGCGAATGGATCGAAAGCGGCGTCGCCGAGCAGCGCCTGGCCTGGCAGATGGAGGAGTTACAGCAGCGCTGGCGCCTGGCCGCGCGCGTGCTCGGGCCACGCATGCCGCAGGGACGGGCGGTGGCGCCGCATCTGTGGCTGGACGACTCGCCGCCCGCCGGCCTGGCCGAAGCCTGCCGGGATCACGGCGTGGAGGTGGTGGCGGCCGAGGTGTTTGCGGTCGACGCCAATCCGGGGCACGCGGTGCGCGTCAGTCTTGCCGCGGCGGCCAGCCGCGCCGAGCTCAAGCGGGCGCTGGAAGGGATAGTGGCGGCCTGGCCGCTCTGACGGTTAGTCCGCCTGGGGCTGTTCCAATAGGTTTGCAACAGCGGATCGTCTAACGAAGATCAATGGATCGAAGGCACCGCCATCGCTGCTGCCTTCGAACGTGCAGTGGCGTGTGTAGCCCGCCATTGGCGCTATGGCGGGTTGCACCCGCACTACGAGGAAGTCCTAGCTCTGTTCATCCGGTGTATCGGGGGCAGCGCTGGCTTGCGCCTGTTCGGCCTGGGCGAAGTTCATGATCACCTCGCGAATGAGCCGTCGGCGGGCTGGCGAGAGCGCCAGGAACGCTTCTATGGCCTCGCGCTCCTGGTGGGGAACGCACTCGTACAGTTGCTGTTGCCTTTTTATCTGCTCAGGAACCTCCTCTCCGAATCTCAGGGTGCGGGGATCTATTCGTAGCCACTGCGCCAACACCAGCAGTTTGTCCTCCGTCGGCAGAGCTTCGCCTTTCAGCCAGCGCCGAACGCCATGCAAAGTCACGGGTTTGCCCCAGTAGCGCAAGTTGAACTCACGCTCGAGTACGGCGGGTTTGGCCTCGTAGCCTGCTTGCTCGAGTGTGCTGCGCAGGCGTGCGGCAAATTTTTGACGTGTGTTTTCCATGACGGGAAACACTACGGAGGAACACGACGGCGTGGCGTAACACAATAGGCAATATTGATTAAGTTAATTACGTAAATTATGGTTACGTTAGTGCTGGCGTAATGATATCGTCATGGCTCGATCATCAAGTGCATGCAGAGAGTATCCGATGAGACTGAATACCCCTGTGACGGGGCGAGAGCGTGACTTTCCGTCTGCGCAGCGCTTGATTTCGGCGACAGATACAAGGGGGCTCATCACTTACTGCAACGATGAGTTCGTCAGCGTCAGTGGCTTCGAACGTGAGCAACTGCTGGGGCAACCACACAATATCGTGCGTCATCCGGATATGCCGGAGGCGGTATTCGAACATATGTGGAGTCATCTCAAGGCCGGCAAGGCCTGGATGGGCATCGTCAAGAACCGCTGCCAGAACGGCGATTTCTATTGGGTCAGCGCCTATGTGACGCCGATTTCCGAGAATGGCCGGGTGAGCGGTTACGAGTCGGTGCGGGTGAAGCCGGATGCCGAGCAGGTACGCCGCGCCAGTCAACTCTATGCGCAGATACGCGCGGGTAGGTCGCCGGAGTCGTCGGGGCAAGGCCTGTGGCGTTGGGCCGAGATACTGGGTATCCCCGCCATGACCGGTTTGGCCGTGCTGGCGGCGTATCAGTGGGTTTCGCCTGTCGTGGGTCTGGCCTGTGCCCTGGCGGTGCCGTTCGCCCTGCAGGGGTGGAATGACCTGCGCCGGGAGCGCCTGCTGCAGCGTTTGCTGGATAGCCTGCAGGGGGCTTTCGACAGTGAACTGATCGCACGTACCTATACTGATTTGTCCGGCAGGCCCGCCCAGGTGCAGATGGCCCTGATCAGCGAGCGCGCGCGTATCCGCACGGTGCTCAGCCGCCTGGAGGATTATGCCGACCACAGTGCCGAACTGGCCCAGCGCAGTGGCCGTTTGACCAACAGTTCCGAAGCGTCCCTGCAGGCACAGCGTGGCGAGGCGGATATGGCGGCAACCGCGATGCACGAGATGGCGGCATCGATCGCCGAGGTATCGGCGCATGTTCACCGCACCGCCGATGAAGCCCGTCGGGCCAATATGCTGGCCCACGATGGCTCGGCCGAGGCTGGCAAGACCCGCGAGGTGATCGAGAAGCTGGCGCACACGGTGTCGGGGATCAGTGCATCGGTGGAGGGGCTGGCGCGCGATACCCAGTCCATCGAGCAGGCCGCCAGCATGATCCGGGCGATAGCCGAGCAGACCAACCTGCTGGCCCTGAATGCGGCCATCGAGGCTGCGCGGGCTGGTGAACAGGGCCGGGGCTTCGCAGTGGTGGCCGATGAGGTGCGGGCTCTGGCGTCGAAAACCCAGGATTCGACCCGGGCCATTCAGGACATCATCAAGACGCTGCAGGCCGGAGCACAGGGCTCGGTGGCTATTGCCCAGGCCGGTACGCAGGAGGCCGCCGCCGGTGTGCAGCAGGTAATCGCCACCCAGGACGCGCTGCAGGGGATCAGCAGTGCCGTCGACCTGATCCACGACATGGGTCAGCAGATGGCTGCGGCATCCGAGGAGCAGGCCCATGTCGCCGAGGATATTTCCCAGCAGATCACCCGGATTGCCCAGGCTTCGGATCTCAATGCCGAGCTGGCGGGGGAATCCGCGCAGGTCGGTAACGATCTGCAACAGACTTCGCGCGCCATGCATGCACTGGTCGAGCGTTTCAGCAGTTGAGAGAAATTATGGAAAACAGCGAAGACACTGTGGCCGCTGACCCGGACCAGTGGGATGGTGTCGACTCGGCGCTGGCCGGTGCCATTTTCGATGCGGCGGTGGATGCCATCATGGTCATCAATGCCCGTGGCATTCTCCAGGCGGCGAATCGGGCGACGGAGCAGACCTTCGGTTTCAGCGCCGACGAACTGCTTGGCAAGAACATCTCCATGCTGATGCCCGCGCCGCACGCCGAGGCGCATGACGGTTATCTGGACAACTATTGTGCCGGTGGCGAACGCAAGGTCATCGGGATTGGTCGGGAAGTCATGGGCCGGCGCAAGGATGGCGTCTGCTTCCCCTTGCACTTGAGCGTCGGTGAGTTCCAGCGCGACGGTCAGCGCCTGTTCGTCGGTATCTGTCACGATATCAGCGAGCGGCGCAAGTTCACCGAGCGCATCGCCTTTCTGGCCGCCTACGACGGCCTCACGGGTTGTGCCAACCGGCATGAGTTCATTCAGGGCCTGGCCATGGCCATGGAGGCTTGCGAGGTTTCCGGGCGGCAACTCGCGGTGCTGTTCATCGACCTGGACGGCTTCAAGCAGATCAATGACAACCATGGCCACAGGGTTGGCGACCGTCTGCTCAAGCTGGCGGCTGAACGCTTCCAGAAGAGCCTGCGCGATGGCGACATGCTGGGGCGGGTGGGCGGCGACGAGTTCGTCGCCTCGATCATGCTGGAGTCCGGGACCGAGACTGCCGAGCGGGTTGCCGCGCGCCTGATCGAGGCGCTCAAGGAACCCTTCGTCATCGACACCCGCGTTCTGAGCGTCAGCGCGAGCATCGGCATCAGCCTGTACCCGGACCATGGCCAGTCCGCCGACGAGGTGATGAACGAGGCGGATATCGCCATGTACCAGGCCAAGGTGGAGGGCGGGGCGTGCATTCGTCTGTTCGACCAGGCGCTGCGCGAGCGCTCCGAGCGGGTCTACCGCTTGCTCAGCTGCCTGCGCAAGGCCATCTTGCTCGATCAGTTCGAGCTGCACTACCAGTTGCAGTTCGACATGCAGACCTTGCAGCCCTGTGGCATGGAAGCCTTGCTGCGCTGGCGCGACGGCAGCAATGGCTTGGTGGCTCCCGACCAGTTCATTCCGGTGGCGCAGGAATATGGCTTGATGCCGTCCATCGGTCGCTGGGTCATCCGCCGGGCGTGCCGGGACAATCTGGCGCTGATCGAGTCGGGGCTGCTGGATGTGGCGGTGGCGGTCAACATTTGCGCGCCGCTGTTCAGCGAGCCCGGCTTCGTCACGCTGGTTCGCCAGACCCTGCGCGATAGCGGCCTGCCGGTCGACCGCCTGGAGCTGGAAATCACCGAGGATGTGGCGATGAATGCCTCGGTGCATGTGCTGCAGACCTCGGCTGAACTGCATGAGGCCGGTATCCGTCTGGCGATGGATGATTTCGGCGTCGGCTTCTCGTCGCTGGGGCGTTTGAAGCAACTGCGTTTCGACAAGTTGAAGATCGACCGGTCATTCGTTTCGGGCTTGCCCGGCAACCCCAGCGATCAGGCGATCGTCCAGGCCATTCTCGGCATCGCCCAGGGGCTGGGCATGCGCACCGTGGCCGAGGGGGTCGAAACCGAGGCGCAACTGGCTCTCTTGCAGGAAGGTGGATGCAGCCAGGGGCAAGGCTTCTGGTTCGCCAGGCCGATGCCGCTGGCGGAGTTGATCGAGTGGCTGCGGGCGCGTCGGTAGGCGCGAATGAAATCGCTCCTACAGTGCTCCTATCGTGTATGGCGGGTCGCACTCGCCCTGCGCCGGGCCCGTTTAGCCAAGCGCCATATGCAGGATCGGGAATGGCCGTCCGCCGCCGTCCAGACGTGAGCGATCGGTCACGACGAACCCCAGGTGCTGGTAGAAGCCCACCGCCTGCGGGTTCTGTTCGTTGACGTCGACGCGGGTGGCGCCCAGTTCGTCGATGGCATGGCGCATCAGCTGCTTGCCAATACCCTGGCCGTGGCAGGCCGGGTCGACGAAGAGCATTTCCACCATGCCTTCGCTGGTACCGAGAAAACCCAGGATTCGCCCCGACTCGTCACGTGCACAGGTCAATTGCACGGCCGGGAAATACTGCTCGCGCAGCAACGGCTTGATCACCTGCAGGTCGCTTTCCGGCAGGAAGTGATGGGTGGCACGCACGGCGGCCTCCCAGATTTCCACCAGGGTGGGCAGTTCGGTGTCGGTGGGTGTGTCGAGAATCAGCATGCTAATTGGTATCGGCAGGCAAACGGGGGATGGAGCATACCCGTCGGTTGAGTGTCTCAAGGCCTCTCAACCCTGTAGGTGCGGATTTATCTCTGGCGCGCAACATCCAGGCGATAGGTAGGAGCCCGCTTGCGGGCGATCCTTCCAGGCCTATGATCGCCGGCAAGCCGGCTCCTACACCCACGTTACGCCGACAGCTTTCGCCCGCGCTGTCATTTGCTGGCGTCGAGCACCACGCGGTAGCGTGCCTTGCCGCTGCGCAGATGGTCGATGGCCGCGTTCACCTGGCTCATCGGGAAGTGCTCGACCTGCGGCAGGATCTGATGGCGTGCGCAGAACTCGAGCATGGTGGCCATGGTTTTCGGTGAGCCGACCGGCGAACCGGACAGGCTCTTCTGCTGCGGGATCAGGTTGAACACATGCACCGGTATGGCGCTGGGCACGATGCCGACGAAGTGCAGACGGCCCTTGCCACGCAGGGTGCCGAGCAGGGCGGCCCAGTCGAGGTCGGCGCTGGCGGTGACCAGGAGGAAATCCAGGCTGCCGGCAATTGCCTTCATCGCCGCGCTGTCGGTGGAGGCGACCACCTTGTGCGCACCCAGGCGTTTGGCTTCGTCCTGTTTGCTCAGCGAGGAGGTGAAGGCGGTCACTTCACAACCCCAGGCATTGAGAAAGCGCAGGGCCAGATGGCCAAGCCCGCCGATGCCGACCACGCCGACGCGGTCGGTGGGCTTGATGTCATAGTCCAAGAGTGGACCAAATACCGTGGAGCCGGCGCAAAACAGCGGGCCGACCAGAGCCGGGTCAAGGTTTTCGGGTAGCGGGATAGCCCAGGCCCAGTGCGAGCGCAGGCGGTCGGCGAAACCGCCATGGCTGCCGACGATGGTTGGTTTCACCGAGCGGCACAGCTGGTGCGAGCCTTCCATGCACGAGCCGCAATGCATGCAACTGCCCTTGTACCAGCCTATGCCGACGCGCTGGCCGAGCTTGAGGCCGCGTGCCTGGTCGCCGAGGCGGACGATGGTGCCGACCACCTCGTGGCCAGGAATGAAGGGGTAGCGCGCATTGCCCCATTCGTTGTCGATCATCGACTGGTCGGAGTGGCAGATGCCGCAGTATTCCACCGCCACTTCCACCTCTTCGGCGCCGAGCGGGCCGGGGTCGTAGCTCAGGCGCTCCAGTGGCGCCTTGGGCGTCGTGGCGGCCCAGCCGGTGAAGGTGGCGAGATCGGCTTTGTTGCTCATCGGTGGCTCCTGATCGCAGGGGGTGAATCCGCAGCTTAGTCGCTCTGGCAGGACGTGGAAGCACCATCAGTGCCGCTTATCGTGGGTTACACTGCGCAGCTCATTTTCATCGAAGCCCGTTGCATGTCACGCCCTCGTCCCCCCGCCAGTCGTCGCCCTGCCGCCCCCCGCCGAGTGGCCTCGGCGCCGCCCGCGCAGTCGCGCCTGTTGGTGCTGAACAAGCCGTTCGACGTGCTCACCCAGTTCAACGATGAGCAGGGGCGCGCCACCCTCAAGGATTTCGTCGACGTGCCTGGCGTCTACCCGGCCGGGCGTCTGGATCGTGACAGCGAAGGCTTGCTGCTGCTGACCAACGATGGCCGCCTGCAGGCGCGTATCGCCGACCCCAAACACAAGTTGCCGAAGACCTACTGGGTGCAGGTGGAAGGCGAGCCGAGCGAGGCGCAACTGCAGCAGTTGCGTGAGGGGGTGACGCTCAATGACGGCCCAACCCTGCCGGCTGAGGCGCGGCGGTTGGACGAACCTGAGCTGTGGGAACGCAACCCGCCGGTACGCTTTCGCAAGAGCGTGCCGACGGCCTGGCTGGAGTTGGTGATTCGCGAGGGGCGTAATCGTCAGGTGCGGCGCATGACCGCTGCGGTTGGCCTGCCCACGCTACGCCTGGTGCGCGTGGCCATCGGGCCCTGGCAGTTGGACGGACTACAGCCCGGGCAATGGCGTGAGGTGCCCGCGCAGTTGCCGTAGAGGCGCGCGGCTCGCCTGATGAAACACTGAAAAATCCATATACCGTCACTCCCGCGCAGGCGGGAGCCCCGTTTCTAGGTTCCCGCCTGCGCGGGAATGACGACTGTTTTCAGATCCTAGGGTGTCGCGGGGTCGCCTAGGCTGCGCGCACCTAGTGCCGAGGCAATGGCGTGCTCAGGGCCGCGGTCGATTTGTCGCAGGCGCGACCCTGGCGACCCTGACCTGAATCAATAACCGGCCTTGATCACGGCGATACCTTTGTTCAGCACTTCACGCCAGGCCTGGCGTACCTCTGCGTCGCACTCCTTGTCGTGTTCGCCGATGGTCGCCAGCAGCGCGTCGAGCCACAGGTCGTAGAGTTCCGGGCGAATGTCCAGATGCTGGCGCGAGTGCGATTCGCCGAGGGCGCGCAGCTTGGTGTCGGGCATGCCGCGGGCGTGCATCACCAGGTTGAGAATGCCCTGGCGCAGCAGCTGTTTTTGCGCGCTCATGTCGGTGTCGACGAACTTCTCGCGAATCAGCGGCGAGCTGGCGAGGAAGTGGCGGTAGAAACTGTCGAAGAAATCCGGGCTGGCGCAGCAGCGTCCATAGCTCTGCATCACCAGATTGGCGGCGCTCATGTGTCACTCCTTGAGTGGGCTGCAGGCCGCGTTTGCGGCGGCCTGGTATCGATCAGAGGTATCGCGTCGGCTGGCTGGGTCAGCCGTGAATGCCGCGCGCGGTCTCGATGATGTAGGTGATGATCGGCTTGGCGAGGAAGGCGAACAGGCACAGGCCCAGGCCGAGAAACAGGATGGCTGTGCCCAGGCGGCCAGCCTTGGACTTCTTCGCAAGATCCCAGATGATGAAGAACATGAACAGCATCAGGCCGCCCACCAGGACGTACATCATCAGGGCTTCAAATTGTTCGGTTTCCATGGTGCCTCGTAATTCGGACGGAAAACGCAGGGCGAGAATTATACGCGTCCGGACTTGGCGCGCGGCATGATCCGCCTCACCCTGCGACCTTCAGTCGCGCAGGTGCTGCAACGGCAACTGGGTGCTGGACAGTATCTGCTGCAACACGAAGCTTGAACGGACGCTTGAGACGCCGTCGATACGGGTCAACGTACCCAGCAGCAGCTTCTGGTAATGATCCATGTCCGGCACCACTACCTTGAGCTGGTAGTCGGCGTCCATCCCGGTCACCAGGCAGCACTCCAGCACCTCGGGGCATTTGCGGATTTCGTCCTGAAAGTGCTCGAAGCGCTCGGGGGTGTGCCGGTCCATGCCGATCAGCACATAGGCGGTCAGGCTCAGGCCAAGCTTCTTGCGGTCGAGCAGGGCAACCTGGCCGGTGATGTAGCCATCGTCTTCCAACTGTTTGACCCGACGCGAGCAGGGCGAGGGCGACAGGCCAATGCGCTCAGCGAGCTCCTGGTTGGACAGGGCAGCGTTGCGCTGCAATTCGGCGAGAATGTTCAGGTCGTAACGGTCGAGTTTGTCCATTTTTTAACTGGCTCATTATTGGATTGCGCTAGATAGTGCTCCTTTAGTTGTTAATTGCGCAATTGGTAAGTTTGTAAGCAATCTTAGCAATCTTATTTCGGTACGGCAGGCGTAAGCTTTCTCTCAGTTTCACGGCCCGGACGACAAGTCCTACCGGCCTCACCCAACCAGGTGAGCCGGCGCCGACGGTCCTACCGGATCGCACCGGCACCCGGGTCCGCACTGCCCAACCAGGCGGGCGACGAAAGCGGCGACAGCATCGCCAGCACCGGACAGATTTCCCGAGGGGGCCGCGAGGCCCCTTTTTTATTGCCTGGGATTTCTGCAGGAGGCTCGTGGGCTTTGGCGATTTTCGAGAAGCGGGGGGCGCTGTGGTCAGTGTTGGACCACTTCCGGTGGATCGGCATGCACCAGCACTTCGGCACGTGGATAGTGCTCATGAATCGCCTTCTCCACAGCCACGCAGTGAGCATGGGCCTGCGACAGGCTCATCTCACCCGGCAGCTCCAGGTGCAGCTGGACGAACCAGCGCGTACCGGAAATGCGTGTACGCAGATCGTGCGCGCCGAGCACGCCCGGCACCGAGGTGGCCAGCTGGTACATATGCTGAGTGGTCTCGCTGGGCAGTTCCTCGTCCATCAGTACGGCCACAGCGCCGCGCACGATGCTGATGGCGCTCCAGAAGATGTAGAAGGCGATGCCGATGGCGAAGATCGCATCCATCTGCTGCCAGCCGAAACGGGTCAGTAGCAGGGCGAGGAGGATGCTGCTGTTGAGCAGGATGTCGGAGCGGTAGTGCAGCGAGTCGGCGTGAATCGCGGTGGAGCCAGTCTCGCGCACCACCTTGCGTTGAAAGCTCAGCAGGGCGACGGTCAAGGCCAGCGACAGCAACATGACGGCGATGCCGATACCTTCGGCTTCCAGCGGCTGTGGCGCTTGCAGGCGCTCGACGCCCTGCAGGCCAATGAGTACGGCACTGACACCGATAAACAGCGCTTGGCCCAGCCCGGCCAGCGCCTCGGCCTTGCCGTGGCCGTAGCGGTGATCCTCGTCGGCCGGGCGCAGGGCGAAGTGCACGGCAACCAGGTTGATCAGCGAGGCGGCGCTATCGAGCAGCGAATCGGTGAGGCCGGCCAGCAGGCTGACCGAACCGCTCAGCCACCAGGCAATCGCCTTGGCCAGCACCAGGGTCAGCGCCACCGTCAGCGCTGCCCGGGTGGCCAGGCGCATCAGCCTGGCGTGCTGCGGGTTGTGCATGAGCTCAGGCAGCCGGGCGCAGACCGTAGGCGGCCAGTTGCTCGGCGCTGCCGCTGTGCTGGATCAGGCGCGGATCGTCCAGCGGCAGCTGGTGGCCGGTGCTGGTTTCGATCAAGGTCTTGAGCGCGTACTGGTCGACCTTGCCGTCTTCGCTGATCAGTTGCTTGAGCTGCTGCGGGTCGACCTGGGCGGTCTGGCCTTCGGGCAGGTAGATGGCGCCGGTGGCGAAGTCCACGGCAAAGGCGATCAGGCCAGGAATCACGTAGAACAGGATGCCGATGGCGTTGGCCCCGGCGATCACCGGGTCGATCCGGCCTTCGATCTGGCCGCGGCGATCCGGGTAGAAGATCGAGCCGCAAGCAGTCAGTTGGGCGAGCAGGGTAGCGGCGACAACGCCGGCGATGAAGCGGGATTTCGTGCGCATGAACACCTCCAGAAAAAAGTGGCGCAACTATAGCAAGGCGATGATTGCAAAACTGCAGCGCGCTGTTTCAGACCAGCAAGTTGGCAGGCGGTTCGCCGTTATAATCGCCGGCCTGCTGTGGAGAAATGATGAACACCCTGCCGATCGATTCGCTGCTGCCTGATTTGCGCGATGCGCTGAGCGCCCGCCACGAAGTGGTGCTGGAGGCGCCGCCCGGCGCTGGCAAGACCACCCGCGTACCACTGGCGCTGCTAGACGCGCCCTGGCTGGCCGGGCAAACCATCCTCATGCTCGAGCCGCGTCGCCTGGCAGCGCGTGCTGCCGCCGAGCGCCTGGCCAGCGAGCTGGGCGAACGGGTCGGCGAGACGGTTGGTTATCGCATTCGCCTGGACAGCAAGGTGGGGCCGAACACGCGCATCGAGGTGGTCACCGAAGGCATCCTTGCCCGCCGCCTGCAGGACGATCCGGCGTTGGATGGCGTCGGTCTGGTGATCTTCGATGAATTCCATGAAAGAAGTCTGGATGCCGATCTGGCCCTGGCACTGACGCTCAATGGCCGCGCCATGTTCCGCAGCGAAGGCAGCGGCGAGGCGCCGCTCAAGGTGCTGCTGATGTCCGCCACTCTCGAAGGCGAGCGTCTGTCGGCGCTGCTTGGCGATGCGCCGGTGCTGCGCAGCGAAGGGCGCATGTTCCCGGTAGATATCCGCTGGAGCGCGCCGCTGGCGCCTGGTGAGTGGATCGAGCCGCGGGTCGTGCAGACGGTGCAGCAGGCGCTGGCCGACGAGCCGGGCAGCCTGCTGGTGTTCCTGCCGGGGCAGGCCGAGATTCGCCGCGTGGCCGAGCAACTGGGCGAGGTGCTGGCGGGGTGCGACGACATCCTGCTCTGCCCGTTGCATGGCGAGCTGGAACTGTCCGCGCAGCGTGCCGCCATTGAGCCGGCGCCTACCGGCAAGCGCAAGGTGGTGCTGGCCACCAACATCGCCGAGACCAGCCTGACCATTGACGGCGTGCGTGTGGTCATCGATGCCGGCCTGGCGCGGGTACCGCGCTTCGACCCGGCCAGCGGCATGACCCGCCTCGACACCCAGCGCATCTCCCGAGCCTCCGCTACCCAGCGCGCCGGTCGCGCCGGGCGCCTGCAGCCGGGCGTGTGCTATCGGCTGTGGTCGCAGGCGCAGCACGAGCAGCTCAGTGCCTATTCCGGCGCGGAGATTTTGCAGGCTGATCTGGCCGGACTGGCCTTGCAACTGCTGCGCTGGGGCGTGATGCCCCAGGAACTGAGCTGGCTAGACGTGCCACCGCCGGCCGCCTACGCCCAGGCGCTGGATCTACTCGGTCGCCTTGGTGCGCTGGACGAGCGTGGTGCACTCAATGCCCATGGCCAGGCCATGGCCGAGCTGCCGAGCCATCCGCGTATCGCCCATCTGCTGCTGCGTGGCCAGGCGCTGGGCCTCGGTGGGCTGGCTTGCGAGCTGGCGGCGCTGTTGTCCGAGCGCGACATTCTCCGCGGCGGCGGCGCCGATCTGCACAGTCGCCTGACCCTGCTCAGCGGCGAAAGCCGCGCCGCGCGCAACGCCGTGGGCGGCGTGCAGCGCGCGCGGCAACTGGCCAGGCAGTTCCAGGGCCTGCTCAAGAACCGGCCGGTGACCCAGGCCGTGAGCGACCCCGAGCATCCGCGCTGGCTCGGCTGCCTGCTGACCTTCGCTTACCCCGACCGCATCGCCCAGCAGCGCCGCGCCGGTGGCGCCGATTATCGCCTGGCCAATGGCCGTGCCGCGCAGTTCGGCGAAGCCGATGCCCTGATGAAGCACGAATGGCTGGTGGTGGCCGATCTGGGCAGCCGCCAGGGCCAGCGCGAGGAGCGCATCTATCTCGCCGCCGATCTCGACCCGGCGCTGTTCGCCAGCGAACTGGCCGAGCAGGTCGCGACGCTGGACGTGCTCGACTGGGACGAGCGCGAGGGCGTGCTGCGCGCCGAACGTCAGCGCAAGGTCGGCGAGCTGGTGCTGGAACGCCAGGCGCTGGCCGCGCTGGACGAGGCGGCGCGCGGACGGGCATTGGTCGGCCTGGTACGGCGCAAGGGCCTGGAGTTGCTGCCCTGGACGCCCGAGCTGCGCCAGTGGCAGGCGCGGGTGGCGTTGTTGCGCGAGCTGGACCTGCAGCAACAGGGGCAGAGTGAATGGCCGGACTTGTCCGATGCCGCCCTGCTGGCCAGCCTTGAGCAGTGGCTGACGCCATTCTTAAGCAAGGTCAACCGCCTCAGCCACTTCGCAGGCCTCGACCTGCCCTCGATCCTGCAGACGCTGTTGCCCTGGCCCTTGCCGCAACGCCTCGACGAGCTGGCGCCGCGCGCGCTGAGCGTGCCGTCCGGCTCGCGCATCGCCATCGACTACACGGAGCACCCGCCGGTGCTCGCCGTGCGCCTACAGGAGTTGTTCGGCCTGGCCGCGACGCCGCGCATCGCCGGTGGTCGTCTGGGCCTCAAGCTGCATTTGCTGTCCCCGGCACGCCGTCCGGTGCAGGTCACCCAGGATCTGGCCAGCTTCTGGGCCAATACCTACCTGGAGGTGAAAAAGGATCTGAAAGGTCGGTATCCGAAGCCATCATGTAACGTTCACCGAGCTGCTTGATCACGCAACGTTGATTGGTTGACTTGGCTATTTAAATATTCACTTAGAGTCGGAGAGGTGTTCTGGTGGCAGCGTTCGAAAACCCCGCTCACAGAGGGCGGTTGGTTGTAATTCCTCAGGTCAACGAAGCCTTTGCTGATCTACATTTTAATCAGCAGCCAAATGGCTCATTACCTATCACGATAAATGGTATTGAAGCGTCGGTTCAGGGCTATCAAGTTAACGAAGCTCTTAGTGATTCAGTCTCTAGTAGCGTTTATAACCTCCCTTTTCTGTTTCACCGCAATGGTGAACCTTGGGTGGAAGCAAACTCATACATACTTTATCTCGTAAAAGATAAGCACCCTCAAAATCGCCCTACAGACGACGCTAGGCGCAAAGCTAGTCGCTTGCTTGATTATTTATTGTTCTGCGAAAATAATGATATTGACTGGCTTGATTTCTCAGGTAGACGGTTAACGCAGCGGCCAACCTATCGATATCACCGTTATCTAATAGACATGCCGGGCCGTGGAGAACGCGTCGCTAACCAGTATACCGGTGTTGTCTATAATTTTTATAAATTCGTGTCGCAGTATTGGCATGATTTGGATATGTCTCGTGTTGATACCGTTCGCGAGATTAGTGTCCATGTCAATGGGGCCTATGGGCTATCTAAGTACATAAAGGTAGAGAAGAGAAGTCAGACGCAGCCCTACAACCGGAAAAGAAATATTCCGTTGGGTTTTGTGGATGATGAAGGTGAAAGTCTTCGCCCTCTGACGAATGTGCAACTGGCAGAACTAGTAAAAATCATTGAGTTAGACAGCTGGAGTGCACAGGAGCGGCTTATCATTCTCTTTGCAGCGATGACTGGCGCCAGAAAGCAAACGGTTTTGACGCTGCGGGTTAAGCATATAAAGGCTTTGATGGAAGGTTTTCTTCAGTCGGATGGGACCTATTTATTAAAGGCAGGCCCAAAAACGGATATCGATACGAAGAATAGTAAGCCTCAAACCTTGTATGTCCCTAAGCAATTGGCGGAAGATCTACTCACGTATGTCGAAAGTCCGTATGCTAAAAGAAGACGTAGGAAGTTTCAGGCTGCTTATGCATTAAAGTATCCGGAACTTGATGTTATGGCAGAAGATGATGTCTACGTGTTTCTGTCCGAGCAGAATAACTGCTATTACATGGCGTCTACAGATCCTAGGTATTGTTATGCTAAAACAAGACCAGTGGGGCAGGTGACTGATACTCTTAAAAAGAAGATTCTGCAAAGTTCTTCTCCTGAGTTCTCAAGAGATTTTACTTACCACTGGCTTCGAGCGACCTTTGCTTACCAAATGTATCAACGTCTAACTCCACGTCTAAAGGATGGAAGTCTGCAGCCTGGTGATGAGATTTCAATAATTCAATCTCGCATGCATCATGAAAGACGTGAGACTACTGAGAACTACTTGAAGCTATTTACGATTATTCCTGAAAAGATTCGCGCTCAGGAAGAATATGAAAATGAGCTTTTCAAGCTATCTGCGTATAGTGATTTGATTTTGGGTGATGATGATGCCCGGTGAGCTGCGGCCAAGGAAAGTTCAGGTTGTTGAGCTGTCGTATATGGAGGCTCATGATGAGATCCTTCATCCAGAGTTTCTTGCGCTAAAACTATCAACGCGAGTAAGTCCGTTAGATATTGGTGTTTATGCATATGCAGTTCGTGTAAAAGTCAGTGCGCGCAGCGGCTCTTACTTGGTAGATGAAAGCTCACTTATACCAAGCCGTAGAAAGATGATTGTTTCGCTTTTGGATAAGTTCTGGTTGTCGGGTGTGGGGCACGGTAGCATCGAGACGGATATTAAGAACTTCGATTATGCTATTGGTTGGTGCGATGCAAATGGGCATGGCCGTATTTTCTGTGATTCTGAGTCTGCCAGAATTGCTTATATGGATTTTTCAAATCATCTATATCAGGAGGTTCTTAAAGACAATGGGATGGCCCCCTTAACCTGTCAATCACGTCAGGCCATATTGAGACGTGTATTGGAATTACAATTTCCTGATGTGTATGCATACATTGTTGCGGGAATTCCTCCCGTAAAACATAGGAGAGAAGGTTTAGATCCGCCTGGAGATGAGGAGGTAAAAAAGTATATTGATATCTCTTTAAATATTGCACTTTCCTTTTCTAGGTTTCTGGTTGATTTTTCCCCTTTCCCGCTTAGGTTCGAAACTGCTGAATATCATACATACATTTTTCCAGGTACCGGTAAATATATAACGCCTTATACGGAAGGTGGTCATCGCTTTTCTGCTTATAACTATAAGGAAGGTCGGCTTTTAACGATTTCTGAATTGAAAATGGCAAAGCCTAGTACGCGATTGGCGGATATTCGTGAAACTCTAGCTAGGGCCCAGCGACTGATTGACGATGTTAACGCTTATTCACACCATCAGTTTAGGATGCGCCTGGCTGCTCTGGCTATGAAAGCGTATGCGTGTTTGATTAATTTGGTCGTGGGAGCTAACTCTGGTGAGGTAATTCAATTTTTATACGATGATGCAGTTGAGCTTGTGAAGTCGCCATTAAAAAATGAACTATCGGCGATCAAGCTTAGAGCAAAGGGTTTGGAGGTTACTTACTCAGTAGGGCGAGGGCCTGGTATGAGGCTGCTGCGTGAGTATTTTAAGTTCCGTGATTGGGTCCTCATGGGGCGAAAGTGCGATTATCTTTTCTTTCATGTGCTTGATGGGCGCGGGCTCCCTTCAGATGACTTCTCGCCGCTTGAGACTAATTTCTCGACGAAATTCTATAATAAACTTCAAGGTGTGTTTGTTCCGAAGACTTCAAAGAATATACCGCCGCTACTAATTCGAAAATACAAAAGCTTGGCACTTCACCAGTTGAAGCACTCTCCTCTTCTGGTGAGTGCGATCATGAATCATAGTGAGCATACTAATGCTCAGTCATATTCGGGAATAACGGTTAAAGATCAGAAGTCGGAGATTGGAAGTTATTGGGCTGCTGTGAAAGGCGCTGCGGAGAGAGCCAGAAAAAATACACAGGCGACCGGGGTGTCAATTGCGGTTGGTCATTGTGATGAAATAAACAGTCCAAGTAAAGATATAGCTGTTGTGGCAATTGAGCCGGATTGCAAAAAACAGTATGGCTGTTTGTTTTGTATTCACTACCTTGTCCACTCTGATGAGGCTGACATACATAAGCTCATCAGCTTTCAGTATGTTATTGAGGCCATCAGGGCGAATGCTCCTAACTTTGAGTTTTCTGAGGATACGTTCAGGGATGTTGCTATTCGCATAAATGCTATATTGGAAGCGGTTTCGCAGAGGTCGGAGGCTTCGGCCGAGTTGGTTGTTTCGATAAGGGAAAAAGTATTTGATTTGGGTATTCTCACGCCATTTTGGGAACGGCGCCTGCAGCGTTATGAAAAGATGGGGATATACATCTAATGGCTGATTTTTTTGAGAGTTTAGATAAGGTGCTTCACAGTTCAGGTGCTGCCTCTCTAATTTCAGTAGATCCAGGTTGGAGGCCGGCGAATGATTTTGTTATTTGTCGTGATGTTGATGGCAGGCCTACGGCTGTTTATGGCGCGGCTGTATGGGATCTGAATCCAGTTAGACTCAAGGCGAGTAAAATTCCAAAAATTAATTTCCGTAAAATTTTTGATGAGTATGCGCTTGATCAAGAACATTTGATTCAAGAGCTTAGATGGTTATTGTTCTGTCTGTTTTTTTATGTCAATACCGGACGCTTGGGTAGGATTAGTGCTGGCATGCTCTGCCAGTATTTTCTGACGCTGCGTACAGCAGCTCGTTTTTGCTATAGCCAAAAAAATAATGCGCTGGTTGGTGTTATCACCCTTCAGCAGCTGTTTACTAATCCGGCTTATCTAAATGCTTATAGGCACTGGATGGATAAGAATATGTTGGGCCAAACTCAGCGTAAATTGACGCGGTCCATAATTTCACACATGGTTGTAATTGGTGAGGAACGGCTCGGTTATAAGCTCGCTGGTGTATTTGATCAAGATTTTGGGGTGGATGATGGCGCTGGTAAGCAACACCCTGTTATCCCCACAAGGATATATCTTGATTTAATAAATTCGCTGGGCGATTGGATGGATTTGTTGTATCTCCATAAGGACTCTATTGAGCGGTTCTTAAAATGCTTCGAGAAACCACTTTATGGATATACTGTCAATCATCAGAGGAAGATATCGGATGGGCTTTCGGTTTTTGAGTTAGATTTTGAGAGTGCTGTAAAAAGGCACAGGTTGGGAAAGGTTTTTGCGGGGGATTTGTCTTGTGCTGGCCGGGGCGTCCTATCGTCGGCAGTTTTGAAGATTCAGTGGATTTTAAAGACTGTCATCCATACTTATACAGGTATGCGGGATCAGGAGGTAATGCGTCTTCCTTATAATTGCGTGGATGAGGAGGAAGTGGTTTCTGCAACTAAAGATAATAATGGGGTTGTACGGGATAATCCTATTGTTATTAATGTTATTTCTAGTACAACAAAGTTTACTGGCTATCGTAAGGCTGTTTCTTGGTTGGCTACTGATGAAGTCGTACGAGCTGTTGAGAT
This sequence comes from Ectopseudomonas oleovorans, assembly GCF_003052605.1. Classification (GTDB taxonomy): domain Bacteria; phylum Pseudomonadota; class Gammaproteobacteria; order Pseudomonadales; family Pseudomonadaceae; genus Aquipseudomonas; species Aquipseudomonas oleovorans_A. The sequence goes on along the minus strand of NZ_QASO01000075.1, from coordinate 16,291 downwards.
TGCTCGTTGTATCTGTCGGGGCTTATCTAGATTGTACGGAGTTAAGTTCGATAATATGCCGCTTTTTCTGAATCCCGCTGTTATCAATCGGCGCGATACTCAGGTCGGCGTTTCGTCTTGGAATGAGGTGTCTAAGCCAAGGTTTCTGCTAGATGGTTTTATCATTCAGGCATCTGATCTGCAGGAATTGCAAGTGAGCGACCCTTCTCGTGATTTTTCAAGAGAAGAGGCATTCAGGGTAGGCTCGCCATGGCCGCTCACAAGCCACCAGTTTCGTCGTTCACTTGCTTTCTATGGCAGTAGCAGTGGTTTCATTTCTCTTTCCACTCTCCGGAAGCAGTTCAAGCATCTGTCAACTCAGATGACGCGTTACTATGCAAATAATTTTGAAAAGTTAAAAACTATTTTTGGTTATTATGATGAGGGTGTGGGTGATTTTGTTTTGCCAAAGCATCACGTGCTATTTGAGTATCAGACAGGCGTGCCTATGAACATGGCTTACGATCTGTTGGCGCATGCATTTGGTAGTGATGCGCCTCTTTTTGGTGGTGTTGGTAGTTTTATCTCCAATCAACGTGGAAAAATGGATGGTGGCGACATTCACATCGTGGAGCTCAGGGCGGATACTCATAAGCAGGCCAGAGACGGGAAAATCTCTTATCATCCTACATTCTTAGGTGGCTGTACTCATATTGGTAAGTGTGAATCATATCTTCTGGGAGCTATTTCGACCTGTATTAGCTGTAAGGATGGAATCATCGAGAAACATAAGTTGGAAGACGCCATAATGCAAAATGAGGCCGATCTTACATTGTACGAGTCAGGTTCTGGTGAGTATCAAGTTATAGAGGCTGAATTGCTTGCTTTAAAGAAGTTTCGGCAAAAGTTAATTCCTGCTCAAGAGGTGGCTTAAGATGGCAGGAGGCGGCCTTCAGGCGTGTGTGGATGCCTTCGAGCGATTGAAGGCGGGTAAGCCAAACCTCGCAGTTCACGTAGGATTGGATGGTACCAAGATCACTGCCGGGATCGTCAGTTTCGAGGCTGGTTTTGATCGGGGCTACTTGAAGAAGAAGCGTCCTGCCCATCAGCCTCTGATTGCCCAAATTGAGGCGTACCGACATAGCTTCGAATCTTCGAGCGCCTCTAAGGCTTTACAGGTCAAGCGCGCAAACGACAAGGTAAACAAGGCACGTAACGATCTTGAAATTGCTCAATCACAGCTCTATCACGTCATGACTCAGAATATTCAACTTGTCGAAAGAGTTCGGCTTCTCGAAGCACAAGTGAAGCAGTTTAGTAATGTGGCCGCGCTCAAGGGCGGATCTAAGAGCGGCTTAGCATAATGCGCTATCTGTCCTGTGTTAGTAGTGGCGCTTGGCACTTTCATACTTCGGGGCCAGCCTTGGAGTGCTCATGAGTTACTTGCCGATCGACGCAGCCTTACCTCCTCTTCTGATGGCTCTTCAAGGCCGCGACGAGGTTGTCCTGCAAGCGCCTCCTGGTGCGGGTAAAACTACCCGTGTACCTCTTGCTCTTCTTGGTGAGTCATGGCTTGAAGGTCAGAGCATCATTATGCTTGAGCCCAGACGCCTGGCTGCACGTGCTGCTGCCGAGCGAATGGCTTCTGAGCTAGGCGAAAAAGTCGGCGAGACAGTTGGATATCGAATCCGTCTCGAAAGCCGAGTAGGCCCAAACACGAGAATTGAGGTGGTCACTGAAGGGATTCTGTCGCGAAGATTGCAGGAAGACCCTTCGCTCGAAGGCGTTGGTGTGGTCATATTCGACGAATTTCATCTCAGGACACTTGAGGCTGACCTAGCTCTCGCCTTGTGCCTGAACGGGCGCGAGCTGCTACGGGATGAAAGTCAGCCCCTGAAGATCCTATTGATGTCAGCCACTCTTGAGGGGGAGCGGCTTTCCAGATTGCTAAATGATGCCCCCATTGTCACCAGTGAGGGACGAATGTTTCCAGTCACTATGGTCTGGGGTAAACCTTATCAACCTGGCGAAGCTCTTGAGCCCAGAGTCGTTCAAACTTGCCTACAAGCAATTTATGAGCAGAGCGGTAGCGTATTAGTATTTCTACCTGGCCAGGCTGAAATCCGTCGCGTTCACGAACAACTTATTGAGCATATTGATGGACGCAATGAGGTCTTGCTTTGTCCGCTGCATGGTGAGTTGGATCTTGCTTCTCAGAGAGCCGCTATCGAGCCAGCGCCGGCCGGCAAGCGTAAGGTGGTATTGGCCACCAATATTGCAGAGACGAGTCTGACCATTGATGGTGTGCGTGTTGTGATTGATGCCGGTATGGCCCGTGTGCCTCGCTTCGATCCTGTCAGCGGTATGACTCGTCTCGACACACAGCGGATTTCTCGCGCGGCAGCGACCCAGCGTGCCGGGCGGGCGGGACGCCTTGAAGCAGGTGTCTGTTATCGCCTCTGGTCAGAGGCTCAACATGATCAACTCGTTGCTTATGATGCCGCTGAAATCCTCCAGGCAGATCTATCTGGGTTGGCACTTCAGCTCTCTCGTTGGGGGGTTAAACCCGAAGAGCTCGCATGGCTTGATGTTCCACCATCGGCATCATTTGCTCAAGCGTGTGATCTACTTTCGCGTCTTGGGGCGCTCGATGAACGCGGTGTTATTACTGCTCACGGCCAGGCCATGGCCGATCTGCCGACGCATCCTCGAATAGCTCATCTTCTACTTCGTGGTCAGGCTTTAGGGCTTGCTAGCCTTGCTTGCGATATAGCTGCGCTGCTGGGTGAAAAAGACATCCTTCGAGGCAGTGGCGCTGATCTTCATGACCGCATAGCAGCAATGAGAAACGAACCGTCTTCGAAGGCTAACCGCAGTGCAGTTCAGCGTGCTCGCCTTCTTGCACGGCAGTTCCGTGGGCTCCTTAGAGGTTTGGCATCAGCCCCGGTAGCTGATAGCGATGATGCGCACTGGTTGGGTGCTCTTCTAGCTTTCGCGTACCCCGACCGGGTAGCACGGCAGCGCGTTGATGGTGGTGCTGGCTACAGGCTCGCAAATGGACGGGCTGCTCAGTTCGGTGGGCCTGACGCACTAATGAAAGAGCCGTGGCTGGTAGTCGCTGATCTTGGTAGTCGTCAGGGGCAACGTGAGGAGCGTATATACCTCGCGGCTGCACTTTCCCCTGAACTTTTCGACACTGTACTCGCTGAACAAGTGGTACAGCGTGACAAGATTGAGTGGGATGAGCGTGAAGGTATCCTCAAGGCTGAGAGGCAGCGCTGTGTTGGTGAACTGGTTCTAAGTTCGGAGGCCTTGTCTGGGCTCAGCGAAGAAACACGCACCAAGGCTTTGACTGATCTGGTTCGTCGCAAGGGACTTGAGTTGCTTCCCTGGACTCCCGAGTTGCGCCAGTGGCAAGCACGTGTGGATCTCGTTCGCCAACTGGATCTTGAGGTGCAAGGCCAAAGTGAATGGCCAGACTTATCCGATGCTGCTCTGCTTTCATCGTTAGACGAATGGCTGGCTCCGTATTTGGGACGGGTTAGCCGCCTCAGCCATTTCACCAGTCTCGACCTGCAAAGTATCCTTCAGGGGCTGCTGCCCTGGCCACTTCCACAGAAGCTGGATGAGTTGGCACCAAAAGCACTGAAGGTGCCTTCGGGGTCGCGCATTGCTATCGACTATTCAGTGCGTCCTCCTGTACTAGCCGTGAGGTTGCAAGAGCTATTTGGGCTGGCTGAAACACCGCACATTGTCGGTGGTCGACAGCGTGTATTGCTGCACCTCCTGTCGCCGGCAAGGCGACCGGTGCAGGTAACTCAGGATTTGGCCAGCTTCTGGGCGAATACCTATGGTGAGGTTAAGAAAGACCTGAAAGGCAGGTATCCCAAACATTGGTGGCCTGAAGATCCTATGGACGCAGAGCCAACAGCCAGAACCAAACCGCGATTGTAATTGAAGTGTTGACTATCGCGTAATTGATGAGCTGAAGACGGGGCCGAGCACTCCAATTGGCAATGTATCTATTTGCTCCTCGATCCGACCGGCCAACAGCATGTCATTCTTGCTTGGGAAATGACGTAGAAGGAAACGAGCATCGCGCCGAACGCGTTCGGGCAAAGATGTGTCTTTGGAAAGCTCGACCAGAAAGTCGTATGTCTGTACCACGGCGCGGGTACGTTCGTGGGGGGTGGTCATTTTTCCATCTCCAGCATTTATAGTTTTCCTACCCAAACCAAGGCAGACATAGTCAAAGGGCCTTCACCTTGGTAGGTGTAGTTCCGCTGAGAAGATCGTGTGAGTGCTCAACTGCTCGTCCAAATGCGAGTCTGCTGAAGTGGAATACGTTCTACCTCCTTCTACGTGATACACATACCCAAGCTCTTGACCCTGTGCGTTACGGATTGCTGTGACCTTCAGCAGAGGCTCCATCATCCAGCGTCCCGCCTTGTTTATGTGAGCCGGTGTTACGAGTTGGGCCTGCTCCAGCCAGGCATTATCGGTTTTTGCTTCCACTATCTGCTCAAGCAATGGGGGGGTCGGAACCATTAACATGCTTCGATAAGCCTCCTGACCATCATCCTCTACGATCTGTAGGTAGAACCAAGGCCAGGCGACATCTTGCTCGATAAATGACCAGAACTGCACGCCGTTGGGGCTATGGGAGAGCCCAGAAAGCAGCTCCGCATTGCGATCGGTCTTAAACACCTTTAGCTCCTTGTTGATATGTAATCATCGATTGATGGAAAACATATTCAGCCGTTTTGGTTGATCATGACCTGCCAATTAGCTTACGCGTGGCCGCCCATCATTTACGGTAAGTCACATAATGAATGCGTACGACTAGACTGGTGTCAGTAAAAATACTAATCAGCCGCACTGGCCTCCTATTAGTCGAATCTTAATGCTGTAGTCCATATGGCGTTCAGTTTCATGTAGATCTTTTGGTTTGAAGTCGCGTCGAGAAAAATTAACGATTTCCGAGTCAGAGAACCCATACTCCTGCATCTTCTTTAACGTGCACGAGCAGAGTGCAGGTGACGTCCCGCGCGCAATCGACGCAGACTCGCATCTTTTAACCAGCTGCTGAACTCCAGTTTCTTCAGCAAAGGCTCCTGAATGCAGAGACATTGCAAATGATATGAAAGCAGCTATGCCAATAGTCCTCATATATCTTTAACATCCTTCTTTTTAACTACTTACTTATCTGCAATTAATTAAATTGCGCTTGAAATACAGCCGTTTACGCAGACGGCATGTGTAGGAAGGCGCTCCTCCAATTTGGTCGGTGGTGACGCCATACCACGGAGGAGGTCATGTTCTACCAAATTCACAGTATACTGTGAAGACCGGAGATGCCACCGCCCAGATAGTCCTCCCTTTTGGGGGGGCATCTGTGGAAGTCGGATTAGCGTTCGGAAAGGTCTTGCGCAGACGGCGTGTTGAGGCAGGTTTCACCCAGGAGCAGTTGGCCCTTGAGGCAGCATTGCAGCGTAACTACGTCAGCCTGATGGAACGGGGCATCAATCAGCCAACGATCACCACCTTGATCAAGCTGGCCATCCCCTTGGGATGCACGGCAGCTGAGATCGTCGACGAAGTAGAAAGGCTCGTGGCAGACGAACGCTGAATACCGGCCGCCTAAGGCCTCACCCAACCTGCTTCTTGGAGTCGCGATGAAACATCATTTGGTGGTCGAAGACTGGGAGGGCGATGGCGCCATTCGCTTGCCCGACGACGTTCTGCAGGAGATGGGAGTCGATGTTGGGAGTACGCTCTACTTACTTGAGGAGTACGTAGGCACTACCCGCTGCCTAGTGCTCAGTAAGACACCGTGCATTCCTGATCGCGTTGATGAGCTGGTTAGCCAATGGGAGTCTTACGGCGAAGCCCCAGGCGACTTGGCGGCCAAGGATGGATGAGCTGCCTCCATCGACGGTTTCAGGGTCAAGCTTTCGAATTATCCAACCATGGCATCAGGGCTGCATACCACCAGCTTCATCGATCCTCGGGTCATGGCTACGTACAGGTGCTGTGCATTCATATTCTCTGTGTTCAGCACTACCGCTACTTCTGCCTCCAGCCCCTTGAGCAGTAGAGTGCTTCCCACTGCACGCTTGGGTAAAGGTCGGCCCAATAGTCGGTTTTCTTCCCGCACTCTCCTGGCGGCTTCCGCCAGCGGTATGGTTCCTGGTGCGGCCTCCCGCAATGCCTTTAGCACGCTGTAGAGAATGGCGGGTCGGTGCACGCGCACGCTTGGCATGGCGCGCAGCTCCGACAACAGCGTAGCGGCGGCGGCAATAGACGGTGCGTGCAGGAATGCCAAGGCTCGGCTCTCCGCTTCGGACGGCGGATTCCTGGCGGTTCCTCGCGCTAACGAATCCAGACGCCGGGTAAGCTCTGGTACACCTACGTTGGTCATGACGCTCTGCGCTAGGGTTAGAAGCTGTCCCAGAGCATCCGGCGAAGCCACGTCAAAGCAGCTACCGAAGGTAATGAGGTCTTGCAGATCAACGGCCTCAACGGTCGACGCCCCTGGTGTCTGGCTCGCGAAATTTTGTTGGATCGCACGATTGCGGCTATCGGCGATGAGCAGCACGTGGCCATCTGGAGTAGGCGGTGCCGTCCGCGCTGCGGCCAGTCGCTGTGAGTGATCGTTCGGTGGTGTGACTTGAGTCCATGTTACATGCGCTGCCGGCCCGGTGCGCAGGTCTACCTGCTGCCCAGCGGCCAGCAAACGCCGGGCCTCTAACAACCACAGCCCGAGCGCTTCAGCGCCGGCATTGCGCCATCGCCATGGCGTAGCCAGCTCGGCCACGACCGGAAAATGCGCGCAGACCTGCTGGTTCCAATCGGCCAGGGCATTGCCGCGAAACCCGAAGATGGCCTGCATCGGGTCGCCGAGCACGCAGGTCGGCAGGATCAGCGAGAGAAAGTAGACGATGTAGTGCTGGGGCACCGAGCAGTCCTGATATTCATCGACTATGAGTTGCGCATAGGACGCTTTCAGTACCTCGCTGACGTGCCCGGTCTGCAGCAACTTCCAGGCCGCCTCCCTGACTGCCGGGTAGTCGCGAGCCGGCGTGGCGAGCAGCAGGATGTCGGGATCGTGGCCACTACGGCCCGGAAAGCTCGCGATCAAGCGAATAGCCCAGCCGTCGATCGTGCTCAATCGATAGGCACTGTGCGGCACGCCTGCACGATCGAGTCGGCCTCGCAGGGCTGCCACACCAGCGTTTGTGTGCGTGAGCACGAGGATGGGTTTGCTGCCTCGGTGGCTGGCCAGTGCGTGAGCGATCAATTGCGTCTTGCCGCAGCCGGCCGGTGCCGTGACAGTGCCGCGATTGATCGCACGCAGGTCGATTTCAACGAGGCCCATGAGCAGCCCATCCTGATACTTGGCTCATCAATGCGTTGAAGCCCGGATCGCACAGAGGTAGGTCAGGCGCCACGATGGTTCTCGCCACGTCCTCCATCCAGGAGATCGATTTGAACCAGCCAGCCTTGCGGATACGTGCCGCCTGCCCGAGCAGGGTTCGGCTTGGCACCGACAGCGCGTTGGTGTTCTGAATCTCGTTCCAGACGGCTTGAATGGTAAGCGTGTTGTTCGAGACCGTCCGAAGGTGCTCGTGAATCAGGTCGCCATGTAGCTCATATGCGTAGTTGATCAGCTTCTGGCAGGCCGCCGGCGTGAGACTGCCGAACAACTCGTCCTCCAACGCCCTGCCTGCGCGGTAGGCAACGACGGCACCGCTGCACTGAAGGAATGCCTGTTCGATGGCGGCCGTGGGCTGTTTGTCGTCATCGCGCACGACCATGACCCGATAGCCCAAGGACTGAAAAACCGCTGCGCGTGCGTACGGACGATCTGCATCGCCGCCACCGCAGTCGACCATGGCAACTCCCTGCGCCGCCAAGGACACACCGCCTTGTTCTATCCGGTGCAGATCCAGGCCTCGAAGGAGCCCGATCTCGCTGGCTCCCTCACACACGATCACAGAACGAGCTAGGAAAGCTTCGGGATACAGGCGAATGGTGCTTTGGATGTCATTGTCAGTCCCGATCGCCCGGGCCTCGTGGCCGTGGGGACCGCCGCGTAGCACGAATAGCTGGCCACCCGACAGTTCCCTGAGCGCCACCGGCGAATGCGTGGTGAGAAACACCTGCAGCGGAGCCGCCTCCTTCGCACCGAGGGAGCCTAGGAACCGCGCGATGCGGTGCGGCTCCAGGCCGTATTCCAGCTCATCCGACAGCACGATCGACGCCTGACTGGCCGCCTTGCGCTGCAGGCCGGCGACTAGCAGGCGGGTAGAACCAACCCCCAGGCTGCGAAGCGGGATACCGCCCTCGTTGTGCAGGGAAATGGTGCCGCCGCCGAACGACACGGAATGCGAGTCGAGTAGCGCCCTGGCCTTCGTGCCGATGTGGACACCCAGTTCCTGAGCGGTGGTGACGACGATACCCAACGCCTCGCCCAACTGCTGTTCGGCCTGGTCGCCAAAAGTGGAGCGCGCATCCCGCGCCGCCTTGACCAGGGCCGCCGAGGCATCGGCCCGCTCCTCCGAGATGCGGTTCAGAACGGAACCCCGTTGCCAACTCAGGTTGTAGTCGGCAAGAGCCCCGATCCGCGTGGGCGCCAGCGCCACGCGATCTTTCCACGCTAGTGACTTCACCAGGCCTTGTTGGGCGGCGCGGTCGGAAATGAGGGTCCAGGACGGCTCCAGGTCACTGGCGACCGTCAGGTTCAGGCAGAGCACAACCTCCGCGCCAGCGGAGGGTTCGTCTTCGACGACACCAGTGGCGGTGTGGTAGCCGCGCAGAAAGGCACCGAAGCTTTCTAGCGTCCTCATGCTGTCATCGAGGTCGCCCAGCGTCAGCGTGATGCTGATCGGGTTCGTGATGTCCAGACTGAAGAAGTCGGCATCGGAGATCTGGATATTTCGCCTAGCACCCAAACACAGGTCAATTGCGTCCAACACTGTGGACTTGCCACTGTCGCCCGGACCGATCAAGCAGTTAATACCAGGGGATGGGCACCAGACCAGGTGACGGATGCTGCGGAAGTTGGCTATCTCAATTTTTCTGACTCTTGCCATTAGATGCCCCTGATAGTGTGCGGCCTTACCCGCGTTAAAAAGTATTGGGGCCAAAGTGCTTGGCGAAGTAATCGATTACCTCCGCCGCCTGGGTCCCCTCGCGGAATCGCTTCTGTTCATCGAAGTCGATCGACGGCAACAGATGAATAAACTGATCCTCTGCGTAGAGCGACATCACGGCCTGCGGGTCCAGTAGCGGAGCGCGCCGGCCGGTCAGTCCGTTGGCTGCCTCAATGGCAGCTCCGATCATGACGTCGGCGATCTGGACGGCAGGGCTGGTCTTCGAGTCAACCTGGTTTACGGAAAACAGCTTGAGCGGAAAGCGGATGCCCGCGATTTGCGTCTGCCTGAACTCGATCTCATCTTGGTGGTCGATGTAGCGCTGCAACAGTTCGTGGTACGTGAGTAGATTCTTCGATTGGTCGTGCTCGACCCTGTACGGTCCCGACGCCATCACCTCCATCCTGCTGATAAGAGATTGGAGTACCACCAACGCCGCGTCGGTCGAAACGCCCGGTGTGGCAATCGCGGACAGGCATTCAGGCGCTGCTAGTGCGAGCGGGCCGAGTGCTTCGGGTAATTGCTGCCAGTCCAGTTCTCTGACTGCCTTAACCAACGCCTCCAGGGCTTGCGGAGTCTTCGATTTGATAGCCCACTGGAAGGCAGCGAGCAGTACATCGAAGCCCTCTTTGCCGAGCAAGGTGGGGCCGACCGTGTACAGCAGCGAAGCCAATGCATAGTTCTGGCCGTCTTGGTAGAAGTCCATACCACGCTCGTAGTAGAACGGCTCGACTGCGTAGTCCATGAACATGAGCAGCAGCAGGTAGCGTTTGTCGCAGATGTAGGTTACGCACTTGTGCTGATCCAGCACGGCCTGTTGAAGGCTCAGCAGCGGCTGCCGGTAGCCAGGACGCCGTGCCAGCGCGTGGTATTTGAGCTCTGGCGCCTGTAGCTTGGGGAAGTGCATGCGAATAAGCCGCGCAGCTTCATCATGGGTAATAGCCACTGCTGCTGCGCCCTGAAATCGTTGCTCTGGGTTGAGCAAATCGAACCCGGTGAAGCCACTTTCGTCGATGTGGAAGCATTCCATGCGTCGTCACCTCTGCGCGGATTGATAAAGCGTCGCGGAGGTATCCGCCAATCGATGATGCCTGAAAGGGTGCACGAAATCGTCCAGTTTCCCTAGTTGATAGGCTGGAGGCATTGTCCTGCGCGGCTTATAGTCGCTACTTGCGTCAGAAAACCAGGACCTAGAAGGCTCTCATGTCCGTCGCTGAAGCTATCTCGAACCGACTCAAATATATGCAGAAGGGGCAGCCTTTTTCCCGCGTGGTGTTTGCACAGGTCGGTTCCCGTGCAGCGGTCGATAAAGCGCTTTCCAGGCTAGTGCAATCAGGTTGTCTGGAACGCGTCGCTCGCGGCGTTTACATGCGACCAAAGTTGAGCGCGTACACCGGCAGGAGGGTTCGACCCAGCCCGCTGAGCATCATGAGCGTTATCACCAAGGCTAACGGCGAGACGATTCAGATACACGGAGCGGAGGCTGTCCGTAGGTTAGGCCTCAGTACGCAAATGCAGGTGGTGCCGACCTTCTACACCAGTGGTGCGACGCGCGACATTAAAGTTGGTAATGCGGTGGTTCGTCTCAGGCATGCTTCCAATGATCGCTTGCAACATGCAGGAACGAAAGTAGGAATGGTGCTCAGCGCTCTCCACTACCTCGGGAAAGAGGGGCTGTCCACTCAGGTCGTTTCCACGATCACCAATGCCATGAGTGGCGAAGAGTTGCTCAAGCTCAGGGCGTGCAGAATGCCTGCATGGATGCGGTCGGCATTGCTTCTTATGGCTGAAGTGGAAGCATGCCCTGCATCGACCAGCCCGAAAGCGATCAATGTAAATTGCCAACGTTTGCCGCTTCAGAGCACCTGTTGACCGCTACATGCGATAAAAAAACTTAAAATCTGCAATTGCTAGAGGTTTGGAGCCGGGCTAGGTACTAGATCCGTCCTGACCCCATAGCATTCTTCACAAACATAGAAAAATCTAAAGGATAGAGACTTGGCTCAGCTAGAGAACATCGAAGCGATTGAAAGACGGCTTTGGAAGGCGGCAGACACCCTCCGTAGCAACTCTGAACTGGCCAGCAACGAATACTTCCTACCCGTGATGGGCCTGATTTTCCTGCGTCATGCCTACAGTCGCTTTTTGTCAGTGAAGGATCAGGTCGTTGCCAGTCTGCCGAGCCGGGGCGGCAAGGTTCGTGAGCTCACCAAGGAAGACTTCTCCCAGAAAGGGGCAATCTACCTCAATCCCAAGGCTGAATTTGACGCCCTGGTAGCGCTCACCGATGCCGATGATCGTGCTGAGGCTATCATCAAGGCGATGGAATCCATCGAGAAGGATTACGCCAATCTGGCGGGTCAGCTGCCCAAGAATGAATATCGCAGCATCCCCAACGACGTCTTGGGGCAGCTACTCCGCACACTGAACCCGGATGAGCTGAAAAAGGCTACAGGCGACATCTTTGGTCGCATCTACGAATACTTCCTGACGGAGTTTGCCGACCAAGGTGCGCATGACGGTGGTGAGTTCTTCACCCCTGTGTCCTTGGTGCAGCTTATCACCAACGTGCTGGAGCCGGATCACGGTATCGTCTTCGACCCTGCCTGCGGTTCCGGCGGCATGTTCGTACAGAGCGCCCACTTCCTGGAAGTCCATCAGGAAGACCCGAACAAGCTGACCTTCTACGGTCACGAAAAAAACCGTGTCACGACCCGTCTTTGTAAAATGAACCTCGCTGTTCATGGCCTTGAAGGTAATGTGGTGGGCGGCGAACAGGCCATCACCTACTACAACGACCCCCACGAAAACCTTTGGGGCAACGTTGATTACGTGATGGCGAACCCGCCCTTCAACGTAGATGAGGTGGACGCTGAGAAAATCAAGAATGATCCGCGCCTGCCTTTTGGTATCCCAGGCATCAACAAAACCAAGAAGGTTCCCAACGCAAACTACCTCTGGATTCAGTACTTCTACAGCTACCTGAATGACAAAGGTCGGGCGGGTTTTGTCATGTCCTCGCAGGCTTCGAGTGCGGGGCGGGAAGATGCAAAAGTGCGTGAGCAGTTAATTAAATCCGGCCATGTCGATGCCATGATCGACATTCGCAGCAACTTCTTCTATACGCGGACTGTTCCTTGTCAGCTTTGGTTTCTTAACAAGGACAAACCAAAAGAGCACGAAGATAAGGTGCTGATGATTGATGCGAGGAATGTCTATCGCAAGGTTACCCGCAAAATTTACGACTTTAGTCCTGAACAGCTTAAAAACCTGACTTCAATCGTTTGGCTATACCGGGGACAAACTGATCGCTTTATCGAGCTTGTTCAGGGCTACATTGATAGCGCGCTGCTTGAAGCGCACGCTTGTGAAAAATCAGAGAGTCTGCTGGCAGAGCCGGTGCCAGATTTTATTGCTGCACTTAAAGGGCTCTATGCCGCCATGCGCCCGTTCCTGGAGCTGTTAGAGAAGGGCGCTGATCCTGAGCAGTTGCACGTAACGCTCCATAGCGAACTGTTGACAGCTATTGAACAAGTTGATGCTGATTGGTCTGACTTCCAGGTCCTGAAGAATGACCTTCACGAGTGGTGGGGACGTCATTCGTATGACACGGCAGAAGATTTAATCGATTTCACAGAGAGCGATATCTGCCTCAAAGACCTTGCGGAGAATAGTCGTGACTTGGTTAAGCTGATTGATCACGCGTACAAGCTCAGCACGCGGCTCATTGAGCTTTGTGAAAGTGAGCACTCTGCACGAGACAGTACGCTTTGGGATTACGCGGGTATACATGGTACTCGCCGATCCAGTCTGAAGAAAGCCGTAGAGACTGCAAGGAAAACCGTTGCAGAACAATTGAAACTGGTTCGCTATTTCTACAAACAGGCGCACTGGCTGCTCTCACGCTTTCCTGATGGAGAGCTATGCGATGTGGAAGGCTTGGTAAAGCTGGTGTCCATAGAGGACATTGAAGACGCTGACTGGAGTTTGACTCCTGGGCGATACGTGGGGTTTTCGCCTGAAGAAGTTGATGAGGATTTTGATTTTGAAGAGGCCCTTAAAGACATCCACATTGAGCTAAATGGACTCAATGAGGATTCGATATTACTGGCAACTAAGATTTCCAGTAATTTTGAGGAGCTTGGCATATGACTTGGCGGGAGGCCACTTTAGGTGATGTCATCACCCTGAAGAGGGGCTATGACTTACCAAATGATTCTCGCATAGAAGGCGATATACCTGTCGTCTCGTCTTCTGGTATCACTGGGTACCACAATGAAGCGAAAATTAAGGCTCCTGCTGTCGTTACCGGTCGATATGGTACGCTAGGCGAGGTCTACTATGTAGAGCAAGACTGCTGGCCGCTAAATACGGCTTTGTATGTTAAGGACTTCAAGGGGAATCGTCCGAAATACGTCCACTACTTCTTAAAAAACATATTAAGGGGTATGCAAAGTGACAAGGCGGCTGTTCCTGGTGTAAACAGAAATGATCTTCATGCAAGAAAAGTAATTTATGCTGAGTCGGACTCGCTGCAAAAAAGCATAGAAGACCTGCTAAGCCCATATGATGAATTGATTGACAATAATCGTCGAAGAATTCAACTGCTTGAAGATGCGGCTCGCCTGTTGTTCAAGGAGTGGTTTATTTACCTCCGTTTCCCAGGTCATGAGCACGTAAAAATAATGGGTATGCGGATTTAATGGTTGATGGGGCACCTTCCCCTCACCAACCTGATGCTACCCTCAGATGGTTGATAGATCGACCCCGTAGTTGAGCTCCTCTGCGAGGTCTGGCAGTCCGTAACCGATGGTTTTCTTGTAGAACGGAGAGACCTTCGCAGTCGGGGCCTTCTTCTTGTGCTTCGTGGTGTAGAGCATTCGCGCCCGCATCACCTCAAAGGAATAACCTCGTCCTTCACGGTTCTTGTCCTTGGCCAGTCGGTTGATGGACTCCGTGAAAGCGTTGGTGACAGGTATGTCCGTCTCGAAGTAGGTCATGATCTCTTCGCGCCAGTTGCCCACCGCCCTAAACAGATCGCTCCAGACTTCTTTCTGGCCCTTCGGGATGGTGGATATCCACTCGTCCAGGGCGGCTTCTGCCTGGGGTCGTGTGGTGGCGTCCCAGATGCTGTAGAAGCGCTCCTTGTGCTCGTAGGCAGCCAGCAGTTGCGGGAATGCGCCTGTCCAGGTTTCCATGATCAGCCGCTCCCGGTCTGAGACTTCGTGAGCGCGCTTCAGCAGGATTTTCCGGTCTCCCTTGAGGGTTCGGATCTGGGCTGGTTTCAGCTCTTTCCGGAGCCCCTTGCGCACCTTCTCCAGAGCATCGTTGGCCATGCGCACCACATGGAATTTATCGACCACGATGCGGGCCTGTGGCAGCACCGCCCTGACCGCCGTTCGATATGGATTCCACATGTCCATGCTGACGATATCGATCTTCTGCCGGTCTTTCAGCTTCATCAGGTAGTTAGTCACGACGTCCTGACGGCGAGTGGCCAGCAGATCGAGCAGGGTCTTCTCCTCAATGTTGGTCAGGATGCAGCGGTAGCGCTTGTTCAGGTACAGCTCGTCGATGCCCAGAATGCGAGGCGTTTCGAAGCGGTGCCAGCGGCCTAAGAACGCGGCGCGGGCGTTGAAGATGTCCCGTACCGTCTTCTCGTCCAATCCGGTTTGCTGCGCCACGAAAGTGTAGGGGTGGTTAAAGGACTCCTTCTCTACGTATTCATGTAGCCGCAGTGTCATGCGGAAGCCGTCCACCACCTCCGGTAGCTGGGGCCTGAAGGTAGCCTCGCAGGCCCGACAGATGTACCGGCGGCGGAGCACCCAGAGGGTGACCCGCTTGCCGTGGATGGGCAGATCATGATAGGGAACATCACGCTTGCCGAAACGCACGAACTCACCCTGCACCCCGCATTCCTCGCAAGCAATGGGATCGGGCGCGTCTACCTGGAAGTGCATTTCATCGTCGGTGGCTTTGCAGCCCAGCACCTGGTATGAGGGCAGGTGCAGGATGTTGTCGGGCATTTCGGTCATACGTTATTCTCTTAAGACGACTAGCAACTGGCTAAAGCGTTCTTAAGAACCTAGGCAACACGCGAAGGTTGGCGACTAAGAAGAAGCAGGATGCCGAAAGCAATCATTCCTCCACCTGAGGCGCGTTGAAACCAGTGCAGCTTGTTTGCTGCGAAAGCTGCTGCAAAACGCCCTGCTGACGCATATATCGCTATTGCAACGGCCTCTAGCGCGATAAAAACCGTCCCAAGAGTTGCATAGCTCAGCCAGTAATTCGTTATATCCACGAATTGCGGGAAGAATGCCGCGAAAATGAGGATTGCTTTGGGGTTACTGATGGCGATCAGCGCCTCACTACGGAATGCCTTACGAAGCGAAGGTTTCATTGCATCTGCGTTTAGGTTAGTCGAGCCAGATGTTGTTCTGAGGAGCTTGATGCCCATCCAGACCAGATAGGCGGCACCAACGATCTTGATCACGTTGAAGACCAACGCCGAAGCAGACAAAAGCATCCCTAAACCAAGCGCGCTAGCAGCAATCATGGGCACGAAGACGGCAAGCCGTGCTGTGCTTGCCATAAAGGAAAACCCTACGCCCTTTTGCGCACCGTGTGTCATCGCAACGAGGTTATTGGGGCCGAACGCCAGGTTCAGTGCGAAACATGCCGGGAGGAAAACAAGTAGATCGATCATTAGCTTTGTTGTGACCTCAAGGGAGTAGGTTGGATATGCATGGTCAGTGCACCTCGTTCAAGTAGGGCGTGACATTACGCAACATCCGCTCAATGTAGTCTTCCATCTTGCCGACCGGCGCGACATGGTGCAATGCACCCCGAGCCGCCTCAATACCTTCTAGCCGGGCGATGACCCAACTGGGGAGGTACTGAGCCCGTAGGCTACCACTCTTCGTGGCAATATTGCTTTTGGCGAAGAAAGGCTGGCTGAGCACAACGACACCCGCTTCTTGTACCGGGGCTATTGTCAAGACAGATATGCCTAGTTTTCAAGTGTTCCCTACATATGGCTATAGGGAAGGGGATCTGGAAAGACCGGCACGGTTAGCTATCAACCATTTAGTCCGTTGTGGATTTAGTTTTCCCTTCCGCTTTCTACTTCACATATCAACCATTAAATCCGCATACCC
>NZ_QASO01000074.1 GCF_003052605.1 Ectopseudomonas oleovorans | reverse complement strand
GATTACAGATACGGCAGTCATACGGTCTACCAGATCGAGTATCACTTTGTTTGGGTGACTAAGTACCGATACAAGGTGCTCAGCGGTGAGGTTGCTGAGCGAGTGCGAGAGCTGGTGAGACAGACGTGCGAAGCATTTGAAATTCGGATTGTGAAAGGTGTGGTGAGCAAGGATCACGTGCATATTCTGGTGAGCAGTCCGCCGAATTTGGCGCCGAGTGAGATCATGAGGCGGATCAAGGGGCGTACGGCGAGCAAGCTTTTCGAGGAGTTTCCCCATCTGAAAAAGCGCTATTGGGGGCAGCATTTTTGGGCTCGCGGGTACTTTTGCGCGACGGTTGGGCAGATGACGGAAGAGATGATCAAGCAGTATCTGGAGCATCATTTTGAGCCGAGCCCGAACGATAATTTCAGGATGGAGCCTGACTGATCCGACGCGTCGTTCAGTCGACGCGTATCCGGACTTTCAGTCCGTAAGTCACTAACCCACCGACTTCAGTCGGTGGTTGTTGAGTGTTGTAGGGGGCGCTGAAACACCTGGAAAGCACACGGTAGTCGATGTATTCAGCGAACACTCCAGGCGGCCTTTCCGGCCGTGTTGGCGCAACGCCAACTCACCATATTCGCCTTTTTCGGCAGATGAAAGTCAACCAAATGATGAAAGGCGCGAGTCTCTGGGGTGTGCCATCGGTTGCCCTGCGCAGGGGCTGTGAGCATTTGCTCAAGTGCGGCGAGGCAATTGAGCAAATGCTCAAAAAGCCCGTGTGGCGCCTGCCTTCACGGCGTCTCGCAGGTGCCGATCAATAAATTAAAAATCATTTAAATACAGATACTTATCTTATTTTTTGGCGCCTTGGCACAGGCGTTGCTTTAGCGCCTTGGCCAGCAACCAGCCAGGAACCGGCCGAGATGAAAGACCCAGAGATTCCCTTCGATCAGCTGACCCGGTTTGTCCGGGTGCGCAGCGAGCCGGATGCCAGGTTCGTCGAATTCGATTTCGCCATTGGTCATCCGGAGCTGTTCGTCGAGCTGGTACTGCCACGCGCAGCCTTCGCCACGTTCTGCCAGTGCCAGCGTGTGGTGCAGATGGACGCGGCGATGTGCCAAGCGGTGGATGAAGACGCGGCCAAGTGGCGCTACGGCGATGTCGGACGACGCGAGGCAAACGACCGAGAGTAAGCCCGAGCGACAGCCGAACACACACAACAACAAGAAGGTACGTTTGAAATGAGCGTAGAGATCAAGACCAATACGGTGGAAACCCTCCGCCACACCTACGGCAACCTGCAGCGCCGTTTCGGTGACAAGCCGGCGAGCCGCTATCAGGAAGCCAGCTACGACATCGAACCGACTACCAACTTCCACTACCGGCCGCTGTGGGACCCGCAGCGCCAACTCAACGACCCCAGCCGTACGGCGATCCGCATGGCCGACTGGCACGCGGTCACCGACCCGCGCCAGTACTTCTACGGTGCCTACGTGCAGGCCCGGGCGCGCATGCAGGAAGCCGCCGAGCATGCCTACGGCTTCTGTGAAAAACGTGGCCTGTTGAGCCGCCTGCCCGAGGCGCTGCAGCACAAGATCCTGCGTTGCCTGGTGCCGCTGCGCCACGCCGAGATGGGCGCCAATATGAACAACGGCGGCATTGCCGGCGACTGCATCGCCGGCACCATGACCCAACTGCACATCTATCAGGCCATGGATCGTCTGGGCATTGGTCAGTACCTGTCACGCATCGGCCTGTTGCTCGGCGAGGGCAGCGGCAGTGCGCTGGACCAGGCCAAGGCTTACTGGATGGATGATCCGATCTGGCAAGGCCTGCGGCGCTACGTAGAAGACAGCCTGGTGATCAAGGACTGGTTCGAGCTGACCCTGGCGCAGAACCTGCTGATCGACGGCATGAGCTACCCGCTGATGTACCAGCGCTTCGATCAGCAACTGGGCGAAGAGGGCGCTGGAGACCTGTCGATGCTCACCGAATTCATGCGCGACTGGTACGCCGAAAGCACCCGCTGGGTCGACGCCATGCTCAAGGTGGTGCTGGCCGAAAGCGCGGACAACCACGCGCAGATCCAGACCTGGGTGGATGCCTGGGAACCGCGCGCCTATGCCGCACTGCAACCGTTGGCCGAAGCGGCCACCGGCCTGGCCGCCCTCGACGACGTGCGTGCCGCGCTGGCCGCCCGCCTGCACAAACTTGGGCTGCGCAGCCCCGGAGTACCAGCATGAAACAACTGGCTTTCATCGTATTCCAGGACAACGACAACGCCCGTTACCTGGTGGACGCCATCATCCAGGACAACCCCCACGCCGAGGTTCAGTACCAGCCCGCGATGATCCGCATCCAGGCCGAGCAGCGCCTGGAAATCCGCCGCACGACAGTGGAGGAAATAATCGGTCGCGAGTGGGACGTCCAGGAAATGCTCATCGACGTAATCAGCATCGGCGGCAACGTGGCCGAGGACGACGACAGCTTCGTCCTCGAGTGGAAGAACTAGGAGGCAGACCATGACAACTCAGAAGAAAAAACTCAGCCTGAAAGACAAGTACCAGTACCTGACACGCGACATGGCCTGGGAACCGAGCTACCAGAAGAAGGAAGACATCTTTCCCTACGAACGCTTTGAGGGGATCAAGATCACCGACTGGGACAAGTGGGAAGACCCGTTCCGCCTGACCATGGATGCTTACTGGAAGTATCAGGCCGAGAAAGAGAAGAAGCTGTACGCCATCTTCGACGCCTTCGCCCAGAACAACGGCCACCTGAATATTTCCGATGCGCGCTACGTCAACGCCCTGAAGCTGTTTCTGACCGGTATTTCACCGGGGGAATACTGCGCGTTTCAGGGCTATGCCAAGGTTGGCCGGCATTTCAGTGGTGCCGGTGCGCGGGTAGCCTGCCAGATGCAGTCGATTGACGAGCTGCGTCACGTGCAGACCCAGCTGCACGCCATGAGCCACTACAACAAGCACTTCAACGGCCTGCACGATTTTGCCCACATGTACGACCGGTTGTGGTTCCTCTCGGTGCCTAAGTCGTTCTTCGACGACGCGCGCTCGGCTGGCCCGTTCGAGTTCCTCACCGCCATCTCGTTCTCCTTCGAGTACGTGCTGACCAACCTGCTGTTCGTGCCGTTCATGTCCGGCGCCGCCTACAACGGCGACATGGCCACGGTCACCTTCGGCTTCTCCGCGCAGTCGGACGAAGCGCGGCACATGACCCTCGGCTTGGAAGTGATCAAGTTCATGCTCGAACAGCACGAAGACAACGTGCCGATCGTCCAGCGCTGGATCGACAAGTGGTTCTGGCGCGGTTATCGCCTGCTCAGTCTGGTCGGCATGATGATGGACTACATGCTGCCGAACAAAGTGATGTCCTGGGCCGAAGCCTGGGAGGTGTATTACGAGCAGAATGGCGGCGCGCTGTTCAAGGACCTTGAGCGCTACGGCATCCGCCCGCCGAAGTACCAGGACCAGGCCATCATCGGCAAGCAACACATCACTCACCAGATGTGGGCGACCTTCTACCAGTACTGCCATGCCACCAACTTCCACACTTGGATTCCCAGCCAGGAAGAGCAGCAGTGGCTCGCGGAAAAGTACCCGGACAGCTTCGACAAGTACTACCGCCCGCGTTTCGACCACTGGCAGGAGCAGCATGCCAAAGGCCAGCGCTTCTACAACTACACCCTGCCGCAGCTGTGCCAAGTGTGCCAAGTGCCGGCGCTGTTCACCGAGCCGGACGACCCGACCACCCTCAGCCACCGGCAGATCGAGCACGAGGGCGAGCGCTATCACTTCTGCTCGGATGGCTGCTGCGAGATCTTCCAGCACGAGCCGGAGAAGTACATCCAGGCCTGGCTGCCGGTGCACCAGATCTACCAGGGCAACTGCGAGGGCGGCGATGTGCAGACCGTGGTGGAGAAGTACTACCACCTGAAAAACGGGGTGGACAACCTCGAGTACGTCGGCTCGCCCGAGTACCTGCGCTGGCTGGCCTGGAAAAAACTCGGCACCCCGGCAGTGCCCGCCGGTGCGGGCAACACGCGCGACGCCGCCTGATGCGTCACCCCGGGTCGGGGTGGCGCTGCCGCCCCTGACCACCCCGATTCCAAGAACAAGAGGGTCAGTTCATGACTGTTAACGCGATCAGCGAATACCGCGCCACGCCGCGCGACCTGCAAGCCAATTTCCATGGCATGCAGATGCTCTATGTCTACTGGGAAAAACACCTGATGTTCTGCTCGCCGTTCGCCTTTCTGGTCGCCCCGGCGATGACCTTCGGCGCGTTCCTCGAGCAGGTGTTCATGGAGGCGATCAAGGCCCATCCAGACAGCGCGCGCATCGATTTCAGCGCGGCTGTGTGGCAGCTCAATGGCCAGCCGTTCACTGCCGATCCCAGTGCCAGCCTGGAAGCCAACGGTATTGACCACAAGAGCCTGCTGCGCCTGAGCACGCCAGGCCTGAACGGCGTCCAGGGTTCGTGCAGCTGAGAGGTGTGCCATGAGTTACAACGTCACCATTGAACCGACCGGCGAAGTGATCGAAGTGGAGGACGGCCAGACCATCCTCCAGGCCGCCCTGCGCCAGGGCGTCTGGCTGCCGTTCGCCTGCGGCCACGGCACCTGCGCCACCTGCAAGGTGCAGGTGGTCGAGGGCGAAGTGGATATCGGCGAAGCCTCGCCGTTCGCCCTGATGGACATCGAGCGCGACGAGCGCAAGGTGCTGGCCTGCTGCGCCATTCCGCTGTCCGACCTGGTGATCGAAGCCGACGTCGATGCCGACCCGGACTTCCTCGGCCATCCGGTGGAGGATTACCGGGGGGTGGTCAGCGCCCTGGTTGACCTGTCGCCGACCATCAAGGGCCTGCACATCAAGCTGGATCGGCCCATGCCGTTCCAGGCCGGGCAGTACGTCAACCTGGCATTGCCGGGCATCGACGGCACCCGCGCCTTCTCGCTGGCCAACCCGCCGAGCCGGAACGACGAAGTCGAGTTGCACGTGCGCCTGGTCGAGGGCGGTGCGGCCACCGGCTTTATCCACAAACAACTGAAAGTCGGCGACGCGGTGGAGCTGTCCGGGCCTTATGGGCAGTTCTTCGTGCGCGATTCGCAGGCCGGCGACCTGATCTTCATCGCCGGCGGCTCGGGCTTATCGAGCCCGCAGTCGATGATCCTCGATCTGCTTGAGCGCGGCGATACGCGGCAGATCACCCTGTTCCAGGGCGCGCGCAATGTCGCCGAGCTGTACAACCGCGAGCTGTTCGAGGCGCTGGCCGCGCAGCACCCGCAGTTCAGCTATGTGCCGGCGCTCAGCCAGGCCAACGACGACCCGACGTGGCAAGGCTTCAAGGGCTTCGTCCACGACGCCGCCAAGGCGCATTTCGACGGCCGCTTCGGTGGGCAAAAAGCCTACCTGTGCGGCCCGCCGCCGATGATCGACGCGGCCATCACCACCCTGATGCAAGGCCGGCTGTTCGAGCGTGACATCTTTATGGAGCGCTTCTACACCGCCGCCGATGGGGCCGGCGAGAGCAGCCGTTCGGCCCTGTTCAAGCGCATCTGAGGTGAACCATGAACCGTGCCGGTTATGAGATTCGCGAAACGGTCAGCGGCCAGACGTTCCGTTGCCTGCCCGACCAGTCGGTGCTCAGTGCGATGGAGCAACAGGGCAAGCGCTGCGTGCCAGTCGGTTGCCGCGGCGGCGGCTGCGGCCTGTGCAAGGTGCGCGTGCTGAGCGGCAGCTACCAGTGCCACAAGATGAGTTGCAGCCATGTGCCGCCGGAGGCGGCCAAGCAGGGCCTGGCCCTGGCCTGCCAACTGTTTCCCCAGACTGACCTGAGCATCGAATGCCTGCGCCGCCAAGGCCCGGGCGACCACAACAACAAGAACCAGCAAGGGGTGTCGTCATGAAAAAAGGCGTAATGCGCCCCGGCCACGTCCAGCTTCGCGTACTGAACCTGGAGAGCGCCTTGGCCCACTACTGCGACCTGCTCGGTCTGATCGAAATGGACCGCGACGAGCAAGGGCGCGTCTACCTGAAGGCCTGGACCGAGGTCGACAAATTCTCCGTGGTGCTGCGCGAGGCCGATCAGCCGGGCATGGATTTCATGGGGTTCAAGGTGATCGACGAGGACTGCCTGAACCGCCTGACCCAGGATCTGCTCAATTATGGCTGCCTGATCGAAACCATCCCCGCCGGCGAACTCAAGGGTTGCGGTCGGCGGGTGCGCTTCCAGGCGCCGTCCGGACACTTTTTCGAGCTCTACGCCGACAAGGAGTACACCGGCAAATGGGGGCTGGAGGAGATCAATCCGGAAGCCTGGCCGCGCAACCTCAAGGGCATGCGCGCGGTGCGTTTCGACCACTGCCTGCTGTATGGCGACGAGCTGCAGGCGACCTACGAACTGTTCACTGAGGTGCTCGGTTTCTACCTGGCCGAGCAGGTGATCGACGACAACGGCACGCGCATCTCGCAGTTCCTCAGCCTGTCGACCAAGGCCCACGACGTGGCCTTTATCCAGCACGCGGAGAAGGGCAAGTTCCATCACGTTTCGTTCTTCCTGGAAACCTGGGAAGACGTGCTGCGCGCCGCCGACCTGATTTCCATGACCGACACCTCGATCGACATCGGCCCGACCCGCCACGGCCTGACTCACGGCAAGACCATCTACTTCTTCGACCCCTCGGGCAACCGCAACGAGGTGTTCTGCGGTGGCGATTACAACTACCAGGATCACAAGCCCGTGACCTGGCTGGCCAAGGACCTGGGTAAGGCCGTTTTTTACCACGACCGGGTGCTCAACGAACGTTTCCTGACCGTGCTCACCTGAAAGCCCGGCTCGCCTTTTTGCAGAGATTGCGCAGATGAAAGAGATCAAGCACCTCATTAACGGCGCCTTCGTCGGTTCGGCCAGCGGTCGCACCTTCGAGGACGTCAACCCGGCTAATGGCCAGGTGATTGCCCGTGTCCACGAAGCCGGCCGCGCCGAAGTCGACGCAGCGGTGCAGGCCGCACGCGCCGCGCTGAAAGGCCCCTGGGGCAAGATGAGCGTGAGCGAGCGGGCGGAGATCCTGCACCGCGTGGCCGACGGCATCACCGCACGTTTCGACGAGTTCCTCGAAGCGGAATGCTTGGATACCGGCAAGCCCAAGTCGCTCGCCAGCCATATCGACATCCCGCGCGGTGCGGCCAACTTCAAGGTCTTCGCCGACCTACTGAAGAACGTCGCCACCGAAGCCTTCGAGATGGCCACGCCGGATGGTAGTGGCGCGATCAACTACGCGGTGCGCCGCCCCAAGGGGGTGATCGGGGTGATCAGCCCGTGGAACCTGCCGCTACTGCTGATGACCTGGAAGGTCGGCCCGGCCCTGGCCTGCGGCAACACGGTGGTGGTCAAGCCCTCGGAGGAAACCCCACTGACTACCGCGCTGCTCGGCGAGGTGATGCAGGCGGCCGGCGTGCCGGCAGGGGTGTACAACGTGGTGCATGGCTTCGGCCCGGATTCGGCCGGCGCCTTCCTCACCGAGCACCCGGACGTCAACGCCATCACCTTCACCGGCGAAACCCGCACCGGCGAGGCGATCATGCGCGCGGCGGCCAAGGGTGTGCGGCCGGTGTCCTTCGAACTGGGCGGCAAGAACGCCGGCATCGTCTTCGCCGACTGCGACCTGGACAAGGCCATCGAAGGCAGCATGCGGTCGGTGTTCGCCAACGGCGGCCAGGTCTGCCTGGGCACCGAGCGCCTGTATGTCGAGCGGCCGATCTTCGATGAGTTTGTCGCCCGCCTCAAGGCCGGCGCCGAGAGCCTGGTGATAGGTACGCCGGATGACCCGCAGGCCAACTTCGGCCCGTTGATCAGCCTGCAGCACCGCGAGAAGGTCCTCTCCTATTACCAGAAGGCGGTTGATGAGGGCGCCACAGTGGTCACCGGCGGCGGCGTGCCCGAGATGCCGGCCGAACTGGCTGGCGGCGCCTGGGTGCAACCGACCATCTGGACTGGCTTGGCCGACGGTGCCGCGGTGGTCACCGAGGAAATCTTCGGGCCCTGCTGTCATATCCGCCCGTTCGACCGCGAGGAAGAAGCCGTCGAGTTGGCCAATAGCCTGCCCTATGGCCTGGCGGCGACCATCTGGACCGAGAACACCTCGCGCGCGCACCGCGTCGCCGGGCAACTGGAGGCCGGCATCGTCTGGGTTAACAGCTGGTTCCTGCGCGATCTGCGTACCGCCTTCGGCGGCAGCAAGCAGTCGGGTATAGGCCGGGAAGGGGGTGTGCACTCGCTGGAGTTCTACACCGAACTGAAAAACATCTGCGTGAAGTTGTGAGGCAGCCATGAATGCACCCCAGAACAGCCCGGAAATCGGCCGCGAGATTATCGCCGCCGGCATTCGCACCAACCTGCATGACAGCGGCGCAGGCTTCCCGCTGATGATGATCCACGGCTCCGGCCCCGGCGTGACCGCCTGGGCCAACTGGCGCCTGGTGATGCCAGAGCTGGCCAAGAGCCGCCGGGTGATAGCTCCGGACATGCTCGGCTTCGGCTACAGCGAGCGCCCGGCCGATGCGCAGTACAACCGTGATGTCTGGGTCGATCACGCGGTCGGCGTGCTCGATGCGCTGGAGATTGAACAGGCCGACCTGGTTGGCAACTCCTTCGGTGGCGGCCTGGCCCTGGCCCTGGCCATCCGCCACCCCGAGCGCGTACGCCGGCTGGTGCTGATGGGCAGCGCCGGGGTGAGCTTTCCGATCACCCCGGGCCTGGATGATGTGTGGGGCTATGAGCCGTCCTTCGCCACCATGCGCCGGCTGATGGACACCTTCGCCTACGACCGCAGCCTGGTCACCGACGAGCTGGCCGAACTGCGTTACCAGGCCAGCATCCGCCCCGGTTTTCAGGAGTCGTTCGCGCAGATGTTCCCCGCACCGCGCCAGCGCTGGGTCGATGGCCTGGCCAGCAGCGAGGCGCAGATCCGCGCCTTGCCCCACGAAACCCTGGTGATCCATGGCCGTGAGGATCAGGTGATCCCCCTGGCCGCCTCGCTGACGCTGGCCGAGTGGATCGTTCGCGCGCAATTGCACGTGTTCGGCCAGTGCGGCCACTGGACGCAGATCGAACACGCCGCCCGCTTCGCGCGCCTGGTCGAGGATTTCCTCGCCGAAGCCGACGCCCGCCATTCCTGAGAGAGACCGACATGGACCAGATAATGATCAACGCGCTCGGCGACGAGCTGTACCAGGCCATGCTCAACCGCGAGGCGATCAGCCCGCTGACCGAGCGTGGCTTCGACATCAGCGTCGACGACGCCTACCACATCTCGCTGCGCCTGCTCGAACGACGCCTGGCGGCCGGCGAGCAGATCATCGGCAAGAAGATCGGCGTGACCAGCAAGGCGGTGCAAAACATGCTGGGCGTGCACCAGCCGGACTTCGGTTACCTGACCGACGCCATGGTGTTCAACAGCGGCGAAGCGGTGCCGATCAGCCAGCGACTGATGCAGCCCAAGGCCGAGGGCGAGATCGCCTTCATCCTCAAGAAGGACCTGATCGGCCCCGGCGTGACCAACGCCGACGTACTGGCCGCCACCGAGTGCGTGATGCCGTGTTTCGAGATCGTCGATTCGCGCATCCGCGACTGGAAAATCAAGATCCAGGACACCGTGGCGGACAACGCCTCCTGCGGCCTGTTCGTGCTCGGCGACCAGGCGGTATCGCCGCGTCAGGTCGACCTGGTCACCTGCGGCATGGTGGTGGAAAAGAACGGCCACATCATCAGCACCGGGGCCGGCGCTGCGGCGCTCGGTTCGCCAGTTAACTGCGTGGCCTGGCTGGCCAACACCCTGGGCCGTTTCGGCATCGCGCTGAAAGCCGGCGAGGTGATCCTGTCCGGCTCGCTGGTGCCGTTGGAGCCGGTCAAGGCCGGCGACGTGATGCGCGTCGACATCGGCGGTATCGGCAGCGCCTCCGTGCGCTTCACCTGAATTGGAGGCTTGCAGATGAACCAGAAACTCAAAGTCGCGATCATCGGTTCGGGCAATATCGGCACCGACCTGATGATCAAGGTGCTGCGCAACGCCAAGTACCTGGAAATGGGCGCCATGGTCGGCATCGACGCCGCCTCCGACGGCCTGGCCCGCGCCCAGCGCATGGGCGTGACGACCACCTATGCCGGCGTCGAAGGGCTGATCAAGCTGCCCGAATTCGCCGACATCGATTTCGTCTTCGACGCCACCTCGGCCAGTGCCCACGTGCAGAACGAGGCGCTGCTGCGCCAGGCCAAACCTGGCATCCGCCTGATCGACCTGACCCCGGCGGCCATCGGCCCGTACTGCGTGCCGGTGGTCAACCTGGAAGAGCACCTCGGCAAGCTCAACGTCAACATGGTCACCTGCGGCGGCCAGGCGACCATTCCGATGGTCGCCGCGGTCTCCCGCGTGGCCAAGGTCCATTACGCCGAGATCGTCGCCTCGATCAGCAGCAAGTCCGCCGGTCCCGGAACCCGCGCCAACATCGACGAGTTCACCGAGACCACCAGCAAAGCCATCGAAGTGATCGGCGGTGCGGCCAAGGGCAAGGCGATCATCATCATGAACCCGGCTGAGCCGCCGCTGATCATGCGCGACACCGTGTATGTGCTGTCCGCCGCCGCCGATGAGGCCGCCGTCGCGGCCTCGGTGGAGGAAATGGTTCAGGCGGTGCAGGCCTACGTGCCCGGCTATCGCCTGAAGCAGCAGGTGCAGTTCGACGTGATCCCCGAGTCCGCGCCGCTGAACATCCCCGGCCTCGGCCGGTTCAGCGGGTTGAAGACCTCGGTGTTCCTCGAAGTCGAAGGCGCCGCCCATTACCTGCCGGCCTACGCTGGCAACCTCGACATCATGACCTCCGCCGCGCTGGCCACTGCCGAGCGCATGGCCCAGTCGATGCTCAAGGCCTGAGGAGAATCGCCATGACCTTCAACCCCGGCAAGAAACTCTATATCTCCGACGTCACCCTGCGCGACGGCAGCCACGCGATCCGCCATCAGTACTCGATCCAGAACGTGCAGGACATCGCCCGCGCCCTGGACCAGGCCAAGGTCGACTCCATCGAGGTGGCCCACGGCGACGGCCTGCAAGGCTCCAGCTTCAACTACGGCTTCGGCGCGCACACCGACCTGGAGTGGATCGAGGCGGTCAACGACGTGATCAGCCACGCCAAAATCGCCACCCTGCTGCTGCCCGGTATCGGCACGGTGCACGACCTCAAGGCGGCCTACAACGCCGGCGCGCGGGTGGTCCGCGTGGCCACCCATTGCACCGAGGCGGATGTCTCCAAGCAGCACATCGAATACGCCCGTGAACTGGGCATGGACACCGTCGGCTTTTTGATGATGAGCCATATGATCGCCCCCGAGCATCTGGCCAAGCAGGCCAAGCTGATGGAGAACTATGGCGCGACCTGCATCTACGTGGTCGATTCCGGTGGTGCGCTGAGCATGCAGGACGTGCGCGAGCGCTTCCGCGCGGTCAAGGCCGTGCTCAAGCCGGAAACCCAGACCGGCATGCACGCCCACCACAACCTGTCCCTTGGCGTGGCCAACTCCATCGTCGCGGTGGAGGAGGGCTGCGACCGCATCGACGCCAGTCTCGCCGGCATGGGCGCCGGTGCCGGTAACGCGCCGCTGGAGGTGTTCATCGCCGC
This sequence comes from Ectopseudomonas oleovorans, assembly GCF_003052605.1. Lineage (GTDB taxonomy): Bacteria > Pseudomonadota > Gammaproteobacteria > Pseudomonadales > Pseudomonadaceae > Aquipseudomonas > Aquipseudomonas oleovorans_A. Next base: position 22,064 of record NZ_QASO01000074.1, on the reverse strand, counting down.
CGCCGAACGCCTCGGCTGGGAGCACGGCACCGACCTCTACACCCTGATGGACGCCGCCGACGACATCGTCCGGCCGCTGCAAGACCGTCCGGTGCGGGTCGACCGCGAAACCCTGGCCCTCGGCTACGCCGGGGTCTACTCCAGCTTCCTCCGTCATTCCGAAGTGGCCGCGCAGAAATACGGCCTCAAGGCCGTGGACATCCTCGTCGAACTGGGCAAACGGCGCATGGTCGGTGGCCAGGAAGACATGATCGTCGACGTCGCCCTCGACCTATTGGCCGCCCGTAAGGAGCGCAACTGATGAACCGTACCCTGACCCGCGAACAGGTGCTGGCCCTGGCCGAGCACATCGAAAACGCCGAGCTGCATGCGCATGACATCAGCAAGGTGACCAACGATTACCCGGACATGACCTTCGCCGATGCCTACGACGTGCAGTGGGAAATCCGCCGGCGCAAGGAGGCCCGCGGCAACAAGATCGTCGGCTTGAAGATGGGCCTGACCTCCTGGGCGAAGATGGCACAGATGGGCGTGGAAACGCCGATATACGGCTTCCTCGCCGACTACTTCAGCGTCGCCGACGGCGGCGTGGTGGATTGCGCCAAACTGATCCACCCGAAGATCGAGGCGGAGATCAGCTTCGTCACCAAAGCCCCGCTGCACGGTCCGGGCTGCCATATCGGCCAAGTGCTGGCGGCCACCGACTTCGTCGTGCCGACGGTGGAAGTGATCGATTCGCGCTACGAGAACTTCAAGTTTGACTTGATCAGCGTGGTCGCCGACAACGCTTCCTCGACCCGTTTCATTACCGGCGGGCAGATGGCCAATGTGGCCGACGTGGACCTGCACACCCTCGGCGTGGTGATGGAGAAGAACGGCGAAGTGGTGGAGCTCGGTGCCGGTGCCGCAGTGCTTGGCCATCCTGCTTCCAGCGTGGCGATGCTGGCCAACCTGCTGGCCGAACGTGGTGAACATATCCCGGCGGGCAGTTTCATCATGACTGGCGGCATCACCGCTGCGGTACCGGTGGGGCCAGGCGACAACATCACGGTGCGCTATCAGGGCCTCGGCTCGGTGAGTGCACGTTTCATCTAACCCTGTGTGGCCGGCGTGCGCGCCGGCCATTGTCGATTAGGAGTACTGCAATGCCGATTGCTCAGCTTTACATCATCGAAGGTCGTACCGACGAGCAGAAGGAAACCTTGATCCGCCAGGTCAGCGAAGCAATGGCGAACTCGCTGGATGCACCTCTCGAGCGGGTGCGCGTGATCATTACCGAAATGCCGAAGAATCACTTCGGCATCGGTGGTGAGCCGGCGAGCAAGCTCAGGCGCTAGTCCGTCTGTATCGTAAAAATTGCGTCTCGGATGGGGCTCAGCGCAGGATCCAGAGGGTCACACAGTTCTTGCTGGCGTTATTGCCGGTTTTGCGGTTTTACCGGGGTACGCGGCCAAGCAGCTTTTTATGCTTAGGCTTGGCAAACCCGGCTAATACAAGCGCTGATGAACACGGCAGGCTGTCGATCCGGCCCCGCGCTCGTTCAGCTGCCGTTCGCCGTTAGGCTCAAAGCTCTGGGACGGTTCGACCGCCATCCTGAGGAGCACCCACACCTCTGAACCCACACTTCGACCCACACCTTGGCGGCGGATTCTGGGGATTGCTCATGGACGCCTTGGGATGGGTGGTAAGCCTAATGCCCTGTATTTCTAGGGCTCGTGGATCTTGCTGGATTTCTTCGGGCAATAAAAAAGCCGGCTTGTGGGCGGCTTTTTATAAATTATAAGCATCTGATTTTGTTAGATATTTATTTATTTATTTTGGTTGTCCCCCCACTTGTCCCCCCAGACTGGTTTCGCGTACTGCTTCTCTGGGGGAGTGCTACCGTTTTTTCGTTCGCGCTACGGTAGCAAGCCGGACGTTCTTAGCAAGCAGCCGTTAAGTCACGTAACATCGAATGATGATACAAGGCTCAGGATACTGGGCTGGTGTGTGCTGATTACGGAGCTTCAATGACGACTCAATGGGCCTACCCTGGCGCTCGCTGGTGGAAGTTTGACTTTCACACACACACTCCTGCCTCCAAGGATACGGATGCTTGGCAGCGAGTAATAGGTACGCCCGATGAGCTGAAGCCAGAGAAGTGGCTGTTGAGGTACATGGCAGCTGGAATCGATTGTGTGGCGGTTACTGACCACAATAGCGGCGCTTGGGTTGATAAGTTAAAGACCGCTTACGCAGCCATGCAGGTCGATCCACCAGAGGGCTTCCGTGAACTTCATCTGTTTCCTGGCGTGGAGATTTCCGCTAATGGCGGATTCCATCTGCTGGCAATTTTTGACACCAGTGCAACGACCAGTGACATCGATTCGCTACTGGGCAGAGTTGACTACACCGGCACCAAAGGCAATAGCGATGGAGTAACGCGCCGGAGCGCAGCTGATGTAGTGCAGGCCGTGCTGGATGCAGGCGCACTGCCTATTCCCGCTCATGCCGATGCAATTAAGGGATTGCTTCAGCTGAAAGTGGATGGCGCTCTGCAATCGGTTATCGACCATCACACACTGGGACAGGTTCTGAGCAATTCTGGCGTGTTGGCCATGGAGGTACTAGCGCGGGAGACACCCAAGCCCTCGGCCTACACGCAAGCAAAATTGAGCTGGGCTGAGGTCATCGGCTCTGACTGCCATACCTTCCAAGGCCCGGCCGTACCGGGATCACGCTACACCTGGATCAAGATGGCCAAGCCCTCTTTGGAAGGCCTGCGATTGTCCTTATTGGACGGGCAAGGCATATCGGTTCGGCGTAGTGACGATGCCGAATCATTTTCGCCGTTCGACAAACCTGAGCATTTCATCGAAGCCATCGAGATCTCCGATGCTCGTTTTATGGGGCGCGGCAATAGGCCCGCACGGTTGGAGTTCAATCCCTATTTCAATGCCTTGGTTGGCGGTCGTGGCACCGGTAAGTCCACCGTAGTGCATGCTTTGCGGCTGGCCTATCGCCGGGAGCGTGAACTGGGGACGGATGGTGAGGCTAGCGAAACCTTTGCGCGCTTTAACAAGATTGCCAGAAACCGCAACGACTGGGGTGGACTGCTCGCTACCACTCACTTTGTGCTCACCGTCAGCCGGGATGACGTCCGCCATCGCTTGCTATGGCAACAGGATGGGCAAGGGCAGGTAGTCGAGGAGTGGGATGAGGCTAGCGCCCAATGGAAAGCATCCGCAAGCCAAGCCATTACCGAGCAGCGCTTCCCTGTGCGGCTGTTCAGTCAAGGACAGATCGCTGCGCTGGCAGGAGAAAGCCAACAGTCACTGTTGCAGGTGATCGATGAAGCTGCTGGGACGGATACTGCGCAAGATACATTTGAAGAGGCCAAACGCAGCTTCTTTGCTACTTGTGCCAAATTGCGCGAGCTGGATGGCAAACTCAAAGGGCGCGATGCGCTGAATCTAAACCTGCAGGATGTGCAACGTAAGTTGGCTCGATTTGAGGCGGCTCACCATGCCGAGGTGCTTAAGGCCTATCAGCGTACCAGCCGCCAAGCTCGAGAAATGGATCGGCAGTTTGATTCCGTGGCTGCGATATCATCCCGACTGCGCGGATTGGCGGGGGACTTGCTGGCGGAAGACACGCCTGACTCGCTGTTCGAGCCGTCTATCGATGCTGAACCGATAGACGTGCTACGGCAACTTGCCCAGTCTATTACCGAAGCCAAAGCCCAGATAGAGGCCGTGGCGCAGCAATTGGTCGACAAGGGCACTGCACTCAGGGAGCAGTTGTCGCAAGGCGTTTGGCAAGCGCAGATCGAACACTCCAAGGTCGCTTATGAAACATTGAAAGCCGATTTGCTGGCCCAGGGGGTAAGCGACCCAAGCGAATATGGGCGCTTGGTACAAGAGCGCCAGCGACTGGATACAGAGGTCGCACGCTTGGATGCGCTACAAAAGCAGTTTGAGGAATTGAAAACTCAAGCCAGGACTCAGCTGGATTACGTTTTGCAAGCGCGCCGCGCTATCAGTACGACGCGCACGCAGTTCCTTGAGCAAACATTGGCGGAAAACCATTTTGTTCGTATGAGATTGATTCCCTATGGTCGCGACGCTCAAGGGATCGAGCGTTCGCTGCGTGATTTACTGGGTACGTCAGACAAGTTCAAGGACGATATCTACATTGAGGCGCAGGACGATATACCAGCAAAAGGGCTGATAGCCGACTTGCTGTTGGCCGCTGATCTTAGTGATCAGCCAGGCGAGCCCGGCACGCCGCAGTTTGAGGAAAGCATTAAGCAGTTGCAGAAACGCTTGACGGCTGCATGTCGTGGTTCAGGTGATTTGGGAGGCCGGTTCAACAAGTATTTGGTAGCCGAGACCGAAAAGCGGCCCGAACTCATAAATCACGTCCTGTGCTGGTTTCCCGAGGATGGTCTGCAGGTGGAATATAGCCGCAAGGGTGATGGTAGGGATTTTCAGTCGATTGGCCAGGCTTCTGCCGGTCAGCGGGCCGCGGCTATGTTGGCCTTCTTGCTGGCCCACGGGGATGAACCCTTAGTGCTTGATCAGCCCGAGGACGATCTGGATAACCATCTGATCTATGACTTGGTGGTGCAGCAAATTCGTGCCAACAAACAACGGCGGCAACTCATCATCGTGACCCATAACCCGAATATCGTTGTGAATGGTGACGCTGAGATGATTCACGCGCTCGATTTCAAACATCAATGTTTTGTTAGTAAATCCGGTTCCTTGCAAAACAAAGACATGCGAGAAGAGGTTTGTAAGGTAATGGAGGGAGGGAAGGATGCCTTTGAGCGGCGCTATCAGCGATTGGGGAGAGAAATATAACTGTTTTTGAATGCATCATCCCAAGGGCTCATGTAATGCTTCTATGGTTTTAAGCCAAGCATTGAATCGCGGGCATTCTGCGCGAATTTTTGCTAGGCCAATTTCAATAGAGGCGAGTGAGCCATGTAACGGCTTTTCGTAACCGTTGTAAAGCTTCAGGATGCGTTTGCTCGGAGCAGTATCTGGGCTGTTGTTGATTGATTCCGGCGTTGTGAATGCCTCACGAATTTGTTGAAATTTATCTACAAGTGCAGGCTGGCTGATACCTGAGGCCAAGCGCTCAGGGTTACTAAACAGTAAACCTTCAAATTCATACATCTGGATATAAGGGATGAAACGGCGCATAGCGTCATCCCCTAATTTTTCCCGTAATCTGTTCTCCATCTTGGCCAATAGGCAATCAGCCTTTTCATCCATTGTGCCTTTGGCGCTAGCTTCTGTCTTACCGGGAAACTCCTCGGGAAGTCCATAGAAGTCGAAAAAAGTTGTACAGTAAGCTTGGCGATCACCTAATAGTCTATTCTCAACATCAGTTAAGAGGCGCTGGAAACGGAAATTCCCACCCTTGTGGCCAGGCTTGCCAATCAACGCTGGAACTAGATAGATACCTCTGTGATAAATAGTATCTGCAAGCACTTCATTGATAAACATCTCCTCAGTTTGGCCTTCGCAAATTACATGAACCCTTATCATTTACGCGGTCTCCCGCCGAGAATGTTCTTTTCCCATAACTCGCCAACCGAGTAGTCGTTCAGCCAGGTCTGGAACTCATCCTCGTCAAGACGCTTGAACACCGTGGCTCCCTTTTCGCGCTCAACAATAATCAGGTCATCAATGGAGAACTCATTGACCAATGGTACCGACTGGGTCGAAACAATAACCTGCATTCGTGTTGAGGCTGAACGTAGCAACGAACCGAGCAAAGTTATGGCGTACGGATGCAGCCCTAGCTCCGGTTCATCAATGATAATGGTTGAGGGTGGATCTGGCTGCAGCAAGGCTGTAACCAGGCATATAAAGCGAATCGAACCATCGGATAACTGAGAAGGCCAAAAAACATAATCGCTATCCTTTTGCCGCCACTGCAAATTAATCAGCTCTTCCTCTGAGTCTAAGCGACGGGGCTTGAGTACAAAGTCATCGAAAAATGGAATAGTCAGCTGGATGGTTTTGCGGATTTGCTCGTATACATCTGGTGTTTCCGTCAAAAGGCGGTACAGGTACGCTGCTAAGTTTGAGGCGTCTGGGCGTAAATAATCGTTGATATGTGCTGCGCCAAAACGCTTGACGCCTGCCATGTCGCTGGTGTCATGGAAATGAAAAACTTTCCAGCTAGAGATTGATTCGTAGCAGTAAGCAACCACATCATTTTTGTACGCGGCGTAGAATTTTTTGGAATTGAACGTTTCCTTGATCTTTGCTTCTTGATGCCCCGAGCCTAGCGGCATCCACTTTTCTCCATAGTAGGGGCCGTTGAAATAAAGCTGCTCATTGGCAAATACGAAGTCGCCTTCTACTGTCGGTTCCAGTTCGAATTTGTAGCCGTTCAAACCAAACTTTACGAAGGACTCGATCTTATTGGTTTCTTTCACGCCAAAACTGACAATCCGATCCGCTGAGCCTTGTTGAGTCGTCCATTTCTTAAGACGTAGCTCCATCATTTCGCTGAGCATGCGAAAGTAGGAAACAAAACTGCTTTTCCCCACGCCATTGGCACCCAGAAGCACATTCAGGCTGCCGAGTCTCAGTTCATCCAATCTCTTGATTGATTTGAACCCCGTTATCGTGAGCCGGCTAATCGGATTTTTCTTACTCATGATGCGTGATTCCTTGCGCGGCTCTGCTCATCAAGCGTTAAGTGATACTTTGCCGGATTTTTCATCATATTTTCAGGCCAAGCTTGCGCCAAATCGCCATTTTTTGTTGCCTCTGCTTTCCAGGCCGCCTCGAATACCGTTTTCACGGCCATCCGGAAAGGCAATCGCAGCGACGTCAATTTCTGTGACCATGTGCCCTTCCTTGGTCGCTTCCCTGCACAGGTTCTGGGCTTATCCAGGCACGAAGGTATCTGATGTCCTTCAGGCAAGCTCTGTGACGCAAGCAAGCTACCAGAGACAGGGCTGAGGCTGGCATCCGGTGTACCCGTACAGTTCGTTCAACGCCTTGCACGTAGTATCAGCTGCAGACTCCATGAGTTTGATCGTGTAGGTGCAAAAATCAACGACTGCTTAGGCTCGGGGCGACGTGGCTGGCTTTGATCCATCGCCATATCTTGCGCCATGGGCGAGTAACCCGTGATATTCAGCGCAAGCTCCGTAATAATCCAGTCAGCTCGCATATAGGGAAGCTGTCATATGGAACTGATCGACAACATCAACACCCTGCTTGGTGAAAACCTCAAAGGTACGCTCAAGCCGGGCTCGAAGCTGAAGATTGCTGCCTCGTGCTTTTCGATCTACGCCTACGTGGCGTTGAAGAAGGAACTGGAGAGCATCGACTCCCTGGAGTTCATCTTCACCTCGCCGACCTTCGTGCCCAACGAGGTCAGCGACAAGATCAAGAAGGAGCAGCGCGAGTTCCACATCCCCAAGGCTGAGCGCGAGCGCAGCCTGACCGGCAGCGAGTTTGAAATCCAGCTGAAGAATCAGCTCACTCAAAAGGCCATCGCCAGGGAGTGCGCTGACTGGATACGCCGTAAAGCCACCTTCCGCTCCAATCGTGGTCAGGCTCCGATGCAGCCCTTTATCGGTTCGCGCGCGGCGGCGGGTGACGCCGTCTTTATGCCCGTTCAGGGGTTCACAGCTGTCGACCTGGGCTACCAGAAGGGCAATGCGCTCTCGAACATCGTTACCCGTTTCGATGAGCCGGCCCATACCGGCATGTTCCTTAATCTGTTCGAACAGATATGGAGCGACCCGGAGAAGCTTGAGGATGTCACCGCCAGGCTCTGTGACCATATCGCCTCGGTCTACCAGGAGAACGCCCCGGAGCGGATCTACTTCCTGATGCTTTACAACATCTTCCGCGAGTTCCTGGAAGACGTGAATGAGGACGTACTGCCCAACGACCGCACGGGTTACCAGGACAGCCTGATCTGGCAGAAGCTGTTCAACTTCCAGCGCGACGCGGCCACCGGCCTTATCAACAAGCTGGAGACTTACAGCGGCTGCATCCTGGCTGACAGCGTGGGTCTGGGCAAAACCTTCACCGCCCTTGCCGTGATCAAGTACTACGAGCTGCGTAACAAGTCCGTCTTGGTGCTCTGCCCGAAGAAGCTCGCCGACAACTGGCTGAACTACAACCGCAACCTCAAGACCAACATTTTCGCCAAGGATCGCTTCAATTACGACGTGCTTTGCCACACCGACCTGACCCGCACCCGTGGCGAGTCGCTGGGCATCCCGTTGGATCGGGTCAACTGGGGTAACTACGACCTGGTGGTGATCGACGAGTCGCACAACTTCCGCAACAACGACGTCTACAAAGACAAAGAGACCCGCTACCAGCGGCTGATGAACCAGGTGATCCGGCAGGGCGTGAAGACCAAGGTGCTGATGCTCTCGGCTACCCCGGTCAACAACCGCTTCAGTGATTTGCGTAACCAGCTGGCCCTGGCCTACGAGGGCGACAGTGACAACCTCAATGACAAGCTGCGTACTGAAAAAGACATCGACGGCATATTTCGCCGCGCTCAGGCGGCGTTCAATGCCTGGTCGAATCTGCCACCAGAGAAACGTACTGCTGCTGCAATCCTCAATACCCTGGACTTCGATTTCTTCGAGCTTCTCGACAGCGTGACCATTGCCCGCTCGCGCCGGCATATCGAGACCTTCTATAACACCGCCGACATCGGCAGTTTCCCCGAGCGCCGTAAGCCGCTGTCTTTCCACTGCCCGCTGACCCATCGTGAGGATGTCATCGGCTTTAACGAGATCTTCAATCAGCTCTCGTTGCTCAAGCTCGCTGTCTATGCCCCGGTCAGCTACATCCTGCCCAGCCGGATGAAGAAGTACGAAGAGATGTACGACACCGAAGTAGAGGGCGGCAGAGGCAAGCTCAAGCAGGTCGACCGCGAGAAAAGCCTGCAAGCGCTGATGACCACCAACCTGCTCAAACGCCTAGAAAGCTCAGTTGAGTCCTTCCGCCTGACCCTGAAAAGCCTGCAGGTGACTCACCGCGGCGCATTGGACAAAATCGCCAACTTCAAGAAAACCGGCGTGGCCAGCGGCTTTGCCGATGTCACCGCCGCGTTCGAGGATGCGGACTTCGATGATGACGACCTGCCCATGCCAGGCGACATCAGCATCGGCAAGAAAATCCAGATCAGCTTGGAAGATATGGACGTGCCCTCCTGGGAGCAGGATCTTCAGGGCGACCTGGTTTTCATCGATGAGCTGCTGGCCGAAATGGCCAAGGTCACGCCAGCCGATGACGCCAAACTGCAGCATCTTAAGACCCAGATCACCAGCAAGCTGACCTCGCCGATTAACCCCGGCAATCGCAAGGTGCTGATCTTCACAGCCTTCTCCGATACCGCCAATTACCTCTACGACAACCTGGCCGAGTACCTACTACGCAGCCATAAGGTCCACTCGGGCAAGGTCACGGGGAGTGATGCCCCAAAATCCACGCTGGGCAATATGCAGGGCAGCCGGCAGACCTATGACTTTCAGGGGCTGCTCACGCTGTTCTCGCCGCGTTCCAAGGAGAAGGCCGCTATCTACCCGGATGAGCCGCGAGAGATCGATATCCTGATCGGCACCGACTGCATCTCCGAAGGCCAGAACCTGCAGGATTGCGATTACCTAATCAACTACGACATTCACTGGAACCCGGTGCGGATCATCCAGCGCTTTGGCCGCGTGGATCGGATCGGCTCGCAGAACGCCAGCATTCAGCTGGTCAACTACTGGCCGGACATCAGTCTGGATGAGTACATCAACCTCAAGGAACGGGTTGAGAACCGCATGATGATCGCCGACGTCACTGCCACCGGCGATGACAATGTTCTCAACGCTCAGGCCAATGACGTGGCCTACCGCAAGGAGCAGCTACGACGGCTGCAAGACGACGTGATCGAAATGGAAGACATCAAGACCGGCGTCTCCATCACCGATCTTGGGCTCAACGACTTCCGCATGGATTTGCTCAACTACATCAAAACCAATGGCGACCTTGAGCATGTCCCCAACGGCATGCATGCCGTCGTGCCGGCGCGGCAAGAGCTTGGGCTGCTGCCTGGGGTGATTTTCACCCTGCGTAATCGCAACAGGGGCTCCAGTCTCAATCAGCAGAATCGCCTGCATCCCTTCTATCTGATCTACATCAGCCTGGAGGGGCAGATCATCAGCGACCAGACAGAGGCCAAGCGCTTGCTGGATCTGGCTCGCAGTGCCTGTAAGGGCCATAGCCAACCGATTCCAGAGGCCTATCAACTGTTCAATCAGGCCACCGGGGACGGGCGTGATATGCGCGTCTACTCCGACCTGCTCGATCAGGCCATTCGCTCGATGATCGATGTAAAGGAAGAACGGGACATCGACAGCCTGTTCAGTGGCGGTAGAACCACGGCCCTGGTGGACACCATCTCCGGGCTGGATGACTTCGAGTTGATTAGCTTCATTGTTGTTCAGGGCGTGGCATGAGTCAGGCAAGCATCGCACCAGCGCTATTCAGCTTTCCCGCACAGGCCAGGGTTGCCCGCGTGGTGCCGAAGAGCAAAATCTACGAGCACGGCCCCGTTACCTCTGCATTGCGCGATAAGTTTGTCGGCCAGGTCGAGCAGATAACCTGGGGCTACAAGCTGGCACCGGAAACCATTAACCTGCCCGCCCGCGGCAGTTTGGCGGAAATCCAGGTATTCGATATCACGCAGAAAACCGCCGAGCTGGACGAGGACGTGTTGCGCGCTATCGACCGCGCCATCCCGTTGCCGATCATCTTTCAGTTGCACCATGAGCAGCGCACCCGCATGGTGGCGGCTTTTAAGCGCCCCAGCGAAGCCGATGCCGGCAAGTGGGTGATAGATGGCTACTTGGCGGGCAACTGGTTGCCAGCCAACAGCCCGCGCCAGCCTCTGCCGGTGGCGCTGGATCTGCAGGGGCTCTACGAACAATTGCTGCGCAGCTTGCTACCCAGTCCGGCTAGGCCGGGCGAGAGCCTCCCCGAGCAACTGCAGCGACTAAACCGTTTGCGTAGCCTCCACAGTGAGCGCGCCAAGCTAGATACGCGCCTGCACAAAGAAAAACAGTTCAACCGCAAGGTGGCGCTCAACGCTCAGCTGCGGGAAATCCAGAATGAAATCGCCGAATTGAGTGCCTAAGCCCTCAGTTTGCGCCAAGCACTTAAGAGATACAGGAAGTCCCATGGACAAGCTGAAAATGCACTCTCCCAACCTGACCGATGCCAATATCGCCAAGCTAGCCGAACTGTTCCCCAATTGCATCACCGAAGCGCAGGATGCCAAGGGCGAGCTGAAAAAGGCTGTCGATTTCGATTTGCTGCGACAGGAACTGTCTTCGTCAATCGTCGATGGGCCGCAGGAGCGTTATCAGCTTAATTGGCCAGGGAAGCGCGAAGCGTTGCTTACTGCCAACGCCCCAATTGCTAAGACCTTGCGTCCTTGTAGAGGGGAGAGTGTGAATTTTGATACCACACAAAACCTTTTTATTGAGGGGGATAATCTTGAAGCGTTAAAGCTTTTACAGGAAGCTTATCTCAACAAGGTTTCTCTTATATATATCGATCCGCCCTATAATACAGGGGGGGATTTTATTTATGAGGATGATTTCGCAGAGGATATTGATACTTATCTGTATCGATCTAATCAGAGAGATGAATCTGGCGACAGGATGATTGCTAATCCAGAGAGTAATGGAAGAATACATTCTGATTGGCTGAGTATGATTTACTCAAGATTGCGACTGGCTCGGAGCTTATTGAGAAATGATGGATTAATATTTATTTCCATTGACGATAATGAGCAAGCAAATTTGCAAAAAGTTTGTGATGAGATTTTTGGCGAAAATAACTTTCGCGGTAAGGTTTCCCGTTCTACCGGCACGCCAAGCGGTCAGGGGCATGGGATTTTAGTGAATGAAGTTGATTTCATTCTTATTTACGCCAAGTCGGAAGAGGCAATTTTATACGGTTTACCTTTTACCACTGACGACCAAAAAATCTATGATCAACAAGATAAATTTGGCCGCTATCTTACTCGATCTTTAAGGAAAACAGGTGGCGAGGATCGTCGTGAAGATAGGCCTACCATGTATTATGGCGTTGAAGCGCCTGACGGCAAAAAAGTATTCCCTACAGGGCCTGGTGGATATGAAAGCAGGTGGCGCTGTGGCCCGAAAAGCTATGAGGAACTTAAAGCTAATAACTTAATTGAGTGGAAGCAGATTGCCGAGAATGGGGTTCAGGTATGGAAGCCGTATCAAAAGTTTTACTTGGAAGGACGTCTAAAGCAGCCGTCAAATCTCTGGCAAAACATAGAAGGAAATAAGAAGGCCTCGATAGATATAAAAGGTCTGTTCGGAGCCAAGGTTTTTGATACCCCTAAGCCGATTGAGTTGATTAAACGCTGTATTTCAATTGGAATGCAGTCGGATGGTATTGTTGTTGATTTTTTTGCTGGTTCAGCTACGACGGCACATGCTGTTATGGCTCTGAATGCTGAAGATCAAGGCGCTCGTAGGTATGTCATGATTCAACTGCCAGAGACGTGTCGTGAAGATAGTGAAGCTTATAAAAATGGTTACTCAAAAATATCTGATATAGGAAAGGAGCGAATTCGGCGCGCGGGGACTAAAATTAAAGCAGAAAACGCTATGGCTGCCCCTGACCTCGACATCGGGTTCCGAACTCTAAAAATCGATACCTCCAATATGAAAGAGGTGTACTACACCCCTGATTCTGTTAGCCAGGATCTGCTTTCTGGCCAAGTCGACAATATCCGCGAAGACCGCTCCGCCGAAGATCTGTTGTTCCAAGTTCTACTGGACTGGGGCGTGGATCTAGCCCTGCCGATCAGCCAGCAAAGCATCGCAGGTAAGACCGTTTTCTTTGTCGACGGCAACGCCCTGGCCGCCTGCTTCGACACCGGTATCGATGAGGATTTCGTCAAGCAGCTCGCCGGACATAAACCCCTACGCGTGGTGTTCCGTGACGCCGGCTTTGCCAGCGACAGTGTGAAGATCAACGTCGAGCAGGTATTCAAGCTGCTGTCGCCGGCTACTGAAATCAAGACGCTTTAAGGGGCCGATATGGACGCTCAAGCCTTGCGTGCACTGTTGGACAACCTGATTGCGGGTTGGGAAAACGAGGTGGCCGAATTCAAGCGCGCCGGTAACGATTATTCGACGGACAACATAGGTAAGTATTTCTCTGCCTTGGCCAACGAGGCCAACCTGCGCAATCAGGAACGCGCCTGGTTGGTGTTCGGCGTGGATAACAACACTCGCAAGGCTGTGGGTACTGACTACCGAATAAAGTCGGATCATCTGCAAAGCCTGAAAATGCAGATCTCCGATGCTACCGAGCCCAGCATTACCCTGCGCAACATTCATGAGTTGTTGCTGGATGAAGGGCGTGTACTGTTGTTCGAGATCCCTGCCGCGCCATTGGGGTTGCCTATTGCCTGGAAGGGCCATTACTACGCCCGCGCGGGCGAAAGCCTGACGCACCTGGGCCTGGACAAGCTCGATGAGATTCGCCGCCAGGTGGGCGCAGCCGACTGGTCAGCGCAGGCTGTTGCTGGCGCTACGCTTGATCATTTGGATGCCGGTGCGCTGTCTCGGGCGCGGGAGTCTTTCGCTAAAAAGTACGCTAACCGGTTTACTGCCGACGAGGTCAAGCAGTGGTCAGATTCGACCTTCCTTGATCGTGCCAAACTGACCCGCGATGGCCAGATTACGCGCACCACGCTGCTGCTACTGGGCAAGCTCGAAGCCGCTCATTTATTGTCGCCGCATCCAGCCCAGATGACCTGGAAACTGGAGGGCAGTGAGCGAGCTTATGAGCACTTCGGCCTGCCTTTTTTGCTGAATAGCAGCGGTCTGTACCAGAAAATCCGCAATATCCAGATTCGTATCCTGCCGGAAGACCAGTTGCTGGCTATTGAGCTGGCCAAGTACGACCAGAAGATCGTGCTGGAGGCACTGCATAACTGCATCGCGCACCAGGACTACAGCCGTAATGGTCGCATTATCGTTACCGAATACCCTGATCGGCTAATGCTGGAGAACGAGGGGTCGTTTTTCGAAGGTCAGCCGGCTGACTACATTTCCGGCTCCAAGACGCCTCGGCGTTACCGTAATCCGTTCTTGGCTCAGGCTATGGCTGAGCTGAACATGATCGATACCATGGGCTATGGCATCCATGAGATGCATTTGGGGCAAGCGCGGCGCTTCTTCCCTATGCCGGATTACGATCTGAGTGAGCCCAAATCGGTAAAGATGACGATCCATGGTCGTGTTGTAGATCAGGCCTACAGCCGTCTGCTGATTCAGAAAACCGATTTGGCGCTTGAGGACATTCTGGCGCTCGATCGCGTGCAGAAAAAGCTGCCGTTGGATGATGCGATGGTTAAGCATCTGCGCAAAGCTGGGCTTATCGAGGGACGAAAACCCAACCTGTACGTCTCTGCCAGCATCGCCAAGGCGACAGCCAGTAAAGCCGAGTACATCCGCACGCGCGGCCTTGATGATGGGCATTACAAACAGCTGATCATCGATCTGTTGACTCAGTTTGGCTCTGCCAGCCGTCAGGACATTGATCGCTTGCTGTTGAGCAAGCTGAGCGATGCGCTGGATGAGCAGCAGAAGCTGAATAAGGTGGGCAATCTGTTAACCAGCCTGCGGCGGGCGGGGCGTATCACCAATAGTGGCCCACGCAAGGCACCGCTCTGGGTGCTTGCAGAATAAATGCAGAATAAATCGTGCTGCTTTGCAAGATAAATGCAGAATAAATTTACGGTAAGTAGCTGATTCAGAAGGGCTTTAGCCTTGTTTTTTGCTTGCGAGCCCTTGGGTCAGTCAGGAATTGTGCATGAAACTGAAATTTAAACAGCAGCCGTACCAAACGCATGCAGTCGATGCTTTTGCCGATTGCTTTGCCGGCCAGCCCAAAGCCTCGGGCGTGAGCTATCGCATCGACCCCGGCGCAAGCGCTGTAAAACCTGTGACACCGCAGCAAATTGATCTCTATGGCACGCAGAGCGCTGCTGAGCCAACTGAGGCCGGTTTCAAGAATGCCGAGCTGGCACTTAGCCCAGCTCAGCTGCTTGAGAATATTCAGGCCGTGCAGCGTCGGCAGAACCTGCCGCTTTCCCTTGCATTGGAACGGGACAATAAAACCGGCTGCCCGATCAACCTCGATATCGAGATGGAAACCGGCACTGGCAAGACGTATTGCTACATCAAGAGCATGTTCGAGCTGAACAAACGCTATGGCTGGAGCAAATTCATCGTCGTGGTGCCGAGCATTGCCATCCGCGAGGGCGTGTACAAGTCGCTGCAGATTACCGCCGAACACTTTCTGGAGAGCTACGGCAAGAAGGCGCGTTTCTTTATCTACAACTCCAAGCAGCTGCACAACCTGGAGAGCTTCTCCTCGGATGCTGGCATCAATGTGATGGTGATCAATACCCAGGCGTTCAACGCAACGGGCAAGGACAACCGTCGGATCTATGACGAGTTGGATGACTTCCAGACGCGTCGGCCTATCGACGTAATCAAGGCCAACCGGCCGATCCTGTTTCTCGATGAGCCGCAGAAGATGGAAGGTGCCAAGACGCTAGCCTCCTTCAGCGAATTCAACCCGCTGATGATCGTGCGTTACTCGGCCACCCACAAAACCGAGTACAACAAAATCCACCGCCTCGATGCTCTGGACGCCTACAACTAGAAGCTGGTGAAGAAGATCAATGTGCGCGGCATAACGATCAAGAATCTGACCGGCACCAATTCCTACCTGTTTCTGCAGGACATCGAGGTCTCCAGTAACAAACCGCCGATGGCGCGGGTCGAGTTTGAGCTTAAGCAGAGCAACGGCATCAAGCGTGTGCTGCGCAAGCTCGGTCGCAACGACAACCTGTATGACCTTTCCGGTGGGCTTGATCAGTACAAGGGCTATGTAGTTGCCGACATCGATGCGCGTATCGATACCTTGAGCTTTACCAATGGTGTTGAGCTGGTCGCTGGTGATGCAGTGGGTAACGTGGATGAAGCCGCCATGCGACGCATCCAGATCCGCGAAGCAGTCAAGGCGCACTTCCAAAAGGAAATGATGCTGTTCAGTCGTGGCATCAAGGTGCTGTCGCTGTTCTTTATCGACGAGGTGGCCAAGTACCGCCAGTACGATGAGTCCGGCGAAGTATCTGGGGAGTACGCGAAGATCTTCGAGGAGGAATACAACGCTTACCTCACCGAGGTGATGACGCTGGAAGACACGCCATATAACCGCTACCTCAAGGGCATTCAGGCCCATCAAACGCACGATGGCTACTTCTCTATCGATAAGAAGAGCAAGCGCCTGGTTGATCCTTCGGTGGGCAAGAAAGCGACCGAGACCGATGACGTTGATGCTTATGATCTGATCCTTAAGAATAAGGAACGCCTGCTGTCCTTCGATGAGCCGGTACGCTTTATCTTCTCTCACTCAGCGTTGCGCGAAGGCTGGGATAACCCCAACGTCTTCGTTATCTGCGCCCTGAAGCACAGCGACAACACTGTCTCCCGTCGTCAGGAAGTAGGGCGCGGCATGCGCTTGTCCGTTAACCAACTGGGCGAGCGTATGGACAACCCGGCCACGGTACATGAGATCAACGAACTGACTGTAGTTGCCAGCGAAAGCTACAAGGATTTCGTCAGCGCACTGCAGAAAGACATCAGCGAATCGCTGTCGGCCCGGCCACGTGTGGCTGACGAGAAATACTTCACCGGTAAGGTTCTGCAGACCTCCGGCGGCGACGTAGAGGTCACGCCGCAGCTGGCCAAGCAGATCTACAAATACCTGCTGAAGAATGATTACACCGACGATAACGATCAGATCACCCAGGCCTACCATGAGGCCAAGCGTGAAGAGCAATTGGCCGCGCTGCCAGCCGAGCTGCAGCCTTATGCCGAACAGGTGTTCCAGCTGATCGATAGCGTGTTCAGCACCGCGCAAATGCCGGAGATTGGCAACGACCGCAAAGCCAAGCTCAACCCGCTGAACGCGAACTTTGAGAAGAAAGAGTTCCAGGCGCTGTGGAACAAGATCAACCGCAAGGCTGCGTACACCGTTCACTTCGAAACAGGCGAACTGGTGGATAAGTGTGTGGCTGCCCTGGATGAGGAACTGCGGGTCAAGCCGATGCAATACATCATCGAGCGGGGCTCCCAGCTGGAGAACGCCAGCTTCGACGATATGAAGAGTGGCACGGCCTTCAAGGTCGCGAACAGCTCAACCGAGAACTACACCCACTCGGTTCATTCGGCCGTGAAATACGACCTGATCGGTAACCTAGCGGAAGCCACTCAGCTGACGCGCAGCACCATTGCCAGCATTCTCAAGCGCTTGAATGTTGCCGTGTTCAGTCAGTACAAGACCAACCCGGAAGACTTCATCGCCAGGGCCGGTACGTTGATCAACGAGCAGAAGGCCACGGCCATCGTTGAACACATCGCTTACGATCCAGTGGACGAAACCCACAGCTCAGACATCTTCACCGCCGAGAAGCCGCGTGACGATTTCAGCAAGGCGTTTGAAGCCAAGCACCACGTTTACGATTACGTGTTCACTGACTCCAACATCGAGCGGAAATTCGTTCAGGAGCTGGATGCCAGCACCGAGGTTGCGGTGTACGCCAAGCTACCAAAGAGCTTCTTCATCCCTACCCCGGTCGGCAATTACAACCCCGACTGGGCGATTGCCTTCCAGGAGGGCAAGGTGAAGCATGTCTACTTCGTCGCCGAAACCAAAGGCTCCATGTCGTCCCTAGAGCTGCGCGACATCGAGAAATCCAAGATAGCCTGCGCCCGGAAATTCTTCGCCAACATCACCTCAGAGCAGGTTAAGTACCAGGTGGTGGATGGGTATGGGAAATTGATGGAATTGGTGAAGTAGATTTCGCTGCATTGAGCTGCCAGAAGGGAAAAAAATATGCTCGAACGGATCAATGAGATACAAGGCATCGGGCTGTTGCATAACGCCAGCGGAAAGCGGTTTTCCTGCAAGCGAGCGACACTTATCTATGCAGACAATGGTCGCGGAAAATCAACCCTGGCAACGGTTTTTCGATCAGCCTCGACTGGTGACACAGCGTTGATTGTTGATAGAGCGACTGTGGATGGGACATTGCCGCAAAAGGTGGCGCTGCAGTTCGGTAGTGGGCACAAGGTCACGTTCGAATCCGGGGGATGGTCTGAGCGGCGTCCCGAGCTGCTTGTTTTTGATGCCGACTTTGTCGAGCGGAATGTTCACTCAGGTGGATCGGTGAGCACGGATCATCGCAAGAACCTTCTTGAGTTCGCACTTGGCGAGGCGGCCGTATCCGCTCGAAGCGCTGTCGAAACAACGACGAATGACGCGAAGCAGGCAGCTGATAATGTTAGTAATCTTCTCGCCAAACTTTCTGGATACCATCCCGGTCTGACTGTGCAGCAGTTCGAGAAACTGAAGCAAGTGCCGGACGCAGATGCTCAGTTGAGTTCGCTTCAGTTACGAATCAGCGCGGCCAGCAACGTGGCTGCCGTCTTGGCAAAGCCTGTCCCCAACGTACTTGGGGAGCCCACATTTGACTTGGATGGACTCTTTGCTGCATTGCGGATGTCGCTGGAAAATGTACATGCGGACGCTGAGCATTTGGTTAAAGCTCACGTTGCCAAGCTTGGGCATGTTGCTGCGGAAGATTGGTTGAGCCAGGGGCAGCAATTTGATGGAGACCAAACATGCCCTTACTGCGGACAGGAAGCCGTAGGCAATGACCTGATTCGTTCATATCAAACGCATTTTAATGTTGCCTATCAGCAGTTGAGGGAGAAGGTCGCCTCTTTGAAGGGAGGCGTCAAAACGCATACGTCATCTTCGGTTATCGAGGGTTTAGTTCAAGCATTTGAGGCTGCATGTGGGCATGCCGCAGGATGGAGTCAATACGTTCAGACTGCGCCGTTAACCTTCGATGCTGATACGGCTCGTGGGGCCCTCGTTAATCTTCAAACGTTACTGTTCGATTTGTGCGAGCGAAAGCAAGCAAGTCCTGCTGAGCCAGTTGGCAGCGCTGATGTGTTTGACCAAGCGAAGGCCTTGTGGCTAGAGGTGCTTGAGACTATCGGCAAAGCAAACACCCAGATCCGCGCTGCAAATGAGCTCATTTCGGCATACAAGGGCCAGCTCTCTGCGGATAGTGTGGCGCAGCTTCAACAGCAAGTACAAATGCTGCTGGCTGGAAAGCGTCGGCACGATGCGAGTGTTGTTTCTCTCTTTAACCAATTGGCGTTGGCACAAGCGGCCTCCAAGGCTGCAGAGAAGGTAAAAAAGAGCGCTCGCGAAAACCTCGACTCGCTGATGAAGGTCACGCTAGAAAAATATGAAAAATCGATCAACGCGCTACTAAAGAACTTCGGTGCAGCCTTCAGCATAAAGGGTATGGATGCGAACTTCAGAGGTCGTGCTCCTCGCAGCGAGTATGGACTACAACTACGAGGAAAAGATGTTGCGCTTGAGGGCAGTAAACCCTCCTTCGCAACGGCATTGAGCGAAGGAGACAAGAGGACGCTAGCATTTGCCTTCTTCATCGCAAGTGCTCTGGCGGATGCGAAGCTCGACAAGCGAATCATTGTGATAGACGACCCTATGTGCAGTTTGGACTTGAATCGAAAGCATCACACTAGATCGGTCCTGAAGAAGCTTTACGCCAAGGCTGAACAACTAGTGGTACTGGCGCATGACCCGTATTTCATCCGTGACCTGAGAGATGTAATTGCGAAGGAGGATAGCGCCGCCTCAATCGCGCTTTTGCAGCTTGGGCTTGCGCCTGGTGACTATTCTGACTTCGATATGCTCGACGTGGATAAGGCTTGTGAGTCAGTCTATTTTCAACATCACCGTATTCTTAACGAGTTCTCCGCAGGCAATGGTGGCGATCCTAAGGCTGTTGCTAAGGCAATTCGGCCCATGCTTGAAGGATATCTACACCGCCGATTCCCTGGTCTTGTGCCCAAGTCACTCATGTTCGGACAGGTTGTTGTGCAAATTCGAGATGCCGTTTCGCCTAGTCCCTTGTGTCATGCCAAAAGCCTGGTAGATGAATTGAATGAGATCAATGAGTACGCAGGTCAGTTTCACCATGATGCAAACCCTAGTGCGGATACGGTTAGTGTTGTCGCTAGTGAGTTGAAAACATACGTGGTACGTGCGATTGATTTGGTTCACCGCGGGGTCTAGCAAGATCCACGCAACTAATCTTTAGGCATCGTTAGGCTCTAGCGTACAGCGTGGGGTACCCCACAGCCTCTGAATGAGGCTGTGGCCCTTCTTTAAAAATTATTGAGTCTGGCGATTTAATAACTGATGGGCAAACCGCACTGAGTTTGCCATTCGTGGATCTGGTCCATGATCACCATGGCGTCTTCACCGTTTTCCTTACGGTAGTCAGCGAGTTTTTCTTCGTAACAGATTTCGCCAGCACTTGCAGGAGCAGCAGTCGGCGTGTACACCGGGCCACCGAAGCCAGGCCCTGTGCCGTTTCGATACGCGTAAACCTTACCGTCGCTGCCCCAACTGAGGTAGTAGTCACGCCGCACGGTGTACTCACCGTTATCACCAGCGCCGACATAATCACCTTGGAGACTGCTGCACACTTCATCACGGCAACGAGCCTGATACGACTTGATTTCATTGCTGACCCTGGTGTTGCCGTTGGCATCTTTGTAGATCACGCGCTCGTAACCAATAATACCTCCATTGCAATAGAGTGCGTTGTAACCATCACGTGCCAGGCACGGGTAGACATCAGGTTCCTCTGCAGCGTGTACAGCGCAAGCGGTTACAGCCAGCAACAGTGCGATAATCGTTTTCATGATTTGCATTCCTTTAATGGCGTGAATCGGATATTCATTCCGGTAATGCCCCAAGGGGCTGGGTCCTTGATCGAGGAGCACACGAACCAGGGTGCGTTCTGATTCGTGCTAAGGAGGGGGCGGTAGAGGCTTAGTCCTCTTTGCATGCCAGGGCGAACTGCATGACGTCCCGCATGAAGCTATCTGGAGGCGTTGTACCTGGGGTATTCAGCTCGTTGAGCGACTGCGCAGGGTATTTTTCCGCCAGTTTCTCGAAGGTGCAGGTGCAGAGGGATTTAGGCGTGCCGCCCTGTACACAGCCGTAGATGAACTGACCGCGTATGTCCGTGTATTCGTCGGAACAGCCGGCGAGCACGAACGAGGCAAGGGCGATGCTTAGTCCGGTTCTCATGGTCGGTCTCACTACCGCAGTACCAGGGAGCAGCCAAGCAGCACGCCGCCGACCAAACCGATCACCTGCGGACCGATAGCCCAGAACACCTTGATCCAGATCAGACTCAATATGCCGCCCTGAGTGAAGACCGCGTCTGGGTGAGCAAACTTGCGAATGGCATTGCCGAGTAAAGCACCGCCGAGTCCCAGTGCCGAGCCGACGAGCACTGCCATGAATTTGGCAAAGAAACCGGCACCCAAAACCATGGCCGAACTGTTGACGGTGACAGTAAAGATCGCGAACACGAGCGCGGCCACGGCCCAGCCTATGACGGTAGGGTTGATCGGGAGTCCTGCGCTGCCATCTTCTCTGATGACGTCCTGGTTGTTTGTAAGCGCTCCACAAACCCCATCTTCAAATGATCCGCAGGCCAGTCAATGCTGTGCTCCGATTTCTTTCTGGAGCCAGCCACCATGATGCGCCCCGACGCTAAAGTTGAAAAAGTCTACCTCTACCCCAAGCCGGTGGATTTCCGCAAATCCATTGACGGCCTGGCCGCTCTGGTCGAGCTGGATATCAAGGTGGCGGTCTTCGACCCCGTGCTGTTCGTCTTCCTCAATCGCGCGCGCAATCGCGTGAAGATTTTGTATTGGGAGCGCAACGGCTTCTGCCTGTGGCTCAAGCGCTTGGAGGCTGAGCGCTTCAAGTCGCATCCGCAGCCTGGCGACGATGCGATCGTGCTGACGGCCCAGGAGCTGAACTGGTTGCTGGACGGTATCGACC
>NZ_QASO01000073.1 GCF_003052605.1 Ectopseudomonas oleovorans | reverse complement strand
GGCTGGGCGCACTCTTGAATGATCTGAGCCTTGAAGGATTTGGAGTAGGAACGGCGTTGTGGCTGCATGAAAGACCCGCTTAAAAGGCTAGAAATGGTGTCCACTTAAATCAGGTGGACACCATCGCCTTTGGCGTCGGGGCCAGGAAGGTGTGTTGGCCGGACGGATACATTGCAGGATTGCTCGACGAAGAAGCGAGGGTTGGTGGGCGCGATCACTGCCTTGAACGGAAAGATCGAAGCGGCGGAAGCAGACCGGCGTCAGGTGGAGAAAGAAATAGCTGAGCTGGAGCGTGCGACCACCAGCATCCAGCCGACCATCGATGCAATAAATACCTTGCTAGCCTCGTTCGGTTTTCATGGTTTCTCCCTAGCCAAGGCAGATAGCGGTACCGCCTATGTGCTGCGGCGACCGGATGGTATGGATGCGAAGGAAACCTTGAGCGAAGGCGAACGTACCTTCGTCACCTTCCTCTATTTTTACCATCTGCTCAAAGGCAGCGATTCGGAAAGCGGCGTGACGACTGAC
Source organism: Ectopseudomonas oleovorans (assembly GCF_003052605.1). Classification (GTDB taxonomy): domain Bacteria; phylum Pseudomonadota; class Gammaproteobacteria; order Pseudomonadales; family Pseudomonadaceae; genus Aquipseudomonas; species Aquipseudomonas oleovorans_A. The sequence goes on along the minus strand of NZ_QASO01000073.1, from coordinate 27,400 downwards.
CGTATAGTGGTCTTCGACGATCCTGTGTCGAGTCTGGATAGCGACATCCTCTTCATCGTTAGCAGCCTGATCAAGGCGCTGTTCGATGAGGTGCGCCAAGGAACCGGTCACATCAAACAGGTTTTCGTACTGACCCATAACGTCTACTTCCACAAGGAAGTGACCTTCAACGCCCGGCGCACTGATAGAAATGCGATGCGCAGCGAGGAAACCTTCTGGGTCGTCCGAAAATCTCATCACTCTTCAAGAGTAGAGGCCCACACAAGCAACCCGATAGTCACCTCATACGAACTGCTGTGGGCGGAGGTACGACGGGCCGACCGATCCAACCTTTCAATCCAGAACACCCTCAGGCGCATTCTTGAAAACTACTTCAAGATCCTGGGTGGATCCGATACCGACGACATCTGCAACCTGTTCGAGGGGCGTGAGAAGGTCATATGCCGATCGCTTTTTTCATGGGTCAACGATGGTTCTCACTTCGCACACGATGACCTATATGTCGCTGTCGACGATGCAATGGTGGAAAGCTACCTGAATATCTTCAAGGCGATCTTCGTCAAGTCCGGGCATTTGGCTCACTACAAGATGATGATGCGAGAAGCATACTCAGACGATTCTGAGATCGCGGCCAAAACTCAGGAACAGCAGGCCGATGCACAGGGGGCCGTCCATGCCTGAACAATATGAGGCTTGGATACATTCATACTGCGTAGCAGAGAAGCCTACTCAGCGCTTATGACAGCATCCGATCCGAATCGCCTTATCGCCTCGCTGGTACGGGATCAGGTCAATCTTGACCTGAAAACAGCGGATGTCTGCTTTCTCGCAGGTCTGTACCTGCGAGCGGACAAGGCTGGGCTTGCGTCGTTCGAGGAAGATCTGCTGATCGACCTGTTTGAACAGGTCTGCGATGTCGTCGAACCCGCTGCCGAAAATCCGCGCAAGCGCGCGACGCACGCCATTCAACGATTACGCGAGCAGCGCATGCTGGCCCGAGTTGATGGCGCCGGCATCGTTCGGGCGGGCGAGTATGCGCTGACACGACTTGCTGCTGCGGTTATCGAATACTTTCTGGCGGACGAGGCCCTGACTCGGGAAAGCCTCAGCCTACTGACCGGTACCTTGCGCGCTCAACTTGCCGACATCCTGGCGACAGCCAGGAAGGCCCATAACGATGAGGATTGGCGTCAGCGCGTGGTCGCCCCCCTGAGGATCACGGTCGGTGACATGGTGGCGGGTATCGAACGTCGGCAGCGGGGGCTTGATGCCCAGCAGGAGGAAATCCAGGCGGAAATCGCTAGCCTGCTGTCGAACGACTGGTTTAGCGCAATCGATCGATGCCAGAGCCTGCTCGACGCAACGACCCACACATTGCGCGAGCTCAATGAAATCCTGCTGCGAGACACACACCATTTCGTTGCGTTGCTCCAGGACATCCAGGCGCTGGCCGTTTCAGCAGAAAATGTCGAAGCCGAGGGAGCCGCACAGCGGGTCATCGAACATGTAGACCGGATCGGAGCCTGGGGCGGTGCACGCCAAAAGGCATGGTCCGAATACTACCAGTATGTACACCGCTACCTGCGCGACGTGGTCAGACTGGATCCTGATCGGGCGCTGAGCCAGCGCTTGCGCGATCAGATTGCGGAGTGGGGAAACAGGCCTTTCCATCTACTAGCTGCGCATGCAGGCTCTATCTGCCTGCTACGTACACTTGAAGCACGCGTCGAGCGTCCGGTGGTGGCCAGGCCAAAGACTGATCGTGAGGCCGAACCAGCCTGGGTGGAAGCTGAAAATGCGCTGGCAGATATCGAAGTGTTGGTGAGTCGGGCGCTCGACGAGGGCGTAGATACCTTGGCGGGGCTAACGGTGCAGGTACTCGCCACGCTGACCGACGATAGCCAATACGTGGCTGCGGGTCGCATCGCTGACGCAGCTGCAAGGCTAGCCCGATTGCGTTCAAGCCGCGAGCGGCTATGGCTAGAAGTGGGCGAACAGCTCGAAGTCGAGGAATGGACTGTCCAGGGCCGGAGGAAAGTGGAGTGAGCGATGCCGTATTCGATTCTCTGGAAGAGGTGATTGTCGACGAGCGATTCCCCGAGGTGGATCTGATGCTGCGACGTGGACGCCATATCGGTCGAGATGATGGCTGCCCCTATGATTACCTGGTGGAGGCACAGGCGCTGCTCGAACCTTTTTATCGGCGTTTCGGTTGTGAGCTGATCCAGCAGAGCGATGGCTATTTCTATTTGCTGCCCAGCGGCGAGCGGCTGGGGCGACGTCAGCTATCCGTCGGCGAAATGCTTATCGGGCAGGTGCTGGCGCTGATGTATCTCGATCCCGCGACTTTGCAGCATGGCGGCATGGCGACACGTGAAGCGCTATTGCAGCGGCTGTCCGGATTACTGGGCACCGATGTGCTGGTGCGTACGCTAAATCCGCGTAGACGCAAGTATGACGAACGCATTGCCGCTGAAACTGTGCGAGGGAAAGCGGACGAGGCGCTGCGTAAGTTAGCTGAGCTGGGTTTCATCGATGTGGTTGATGCGGCCAGATTGCGCCTGCGTCCGGCACTCATGCGCTTTGCCGAGCCAGTTCGCGGGCTCACAGATCCCAGCGACGCCCTAGAGCGGCTGGTTGCGCGTGGAGAGGTATTACTGGGTGATGCTAACGACATGGATGACGATAGCGGCGACGCGGAGGGGGAGGAAATGTTGTCATGAGTCGAACGCGTGCCGATGCTTTAGCCCTGGTCAATTGGAAAGGTGTCTTCTACGAGCGTTATCTACTCGATCGGCATGTCACTGCGCTGGAGGGCAGCAACGGTGCCGGCAAGACCACGGTGATGATTGCCGCCTATGTCGCTCTGCTGCCCGACATGTCCCGCCTGCGCTTCACCAATCTCGGCGAGACTGGAGCGACTGGCGGCGACAAGGGTATTTGGGGACGTCTCGGTGATCCCGGACGCCCTTCCTACGTGGTGGTAGATTTTGCCCTTGCGGGTGCACAGAGGCTACTGGCTGGGGTACATCTGGAACGCAAAGGTGAACCCTCCGTGGAGCCCACCCCATTTATAGTCTGGGGCCTCGAACCTGCGGTTCGCTTGCAGGATCTGCTGCTGGTTGCACAGGGGGGCGTCGAGTCCGTGCCGGAGTTACAGGAGTTGCGCGACAACGCGGCGCGGCTCGGTGGGCGATTACAATCTTATCCATCCGCCCGGGAGTACTTCGCCGCGCTATTCGATCAGGGAGTCATGCCCCTGCGCCTTGGTACCGATGAGGAGCGCAATAAGTTCAACGATATGTTGCGTACCAGCATGACCGGCGGCATCTCAAGGGTGCTCACTTCGGAGCTACGCTCGTTCCTGCTCAGGGAGCAAAGTGGCCTCGCTGATACCTTGCAGAGGATGCGATCGAATCTGGATTCCTGCCGGCGCACGCGGGTAGAAGTGCAAGAGTCGCGCCGCCTGGAGCAAGAAATCGGCAGTATCTTCGAAGCCGGCCAGGCCATGTTCGCAGCAGCTTTCCTTGCCACCCGTGAACGGGCCGATGAGCTGGCACGCCGGGTAGCCGAGGCGCAGAGCGCACGCGATCAAGCCTTCCAGGCGCAAGAGGGAGCGCGCAGAGTACTCGACGAAACCTTGGCCGAGCTGAATACGCTCGATACTTGCAAAGATGAACTCGACCGCGTACTTGGAACCGCCCGCGACTGGCACGGCAGACTGAAGGACTCCTTAGCGGCGCTACGCAACCTGCAACAATGTGTCTCCCTGCTCGCGGAAGCTGAGACAGCGGCACAACAAGCGGGCAGGCTACGAAGCGAATCTGAAACGTTGCGGACTCGCAATCGCGAGGAACTCAAGCGTGCCCGGGAGGGCTACAAACGCGCTGCCAAGGGGCTCGCCGATCTGCAGCAGGGCATCGAAGAGTTGCATCGCCGGGCTGCTGCTTATCGTCAGGCAATTCGACGGCTACGGGAAGCCGAGGCGCATTTGCAGACCGTACCTTTGCTTCCTGCGCAGTTCGCCGATCAGCTTATGTCGGTACGCCACATGCTCGAATGCGTCGATCAGGAACGTCGGGAGGCAAGGACGCGCCTGTCCGATGCGCTGGAGCATCGTGCGCGTCATGAGCAGCTCATGGAGGCTGTGTGGCGGCTAGCGGGACGGGATGTCGAAATCACCGCTGCGTACGATGTGACCACCGAAGCGGTGCACCGTCATCGGACACTGAGCGTACTTGCCGAGCAGCTTCCCGACATTGAGGCGAAACTGGCCGAAGCGCAACAGCTGCAGGCCCGGCAGGCCAGGGTGTGTGCAACGGCGAGGGAGCTGGGCGTGGTTCTCACCCAGGCGCCTGCCATTGAAGTCGTCGACGCGTTGCTGAGTGATACTGAAGTCGAGCAATCCACACATGAACAGGCACAACGGGCGGCCAATGAAGAACTTGCTGAGCTACGGCGCCGGCGTGAGGAGCTGCAGCAACAGCATCGGCAGTTAATGGCACGCGAGCCGCAATGGCAGACTTTGGCGGAGTGCGCCGTCCGCATTTCCGATCACCTCGATACCCATGTGACGGACCGGGCCAGTCTGGATGCAGCTCGTGCCTGTTTGAGCACAGAGCACGCCGAGGCAGCCCGGGTCGAACAGGGGGCACGGCATGTACAGGAGCAGCTGCTCCGGGACGCACGTGACCTGCTGTCGGCCGGCGGGCCGTTCTCGCCCGCGTTGCTGCAGCTCAAGGACAGGCTCGGCGCCGAGCTGCTGGCTGGCAGCTACGAAGAAGTGGCGATCGAGGAAGCGGCTGTGCTGGAGGCCCGACTTGGCCCCCTGGCACAGGCACTGGTCGTCGATGATCCCGCTGCGGCAGCTCGTGCCTCTGTCGACCGGCCAGAGGAACTGACAGACGTGCTACTGGTGTCACGTGATGCCGATCTCTACCGTCTGGCCGATTCCTCCGACACTACGATGGCTAACGAAGGTGATTTGCTCGTCCAGGAAGGGATTGCCCTGCGTATGTCGCGTATTCCTGCCAAGCCGCGGCTGGGACGGCGTGCGCGCGAGAGACGGGCGGCCGAGCTGCAGGCGCAGGCCGAAGAGAAAACGTTCGAACTAGAGAATGCGAGGAGCCAGCGCCGCACGCTGGAACGGTTGCAGGAGAATGGCGACACGCTGCTCGCCGGGCTGGAGGTCTGGCTGGCAGGTGACCCCGCGGACGCCATCATCGAGGTGCAGCAGGCGATCGCCTTGGTCGGTGAACAGATCGAGCGACAGAGCGACATGGCTGATCGCCATGCTGCGGCTGCACAGGCACTGCAACCCCGTATTGGCAGGCTGCGTTCGCTGTTGGCCGAGGCGATTCTGCTTGATCCTCCTGACCACGGCGAGCGGGCGCAGATACTCAGTTGCGGATTTCGGAGCACCGTGACCGGCCGTTTCGGTTGATCGTGACCGCTCATTTCGCTAACGCGTGACCGCTCATTTCGGTAGCAACGTGACCGATTCTCCGCCTGTTCCGAAACAGGTGGTCACGGCTTACCGAAATCGCCGGTCACGACTTAGCGAAAGCCTTCCCCTTCGTTGCGCATGACCTGATGCGCCGCCATCCTCGACCGATTTCGGGAGAGGAAGATGGCGGCGCCGCGAGTAGCCATGCGAAACATCAAAGAATGTCTGCGCCTCAAGTTTGAGGCCGGCTTGTCCCACGAGAAGATTGCCCGTGCCTTGCAGCTGTCCAAGGGCGTGGTTAGCAAGTACATCGCGGCGGCGCGGGTGGCCGGGCTGGACTGGCCGGCGCTGGTGGCCATGGACGAGGCCGCGCTGGCGGCCGCCTTGTTTGCACCGACGTCGACGAACAAGCCGCGCGGTGAGCGAGTGCTGCCCGATGTGCTGAGCATCCACCGCGAGTTGCGACGCAAGGGCGTGACCTTGCAGCTGCTGTGGGAGGAATATCTCGCCGCGCATGCGGGTCAGCCGACCTACCGCTACACCCAGTTCGTCGAGCACTACCGGCGCTACGCCCAGACGCTCAAACGTTCGATGCGTCAGCTGCACCGTGCGGGCGAGAAGCTATTCATCGACTATGCCGGGCCGACGCTGCCGGTGGTCGACCCGGCCACCGGCGAAGTGCGCCGGGCGCACATCTTCGTCGCCGCCCTGGGCGCCTCGAATTACACCTATGCCTGCGCGACGCCAGGCGAAACCCAGGTGGACTGGCTGACCTCGCTGGGCCAGGCTCTGACCTACTTTGGCGGCGTGCCGGAAATGGTTGTGCCGGACAATCCGCGCGCCCTGGTCGCCCAGCCGGATCGCTACGAGCCGGGCCTGAACCGGGCCACGCTGGAGTGCGCGCGTCATTACCAGACGGTGATCCTGCCGGCACGGCCACGCAAGCCTCAGGACAAGGCCAAGGCCGAGGTGGCGGTGCAGGTGGTCGAGCGCTGGATCATGGCGCGGCTGCGCCATCGGCAGTTCTTCAGCCTGCATGCGCTCAATCAGGCCATCGCCGAGCTGCTGGAGAATCTGAATCGGCGCCCGTTCAAGCGGCTCGATGGCTGCCGGCGCGACTGGTTCGAGCGCCTGGATCGCCCGGCCTTGCGAGCGCTGCCGGTGCATCCCTACGAGGTCGCCACCTTCAAGCGCTGCAAGGTCAGCATCGACTACCACATCGAGGTCAATGGCAGCTTCTACAGCGTGCCCTCCGCCCTGGCCCGGCAGAACGTGGACGTGCGACTGACGGCACACACCCTGGAAGTGCTGCATGGCAACCGGCGGGTGGCCAGCCACCTGCTGCTGGGGCGACGCGGCGCTTACAGTACCCAGCGCGAACACATGCCCGCAGCGCACCAGGCGCATCGTGAGTGGACGCCGCAACGCCTGCTCGACTGGGGCGAGCGGATCGGCCCCTACACGCGCCAACTGATCGATCACCAACTGACCCACAAGCCGCACCCGGAGATGGGCTACCGCGCCTGCCTCGGCCTGCTCTCGCTGGCTCGCCGCTATGGCAATGCACGGCTGGAAGCCGCTGCCGAGCGGGCCGTCCAGCTGCGCGCCTTCACCGGGCGCAGCGTGCGCAGTCTGCTCCAGCAAGGCCTGGATCAGCAGCCGCTGCCCAAGCGCGCGGCTGAAACGGCCTTGCCCGAGCACCACGAAAACGTCCGTGGCGCCGACTACTACCAACCCCCGCAACAGGAGCTGTTCGATGATGCCGCAACACACCCTGAATCAACTGCACCAGCTACGCCTGGACGGCATGGCCCGCGCCCTGGAGGAGCAATGGACGCTGCCGGCCAGCCACAGCCTGAGCTTCGATGAACGCCTCGGCCTACTGCTCGACCGCGAACTGGCCTGGCGTGACAACCAGCGCCTGGTACGGCTGCGCAAGAAGGCCAAGCTCAAGTACGCCAACGCCTGCCTGGAAGATCTCGACCGCCGCTCCGGACGCGCCCTGGACGAGCGTCTGATCGCCACCCTGGCCAGTGGCGACTGGATCCGCCAGCAGCACAACCTGCTGCTGACCGGCCCGACCGGTGCCGGCAAAACCTGGCTGGCCTGCGCCCTGGGCAACCAGGCCTGCCGCCAGGGCTATAGCACCCTGTACCTGCGCACCCCGCGCCTGCTGGAACAACTGCGCATCGCTCATGGCGACGGCAGCTTCGGCCGTACCCTGCAACAGCTGGCAAAGGTCGACGTCCTGGTGCTGGACGACTGGGCGCTAGCCCCGCTGGAGGAAGGAGCCCGGCATGACCTGCTGGAGGTGATCGACGACCGCGCTGGCAGCCGCTCCACCATCCTGACGAGCCAACTGCCCATCGAGCACTGGCACGGCTGGATCAACGACCCGACCCTGGCCGATGCCATCCTCGACCGCCTGGTGCACAACGCCTACCGACTGACGATGAAAGGCGAGTCGCTGCGCCGAAAAAAAGCCGAGGAACAAGCCGCATCGTGACCGATGCGATTACAATCCAGAACCCGCGCAACCGGGGTGGAAGCACCGGTCACGTATTAGCGAAACGCTCGGTCACGTTCACCGAAATCCGCACCAGGTCTTGCATTTGGCGCTGTACCACTCGCGCGCCAGGCGCTCGAAGGTGTTGTTGGCTGCCTCTAGCTCGGCTGCTTTCTGGGCTTGTTTGGTTGCCAGAACGCTACCGCCTTTCGCCGTGTTGTCGCGTAGTTCGCGAACTTTGCGGCGAGCCTGTTCGCCGGTCAGTTGGTGGTCGCCAGTGCCGTAACCGCCAAGACCTAGCCATGACCACTTGCCATCCGCCTTTTTGTAGCGCAGCTGCCAAGACTTCGAGCCGTCCGGCTTAACGCGAAAGTACAGGCCGTCACCGTCCAGTTCCCGGTATTCCTTTGGTTCAGGCTCCAGGCTGGCAAGTACGGTATCGGCCAGCGGGCGCCGCTTGATCTGGCTGCGCTTCACTCGTGTATCCCTTCGGTTCACTTTTTGTCAAAGGATACACGGCGGGATACACGGTGGGCAATTGTATAGGGGCGCGTTCAGGGACATGCAGATACAAGAAAGCCCGCACGGGGCGGGCTTTTCAGGGTGTTTCCGGTCATGTGGGAACATGTGGAAACTTACATTTGGTGGAGCCGGGGGGATTTGAACCCCCGTCCGCCAGTTCTCTACTGTTGGTACTACATGCTTAGCCGTGTCTATTGAGTTAACCCTCAGCCGCCCGACGGGCAGGGTGCATTGGGCGAGTTGTGTAAGTTTTAGCCACTTCGTCCACAACGTACTACGCGGCGATCCTGTTCTGCATGACAATCACTTCAGGTTTACAGGCATCCCCTAGTGATCGCTGGAGCCGAAGCTACCAGAAGGACTAGTCGCGCCGCTTACGCAGCGAGAGCGTAGCCCTCGTAGTTTTCGTCATTGGCAACTATAGAAAGTTGCAACAGTTGATTTACGACTTCTGTTACCAAGTCGGCATGCACCTCGAGCTTCGCTACCGGCGTCGAATCCTAATCGGCCCCAAAGCTTTGCGGTTACGGATAGGACATGAGTTTACGGCAAAGGTTCCTCTGCGTCGACTGCGGATTCCATCGCAGGGCGCTATGATGGCGCCCTGCGTCTGTCTGCGCTTGCCCCCGGAAGGAGCCTCAATGCCGAGTTCTAGCCGCTACCCTCTGCGTCAGTGGATATGGCGGGCGTTTGTGCAAAGTGCGCTCATACCGCTGATTCTGGTGGAGTCGGTGCTGATCGCGGTGTATCTGCTGAGCAATCAGGCGATTCGTGATGCGCAGATCGAACACTTGCAGGAAACGGCAGTCAAGGATCTGGCCAGTGCCGCGCAACGTGAAGGACAGATCATCGATGGGCGCCTGCGCTCCATCGAGTCGCTGGTGCAGGTTTATCGTGAGGCCGCGTACGAGGCGTTGCTCGATACGCGCTTCCAGGCCGATGAGCTCGAGCATCAGCGCCACGCAGTTACTGACAGTGGCGTGTTCTATACCCGCAGCGATGACGGGCGCGCAGCATCCTTCTATGCCAACAGTACGCCGCTGGCGCAACAGGATCACGCCAAGGCCATGCGGCTGTCGCAACTCGATCCGCTGATGCGTTCGATCCAGCAGACCAGCCCGCTGGTAGCGGCGCTGTATTTCAATACCTGGGACAGCTACAACCGCATTTACCCCTGGTTCGATACGCCCGCGCAGTATCCCCATGACATGGTGATACCCGATTACAACTTCTATTACCTTGCTGACGCCAAGCACAACCCCGAACGCAAGGTGATGTGGACCGAGGTTTACCTCGACCCGGCAGGCCTGGGATGGATGATGTCGGCCATCGCCCCGGTGTATCGCGAGGACTTTCTCGAAGGCGTGGTCGGTCTCGACGTGACCGTGGGCCAGATACTGGGCGAGATTGCCGAACTCAACGTGCCTTGGCAGGGCTACGCGATGCTGGTCAGCCATGACCACAACATCATGGCGTTGCCGAAGGCAGGGGAGCTGGATTTTGGTCTGCGTGAGCTGACCCAGTACTCCTACGAAGAGGCCGTGCGCCGTGAAGTACTCAAGCCCGAGGACTTCAACCTGGCCAAGCGCGAGGGTATGGAGCCATTGCTTCAGGCGATGAACGAGGGCAATGGCAACGTGCAGGAAGTGCTGCTCGGCGGCCGCAAGCAACTGGTGGCCTGGAGCGAAATTCCGCAAACCGGCTGGCGCTTGCTGTTGGTGGTGGACGAGGAGCAGATCTTCCATGACACCAACCAGTTGGCCGAGCGTTACATGCAGATCGGCTATCTGCTGATTGCCGGCCTGGCAGCGTTCTATCTGCTGTTCTTCGCCCTGATGTGGCTGCGTTCGCGCAACCTCAGCAAGCAACTTGCCGAGCCCATCGATGGCATCGTCGACATGGCGACCAGCCTGGGGCAGGGCAAATATTTACCAGCCGTGCCGGACAGTCATATCGCCGAGGTCAGTCGCCTGGCTGACGCCGTGCAGCAGGCCGGCAAGCAACTCAAGGCCAGCGAGCATGAGCGGCAGGAGGCGCAAAGCATTCTGCAACTGGTGCTGGAGAGTACAACTGAAAGTCTCTGGCAGATCGATACCACCGACCTGACCATTGATCTCAGCGAGCGCTTCGTCCGGCGTTTTGGCCTGGGTGCGAATCACTTGACGCTTAGCGAGTTCAACCAGCGCGTACACCCCGATGATCTGGAACGTCTGCGTCACCTGCGCAAGCTATTCGCTGACAGTGGCGAAGAGTATTTCGACGCCGAGTACCGCTATCTCGATTGCCGCGGTGATTACCTCTGGCTGCTCAGCCGTGGCAAGGTCCTGGCGCGTGACGCGAGCGGCTGGCCGCTGCGTATTGCCGGTACGCACGTCGACATCACTCGGCTCAAACAGGTGCAGGAAGAACTGCGCCACGCCAGCCTTGAAGCGCTCGCGGCCAGCCAGGCCAAGAGTCGCTTTCTGTCGAGCATGAGTCACGAACTGCGCACGCCGCTCAACGCCATCCATGGCTTCGCCCAGTTGATCGAGATGGAGGTGCAGGACAAGCACGACGCCAAACTGGAGACCGATTACGCGCGCGAAATTGTCACCGCCAGTCGTCATCTCACTTCATTGGTAGACGACATTCTCGATCTGTCGAGCATCGAGAGCCGGCGTCAGCAGCTGCAGTTGCAGCCGATCGAAATCGGCGCGCTACTCAACGGTTGTGCCGAGCTGGTGCAGCCTGAAGTGCAGCAGAAACAGTTGCAACTGCAGGTGATGGAGGCAGCCAATCCGCCCTTGTTCGTACAGGGCGACCCGCGCCGGGTACGGCAGATTCTGCTCAACCTGCTGTCCAATGCGATCAAGTACAACAGCCCGCGCGGCATGATCCGCATGGGCTACGAGGTGCGTGCCGACTGTGTGCGGTTGTGGGTTGACGACACTGGACCGGGGCTTTCCAGCGAGCAGCAGGCGCAGCTGTTCCAGCCTTTTCAGCGTCTCGGCCGGGAAAGCTCGAATATTCCCGGTACCGGCATCGGGCTGGTGCTCTGCCGCGAGCTGGCCACGTTGATGGAAGGCGAAATCGGCGTGCGTAGCGAGCCTGGTGTCGGTAGTCGTTTCTGGCTCGACATCCCCAGTGCGGCCAGCCCTGATGTGTTCGGCGACGAGACTGCCGAGGTGCCGGCGCAGGCCGTGAAAAGTCTGGTGCAGGTGCTGTGCGTGGAGGATCATCCCGCCTGCATGAAGATCCTGCAGGCATCGTTGCGTGAGTTTGCCGAGGTCAGGGGCGTCAGTTCATGCCAGCGGGCACTGGCCGAATTGCAGGAAAGTGAGCCGGCACTGGTGTTGCTGGATATCGACCTGCCTGACGGCAATGGGCTGGATATTCTCGACGCCATGCGCGCTGAGCCGCGTTTGCGTGATGTGCCGGTGATGGTGATCAGCGCGGTGGCCGATGCACGGTTGTTCGAGGATGCCAAAGCGCGCGGCGCTTCGGCCTGCCTGAGCAAACCGGTGGATCTGCAGGAGGTGCGTCAGGTCGCGCTGGGCTTGCTGTACAGCGGTTATTGAGCAAGCCCAGCGTGATTCATTCGCTGGCGGCCAGCAGGTCGAGGGCTTCGCCCAGCACCTTGACCGACTCGGCATGATCGCCGGCCTTGTGCAGGGCTTCACCTTCGGCGCGCAGCTCCTGCACCTTGGCCAGCACCTCTGGGTCGGCAGGCGGATCGCTTTGCAACAATGCATCGATCTTGGCCATATCCTGCGGGCAATGCATGGCCCACAGTGGCAGGCTGATCAGGGTTGCGGCGAGAAACATGAGCGTGCGACGCATGGTGACTCTCCTGAAACGGGTGGCGGGAATTTCAGTATAGAAGCCTGTCGTCAGTGCATTGGTGTGTCAGTAGTGATACCAGCGCAGCTCCAGCTTCACTTCATTGACCGGGCTGGCCAGTTGGCTGAACTCGCGCTGGGCGCTCAGGCGCAGGCCGAGGTTGCGTGACATTTCCCACTGTTGGTTGAGCGACAGGCGCCGGCGCACTTCGCCGTTGTGGAAGTAGTCGCCGGCTGCCTCCAATGTCAGGTTACCCAACGGGTTGCGCCACAGCAGCCCGCTGTTGAAGCCCAGCGCCGGGGCGATCACGGCAGCGAAATCCTCGTTGTATTCCAGACGCGCGGTGCCGAGAGCGAAGCCGAGCAGGTCATCGTGCAACTGCCAGGTGGCACCGGCGCCGCCGCTGATATGGCCTACCAGCCGGGTGTCGCCATCTTCGCCGAGCACCCGCTCCAGGCCGCCGCCAACCTGCCAGGACAGCGGCTGCAGCAGGGCATTGCGCGGTGTCAGCGAGCGGATGTTGGCCAGGTCCAGGCGTTGCAGCTGCCAGTGGTTGTTCTCGTACTGACGCAGCTTGAGCTGGAAAATCTCGATCTGTGCGCCGAGCGGGAAGCCGTCCAGGTTGTCGTTCAGGTCGTGGTAGGCCATGCGCAGGCCGTATTCGGCGAAGGCGCGATCATCGCGGCTGCCGCCGGCCAGTTGCCAGGTGCGCGATTGGTGGCCTTCCTCGGGCAATGGCGGGCGCTCGACCTCCAGCGGCGGCGGCGGGTTGCGGTTGATCGCGCCGAGCAACTGGAAGCTGCGCTGGGCGTTGCTGCTGCGTTCTTCATCGTTGGCGTGGTAGCGCACCAGGCGGAAGGCGGCGTCCTGGATCAGCGCGCGACGTTCTGCCGGCAGGGCGAGGAAGTCGGCATCCTCGAGTCGCGCCGGGTCCTGGTTCAGGCGCAAGACCCAGGCCTCTTCGTCGGCCTGCAACGACTCCGCGCGCGCCAGCAGCTCACGCTCGCGCGAAGGGCGGTAGTCGATGCGCTCGATCAGCCCAGCATCCTTGACCGCACGCACGGTATCGGTGGGGATGGCGGTGAGCGGGAAATGCTCGGTCAGCTCGATGCCGGGGCGGGCGATTTCCAGTAGCTCCAGCAGGCGGTAGGAGCAGTTCTCGTCGAAGAAGAAGTAGTCGAAGCGGATCTGCTTGAGCTCCCAGACGTGTTCGACCATGCGCGCGGTTTCTTCTGCCGTCAGGTTCAGCCGGTATTCCCACAGGTCGCGGTTTTCCAGGCGGTTGTACTCGCTGAGTTTCTCGCGATACGGCACCAGGGCGAACAGGCCGGGGTAGCCGCCCATCAGGCCACGCCAGGCATAGAGAATGCTGTTGTCGTCGCCTTCGATGAAGGCGCCGAAGTTCAGCGCGTAGCTCAGCAGCGCGGTGTTGTGGCTGTCGATATCCGGTTGATCGATGCGCAGCAGGGTATGGCCGAACATCGACGAGGGGCTGTTCAGGTAGGCCGCTGGGAACACCAGCACCGTGCTGTGCGGATTGACGTCGGCGATCCAGTTTCGGTATTCGGCGCAGTCGGGGCTGGGCAGGTCATCGAGTTGCAATTGCGCCTTGAGCCAGCGGATACGCGCCGGGTAGACGCATTGTGGGTGACGGTCGCCCAGTTCAGCGGGTTGGTACAGGGCCTTCAGGGTCGCCTGCAGTTCGGCTGCAGGGTTGCTGTCGCCATCTTCTGCGAGAAAGAAATCGTCGTCGTCGACATAGCTGCGCCAGCCGCCGAGCTTGCCGGTCTCGTAGTGGCCGAGGGCGATCCAGTAGGGGTCGTTGGCCAGTTGTTCGAGCGTGGCGGCATGCAGGGGAGGACTGAGGCTCAGGGCAAGGACGGCGAATATCCGTTTCAAGATCGCTGTTCTTCTGGTCATGGCGATGGCCGAGCTTTGGCCAGGCTGTCGATTGGTGTCAAGGCAGTCGAACAAGACATTTCGCGCAAGTGCTGACCGGCGTCAGTCACGAGCTTCGTGCTGCGCATCACACTGAGCGCTCTTCAACGCTAGGAGACTGCCCATGGCTCACCGTGATGTGCTGGACGCTCTGCTGCATGACTACACCACCCGCGCCGAGGCGATTCGCCGCGATCTGGGGCGCAGCCACTCGGCGGATTTCGCCGAACAGGCGCAGCAGCGGCAGAATGACGAAGTGCTCGAAGCCCTGCTGGCCGAGGCCGAGCAGGGACTGCTGCTGGTGCACCAGGCGCAGCTGCGCCTGGCCGAGGGGCGTTATGGCGAGTGCCTGTGCTGCGGCGAAGCAATCGAGGCGGCGCGTCTGGCCGCGCTGCCGGTGGCCGAATACTGCCTGCGTTGTGCCGAGGATAGGGAGGGTCACAGCAATCAGGCGGCCAGGCTGAAGTAGAACAGCAAGGTGCACAGGTCGGTCACTGCCAGGGTCACCGGCCCTGCGGTGATCCTGGGGTCGAGCCTCAGGGCGTGCAGCAGCGTTGGTACGCTGAGGCCGAGCAGGCAGGCGGCGCAGAGCGACAGCAGGATGCTGCAGCCGATGATCAGTCCGGTCCAGGCCTCGCCGCGCCAGAGCCAGACGATCATCGCCACCAGACTGCCGCAGGTGCTGCCGAGCAGCAGGGCTGTCGGCAGTTCATGACGCAGGCTGTGCAGGTACCAGCTCAGATTGGGGCGGACGCTGCGCAGCGCCTGGATGGTCACCGACATCGATTGCATGCTCACGCTTTCGCTCAGGCCCAGCACCAGGGTGAGAAAGAACGCCAGGACGATGCTCTTGGCCAGTGTGAGCTCGTACAGGCTGGCCAGCAGGGCGCAGAGGGTGCCGCTGGCGATGGTCGCCAGCAGCCAAGGCACGCGCAGGCGAAAGGCCCAGAATGGCGAGGCGTTGCCAACCTGGGCGACGTGAAAACCCAGGGTTTCGAACAGCGCATCGGCTTGGTTGCGCTGACGCAGGTCGTAGCTTTCCTCAATGCAGGTGATCGGCTCTGGGCATGGCGGCTTTCGCGTGAAGGGCGGTGGTGGGCAGCTTATTACGCGCTCGGATTTTTCATCCTGAGCTGAATCAAGCCTTGATCCCTTTCGCGCCACAAGCCCAGAATCACCCATGTTTTGCGGAAACTTCCGCCCGCTATAAGGATCGCCAATGTCCAAGCGTAGCCTCGATGCTTTGCGCCTTGCCCCCGACTCACTGACCCGCCCCTTCGCCCCCGAGCAGTTCAACTTCAGCAGTACCGATGATCTCGAACCCTTCCGCGGCGTACTGGGCCAGGCCCGCGCGGTCGAGGCCCTGCAGTTCGGCGTGGCCATGCCGCGCCCTGGCTACAACGTGTTCGTCATGGGCGAGCCGGGTACCGGACGCTTCTCCTTCGTGCAGCGCTACCTCAAGGCCGAAGCCAAGCGCATGGAGACGCCGGCCGACCGGGTCTACGTCAATCATTTCGACGAGCCGCGCGAGCCGCGCGCGCTGGAGCTGCCAGCCGGCACCGCGAGTGCTTTCATCGCCGATATCAACCAGTTGATCGACAATCTGCTGGCCACCTTCCCGGCGGTGTTCGAAACGCCGACCTATCAGCAGAAGAAAAGCGCCATCGATCGCAGCTTCAACAAGCGCTACGACCAGGCGCTGGATGTGATCGAGAAGCTGTCGCTGGAGAAGGGCGTGGCCCTGTACCGCGACAGCACCAATATCGCCTTTACCCCGATGGCCGACGGCAAGGCGCTGGATGAAGCCGAGTTCGCTCAGTTGCCGGAAGCCGAGCGCGAGCGCTTCCACTCCGATATTGCCGCGCTGGAAGAACGCCTCAACGAGGAGCTGGCCAGCCTGCCGCAGTGGAAGCGCGAGTCGAGCAACCTGCTGCGCCAGCTCAATGAAGAGACCATCACTGTCGCGTTGCAGCCCTTGCTGGCGCCATTGTCGCAGAAATACGCGGAAAACGCCGGCGTTTGCGCCTATCTGCAGGCCATGCAGATCAATCTGCTGAAAACCGCCGTCGAGCAACTGGTGGATGTCGACAAGGCCGACCCGCAGCTGCGCAAGCTGCTGGAGGAAATGTACTGCCCGAGCCTGGTGGTCGGTCACCACGCCAACGGCGGTGCACCGGTGGTGTTCGAGTCGCACCCGACTTACGACAACCTGTTCGGCCGCATCGAGTACAGCTCCGATCAGGGCGCGCTGTACACCAGCTACCGTCAGCTGCGCCCCGGGGCGTTGCACCGCGCCAACGGTGGCTACCTGGTGGTCGAGGCGGAAAAACTGCTCAGTGAGCCCTTCGTCTGGGAGGCGCTCAAGCGCGCCCTGCATTCGCGCCAGTTGAAGATGGAGTCGCCGCTGGGGGATCTCGGCCGCATCGCGACCGTCACCCTCAACCCGCAGGTCATTCCGCTGCAGCTGAAAGTCATCATCATCGGCTCGCGTCAGCTCTATTACGCGCTGCAGGACGCCGATCCGGACTTCCAGGAGATGTTCCGCGTACTGGTCGATTTCGACGAGGACATCCCGCTCGCCGAAGAAAGTCTTGAGCAATTCGCGCAACTGATGAAAACGCGTACCTCGGAAGAGGGCATGGCGCCCTTGACCGGCGCTGCGGTGGCGCGCCTGGCTACTCACAGCGCGCGTCTAGCCGAGCACCAGGGTCGCCTGTCAGCGCGTATCGGTGACCTGTTCCAGCTGGTCAGCGAGGCCGACTTCATTCGCCAGCTTGCCGGGGAAAGCATCACCGACGTCGGCCATATCGAGCGCGCGCTCAAGGCCAAGGCCACCCGCACCGGACGCGTGTCGGCGCGGATTATCGACGACATGCTGGCCGGCATCATTCTCATCGACACCTGCGGCGCCGCCGTCGGCAAGTGCAACGGCCTGACCGTGCTGGAGGTCGGCGACTCGGCCTTCGGTGTGCCGGCGCGGATTTCCGCCACCGTCTATCCGGGCGGTAGCGGCATCGTCGACATCGAGCGTGAAGTCAGCCTTGGTCAGCCAATTCACTCCAAGGGCGTGATGATCCTCACCGGCTTCCTTGGCAGCCGCTACGCCCAGGAATTCCCGCTGGAGATTTCCGCCAGTATCGCCCTGGAACAGTCCTACGGTTACGTCGACGGCGATAGCGCCTCGCTCGGCGAGGTGTGCACGCTGATCTCGGCGTTGTCGCGCACCCCGCTCAAGCAGTGCTTCGCCATCACCGGGTCGATCAACCAGTTCGGCGAGGTGCAGGCGGTCGGCGGCGTCAACGAGAAGATCGAAGGCTTCTTCCGCCTGTGCGAGGCGCGTGGCCTAACTGGCGAGCAGGGGGTGATCATCCCGCACTCCAACGTCGCCAACTTGATGCTCGATGAGCGTGTGCTGCAGGCGGTGCGTGCCGGCCAGTTCAACGTCTATGCCGTGCGCCATGTCGACGAGGCATTGAGCTTGCTGGTCGGCGAGGCGGCCGGGCACCCGGACGAAAAGGGTCGCTTCCCCAAAGGCAGCGTCAACGCCCGTGTGGTCGAGCGTTTGCGCGATATCGCCGAGATCGGGCTGGAAGAAGCGCTCAAGCCGGCCGACGCGGACAAGGCGAAAGCCGAAGCCGAGGCGGCAGCGGCGAAACCGGCCAAGGCGCCGCGGCGCAAGAAAGGCGAGGGCGAAGGCGCAGCGAGCTGATCATATCTTGCACGATTGTCCCGGATTGCCCGGGACAGGCGCGCAGGCGTTCTTGCTCACGCCTCATACACAGAGTTATCCACAGATTGCATGGATAACTTTGGCCTTCACAGTGCGACCGCTCGGGGTGTAGGCTGGAGCCTGGATTCCGCGAGGGTAGCCGCCATGCCGCGCAGCCTCTGTCTCACCTGCCAATGTCTGGGCCTGGTCACCCGAATCGAGTGCGTGATCAAGCCACTGGCAGGAGACAACGGACGTTGGACACTGCTTTGCGCTGCCGGTATGTCGGGAGCACAGCCTTCGGCTATTAAGGCGCAGGGCCCGTTCTATGGGCCCTCTGTCGCTGAAGGGGTGCTTACGGCGATTGCCGAGAGCCTGGTCCTGCAAGGCTACGTAGAATGCTACGAACCGCCGATCTGGTGTCTGCACCTGCAGGCCGAGTTGCGTCGTGTCAACGGCGAACGCCACAGCCATGGCGGTGTATTTCAGCCGCAGCCCGAGACTGACGGGCAGAGCTGAAACGCCTGAAACAACGCGCGCCAGGGCCAGCTGGGCGAGACAGCAGGGCTGTGGTTATCCACAGTGCGTTGGGCATCTTCTGCTGATGCTGGGCGATGGGTATACTCGCCGCGATTTTCCCTCCCTCAGAGAGTTCTCCATGGAACGCTTCATCGAAAACGCCATGTACGCATCGCGCTGGTTGCTGGCGCCGATCTACTTCGGTCTTTCTCTCGCCGTGCTGGCATTGTCGGTCAAGTTCTTCCAGGAGCTTTATCACATCCTGCCGCAGATCTTTTCCCTGGCCGAAGCTGATGTGATCCTGAAGCTGCTGTCGCTGATCGACATGGCGTTGGTCGGCGGGCTGCTGGTGATGGTGATGCTGTCCGGCTACGAGAACTTCGTTTCGCGTCTGGATATTCACGAGGGCACCGAGAAGCTCAGCTGGCTTGGCAAGATGGACTCCAGTTCGCTGAAGATGAAAGTGGCGGCGTCCATCGTGGCGATCTCGTCCATCCACCTGCTCAAGGTGTTCATGGATGCGAAGAACTACGATCTGGAGTACCTGAAATGGTACGTGATCATTCACCTGACGTTCGTTGGCTCGGCCTTCGCCATGGGCTATCTGGACAAGGTCACCAAGCACGACTGATCCGAGACCGCTTCACAACCGCCCGTCCGAACGTGACGGGCGTTTTGCTTTTTGGGCTTGAGCTTTTTCTTTGTTGTACAAGAATCAATTTTGTATAAGTTCTTGTATAGTTAAAGGCAGGAGGCAAGCCCGATGAATCTGCATGATCTGTCCGCTCACGCTCAAGCCGGACGCGTCGACGAACTCAATCTGATCTCCCTGGAGGGTGGCATTTATCTGCTCGAGGCGCGGATGGAAGGAC
Organism: Ectopseudomonas oleovorans; assembly: GCF_003052605.1. Classification (GTDB taxonomy): domain Bacteria; phylum Pseudomonadota; class Gammaproteobacteria; order Pseudomonadales; family Pseudomonadaceae; genus Aquipseudomonas; species Aquipseudomonas oleovorans_A. The sequence goes on along the minus strand of NZ_QASO01000073.1, from coordinate 8,069 downwards.
GTGCCCACCCGATTCTTACCGACCAGGGCAGTACGCTCAACCTGCGTTCGATAGAGCATGCGCGTGACGTGCTGCAGGAAATGCCGGCGCTGCCATTCTTCCTGGTGCACAGCTCGGTACATGACGAGATGTGCGGCATGCCATCGGCTGACAACAGCCTGCGCGTGCCCATCGCCTTCCGTTCTGGCTGGTGACGGCTGCCTTCGCACCGGCCGCCACGTTGCAGGGCAGGGCCCTGGCAGTCGTGGAGGTGAAGACCACTGGAGCCCACCCGGCACGTGATGCCATCTGGGAGCTGGCGATCATTCAGGTCGACGCCGAGGGTTGTGTCGCAGAGCGCTTGCACTGGCTGTTCGAGCCGAGTGTCGCGCTGCCCTCGCAGTCGCTCAGCCTGAGTGGATTACACCCTCTGGAATTACGCGGCCAGCCACGCATCGATAGCGAAGCACAGGCGATAGCCGAGGCTATTTGCGGCCGCGTGCTGGTGGGCCATAACCTGCGCTTCAGCCTGGCGTTCTTGCGCCGAGTGCTGCCTGACTGGAAGACGCTGCGCTCTGCGCAGCTGTGCACCCTGCGCCTGGCCAGAGCGGCGCTGCCGGAGTTGGCGAGCGCCGGCTTCGATGCGCTTTGCGCGCATTTTGGCATTACGCGTTTCTTCCGCGATCGCGCCGTGCCGGATGCCGAGGCCGTGTTGACGCTGGCTCGGCACTTGGTGCAGCAGGTCGCGCCGACGGCTCTGGGGCATCAGCTGCGTAGCGCGGCGCGGCCCCCGTTGCTGGCCGCGGAGCGTTTCGCCCAGTTGCCGGAACGTCCGGGTGTGTATTACTTCCTGGGCGACGGTGGTGCGCAACTGTATGTGGGCAAGAGCCGCAATCTGCGCCGCCGGGTGATGTCGCACTTTCAGAACGATCATCGCGACCGCCGTAGCCTGCAGATGGTGCAGCAGATCCGCGATGTGCAGGTGGCTATCACGGCCGGTGAGCTGGGCGCTCTGCTGTTCGAGTCCGCCGAGATCAAGCGTCTGCAACCCCTGTACAACCGTCGTCTGCGCAAGCAGCGCGAGCTGTTGACCTGGGCGCTGGCAGTCACTGCCGGTGAACTGGGCGCTCTGCTGTTCGAGTCCGCCGAGATCAAGCGTCTGCAACCCTTGTACAACCGTCGACTGCGCAAACAGCGCGAGCTGTTGACCTGGGCGCTGGCGGGCGAGCATGGTGAGCTGCACATCGAACTGCTGCAGCACCATGCATTGAGGCCCGGGCTCAGGCATGTTGGGCTGTTCCGCTCGCGTCATCAGGCGCGCCAGTGGCTACTGGAGCAGGCGCGCGAGCGGCGTCTGTGTCTGCGCGTGCTGGGGCTGGAGGAGGGCGAGGGAGCCTGCTTCGCCTATCAACTGGGGCGCTGCGCGGGCGCCTGCTGTGGTGAGGAACCGCGCTCGGCCCATGACAGGCGGCTGCTTGCCGGTGCCGAGCGCTTGCAGACCCAGGCCTGGCCCTGGAACGGGCCGGTCGCGCTGGTCGAGCGCGACGAGCAGCACGGCCTCACTCAGTGGCATGTGCTCGATCAATGGCGTCATCTCGGTACGGTCGATCAACTCGATCATGCCCAGCCGCTGCTGGCCGCGCGTCGTGGCGGTTTCAATCTCGATACCTATCACATCCTGCTCGGCCATCTGCGCCGCCACCCGAATATGGAGATCGTGCCGCTGTGAGTGCGCGCCGTCTGATTCTGATCCTGGGTGACCAGCTTACCCACGGCCTCGGTGCATTGAAGGACATCGACCGCGAGTACGACCATGTGCTGCTGGCCGAAGTGATGGAGGAGGCCAGTCATGTGCCGCATCACCCGAAGAAGATCGCCCTGATCTTCAGCGCCATGCGCCATTTCGCCGAAGCCTTGCGTGAGCAGGGCCAGCAGGTGCATTACGTAGCCCTGGACGATCCGGACAACACGGGCTCGTTGCCGGGCGAGCTGCTGCGCTGGACGCAACGGCTCGACCCTGCCGAGGTGCATCTGACCGAGTGCGGCGACTGGCGCCTGGAGCAGGCGCTGCGTCATTGCGGCGTGCCGATTCACTGGCATCAGGACAGCCGCTTTCTCTGCAGCCGCGATGCGTTCGCTGCCTGGGCCAAGGGGCGCAAGCAGTTGCGCATGGAGTTCTTCTACCGTGAGATGCGCCGCGCCAGCGGTCTGCTGCTCAACCCCGATGGCACGCCCGAGGGTGGCGCCTGGAACTTCGATGCCGACAACCGCAAAGCCTTGCCCAAGGGCGTGCGTCCGCCTGCAGCGCTGCGTATCGAACCGGACGCCATCACTGCCGAGGTGCTGGCGCTGGTGGCACGGCGATTTACCCATCACTACGTCCGTCTGGACGGTTTCGACTATCCGGTGACTGCCGAGCAGGCCGAGCGTCTCTGGCAGCATTTTCTCGCCCGTGGCCTGGCGGATTTTGGCGATTATCAGGACGCCATGGCCGATGACGAACCCTTCCTGTTTCACTCGCGCATCAGCGCCGCACTGAACATTGGCCTGCTCGACATGCGCCAGCTCTGTGCCGATGTCGAGGCGGCCTATCGCGCCGGCGACGTACCGCTGAACGCCGCCGAAGGTTTCATCCGTCAACTGATCGGCTGGCGCGAGTACGTGCGCGGCATCTACTGGCTGCGCATGCCGGAGTACGCCGAAGGCAACCGCTTCGGCAATTCACGCGCACTTCCAGAGTTCTACTGGACCGGCAAGACGCGGATGAACTGCATGCGTCAGGCCATCGGCCAGACCCTGGAACATGCCTACGCGCACCATATCCAGCGCTTGATGGTCACCGGCAACTTCGCTTTGCTCGCGGGTATCGCGCCCAAGGCCATCTGCGACTGGTACCTGGCCGTGTACATGGACGCCTTCGACTGGGTGGAACTGCCCAACACCCTGGGCATGGTGATGCATGCCGACGGTGGCTACCTCGGCTCCAAGCCTTATTGCGCCAGTGGTCAGTACATCAAACGCATGTCCAACCATTGCCAGGGCTGCAGCTACAAGGTGAGCGAGAGCACCGGCGAATCGGCCTGCCCGTTCAACGCGCTGTACTGGCATTTTCTGATGCGCCACCGCGAGCCTCTGGAACGCAACCCGCGCATTGGCATGGTCTACCGCAACCTGGCGCGCATGACCGAGGCCAAGCAGCAGGCGCTGTGGGACTGGGGCGAGCGCCTGCTGGCCAAGCTCGATGCCGGGGAGATGCTGTGAAGAAAAGCGAGTTGCCAGTGAAGACCTGCGCGGTCTGCGGCCTGCCGTTCAGCTGGCGCAAGAAGTGGGCGCGCTGCTGGGACGAGGTGCGCTACTGCTCCGAGCGCTGTCGGCGTTCGCGCTGAGCGGGTGACCGGAGTCGGCTCCGGGCACCCGCTGCGAAGGCTCAGACCTGAAAGCGCGCGACCATGCCCTGCATGTTGGCGGCCAGGCTCGACAGCGCGCGGCTGGCGGTGCTGGTCTGTTCCGAACCAGCCGAGTTCTGCAGCGACAGGTCGCGAATGTTGATCAGGTTGCGATCCACTTCACGGGCGACGTGGGCCTGCTGTTCGGTGGCGCTGGCGATCACCAGGTTGCGGTCGCCGATCTCGGCAATCGACTGAATGATCTGATCCAGCGCGACTCCCGCGCCCTCGGCGATGTCCAGCGTCTGCTTGGCTAGCCCGTTGCTCGATTCCATGGCGCGCACCGCCTGTTCGGTGTCACCTTGCACGGTACTGATCATGGTCTCGATCTCGCGGGTGGATTGCCCGGTCTTGTGCGCCAGGGCGCGCACTTCATCGGCAACCACGGCAAAACCGCGACCCGCTTCGCCTGCACGTGCAGCCTCGATGGCGGCGTTGAGGGCAAGCAGGTTGGTCTGTTCGGCGATGCTGCGAATCACGTCGAGTACCTGGCTGATGCCACGGATCTTGCCGGCCAGTTGGCCGAAGTTGCTTGAGGTCGAATCGACATCGGCAGCCAGTTGGTTGATCGACGACAGCGTCTGAGTGATGCGCTCGCTGCCCTGGCGGGCAATGCGCCCGGATTCGCTGGAGCTTTCCGAGGCACTGGCGGCGTTACGCGCCACCTCATCCACGGCGCTGCTCATTTCGGTGACGGCAGTGGCGGCCTGGTCGATCTCCAGGCTTTGCTGGTGCAGGTTGCGCGCGGTGCCATCAGTGACGGCACTCAGTTGTTCAGCGGCCGATGCCAGTTGATTGGAGGCGTCGGCGATCTGTTCGATGGTGCCGCGTAGATTGCCCTGCATGCTCTTGAGCGCCTGCAGCAGCTTGGCCGGTTCGTCGTTGCCACGGGTGTCGATGCTCAGGGTCAGGTTACCACTGGCTACCGAGTCGGCCACTTGTACGGCCTCGGCCAGCGGCCTGACGATGCTGCGGGTCAGCAGCGTGGCGAGTATGACCGTCGCGATGGCGGCAAGCGCCATCACCAGCAGCGTGCCACGGGTGGCCTGAATGTAAACGCGCTCTGCGGCTGTGGCTGCCTCCGAGGCACCCTCGCGGTTGTGCGTGATCAACTCATTGAGTGACTTGATCATGGCGTCGGCCTGAGGGTTCAGGCTGCCATAGAGCAGTTCCAGCGCGGCAGGGCGGTTACCGGTCTCGAGGTGGTGGACGAGCTGGGAGCGGGTGCTCAGGTAGGTACTTTCGTAACGCTTGAAATCATCGTAATGGGCCTGCTCTTCGGCCGAGCTGATCATGCCTTCGTAGCGTTGCAGCACGCGTCCCAGGTCAGCCAGAAGGTTCTCTGCAAGCCGCGTGCTCTCCTGCAATTGCTGCGCATCTTCGCTGAGCAACATGCGCAGGGTCGCCGCGCGTAGACGCAAAATATCCTGCGTGACATCACCGAGGGTATTGAGGCTGGGAATCCAGTTGTTTTCGACCTCGCCGGAGCGGTCGTGCATGCTGTTCATCTGCATCAGGGCGAAGCCGCCGAGGGCGAAGACCATCAAGGCGATCAAGCCAAACCCGATGGCGGCGCGTGGAGCTATGGAGATGGATCTGAAACTCATGATGGCAGTACTCGGAAATTGAGAAGGTGACTCACGGGCAGAGGATTCTTGTCGTTATCAAGGTCGATCAGTCTCCCTGCACGCAGTCGCTGAGACCGTGCTGGAGTGCTTCGATCTTCTCGTAGAGGCTTTCGACCAGGGCGACCAGTTGCGGATCGAAATGCTTGCCGGCTTGTTCGCGGATGTAGGCCTGAGCCTTTTCGATGGGCCACGGCTCCTTGTAGGGGCGCGGCATGCGCAACGCGTCGTAAACGTCGCAAATGGCGACGATGCGGCCTGACAGAGGGATCTGTTCCCCCTTCAGGCCATTGGGATAACCACTGCCATCCCATTTCTCGTGGTGGCTCAGGGCAATTTCGGCTGCCAGGTCGGTGAGCGCAGAGGCGTGCTGGTCGGTGAGGATGGAGTGGCCGATTGCCGGATGCTGCTGCATCAGCTGACGCTCCTCCTCGTTCAGTGGCCCGGGCTTGAGCAGGATATGGTCAGCGATGCCGATCTTGCCGACATCGTGCATCGGGGCCGCCTGGCGCATCAGCTCGACCCACTCCGGGCTCATGCCGTGAGCCTCGGCAATCAGCGCGGCGGACTCGCCGATACGGACGATATGGTTACCGGTCTCGCTGTCTCTGTAGGCCGATGCCCGGCACAGGGTACGCACCAGCGCACCATAGCTCTGGTTCAGCTGGGCTGTGCGTTCGCGTACGCGCTGCTCCAGGCTCATGTTGGTTTCCTGCAGGGCCAGGCTGGCCTGGCTCAGTTGCAGGTTGCTGCGCACTCGCAGGATCACCTCGGGCAGGTCGACGGGTTTGCTCAGATAATCGTTGGCGCCCAGTTCCAGGCCGGTGCGGCGGCTGGCCGCGTCGTTCAGCGCGGTGATGATGATGATCGGGTTGCTGCTGCGATCACGGTCGGCCAGCGCGCGGAGAATGTCGAAGCCGTTCGGCGCCGGCATGTCCAGATCGAGCAGCAGCAGGCTCCAGGGGTTGTGCTGCAACCAGTCCAGCGCGGCGGCCGAATCGGAGAAACTGATGGTGTCGCGCAGGCCAAAGGCCCGGAGGCTGGACTCCAGCAGGCGACTGTTGGCGATCACATCATCGACGATGACCACGCGTGATTGTCGAAAGTCCTTAGACAGCATCGTTAGCCTCCTTACCGGTCAGGTCGCAGACCAGTTGGTGTAGTTCATCAGGATCGATGGGCACGCCGAGCAAGGCGCTGGCACCCAGGCCGACCAGTTCCTGCAACTGATCTTCACGGCTTAGCAGAATCACCGGCAGGTCCGCCAACTCGGCGCTCTGGTGCAGGGCGCGGAGCAGGTCGCGGCCGTCCAGGCCATTCAGCTCGACGCTGAGCAGCAGATCAGGACGTCTGCTGTGCAGCGCCGCCAGCAGTTGCTGGCCATCCTCGAACTGCTGCAGATCGATATCGGCCAGCGCCTGGCTGACGATTTCACGGTTCGTGCGGTCTAGCAGCCTGTCGGACTTTTCCCCTCGCCGGTAGAATTGCGCATCGCTCCTGGAACCTGACTGTATGAGCCGCTTTCGACCGATAAACCGCGAAATCGACTACTTGCTCCCGCCGTCGGTGCAGGACTGGCTGCCCGAGTCACATTTGGCGCGCTACGTGGTGGAGGTCGTAGAGGGCCTGGATCTGTCGAAGCTGGAGAGCGTCTATGCGGGCCGTGGCAGCGCTGCCTACCATCCGGCTATGTTGCTGTCGTTGCTGATCTACGGCTATGCCACGGGTGCGTATTCAAGCCGCAAGATCGAGCGAGCCAGCTATGACTCCCTGGCGTTCCGGTTTATCGCCTGCGACCAGCACCCGGATCACGACACCCTGGCCAGCTTCCGCCGTCGCCACGGAGAGCAGTTCGCCGCGACCTTTGTGCAGGTACTGCAAATCGCGCGCGAGAACCAAGTCTCGCGTTTTGGCACGGTCAGTCTGGACGGCACCAAGATCCACGCCAATGCCTCGCGGCACAGCGCCCTGTCCTATGCTCACGCCGAGAAGATCGAGGCCCAGCTAAAGGCCGAGGTCCAGGAGATGCTCAAGCTGGCAGAAGCGGCCGATCAGAGCGACCTCCCCGACGGGGTCAGTCTGCCCGACGAGATCAAGCGGCGCGAAGACCGCCTGGCCGCCATAGCAGAAGCCAAGACCAAGATCGAAGCGCGGGCCAAGGAACGCCTCGAGCGCGAGCAGGCCGAGTATCAAGCCAAGCTGGACAAGCGCGAGGCCAAGGAAAAGGCCAACGGCAAGAAGCCTGGAGGCAAACCGCCGAAGCCGCCGCAGGTGGGCCCGCGCCCGGACGACCAGATCAACCTGACCGACGAAGAGTCGCGCATCATGAAGGTGGCTGGTGGCGGCTTCGAGCAGTGCTACAACGCCCAAGCGCTGGTCGATAGCGAATCCATGTTGGTCATGGCGCCGCATGTGACCCAGGCGGGCAACGACAAGGAACAGGTCGTACCGATGCTGGCCAAGCTTCAAGCGCTTCCCGAGGAGCTGAACCAGCCGGAGAAATTCCTGGCCGATAGCGGCTACTTCAGCGAGAAGAATGTCGAAGCCTGCGAGGCCGCCAGGATCGAGCCCCTGATTGCCGTGGGCCGCGACGCCCACCATCGGCACTGGCGCGAGCGTTTCGAAGAGCCGGCAGCGTCATCGGAGCCGACCAGTCCGGTCGACAAAATGAAGCACCGACTCAAGACCAAGGCCGGGCGCGCGGCCTATGGGCAGCGCAAGCAGACGGTGGAACCGGTATTCGGAATCATCAAGTCGGTGATGGGCTTCCGTCAGTTCCTGCTGCGCGGTCTGGCGAATGTCCAGAACGAATGGACCCTGGTGTGCCTGGCGTGGAACTTGAAACGCATGGCCACGTTGCGCCCGCATTCCGTTCAAAATGCGTGAACAGAGGCTGAATCCGCTCGAATTCAGGAAATTCAGGGCAACAACCGGTTAAAAACGCTCAAATAGTGGGCAATTCGCTTTGTCTTTGTCGCGCTCTGTCCATTTATGAATTCAAGTCCGACAGGCTGCTAGG
>NZ_QASO01000072.1 GCF_003052605.1 Ectopseudomonas oleovorans | reverse complement strand
GGGCTTTGTGCCCTTTGCGGGCAAGCGGTGAGTAAGGAAACGGGCTGGCACGATCACCACGTCATCAGGCGTGTGGACGGCGGTTCGGATACTTTACGTAATCGCACCCTGCTTCATCCCAACTGCCACGCGCTGGTTCACAGCCAGCGCCAAGAGGTAACTCTACGATTCAGCGGCTTATAGCTGTAGAATCCGACGCAACACTTCGTACGTTGCCGGCCAAGCTACTTGGTTTTTCGTAAGCTTGAGCCGTATGCGGTGAAAGCCGCACGTACGGTTCTTAGGGGGGGACGGGCCAGTAATGGCCTGTCCCTACCCGACTTCCGTTAGTTATTCGTGGAGCTGGTGATGGCCGAACGTACGGCATTCGTCGAGCGCAATACCCTGGAGACCCAGGTCAAGGTCTCGATCAACCTGGATGGCACCGGCAAGGCCAAGTTTGACATTGGTGTGCCTTTTCTCGAGCACATGCTCGACCAGATCGCCCGTCATGGTCTGATCGACCTCGATATCGAGTGCAAGGGCGATCTGCATATCGACGACCACCACACCGTCGAGGACGTCGGCATCACTCTCGGCCAGGCCTTCGCCAAGGCCGTCGGCGACAAGAAGGGCATGACCCGCTATGGCCACTCCTACGTGCCGCTGGACGAAGCGCTGTCGCGCGTGGTGATCGACTTCTCCGGTCGCCCCGGCCTGCAGATGCATGTGCCGTTCACCCGCGCCGTGGTCGGCAACTTCGACGTCGACCTGTTCCAGGAATTCTTCCAGGGCTTCGTCAATCACGCGCTGGTGTCGCTGCACATCGACAACCTGCGCGGGCACAACACTCACCACCAGATCGAGACCGTGTTCAAGGCCTTCGGCCGCGCGCTGCGCATGGCGGTGGAGCTGGACCCGCGAATGGCCGGGCAGATGCCGTCGACCAAGGGCTGCTTGTAAATGCAGACGGTAGCCGTAATCGACTATGGCATGGGCAACCTGCACTCGGTGGCCAAGGCGCTGGAGCATGTCGGCGCCGGCCGCGTGCTGGTGACCTCCGACGCCAAGGTGATCCGCGAGGCCGACCGCGTGGTGTTCCCCGGCGTCGGCGCCATCCGCGACTGCATGGCCGAGATCAGGCGCCTGGGCTTCGACGAGCTGGTGCGTGAAGTCAGCGCCGACCGTCCGTTCCTCGGCATCTGCGTCGGCATGCAGGCGCTGCTCGAACGCAGCGAGGAGAACGACGGCGTCGACTGCATCGGCCTGTTCCCCGGCCAGGTACGCTTCTTCGGCAAGGACCTGAGCGAAGACGGCGAGCGCCTCAAGGTGCCGCACATGGGCTGGAACGAGGTCAGTCAGGCGGTCAAGCACCCGCTGTGGCATGACATCCCGGACAATGCGCGCTTCTACTTCGTGCACAGCTATTACATCGAGGCCGGCAAGCCGCAGCAGGTGGTCGGTCGCGGTCACTACGGAAAGGACTTCGCCGCGGCATTGGCCGAGGGCTCGCGCTTCGCCGTGCAGTTCCACCCGGAGAAGAGCCACACCCATGGCCTGCAGCTGCTGCAGAACTTCATCGCCTGGGATGGCCGCTGGTAATGGCCCGCAGCAAGGCTGCCAGTCTGGCGCTCGAGCCTGCCCAGGAGCAGGCCGCGCTGCTGATGCTGCAGCGCTTTCTCGATGAGCGTTTCGAGCTGCAACTGGGCACCTTCGAAGTGCAGGAAGTTCTCGACCAGATCACCCGCGAGCTGGCGCCGCACTATTACAACAAGGCGATTCTCGACGTGCAGGCGCACCTGAAGGACAGGTTCGAAAGCATCGAGAGCGACCTCTGGGCGCTCGAAAAGAGCTGAGCGCCTTACCGAATTCAAACTTGAGCAGGTTCAACCGATGCTGATTATCCCCGCTATCGATCTCAAGGACGGCGCTTGCGTGCGTCTGCGTCAGGGCCGCATGGAAGACTCCACGGTATTTTCCGATGACCCGGTGAGCATGGCCGCCAAGTGGGTCGAGGGCGGTTGCCGTCGTCTGCATCTGGTCGACCTGAACGGTGCCTTCGAAGGTCAGCCGGTCAATGGCGAAGTGGTCACCGCCATCGCCAAACGCTACCCGAACCTGCCGATCCAGATCGGCGGCGGCATCCGTACCCTGGAGACCATCGAGCACTACGTGCGCGCCGGTGTCAGCTACGTGATCATCGGCACCAAGGCGGTGAAAGAGCCGGAGTTCGTCACCGAGGCGTGCAAGGCCTTCCCTGGCAAGGTCATCGTCGGCCTGGACGCTAAGGACGGTTTCGTCGCCACTGACGGCTGGGCGGAAGTCTCCAGCGTGCAGGCCACCGATCTGGCCAAGCGTTTTGAGGCCGACGGCGTGTCTGCCATTGTTTATACCGACATCGCCAAAGACGGCATGATGCAGGGCTGCAACGTCGAAGCCACCGCTGCGCTGGCTGCCGCGAGCAAGATTCCGGTGATCGCCTCCGGCGGCATCCACAACCTCGGCGATATCGAGAAGCTGCTGCTGGCGCGCTCGCCGGGCATCATCGGCGCCATCACCGGCCGCGCGATCTACGAAGGCACCCTGGATGTGGCCGAGGCGCAGGCCTTCTGCGACAGCTTCAAGGGTTGAACCGTAGGGCGGGTGAAACCCGCCGCAGTTGACGCAATCTTTATCGGTGGGTTGCACCCACCCTACGGGAGCTCCGTATGGCACTGGCTAAACGCATTATCCCCTGCCTCGACGTGGACAACGGCCGCGTGGTCAAGGGCGTCAAGTTCGAGAACATCCGCGACGCCGGTGATCCGGTGGAGATCGCTCGCCGCTACGATGAGCAGGGCGCTGACGAGATTACCTTCCTCGACATCACCGCCAGCGTCGACGGCCGCGACACCACCCTGCACACCGTCGAGCGCATGGCCAGCCAGGTGTTCATCCCGCTCACCGTCGGTGGCGGCGTGCGTACCGTGCAGGACATCCGCAACCTGCTCAATGCCGGCGCCGACAAGGTGTCGATCAACACCGCTGCGGTGTTCAATCCCGAGTTCGTCGGCGAGGCTGCCGCGCGTTTCGGCTCGCAGTGCATCGTCGTCGCCATCGACGCCAAGCGTGTGTCTGCGCCGGGTGAGCCGGGCCGTTGGGAGATCTTCACCCATGGCGGGCGTAAGCCGACCGGCCTCGATGCCGTTGCTTGGGCGCGCAAGATGGAAGACCTGGGCGCCGGTGAGATCCTGCTGACCAGCATGGATCAGGACGGTGTGAAGAGCGGTTACGACCTCGGTGTGACCCGCGCCATCAGCGAGGCCGTGCGCGTGCCGGTGATCGCCTCTGGTGGCGTCGGCAACCTCCAGCACCTGGCCGACGGCATCCTCGAAGGCAAGGCCGATGCCGTGCTGGCCGCGAGCATCTTCCACTTCGGCGAGTACACCGTGCCGGAAGCCAAGGCCTATTTGGCCAGTCGCGGTATCGTGGTGCGCTAAGGCCCCGGTCTGTTCGGGTCACGCTCGTGGCCCGTTGATCGCTCGACAGAGCCGGTAACAAAAGCTGCGGGCGAGTCGACGGCAAAGTGCCAGCGATCCGGCTAACATTGCCCATCATTCCCAAAACTTATGGCCCTGCATTTCGCAGACGGCTATTGCCTGCCGATCTTTCCGACACGGAGTCCCCATGTTCCTCATTCGATTCTTGACCGTCCTGGCCCTGTCGTGTGGCCTCAGCCTTGCGCGCGCCGAACCGCTGGTGCTGCTCACGGAGAATCTGCCACCCTTCAATATGTCGGTCGCCGGCACCAACTATGCCCGTGACGATGGCGTGACGGGCATGAGCTCGGACATCCTGCGCGCGGTGTGCGAGCGCGCCCAGGTCCAGTGCCAACAGATCTTGCGCTTCCCCTGGCAGCGTGTTTACCAGCAGACGCTGGATGACGCGGGCTATGGGCTGTTTTCCACCGCGCGTACCGCAGAGCGCGAAGGGCTGTTCAAGTGGGTAGGGCCGATCGCCAGGAACGAATGGGTGCTGTTCAGCAAGGGTGACAGTTCGATCCAGTTGAGCAGTCTCGACGACGCACGGCGTTACCGTATCGGTGGCTATAAAGGTGACGCCAAGACCCAGTTCCTGCTCGATCGTGGTCTGGAGGTACAGACGGCGTTGCGTGACAGCGAGAACGTCAAGAAGCTGGAAAGGGGCCAGATCGACTTGTGGGTTACCTCCAATCAGGCGGGGCGTTTCGTCGCGCGCCAGGAGGGCCTGGAGAACCTCAAGGTGGTGCAGAATCTGCACACCGCTGATCTCTACCTGGCGCTCAACCTGCAGACTCCTGATGAGCTGGTGCAGAAGTTGCAAAGTGCACTGGACTCGCTGCGGGCTGAGGGTGCGTTGAGGAGTATCGAGGCGCGCTACTGAGGCACACTGCCAGTAATCGCTGGGCTGGGGAGGGCTTGGCGGTTATCCTGTGGCGGTCTGCCTCATTACTAGAAAGAGAAATGCCATGTTCAAACGCCTGCTGATCACGCTGGGTGGCACCCTTATGGTGCTTGCTGGTGCGGTGCGCGCCGAAGTGGACCCAAGCTACACCGTGGTCCTGCTGACCGAAAACTTCCCGCCCTACAACATGGCGGTCAATGGCAAGAATTTCGCCCAGGAAGAAAACATCAACGGCATCGCCGTGGATATCGTCAAGGAAATGTTCAAGCGTGCCGGGGTTCAGTACAACCTGACCCTGCGCTTCCCCTGGGACCGCATCTACAAGCTGGCCCTGGAAAAACCGGGTTATGGCGTGTTCGTCACTGCCCGTCTGCCGGAGCGCGAGCAACTGTTCAAATGGGTCGGCCCCATCGGCCCGGACGACTGGGTGCTACTGGCCAAAGGTGACAACCCGATCAACCTGACCAGCCTGGACGAGGCCAAGTCGCATCGCATCGGCGCCTACAAGGGCGATGCCATCTCCGAATACCTGACCGAGAAGGGCGTCGAGCACAGCACCTCGCTGCGTGACCAGGAGAATGCGCGCAAGCTGGCGACCGGGCAAATAGAGCTCTGGGCGACGGGAGACCCGGCCGGTCGCTACCTGGCCAAGCAGGAGGGCATCTCTGGCCTGAAGACCGTTTTGCGCTTCAACAGTGCCGAGTTGTATCTGGCGTTGAACAAGGACATGCCCGATGAGATCGTCGCCAGGCTGCAGGCGGCGCTGGATCAGATGCGCGCCGAAGGCTTCGTGGACAAGACTCTGAACAGCTACCTGTAAGCACCGAACACGCGACCGGCCACGAGTCGGTCGCTGGCCATGGATGGCGGAGCCGCTGAGTGCCAATGACCGGGCTCGGGCCCATGCAAGGATGTCGCTAGCCATAACCAAAAATCATGCGAGCGGTACGTCTTATGCTGAAAACTCTGAAGAAAAGCCTGTTTGTCGCTTTGTTCATGCTTTGCGGTTCCGCGCACGCGGAGTTGCCCCAGGATTACAAGGTGGTGCTGCTGACCGAGAATTTCCCGCCCTTCAACATGGCGGTGGACGACAAGAACTTCGCCCGTGACGACGGTATCGATGGCATCAGTGCCGACATCGTGCGCGAGATGTTCAAGCGTGCCGGCATCGACTACACCCTGACCCTGCGTTTCCCCTGGGACCGTCTCTATCGCCTGACGCTGGAAAAACCCAACTACGGGCTGTTCTCCACCACCTATACCGAAGAGCGCAAGCCGCTGTTCAAATGGGTCGGCCCGATCGCCAAGACCGGCTGGGTGTTGCTCGCCGCGCCGGGTAACGACATCAAGGTGTCGACTCTGCAGGATGCTGCCAAATATCGCATCGGTGCCTACAAGAACGATGCGGTCAGCCAGAACCTGGAGAGCCAGGGCCTGGAGCCAATCAACGCCCTGCGTGACCAGGAGAACGTGAAGAAGCTGGTGCGCGGGCAAATCGACCTGTGGGCCACCACCGACCCGGTGGGGCGTTATCTGGCCAAGCAGGAAGACGTCACCGGCCTCAATACCGTGCTGCGTTTCAGGGATGCCGAGCTGTACCTGGCGCTGAACAAGGATACCCCGGACGAGGTGGTGCAGCGTCTGCAGAAGGCGCTGGATGAGCTGCGCAGCGAAGGTTTCATCGACGACATTACCGAGAATTATCTGTAACCGTGCGATAGCGCGAACTAGGCGGCTTTGCGGTGCTCTGCGGAAACGCTGCTGCTTGTCAGTGAGGCATAGGAAGATGAGCCTGTAGGAGCCAGCTTGCTGGCGATCCGACGTATCGATAGCCATCCGGCGTTGCTGGCGAAAAGCATCGCCGGCAAGCCGGCTCCTACGATTCTGTAGCGATGCCGGCTCCCGGGGCACCTATGGTAGGTGCCTCGGGAGCCTTATCTGGTCGGCTTGGCTCAGTTGCCGCGTGTGACGCTCAGGCCCTTGAGCAGGTTCAGTGCCTGGCTCAGCTGGTAGTCATCGTCCTGCGGACGCTCGGCGCGTGCGGCCTGTGCGGCCTTGCTCGGGCGATCAGCGCCGCCGTTACCATTGCCCAGGTGGCCCTGCAGGTCGGCTTCCTTGATGCCTTCACTGTCCTGCTCGCGGGTGAGTTTGGCGCGCCCCACTTCGATGTCGGGGACGATGCCCTGAGCTTGGATCGAGCGGCCGTTGGGTGTGAAGTACAGTGCCGTGGTCAGCTTCAGCGCGCGGTCGTTGTTCAGTGGCAGCACGGTCTGTACCGAGCCCTTGCCGAAGCTGTTGGTGCCCATCAGCACCGCGCGTCTGTGATCCTGCAGCGCACCGGCGACGATCTCCGAGGCCGAGGCGCTACCGCCATTGATCAGTACCACCAGTGGTACGCCTTCGCTGGCATCGGCCGGGTCGGCGTTGAAGCGCAGCTCGGAGTTGGCCATACGCCCTTCGGTGTAGACGATCAGCCCGCTCTTGAGGAAGTGGTCGGCCACTTCCACGGCGGCCTGCAGCACGCCGCCCGGGTTGTTGCGCAGGTCCATGACCAGGCCGCGCAGCTTCTTGTTGCCGTTCTCCTGGCGCAGCTTGGTCAGCGCCTTGCCGACTTCCTCGCCGGTGTTGACCTGGAATTGCGAGATACGCAGGTAGCCGTAACCGTCTTCGAGCATCTGGCTCTTGACGCTGCGCACTTTGATCACGGCGCGGGTCAGGGTCAGGTCGAACGGGCGGCCGCCGTCGCGCACCAGGGTCAGTTCGATCTTGCTGCCGGCCTTGCCGCGCATCTTGTCCACGGCTTCCATCATCGACAGGCCCTTGGTCGGCTGGCCATCGATCTTGACGATCAGGTCGCCGGGTTGGATACCGGCCTTCGATGCCGGAGTATCGTCGATGGGCGATACCACCTTGACGAAGCCATCCTCCATGCCGACCTCGATGCCCAGGCCACCGAACTCGCCGCTGGTGCTTTCCTGCAGTTCGGCGAAGGCTTTTGGTTCGAGGTAGGCCGAATGCGGGTCGAGGTTGCTGAGCATGCCCTTGATGGCATTCTCCAGCAGGGTCTTGTCGCTCACCGGCTCGACATAGGCGGCCTTGATGCGGTCCATCACCTCGGCGAAGGTACGCAGATCATCCAGCGGCAGCGGAGCCTTGCCGCTCGCCGTTGCTGCCGGCGCAGGGGCCGGCTCGGCGGCATGCAGGGCTGGAGCGCCGAGCAGCAGCCCGAGGGCCAGGGCCAGGCAGGTGGGGCGGAAGCGATGAGACATGAAAAGAACTCCTAAATGAATGAGGCGCCATCAGACTCGAGGCCTGACTATCCCTGCGCGCGGCACCACTGTGCCGGATCACTCGGACGACCGTTCTGGCGAATGGCGAAGTACAGTGCCGAAGCCTCCTGACCGCCGCTGCTGCCAACGGTGGCGATGGGATCGCCGGCCTTGACCACGTCTCCGGCATTCTTCAGCAGGCTCTGGTTGTGGCCGTACAGGCTCAGATAACCATTGCCATGGTCGAGAATGACCAACAGACCGGCGCCACGCAACCAGTCGGCGAAAACCACGCGACCGCCGTGCACGGCACGTACCTGAGTACCGGCAGGTGCACCGATCAGCACGCCATCCCACTTAGTACGAGCGTCGCCGCCGCGCGGGGTTCCATAGCGTGCTACCAATCGGCCATCTACCGGCCACGGCAATTTGCCGCGTGCACTGGCGAAAGGCCCGCCGTAGACGGCGCCGGTACTGACCAGAGGGCCGCTGGCCGGAGCGCTTGCCGGGTTACCCGGGCGCGCTTGCTGTGCGGCCAGGGCACGCTTGCGTGCCTCCTCGGCTTCGCGCGCCTGGCGCGCCAGGGTTTCTTCGATGGTCTTCAGTACGCGGCCCAGCTCGGCCTGTTCCTGCTGGCGCGCCTTGAGTCGCTGATCGCGGCTGGCGAAGTCGCGGTTGAGCTTGGCCAGCGCCTGCTGGCGTTCCTTACGGGCTTCGGCGAGTTGCGCGTGACGCTGATCCAGTTCGGCCTTTTGCGTCTGTAGCTGAGCCTGGTGATTGGTGATTTCCTGTTCGACGTTGGCCAGTTGGCGCAGGGTCTCGTTGAACGCAGAGAGCTGTTCGAGGCGCGCCTGGCTGAGGTAGTCGTAGTAGGTGAGGGTGCGGGAGAATTTTTCCGGGTTCTGCTGGTTGAGCAGCAGCTTGACGTATTCCTGACGGCCGCTCTGATAGGCCGCGCGGGCCTGGATGGCGATCAGCCGTTGCTGTTCAGTGCGTGCGCTCTGGAGTTTTTTTTTCTCCTGATCCAGGCGGCGGATTTCCTGCTCGCTGTCCTTGAGTTCGCGCTGCAGTTCCTTGACCTGGTTTTCCAGGTCGCCCATCTCGGTTTCGGTTTTCTTCAACTGCTGCTGCACGCCGGATTTTTCCTGCTGCAGTTTCTCCAGCAATTTCTTCAACTCGGCGACGTCCTGGCGTGCCGCTTCCAGCTGGCGCTGGGTATCGGCGCGCTGATCGGCGATGGCCGGAGCGATCAGGCTGCTGAGCAGAATCAGGGCAAGGATGCGAAGCATGGGCGGGGCGATACCTGGCGGAGTAGCGAATGGCGCTTAGTATGCCTAAAAAACCGGCGGCAAGCTGCAAGCCACAAGCAGCTAGAAGAGCGAACGTGACGCGTAGCCTGGATGCAATCCGGGGGGAGATTCCCCGGATTGCATCCATATATGGACTCCTCCCGTTTTGCCAGTGAAATAATCTGCCTCTGAACCTAGGTACGACTGCTTCCGTATATTCGACTTCTGATAAGGCGTTAGCCTTGAGCCATGATGAATTTCGCTCCTGTGCGCCTAACCGGGCTAGCGGCCTTGCAAAGCAGAGGGCCGATGGATGCAGCAGGTTACACACAGGTCGGTGCGACCGGTTCGTCATCAGTTCATGTCACTGTGCAATCGAGTGGATCTCTACTACG
>NZ_QASO01000071.1 GCF_003052605.1 Ectopseudomonas oleovorans | reverse complement strand
AGTTGCTTGCGGCATTTGACCTGCTCATGGCTGTCGACACCATGAACTTGAAAAACCTGCTTTGCCAAATCCACGCCTATGCGTTTAAGTTTCATGCGGGCTCCCCCTCCGGGATTGTTTGTTTCGTAACCTACAGTCTGGCGCAATGACGCCGTAGGAGGGAGGAGTCCATCTCATTGGGCTACGGTGCTGGCGGGTTGCACCCGCCCTACAGTTGCGTACCGAGCAGCACCTGACTGGCGGCGAACTGCGCGCGCACCGGATCGCCGACGCGCAGGCCCAGCTCGGCCAGGCGAGCGGATTCGAGCAGGGCACACAGGGTCTGACCGTTAGGCAGACTGATGCGCACATCGCTGGGGCCATCGCTGGCCGGCAGAATCTGTTCGATACGGCCTTCGAGTGCGTTGTGCTGTTCTGCACGGGGCGCCTGTAGTGGCTGCAATTCCAGCCAGCCAGCCTTGATCAGCGCGACCACGCTGCTGCCTTCGCTCAGCTGCAGGTTTTCCGTACTGTCATGGGTGATCTGCGCCTGCAGGTGGCTGCCGCCTGGTAGTTCTATGTCGATCAGGTCGTTGTGCCCGTGGGGGTGAATCGCGCGCACGCGGCCGGTGAGCTGGTTGCGCGCGCTGGTGCGCAGCATCAGGCGGCCGAGCAGCTCCAGGTCGGCGTCATCACCGGCGGCCTGCAGCAGTTGCACCTGTAGCGCCTGCAGGCGTTGTTGCAGTGCCAGCAGGCGCTCGCCAGCGGGTGTAAGGCGTGCGCCACCGCCACCTTTGCCGCCGACATTGCGGCTGACCAGTGGCTGCTCGGACAGGTTGTTCAGCTCATCGATGGCGTCCCAGGCGGCCTTGTAGCTCAGCCCGGCGGCCTTGGCGGCGCGGGTGATGGAACCTTGTTCGGCGATCTGCTCGAGCAGCGCCAGGCGTTTCGGCCGGCGGCTGAGCAATTGGGCGATGGAATCGAGCTGCGACATGATTGAGGCGTGGCCAGGGAGAATGTCGGGCACGGTGCGTGACTGCGCCTGGCGCGTCAAGTCAGCTATCGCCCGGCCGCGGCGTGCGTGCCAGGCAATACACATCGACGCGCAGGGCGCCGGCGCGACGCAGCAGGTGGGCGAGCACGCCCGCCGTGGCGCCGGTGGTGAGCACGTCGTCGACCAGCGCCAGATGAGCGCCGGCGACCTTGGCTTGCAGTTCCAGACTGAAGGCCTGACGCAGATTGCGCTTGCGCGTTGCGGCATCCAGCCCTTGCTGTGCGGGTGTATCGACGCGGCGCTGGAGCCATTCATGTTGCACCGGCAGGTGGAGGCTGGCGCCCAGCCAGTCGGCGAGCATCTGTGCCTGATTGAAGCCGCGTCGTCGCTGGCGCTTGCGGGCCAGCGGCACCGGCAGCAGCGCCTGTGGTCGTGGCAGGCCTTCGTCATAGGCATGGCTAAGGTGTTCAGCCAGCAGCTCGGCGAGCAGGCGACCGTGTGGCCATTGCGCCTGGTGCTTGAAACGGGTGATCAGGTTGTCGACGGGAAAGGCATAGCGCCAGGGCGCCTCCACGCGGCTGAAACTCGGCGGCTTGTTCTGGCAGGCGCCGCAGATCATGCCGGGTGCCGGCAATGGCACCGCACAGATCTGGCAATGAGCCCCGAGCCAGGGCAGTTCGGATTCGCAAGCCGTGCAGATGCTGTGC
Source organism: Ectopseudomonas oleovorans (assembly GCF_003052605.1). Classification (GTDB taxonomy): domain Bacteria; phylum Pseudomonadota; class Gammaproteobacteria; order Pseudomonadales; family Pseudomonadaceae; genus Aquipseudomonas; species Aquipseudomonas oleovorans_A. The sequence continues at coordinate 23,401 of NZ_QASO01000071.1, read as the reverse complement.
GTGGGGTGATCGGTGGCTTCGTCGCAGAGCTGGCAATGGCGCCGTTGGCGTAACCAGGCAAGGCGTTGCAGAACGGTGAGGTCAAACGGAGGCATGGCGGCTCGTCCATGAGCAGTGGTGCCTGAAGTTTAGTCAGCGTCAGCGGATGAGCCAGCCCATTACGATCAGACCGAGAAACAGCCAGATCACCCCGCCGATGATCGAGCCGCGTAGGAGTGAGCGAGCGCCGCTGAACAGAAACAGCAGGCCGATGATCAGCAGGATGATGCTGAAAATCGACACGTCCATGCCAATGGCCCTGGCCATACCCTGGAGAAAGTCGTCAATGGCGTCGGCCATGGCGCCCAGCACGCCGGACAGCATGTCGACGATGAAACGGATGGCACGGCCCAGCGCTTCGCCGAGTCCTTCGAAAAAACCTTCTACCTGCATGCAGTGCATCCTGTTGGAGGGGTAAGCATTTGGCCTTGTGCCATGACATAAGTTCTATTGGTTACTATTTGATCATATGTAAACCTGTGTCTTTGTCGTGGTTGACAGCATCCAATCGCCACTTATGATGGCCAAAGCCTGAATGCCCCGTGTGGGCCTGACAACAGATGCCACCAAGCGTCGAAGGACTTCTCAGATGAGCGCAACCGCCGAAATCACCACCCGCCACGACTGGAGCCTCGCCGAGGTTCGCGCGCTGTTCGAGCAGCCGTTCAACGACCTGCTGTTCCAGGCGCAGACGGTGCACCGCGCGCACTTCGACGCCAACCGCGTGCAGGTCTCCACCCTGCTGTCGATCAAGACCGGCGCCTGCCCGGAAGACTGCAAGTACTGCCCGCAGTCCGGCCACTACAACACCGGCCTGGACAAGGAAAAGCTGATGGAGGTGGAGAAGGTGCTCAAGGCCGCCGCCGAGGCCAAGGCCATCGGCTCCACGCGCTTCTGCATGGGCGCGGCGTGGAAGCATCCGTCGGCCAAGGACATGCCCTACGTGCTGGAAATGGTCAAAGGCGTGAAGAAGCTCGGCCTGGAAACCTGCATGACCCTGGGCAAGCTGGATCAGGAGCAGACCCAGGCGCTGGCCGAAGCAGGGCTGGACTACTACAACCACAACCTCGATACCTCGCCGGAGTTCTACGGCAACATCATCACCACCCGTACCTACGGCGAACGCCTGCAGACCCTGGCCTACGTGCGCGAGGCGGGGATGAAGATCTGCTCCGGCGGCATCCTCGGCATGGGCGAATCGGTGGACGATCGCGCTGGGTTGCTGATCCAGCTGGCGAATCTGCCGGAGCACCCGGAAAGCGTGCCGATCAACATGCTGGTCAAGGTCAAGGGCACGCCGCTGGCCGAGGAGAAGGACGTCGACCCGTTCGACTTCATCCGCACCCTGGCCGTGGCGCGGATCATGATGCCCAGGTCCCACGTGCGTCTGTCCGCCGGCCGCGAGGCGATGAACGAGCAGATGCAGGCCCTGGCCTTCATGGCCGGCGCCAACTCGATCTTCTACGGCGAGAAGCTGCTGACCACCGCCAACCCGCAGGCGGACAAGGACATGGCCCTGTTCAAGCGCCTTGGCATCAAACCCGAAGAGCGCGAAGAGCATGCCGATGAGGTGCACCAGGCGGCCATCGAGCAGGCGCTGGTCGAGCAGCGCGATTCCAAGCTGTTCTACAACGCCGCGTCGGCCTGATTCCTTTTATGTAGGAGCGAGCTCTGCTCGCGAATGACACCCTGTCCTGGCTTTTCGCGAGCAGAGCTCGCTCCTACGGGAAACGTGCATGAGTTTCGATCTCGCTAGCCGCCTGGCCGAGCGTCAGGCCGCCGATCTGTTCCGCCAGCGCCCGCTGTTGCAGACCCCGCAGGGGCCGCAGGTGCGCGCGGACGATCAGGAACTGCTGGCCTTCTGTTCCAACGACTATCTCGGCCTGGCCAACCACCCCGAGGTGATCCGCGCCCTGCAGCAGGGCGCGGAAAAATGGGGCGTCGGCGGCGGTGCCTCGCACCTGGTGATTGGTCACAGCACACCGCACCATGAGCTTGAGGAGGCGCTGGCCGCGTTCACCGGCCGGCCGCGGGCACTGCTGTTCTCCACCGGTTACATGGCTAATCTGGCGGTCGTCACCGCCTTGCTCGGACAGGGCGACAGCGTGCTGCAGGACCGTCTCAATCACGCCTCGCTACTCGATGCCGGCCTGCTCTGCGGCGCGCGTTTTTCTCGCTACCTGCACAACGATGCGGTGAGCCTGGCCAACCGCCTGCGCAAGGCGACGGGCAACTGCCTGGTGGTCACCGATGGCGTGTTCAGCATGGACGGCGATCTGGCCGATCTACCGGCATTGTGTGCCGAGGCGCGCGCCACGCAGGCCTGGGTGATGGTCGATGACGCCCATGGCTTCGGCCCACTGGGCGTCACCGGCGGCGGTATCGTCGAGCACTTCGGTCTGGGCCAGGATGACGTGCAGGTGCTGGTCGGCACCCTGGGCAAGGCATTTGGTACCGCCGGCGCCTTCGTTGCCGGCAGCGAGGAACTGATCGAGACCCTGATTCAGTTCGCTCGCCCCTACATCTACACCACCAGTCAGCCGCCGGCCGTGGCCTGCGCCACGCTGCAGAGCCTGGAGCTGCTGTGCAGTGAACACTGGCGTCGGGAGCATCTGAACCGACTGATCACGCGCTTTCGTCAGGGCGCCGCCGAAATCGGTCTGAGCCTGATGGACAGTCCCACGCCGATTCAACCGATTCTGGTGGGTGACAGCGCGCGGGCGCTGAAACTCTCGGCCCTGCTCAAGGATCGCGGCCTGCTGGTGGGCGCCATCCGCCCGCCGACCGTGCCTGCTGGCAGTGCCCGCTTGCGCGTGACGCTGTCCGCTGCGCACAGCGATGCGCAGCTCGAGCTGCTGCTCGAAGCGCTTGCCGAGTGCTGGCCGCAGGTGCAGACCGATGCGTGAGCAGTTGATCCTGCTGCCGGGTTGGGGTTTGGAGGGGGCCGTGCTGCAGCCGCTGGCCGAGGCGCTGGGCGGCGAAATTCAGGTGCAGGTGCCGGCCCTGCCGCGCCTGAGCAGTGCAGCGGCGGCCGATTGGCTCGATGAGCTGGATACGTGTTTGCCACATGATTGCTGGCTGGCCGGCTGGTCGCTCGGCGGCATGTTGGCCGCTGCCCTGGCGGCAAGGCGCGGCGAGCGTTGCCGTGGTCTGATCACCCTGGCCAGTAACGCCTGTTTCGTCGCCAGCGCTGCCTGGCCGACGGCAATGCCGGCGCAGACTTACGCAGCCTTTTATGAGGACTGCCAGGAGAACGCCGGCGCTACCCTCAAGCGTTTCGCCATGCTCTGTGCCCAAGGCTGCGCCGACACGCGCGGTCTGTCACGACAGTTGCAGAACCATCTGGCGTCCAGCGACGAGCCATCCTTGCTGGCCGGGCTGCGCTTGCTGGCGAGTCTGGACAATCGCGCGGCGCTGGCGGCTTTCACCGGGCCGCAATTGCACCTGCTGGCCGAGCAGGATGCGCTGGTGCCGGCGGCGGCCGGTGACGCGCTGCTGGCGCTGTTGCCAACGGGTGAGATGGACGTGCTGGAAGCTTGTGGTCACGCCTTCGTACTTGACCAGGCGGATGCTCTGGCGGCCTTGATGCTCGATTTTATCTGCGAGGCCAGCGATGTCTGAGCTGCGTGGGGTACGTGGTACGGACCCGCTTTACCAATCCCTTGATGCGCACAGCGCACCCTACGGTGATGCGGCGTTACCGGACAAGCGTCAGGTCGCGGCGTCCTTTTCCCGCGCGGCGGAAAGTTACGATGCAGTGGCCGAGTTGCAGCGCAACGTCGGCACGCAACTGTTGGCGCGTTTGCCGGCCTCGCTGCAGCCACGTCGTTGGCTGGACCTGGGTTGCGGCACGGGCTATTTCACCCGCGCCCTGGGCGAACGTTATGCGCAAGGCGAAGGGCTGGCTGTGGATATCGCTGAGGGCATGCTGCGCCACGCCAGGCCTCAGGGCGGTGCTGCACATTTCATCGCTGGCGATGCCGAGGCGCTGCCGCTGCAAAGCGACAGCGTCGAGCTGTTGTTCTCCAGCCTGGCGCTGCAATGGTGTGCCGACTTCCCGCGTGTGCTGAGCGAAGCGCGGCGGGTGTTGCGCCCTGGTGGTGTGCTGGCGTTTTCCAGCCTGTGCGTCGGTACCCTGCAGGAGCTGCGTGACAGTTGGCTGGCGGTCGATGGTTTCGTCCACGTCAATCGCTTTCGCCGCTTCGAGGATTACCAGCAGCTGTGTGCGGCAAGCGGCCTGCAGTCGCTGACGCTACAGCGTCAGGCCGAGGTCCTGCATTTCCCGGATCTGCGCAGCCTGACCACCTCACTCAAGGACCTCGGCGCGCACAACCTCAATCCGGGGCGACCGGGCGGATTGACCGGGCGCTCACGCATTCGTGCGCTGATCGAGGCTTACGAGTGTTTTCGCCAGCCTCAAGGGCTGCCGGCGACCTATCAGGTGGTGTACGTCGTGCTGCAGAAACCTTCATAGGCGCGAGCCTCGCTCGCCAACACGCTTCGCGAGCAGAGCTCGCTCCTACGGGAAGATCAGATGACCCAAGCCTACTTCGTCACCGGAACGGATACCGAAATCGGCAAGACCACTATTGCCGCTGGCCTGCTCCATGCGGCGCGCCAGCAGGGTCTGAGCACCGCAGCGGCCAAGCCGGTCGCTTCCGGTTGCATGCGAACCGCCGATGGGCTGCGCAACGACGACGCGCTGGCCTTGCTCGCCCAGTGTTCGTTGCCGCTGCGCTATGAAGAGGTCAACCCGCTGGCCTTCGAGCCGGCCATTGCCCCGCACCTGGCGGCCCGTGAAGTGGGCGTCAAACTGGATGTTGCCAGCCTGCTGCCGCCGGTACGGGCGATCCTGGCCAAGGGCGCGGACTTCTCTCTGGTGGAGGGCGCAGGCGGCTGGCGTGTACCGCTGGCCGGCGAGGAAAACCTGTCAGACCTGGCGATGGCGCTGGGCATTCCGGTGATTCTGGTGGTGGGTGTGCGCCTGGGTTGCATCAACCATGCATTGCTCAGTGCCGAAGCCATCGAGCGGGACGGGCTCAGGCTGGCCGGCTGGGTGGCCAATATCGTCGAGCCGAAGACCTCACGCCTGGAAGACAATCTCGCCACCCTCAGCGAGCGGCTGCCAGCGCCGTGTCTGGGGCGTGTGCCGCACCTGGGCAAAGTGACGGCCGCGGCGGTGGCGGAACACCTCAATCTCGAGTTGTTGGCAGACTGGTAATAAACAGTAAAGTGACCATAGCCTTTTGCCTGTACGTTTTTTAGCCGCTTTCTGCTTCAATACTCGTCATTAGGTTCTATATCCCTCAGGGGGCTGCCGATGGAAATCTCCGCCAACGCATTCAATTCGGGTTTGAACGGTATTCAGGCCGGGCAACGCCGTGTCGAACAGGCAGCCGGTGATATCGCCAGCAACACCATCAACCCTTCTCCGCAGACCACGCAGACCCCGCCGCAAAATCAGGTCAACCCGAACTCACAGATTGCCGAGCGTAGCCGTCCCGACCTGACCGAAAGCCTCGTCGCACTGCGTGTCGGTGAAAACGAAGTGCGCGCCAATGCGCGTGTCGTCGACACGGCTGACGAGGTGCTGGGCACCCTGATCGATACCCGCGCTTAAGTCGTCTCACCCCGGCCGCGCGGATGCGGCCAGCAGCGGGGCAGGAGGGCGCTCATGCAGATCGGCAGTAGCCTGCCACCTTTCACTCCCGCGCCGTCCGCCAGTTCGGCGAGACCGCTGTCGTCCGATGTTTCCCCTGATATTGCCCGTGCCGACCAGGCGCCTGTCGCCGCGCCGCAGGAGCAGCAGGCCGACTCCGCTGCCTCCGGCCGAGAAGAGGCGGATCGCGACGCCAACTCATCGACGCGCGCAGGCGAGCCCGAGCCAAGCCCTCAGGAGCAGCGCCAGCAGCAGCTGGAAATCGCCGATCTCGTGCAACGTGACCGCGAGGTACGCACCCACGAGCAGGCGCACGCGGCCGTTGGTGGGCAATACGCCGGTGCGCCCACTTACAGCTTCAAGCGCGGCCCTGATGGGCAGCGTTACGCCGTTTCCGGCGAAGTCAGCATCGACACCGCTCCCGTTCCCAATGATCCCGAAGCGACGTTGCGCAAGATGGAAATCGTCCTGCGTGCAGCACTCGCGCCCATCGAACCTTCCCCGCAGGACCTGCGTGTAGCTGCTCTGGCTCAGGCGCAGGCGGCGCAGGCGCGCGTCGAACTGGCCGAGCAGCGGCGAGAGGAAGCCACCAACGCCGTCGAGCAGCGCAAGGCACGTGAAGAAGCCAGACAAGCGGATGAGCAGCCCGCCGAGCAGTCGCAGCAGGCTTTGCCGCCAGCGCCTAATCTTGATCTGTATCGGCGTCTGGGTGAGGTGCCAGCGCCGGAGCCTCGCATCGATCTGGTCGCGTAGCCGGCCGATTGGCAGCGCTTGACAAGGGGTTGGCGTAAACGTATGTTTCAAACGCCTGTTTGATTGCTTCGGCCGCAGCCTCGTGGCCAGGCAGCCGGGAGTGATCCCGAGAGCGACCGCCAAGACGGTCACCCCAACTACTAGGAATCCACCGCAGAGGTTTACCGTTATGCCTGACTACAAGGCCCCCTTGCGTGACATTCGTTTCGTTCGTGACGAGCTGCTGGGCTATGAAGCGCACTACCAGAGCCTGCCTGGCTGCCAGGACGCCACTCCGGACATGGTCGACGCCATCCTCGAAGAAGGCGCCAAGTTCTGCGAGCAGGTGCTGTCGCCGCTGAACCGTGTGGGTGACACCGAGGGCTGCACCTGGAGCGAATCCGGCGTGAAAACCCCGACCGGCTTCAAAGAGGCCTATCAGCAGTTCGTCGAAGGCGGCTGGCCGAGCCTGGCGCATGACGTCGAGCACGGCGGCCAGGGTCTGCCGGAATCCCTCGGTCTGGCCATCAGCGAGATGGTCGGTTCGGCCAACTGGTCCTGGGGCATGTACCCGGGCCTGAGCCATGGTGCGATGAACACCATCGGTGCTCACGGTACCGACGAGCAGAAGCACACCTACCTGACCAAACTGGTTTCCGGCGAGTGGACCGGCACCATGTGCCTGACCGAGCCGCATTGCGGCACCGACCTGGGCATGCTGCGCACCAAGGCCGAACCGCAGGCCGACGGCAGCTACAAGGTTTCCGGCACCAAGATCTTCATTTCCGCTGGTGAGCACGACATGGCCGACAACATCGTCCATATCGTTCTGGCCCGCCTGCCCGATGCACCGGCCGGTACCAAAGGTATCTCGCTGTTCATCGTGCCGAAGTTCCTGCCCAACGCCGAAGGCGGCGTAGGCGAGCGCAACGCCGTTTCCTGCGGTTCCATCGAGCACAAGATGGGCATCCACGGTAATGCCACCTGCGTGATGAACTTCGATGGCGCCACCGGCTACCTGATCGGCCCGGCCAACAAAGGCCTGAACTGCATGTTCACCTTCATGAACACCGCTCGTCTGGGGACCGCGCTGCAAGGCCTGGCCCACGCCGAAGTCGGCTTCCAGGGTGGCATCAAGTACGCTCGCGAGCGTCTGCAGATGCGTTCGCTGACTGGTCCGAAAGCGCCGGAAAAAGCCGCTGACCCGATCATCGTGCATCCGGACGTACGCCGCATGCTGCTGACCATGAAGGCGTTCGCCGAAGGCAACCGCGCCATGGTCTACTTCACCGCCAAGCAGGTGGACATCGTTCAGCACAGCCAGGACGAAGAAGAGAAGAAGGCCGCCGACGAGCTGCTGGCCTTCCTGACTCCGATCGCCAAGGCCTTCATGACCGAAGTGGGCTTCGAAGCCGCTTCCCACGGCATGCAGATCTACGGTGGCCACGGCTTTATCAGCGAGTGGGGCATGGAGCAGAACCTGCGCGACTGCCGCATCTCGATGATGTACGAAGGCACCACCGGCGTTCAGGCGCTGGACCTGCTGGGCCGCAAGGTGCTGATGACTCAGGGCGGCGCCCTGAAGAACTTCACCAAGATCGTGCACAAGTTCTGCCAGGCCAACGAGGGCAACGATTCCGTCAAGGAATTCGTCGAACCTCTGGCCAAGCTGAACAAGGAGTGGGGCGACATCACCATGAAGATCGGCATGGCCGCGATGAAAGATCGCGAGGAAGTCGGTGCCGCCTCCGTGGACTACCTGATGTACTCCGGCTACGCCTGCCTGGCCTACTTCTGGGCCGACATGGCGCGTCTGGCTGCCGAGAAGCTGGCTGCCGGTACTGATGACGAGGCTTTCTACAAAGCCAAGCTGCAGACCGCTCGCTTCTACTTCGCGCGCATCCTGCCGCGCACCCGTACGCATGTCGAAGCCATGCTGTCGGGCGCCAGCAACCTGATGGAGATGGAAGAAGAGCACTTCGCTCTGGGCTTCTAAGACTGGCTCTGAGCCATCTCTTTCGGTTGAATCACAACGCCGCCCCTCGGGGCGGCGTTGTCGTTTTTGCGCCGGGTACTGAAGGGAATGTCGCATCCTGTCGCTGTTTTCAACAGGCGAAGCAGGCAGAATGCCTTCATCTCTCGCCCAGGATGTCAGCGTGATCCGTCCGGCCAATTTGCGCCTCAGTCACTTCTTCTCGTCGCTGCCTTTGCTGGCCGGTGGGATAGTGGCTGCTCTGCTGCCAGGGCTGAGCGAGTTCTTCATCTCCCTGTTCAATGTATTGCCGACGCTGCTGTTGTTGCTCGGCGGTGCGTTCTGTCTGGTCTATGGCCGTCAGCGCGAGGTGTTTCTGCTGCTGGCGCTGTATGTCGGCTACTTCCTGTTGGATATCCAGGTCGATCACTTCCGTGACAATGGCCAGATACGCGACGATGCGGCTCTGGTCTTCCATCTGATCTGTCTTGCTACCGCTGCTCTATGCCCTCTACGGCTGCTGGGAGGAGCGCTCGCACCTGGCGCAGGACATGCTCGCCCGCGCCTTGGTGCTGCTGGCAGTCAGCGCGCTGGCCTTTGGTCTGGCGCGGCGTTATCTACAGGGTATCCCCGACTGGCTGGCACAGATTCACTGGCCGTCGCTGCATGGTGCCTGAATGAACCTGGCGCAATTGGTCTATCTGCAAGCCCAGGCCACTGCACGCGGCGCAATTGGTGGGGCTGTGCGGTCTGCTGTGGATGTTGCCGCTGGTGTTCATCCTGGCCAACGCGTTGCAGGTGATGATCAGCATAGTGCGGTGGCGGCAAGGCTTACCGCTATGGCGGTGAGGAGTTCACCTTGCTGTTTCCCGGCAAGAGCGTGGAGCAATCCCTGCCGCACATCGAGGCAGTGCATCTGGCCATCGAGTAGTACCGCATGCAACTGCGTGATCCGCAACGCCGCCCGCGTAATGACCGCGAAGGCAAGTAGTGCCGGGCCGGCAAGGCCGCCAGTGAGGTGTCGGTGGCCGTGAGCATGGGCGTCGCCGAGCGTCAGGTCGAGCAACGCACGCTGCAGGAGGTCATCAAGGAGGCGGACAAGGCGCTGTACAGCGCCAAGGCCGCCGGGCGCAATTGCATCCGTAGCGCTGGCCAGCGTCGCGGAGCTGTGAAACTGACCGCCGGGCGCGAATAGCTGCGCTGGCAGACGAGCGGTCAGCAGGGGTTTTCCTTGCCCTCAGTCAATCAGATAGTTAGTGACCGCCTGTGAACTGCTGGTCACAACAAGACCCTATGTGTCTATAAAGTTGTTCAAGTAAACTCGGTCCACTCACGTAAGTCTGTTTTCGAGGATGTGTCATGGCCGATTACAAAGCCCCCCTGCGCGACATGCGCTTCGTGCTCAATGAAGTTTTCGAAGTCTCCAAGCTCTGGGCCGAACTGCCGGCCCTGGCCGAGGTGGTCGATGCCGAGACCGCCAGCGCCATCCTCGAAGAAGCCGGCAAGGTCACCGCGGGCAGCATCGCCCCGCTGAACCGCAGCGGTGACGAAGAGGGCTGCTCCTGGGACAACGGCGCGGTGAAAACCCCGGCCGGCTTCCCCGAGGCCTACCAGACCTACGCCGAGGGTGGCTGGGTCGGCGTAGGCGGTTCGCCGGAGTTCGGCGGCATGGGCATGCCCAAGGTGATCGGCGCCCAAGTCGAGGAGATGGTCAACTCGGCCAACCTGTCCTTCGGCCTGTACCCGATGCTGACCGCCGGCGCCTGCCTGTCGATCCTCAACCACGCCAGCGAAGAGCTCAAGGCGCAGTACCTGCCGAACATGTACGCCGGCGTCTGGGCCGGTTCCATGTGCCTGACCGAGCCGCACGCCGGCACCGACCTGGGCATCATCCGCACCAAGGCCGAACCCCAGGCAGATGGCAGCTACAAGATCAGCGGCACCAAGATCTTCATCACCGGTGGCGAGCACGACCTGACCGAAAACATCATCCACCTGGTGCTGGCCAAGCTGCCGGACGCACCGGCGGGCCCGAAAGGCATCTCGCTGTTCCTGGTGCCCAAGGTCATGGTCAATGCCGACGGCTCCCTCGGTGAGAAAAATGCGCTGGGCTGCGGCTCCATCGAACACAAGATGGGCATCAAGGCTTCGGCCACCTGCGTGATGAACTTCGACGGCGCCACCGGTTACCTGGTCGGCGAGGTGAACAAGGGCCTCAACGCCATGTTCACCATGATGAACTACGAGCGTCTGGGCGTTGGCATCCAGGGCCTGGCCCTGGGCGAGCGCAGCTACCAGAGCGCCATCGAGTACGCCCGCGAGCGTATTCAGAGCCGCGCGCCGACCGGCCCGGTGGCCAAGGACAAAGCCGCCGACCCGATCATCGTGCACCCGGACGTGCGCCGTATGCTGCTGACCATGAAAGCGCTGAACGAGGGTGGTCGCGCCTTCTCCAGCTACGTCGCCATGCAGCTCGACACTGCCAAGTACAGCGAGGACAAGGACACCGCCAAGCGTGCCGACGAGCTGGTGGCGCTGCTGACCCCGGTGGCCAAGGCCTTCCTCACCGACATGGCGCTGGAAACCACCGTGCATGGCCAGCAGATCTTCGGCGGCCACGGCTTCATCCGCGAGTGGGGCCAGGAGCAGCTTGTTCGGGATTGCCGCATCACCCAGATCTACGAAGGCACCAACGGCATCCAGTCGCTGGACCTGATGGGGCGCAAGATCGTTGGCAGCGGCGGCAGCTTCTACAAGCACCTGGCCGACGAGATCAAGGCCTTCGTCGCTTCGGCTGACGCCAACCTCGCCGAGTTCACCAAGCCGCTGGCAGCTGCCGTGCACAACCTCGACGAGCTGACCGCCTGGGTACTGGACCGTGCCAAGGGCAACCCCAACGAAATCGGTGCGGCCTCGGTGGAGTACCTGCACGTGTTCGGCTACACCGCCTATGCCTATATGTGGGCGTTGATGGCTCGGGCAGCGTTGGGCAAGGAAGATCAGGACGATTTCTACGCCAGCAAGCTGGGTACCGCGCGCTTCTACTTCGCCCGCTTGCTGCCGCGCATTCACTCGCTGAGTGCGTCGGTCAAGGCCGGTAGCGAGTCGCTGTATCTGTTGGATGCTGCGCAGTTCTGATCCTGTGTGGTGCGTACGCAAGCCCCGGCCTGAGTGCCGGGGCTTGTGCATTTACAGGGTCAGAAAATCTCGTACGGGAACTCGATGATCAGGCGAACCTGATCTGAGGACACGTCGGACTTGCCGTTGCCGATACGGTGGGTGGCCTGACGCAACTTGAAGGACAGGTCCTTGGCCGGGCCACTCTGCACCACATAGCCCACGGCGAGATCGCGTTCCCAGTGGTCTTCGCTGTCAGCGTAGTAGGCGTAGGGGCTGCTCGGATCCATCTTGCTGCCATCGACGTCGGTACCACGGATGTAGCGGGCGTGGAAGGTCAGACCGGGCACGCCATAGCTGGCCATGTTGAGGTCGTAGAATAGACCCCAGGAGCGTTCGTTCGGGCCGTTGAAATCCACCAGCTGCGAGGAGTTGGCCAGGTAGATGGAATCATGGAAAGTGCCTGGCCCCATGCCCAGGTAGTCGAATGGCTGGTCGCCATTGATGCGTTGGTGAGTCACCTTGAAGGTGTGCGCGCCGACGCTGTAAGCGGCGGCGAACGACCAGGCGGTGACGCCGATCTCGCCGGCCAGCTTGCGACCTTCGTCATTCGAGCGATAGATGTTGAAGTCGAAGTTCAGGCTCTGATCGTCACTCAGCGAGTAGGTGTAGTTGGTGTTGGCGTAGTACTGACGCCAGATGTCCTTGTACTCCGAGCCATAGAGGCTGACGCTGAGATTGTCGGTGATGGCGTAGTTGCCGCCGACGAAGTCCACGGTATCCGTGCTGACGCCGGCGTAGGATGCGTAGAAATCATCGTCGTTGTTTGTGCTGTTGAAGTCCTTGGAGGCGGTCATGTGTCCGGCTTCGAGGTCCAGGCCTGTCCACTCTGAACTGGTCAGCCAGAATCCGGTAGCGGTGCCCGGAACCAGGCGCGCATCGGCCGGTGCGAAAACCGGGTTGTAAGGACGCAGGTTGTTGCCATAACGCAGTTCGGTGTTGGACAGGCGCATCTTCACCGAGGCGCCGGCAGAGCCTGCTGCGTCCTTGGTGCCTTCGCCATCCGGTACCAGTACGCCCGCCTGTCCGGAGTATCCACGACCACCATCGAGCTTGATCGCCGAATAGGCGCTCAGGTCGACGCCGAAGCCAAGGGTGCCCTGGGTATAGCCGGAGGTGTAGTCGAGGCGAAAACCTTGGCCCCATTCTCGCCGGTCATCAGCGCCGCCATGGCGATCGTGATTCCAGTAGAGGTTGCGGGTCATGAACTTCAGGTGGCTGTCTTCGATGAAACCCTGGCTTTCGGCCTGACTGGCCAAGGCCAGTGGTGCCCCCGTTGCGGTGCTGATGGCCAGGGCCAGTAGTGTTTTTCTGCGAAATGACATGGCTTGCTCTCCGTATGTTTTTAGACATCGTTGGCGGCAGAGAAAGGGGTGTCGCGTCCTCCCTTGGTTGGCGAGAGTGTTGAAAGGGCTGATGTGCTGGCCGTGAAGCAGCGAATCCCCCGAGTTCGCATTCGGCGAACCCGGGGGAGGGTACGGAGGTGAGGGGGGAGGTAATGGGTGAGAGCGACGGTCAGCGGTCAGATACCGACGCAATGGCGCATTGGCATCGTGTGGACGTCGCTTTTGGCGTCCAGCAGTTCTTCTGGTGCTCAGCCTCTGCGCATTCGGCCAACGTAGAGTAGCGATGGCTGATCACTTTCCAGTGTGAGGCGCCCCTGCTCGTTCTCCAGCAGCACACCACTGTGTGCTGCCAGCACCTGCTGACCGCCCTCCGGCAGTTGATAATGCAGAGCTTCGGGCGTGGCATTCCACAGCAGCAAAATCTCGGCATCGTTCTGCAGCGCCTGTTCGCCCTGCCACTCGAGCAACTGCAATTCATGCTTCCAGACGCCGCGTCGCGTCATCAGATTTAGATCGGTGATCGGGCCGTCCAGCAGATGGGCGCTGATCGCCTCTTCGCCGCCGAACACCGCTATGGCGCCACCGCTGAGCAGCATTTCGCGCTGCCCGTCGGCGCGGTGCAGGCACACGCCGTTACCGGCGAGCACGGCCAGGCTGCGGTCGATGTCCGGGAAGCTGGAAAAGGCACCATCCACCGCCACCTGCGCAGTGCTGATGCGCCAGGCGAAATCCTCCAGGCCGGCACCCACTGGCGAGATGGCCAATTCCACGGTGGAGCCGCCACCGTTCTTCCAGGGCATTGCGCGGGCAGTTGCGGGGTCGAGCAGGGTGCAGGGCATGATCTCTCCAAATGTATATACATAGTGGCTGGGCGACAAACGGTTCCGATCGCAAGGTCGGCGAAGATGTCTCCAGACAGAGGCCGGTAACGCTCTATTCAGGGTATCAAGCCGTACTGCACATGCCTTGTCTGGTCTTGTGATCATAAGGTCAGGCTGTTGCTCCCGGCTTGACGCCGATTCGATCCACTCATATTGTATATACAAAACAAGCCGGGAGAATCCCATGCCGATGCATTCCACCTCGAAACAGCTCTGGCGCGATGTGCAGGTCTTCGATGGCCTGGCGCAGCTGGACGAGGCGATGAACGTGCTGGTCGAGGACGGTCGCATTGCCGGTCTGTGGCCGTCGCGCACCTTCGACGAGGCGCTGGCTCAAGGTGCAGTCGAGGTGGGGAGCGGCGGCGTGATGACCCCAGGCCTGGTCGACTGCCACACCCATCTGGTCTATGCCGGCAACCGCGCTGGAGAGTTCGAGCAGCGCCTGGAAGGTGTCAGCTACGAAACCATCGCCCGCAACGGTGGCGGCATTCTCAGCAGCGTGCGCGCCACTCGTACAGCGAGCGAGGACGAACTGATCGCCGCCAGCCTGCCGCGTCTCGATGCGCTGCTGGCCGATGGTGTGACCACGCTGGAGATCAAGTCCGGTTACGGTCTGACCGTCGAAAGTGAGTTGAAGATGCTGCGCGTGGCCCGTCGCCTCGGCGAACTGCGTCCGGTACGGGTGCTCACCACCCTGCTCGGTGCCCACGCTCTACCGCCGGAATATGCCGGGCGCGCTGACGACTACGTGAGCCTGGTCTGCGACGAGATGATCCCGGCCGCTGCCCGTGAGCGGTTGGCCGATGCGGTGGACGTATTCTGCGAGGGCATCGGCTTTTCCCCGGCGCAGTGCGAACGCGTGTTCCAGGCAGCCCGCGCCCATGGCCTGGCGATCAAGGCGCATGCCGAGCAACTGTCCAACCTCGGCGGCAGTGCCCTGGCCGCACGTTACGGTGCGCTGTCCGCCGACCATATCGAATACCTCGACGAGGCCGGCGTGCGCGCCATGGCCGAGGCCGGCACCGTTGCCGTGCTGCTGCCCGGCGCCTTCCATGTGCTGCGCGAAACCCAGCTGCCGCCCATCGAACTGCTGCGCCAGTACGGCGTACCGATGGCCGTGGCCAGCGACGCCAACCCCGGCACCTCGCCGATCTGCATGCCCACGCTGATGGCCAACCTGGCTTGCACCCTGTTTCGCCTCACCCCGCGCGAAGCCCTGGCCGGCATGACCGCCCACGGCGCCCGCGCCCTCGGCCTGCACGACCTCGGCTGCATCGCCGTCGGCGCGCCGGCGGATCTGTGCCTGTGGGGTATCCGGCAACCGGCCGAACTGGCCTACGCGGTGCAGGCCGGACGTTTGCGCCAGCGCGTGTTCAATGGAGTCGTGACCTATGCCCGCTGATCGTCACTCGATGGCCGCCTGGAGCGGTCGAACCGACCCGGAAGCCGATAGCGCACGCTGGCACCAGCGCATTCGCTCGCTTACCGAAGACAGCCAGCCGGGCCTGGCTTTGCTGGGTTTTGCCTGCGACGAAGGTGTGCGCCGCAACCAGGGTCGCGTCGGTGCCGCCGCTGCGCCACAAAGCGTGCGCAAGGCCCTGGCCAATCTGGCCTGGCACCGACAGGCGCCGGCCTACGATGCGGGTGACGTCACCTGCGAGGATGGCGATCTGGAAGCGGCGCAGGCCCGCCTCGGTCATAACGTCTGTGCGCTGCTGGACGCCGGGCATCTGCCGCTGGTGATCGGCGGCGGTCATGAAGTGGCCTTCGGCAGCTGGTCCGGGCTGGCCGAGCATCTCAGTGGCCAGGCCGCCCCGAAGATCGGCATCATCAATTTCGACGCCCATTTCGACCTGCGCGACCCGGCCCATGTGCATTCCTCCGGCACGCCCTTCGCGCAGATCGCCGAGCAGTGCGCCGCACGCGGCTGGCCGTTCCGCTACGCCTGCCTCGGCGTCAGCCGCGCCAGCAACACCCGCGCGCTGTTCGCCCGCGCCGCCGAGCTGAACGTGCTGGTGCGCGAGGATCACCAGATCCGCGAGTCGACCCTGGAGAGCATCGGCGCCGAGCTGGACGCCTTCACCGCCGAGTGCGACGCGCTCTATCTGACCATCGACATCGACGTGCTGCCGGCCTGCGAGGCGCCGGGCGTCAGCGCGCCAGCCGCCCGTGGCGTGCGCCTGGAGCTGCTGGAACCGCTGCTCGAACGGCTCAAGGCCAGCGGCAAGCTGCGCCTGGCCGACCTGGCCGAGCTCAACCCCGAATACGACATCGACAACCGCACCGCCAAGGTGGCGGCGCGGCTGATTCATCTGCTGAGCCTCTGAGCCAGGAGTCCGACGTGACCACCAAGACCAATAAATACCGCGATATCGAGATCCGCGCCCCGCGTGGCACCACGCTCACCGCCAAGAGCTGGCTGACCGAAGCGCCGCTGCGCATGCTGATGAACAACCTCGACCCGGACGTGGCCGAGAACCCCAAGGAGCTGGTGGTGTACGGCGGCATCGGCCGCGCCGCGCGCAACTGGGAGTGCTATGACAAGATCGTCGAGAGCCTGACCAACCTGGATGACGACGAGACCCTGCTGGTGCAATCCGGCAAGCCGGTCGGCGTGTTCAAGACCCACAGCAACGCACCGCGCGTGCTGATCGCCAACTCCAACCTGGTGCCGCACTGGGCCAGTTGGGAGCACTTCAACGAGCTGGATGCCAAGGGCCTGGCCATGTACGGCCAGATGACTGCCGGCAGCTGGATCTACATCGGCAGCCAGGGCATCGTGCAGGGCACCTACGAAACCTTCGTCGAAGCCGGTCGCCAGCACTACGCCGGCAACCTCAAAGGCCGCTGGGTGCTGACCGCAGGCCTCGGTGGCATGGGCGGTGCCCAGCCGCTGGCCGCGACCCTGGCTGGCGCCTGCTCGCTGAACATCGAATGCCAGCAGAGCAGCATCGATTTCCGCCTGCGCAGCCGTTATGTCGACGAGCAGGCCACTGACCTCGACGATGCCCTGGCGCGCATCGCCAAGTACACCGCAGAAGGCAAGGCCATCTCCGTCGCCCTGCTGGGCAATGCCGCCGAAATCCTGCCGGAGCTGGTCAAGCGCGGTGTTCGCCCGGATATGGTCACCGACCAGACCAGCGCCCACGACCCGCTCAACGGCTACCTGCCGATTGGCTGGAGCTGGGCCGAGTACAAGGATCGCGCCGCCACCGACCCGGCTGGCGTGGTCAAGGCCGCCAAGCAGTCCATGGCCGTGCACGTGCAGGCCATGCTCGACTTCCAGAAGATGGGCGTGCCGACCTTCGACTACGGCAACAACATCCGCCAGATGGCCTTTGATGAGGGCGTGAGCAATGCCTTCGACTTCCCCGGTTTCGTCCCGGCTTACATCCGCCCATTGTTCTGCCGCGGTATCGGCCCGTTCCGCTGGGCGGCGCTGTCCGGCAACCCCGAGGACATCTACAAGACCGACGCCAAGGTCAAGGAATTGATCCCGGACGACGCCCACCTGCACCGCTGGCTGGACATGGCCCGCGAGCGCATCTCGTTCCAGGGGCTGCCGGCACGTATCTGCTGGGTCGGTCTGGGCCAGCGCGCCAAGCTCGGCCTGGCGTTCAACGAGATGGTGCGTTCGGGTGAGCTGAGCGCGCCCATCGTCATCGGCCGCGACCACCTGGACAGCGGCTCGGTGTCCAGCCCCAACCGCGAGACCGAGGCGATGCTGGACGGCTCCGACGCCGTGTCCGACTGGCCGCTGCTCAATGCTCTGCTCAACACCGCCAGCGGCGCCACCTGGGTCTCGCTGCACCACGGCGGCGGCGTCGGCATGGGTTTCTCCCAGCATTCGGGTATGGTCATCGTCTGCGATGGCACCGACGAAGCTGCCGCGCGTATCGCCCGCGTGCTGACCAACGACCCGGGCACCGGCGTGATGCGTCACGCCGATGCCGGTTACCAGATCGCCATCGATTGCGCCAAGGAGCAAGGTCTGAATTTGCCGATGATCGGCTGAGAGCATATCCAAAGTCTGCTGCGCGTCGGCCAAACGGCGTTGCAAA
This sequence comes from Ectopseudomonas oleovorans, assembly GCF_003052605.1. Lineage (GTDB taxonomy): Bacteria > Pseudomonadota > Gammaproteobacteria > Pseudomonadales > Pseudomonadaceae > Aquipseudomonas > Aquipseudomonas oleovorans_A. The sequence continues at coordinate 5,534 of NZ_QASO01000071.1, read as the reverse complement.
CGACTTCGGACTGCTCATTTACAGCTCGTAAACTCCGCGTCCTCAGCCATTTGCGCCACCGTTTGGCTCTAGCTCGCGAGACTTTGAACACGCTCTTTGGAAGAACACCTCATGACCACCCTGAACCTGAAACCCGGCCAACTGACCCTGGCCGACCTGCGCGCCGCCTACCAGGCCCCCGTGCACCTGACCCTGGACGCCAGCGCCCATCAGGCCATCGACTCCAGCGTCGCCTGCGTGAATCAGATCATCGCCGAGGGCCGCACCGCCTACGGCATCAACACCGGTTTCGGCCTGCTGGCCTCGACCCGCATCGCCAACGACGACCTGGAAAAGCTGCAGCGCTCGCTGGTGCTGTCCCACGCCGCCGGTATCGGCGAGCCGCTGAGCGATGCCATGGTACGGCTGATCATGCTGCTGAAGATCAACAGCCTGGCACGCGGCTTTTCCGGCATTCGCCGCCAGGTGATCGAGGCGCTGATCGCCCTGGTCAACGCCGAGGTCTACCCGCATATCCCGCTGAAAGGCTCGGTCGGCGCCTCCGGTGACCTGGCGCCGTTGGCGCATATGTCGCTCGTGCTGCTCGGCGAAAGCCAGGCGCGCCATAAGGGCCAATGGCTGCCGGCCAGCGAGGCGCTGGCCATCGCCGGCCTGGAGCCGATGACCCTGGCTGCCAAGGAAGGTCTGGCGCTGCTCAACGGCACCCAAGTATCCACTGCTTACGCCTTGCGTGGGTTGTTCGAAGGTGAAGACCTTTACGCCGCCGCCAGCGTCTGCGGTGCGCTGAGTGTCGAGGCGCTGCTGGGTTCGCGCTCGCCCTTCGATGCGCGCATCCACGCGGCTCGTGGCCAGCGTGGGCAGATCGACGCAGCAGCGGCGTTCCGTCACCTGCTCGGCGACAGCAGCGAGATCGGCCGCTCCCACGCCGCCTGCGACAAGGTGCAGGACCCGTACTCGCTGCGCTGCCAGCCGCAGGTCATGGGCGCCTGCCTGACCCAGCTGCGCCAGGCTGCCGAGGTGCTCGGCGTCGAGGCCAACGCGGTCTCCGACAACCCGCTGGTGTTCGCCGCTGAAGGCGAGGTGATTTCCGGTGGTAACTTCCACGCAGAACCCGTGGCCATGGCCGCCGACAATATCGCCCTGGCCATCGCCGAGATCGGCTCGCTGTCCGAGCGCCGCGTCTCGCTGATGATGGACAAGCACATGTCGCAGCTACCGCCGTTCCTGGTGGCCAATGGCGGGGTCAACTCCGGCTTCATGATCGCCCAGGTCACCGCTGCGGCCCTGGCCAGCGAGAACAAGGCGTTGGCCCACCCGCACAGCGTCGACAGCCTGCCGACGTCGGCCAACCAGGAAGACCACGTTTCCATGGCCCCGGCTGCCGGCAAACGCCTGAGGGACATGGCCGCCAACACCCGTGGCGTGCTGGCCGTGGAATGGCTCGGCGCCTGCCAGGGCCTGGACTTCCGTGAAGGGCTGAAGAGCACCCCTGCGTTGGAACAGGCGCGTCAGGCGCTGCGCGCCAAGGTGCCGTACTACGTCGAGGACCGCTTCTTCGCCCCGGACATCGCCGCTGCCGATGCTCTGCTCGCCGAGCGCGTGCTAACGCCGCTGCTGCCGGCCGGGATGCTGCCTTCGGTGAGGTGATCGCGTTGCGCGGATGCGATCCGAGGCCTTGATATCAGGCCCCGGATCATTGGGCTACGGTCTTTGTGTAGGAGCCGCGCCCCGCGGCGAATGCTGGTTACGCCGCAGGTCTTGCGCAGTGGCCGCGACCGCTTTCGCCCCGAGGCGGGGCTCCTACGAGATCACTTGTATGGCTAATGTATCATCCGCGCACCGGGCATATCCAAGGAGCAGCCGTGACCAGTCCCACCCCGCGCTACAAGGCCATCGAGGATTTCCTCCTCGAGCGCATTCACGGCGGCGCCTACCCGGTCAACCACCAGATCCCGCCCGAGGAGCAATTGGCGCGCGACTTCGGCGTCAGCCGCATGACCGCCAACAAGGCGATCCAGAATCTGGTGCAGAAGGGTTATCTGGTGCGTCAGGCCGGGCTCGGCACCTTCGTCACTGACCGCAAGGCCGAGTCGCCTCTGCACGAGGTGATGAACATCGCCAGCGAAGTGCGCGGCCGCGGCCATGCCTACAGCAACGCAGTGGTGCGCTGCGAGGCCATCGCCGCCGATGACGAAGTGGCCCTGCGTCTGGGGCTGCGCCTGGGCGCCGAGGTGTTTCACAGCATCCTCGTGCACCTGCAGGACGGTCTGCCGATCCAGCTCGAGGATCGCTTCGTCAACCCGCGCTGGGTGCCGCATTACCTGCAGAGCGACTTCACCCAGGTCACCCCCAACGAGGTGCTGGTCGCCAGTTGCCCGATCTCGGATGTCGAGCATGTGCTCGAAGCGGTATTGGTGGATGCGTGCACGGCCGAGCTGCTGCAGATCGACCCGGCCATGCCCTGCCTGAGCGTGATCCGTCGCACCTGGTCGGACGATCACCTGATCAGCTATGCCCGGCTGATCCATCCCGGTGACCGCTACAAACTGCGCTCGCTGCACAAACGCAGAGGCTAGGCTTTCCGCACATCCGTAGGAGCCGGCTTGCCGGCGATCCAGGGCCGTCTCCCGTCGCGGCTAAAGCCCCTGCCACTGCGTTCGGGGTCAGTCGCTGATCAGCTGATCCACTAGCGCAGGATCGTCGATAAAGCGATTGCGCGTGCCCTGTAGCACCTCGATCTTGTCGTTGCGTGCCTTTTCTTCGGCATCCGGCGGGTCCATGCGGTGCCAGGCCTTGTACATCGGCACCAGGCCGACGATGGGCAAACCGTATTCGATGTGCATGTAGAAGATTGCCCGGGCGATATTGCCCTTGGCTTCGCCACGCGGCTCTACCAGCTGGAAGCTGGTTTTCAGGTCGCAGCCGATATCGGCGAACTTGCTCGGTACATCATCGGCCAGTTCGGCGAACTGGGCATTGCGTCGCGCTAGCTCCACGCGGGTCAGCGCCGGGTAGTAGTTGTGCAGGTCGGCGACGATGTACGGATAGCGCGGGTTCATGATGGTGCATTGGCGGTCGGTGACGCAGCGCATCGCGCTCTTGAGCTGCTTGCTGCTGTAGATCGGGCTGGCAGTGAGGGTGCCGCTTTCGCGGGCGAAGGTCTGGCCGCAATAGAGCGTGGTGCCGCCATTACCGTAAAGATCCTGCCAGAACGCCTGATCGATGGCCTGTTTGACGTCGCCCAGTTGGGTCTGGCCATTGGCCAGGGAGAAGCAGCTGATGCAGGTTGCCAGGCAACCAAGAAGCAAGGTGACTGCGCGCATACTCTAGCCCCAGTGACTGCCGTTGTCGGAGTCTGTTGTTTTTGTAGGACAAGATGCAGTCTAGCAAGACGTACGTCACAAAAAACATGGCCAAATGCTTTCTCCAAACCTGGAATGGCCCGGGCAAAGTCAGACGGCTGACAGAGGGAGAACTCGTGTAAGCCATGGCTTACACGATGTCACGATTTTCGCCACTGTCGGTCGATCAGGTACGGGCGTACTCTGCTGCACATGGATTCAGCGCAGGAAGCGCCTAGACGAACAGGGACACGCTGGACAGCCGCCAGGATGGTGAGCAGATCAAGGATGTCAGGACAACAGTCTGCAAGGCCCCGCAATCGCGGGGTTTTCTTTGTGCGCCCAGCATGGGCGCACTCTTGGAGGTGCAAGTCCTCCCGTGAGCTGGCCACAGTGAACGAAGCGAAGCGCAACTGCGTAAGGGTGACCGAGCGTGGGGAGGAAGCGTGGAGCGTAATCTGCGAGCCGATGGACAAGAATCGGATATGAGGCGCTGCCGAGCAGGGCGAGCGGGCAAGGAATCGCGAAGCTCTCGTGGCCAAGGCGAAGCGGCGTAAATCCGGCGGTTGTGCAGAGAAGGAGTGCGTTCTTACCTGGGGAGATCTCGCTTTACGCCTGAAAGGGCGACGGTGCTTGATCGGAGCGAGAAGTCAGCAGAGGCCGTAGTAGTCGAATAGCTGAGCCACTGTAGGCTCGAAACACCAGACGAAGGGCCGAACGAGAAGGAGCATCAAACGTCTTGTCGATGAGCCGTGCATTGCATCAGATGCCTGTGAGAACGGGGCGGGGCGTCCAGGATCGAGGTGAAGCCTCGATGCTACCGTCCAGCGATGAAGCACGCCTCCCGCGCCAAGGGTTGGGGGATGCAGGGCGATGCCTGTTGGAACAGGTTGTCGCACAGGAGAATATGCAGCGCGCCTGGAAGCGCGTGAAGGCGAACAAGGGAGGTGCTGGGGTGGATCGCCTGGACATAGTGCAGACCGAAGCCCACCTCAGGCAGGTATGGTCGAGTATCCGACGGCAACTGCTGGCGGGAACCTACCAGCCATTACCAGTACGGCGCGTATGCATACCGAAACCAGACGGAAGTGAACGAGAGCTGGGCATCCCCAGTGTGACCGACCGTCTGATCCAGCAAGCGCTGCTGCAAGTGCTGCAACCGCTGATTGATCCCACTTTCAGCGAGCATAGCCATGGATTCCGGCCAGGTCGCCGAGCCTGGGATGCGGTTTTGTCTGCCCAACGGTATGCCCAAGAAGGCTACTGCGTCGTGGTGGACGTTGATCTGTCCCAGTTCTTCGACCGGGTCAACCACGACATCCTGATAGAGCGTTTGAGTAGGCGCGTGAATGATGCTGGCGTGATCCGGCTGGTGCGGGCCTATCTAAATGCTGGAATCATGGATGGTGGTGTAGTGATCGAGCGATTGGAAGGCACGCCGCAAGGTGGGCCACTGTCGCCACTACTGGCTAACGTGCTGCTCGACGAGGTGGATAAAGAGCTTGAACGCAAAGGACATCGTTTTGCCCGTTACGCCGACGACTGTAACGTCTATGTGCGCAGCCAGAAGGCTGGCGAGCGGGTGATGGCCCTCCTCAAACGCTGCTACGACAAGCTGCGCCTGAAGATCAATGAATCGAAAAGTGCAGTGGCGAGCGTGTTTGAACGTAACTTCCTCGGATACTGCTTATGGCAAACCCACGATGGTGAGGTGCGGCGTGCCGTTTCGAAGAAGGCACTGGGGGTGTTCAAGCAGCAGATCAGGCAGCGTACTCGCCGTAATGGCGGGCGCAGCCTTGCCGAGGTGATCGAAAAGCTTTGCAGCTATCTGCCGGGATGGAAAGGCTACTTCAGCTTGGCGCAAACCCCGCGAGTCTGGCGAAGGCTGGATGAGTGGATGCGTCGAAGGCTACGAGCCCTTCAACTCAAACAGTGGCGACGCGGCAAGACGATCTACCGGGAACTGCTTCGTTTAGGGGGTACGCAGAGCGTGGCGCAATCGGTTGCGGCGCTGAGTCGCCGCTGGTGGCATAACAGCCTGACTGCCGGACACCAAGTATTGACGATCAGCTATTTCGATCGTCTGGGCATGCCAAGACTCTCCTGACCTCAACATCTCGAACCGCCCGGTGCGGACCCGCATGCCGGGTGGTGTGGGAGGGGAACGGCGGTAGCCGTCCCCTATCCCGATTT
>NZ_QASO01000070.1:12754-71809 GCF_003052605.1 Ectopseudomonas oleovorans | reverse complement strand
CCCGCGACACCCTTGCCTTCAGCTAACACTTCCCCTTGCCGGGTGTGTAGAGGACTTTCACCTCCAAGTCGCCAGGCTCACCACCACAGTGAACCGAACAGCGCCAGTCACGGCGCTACGCGCCATGCCTGGCGCACCACAAATAAAAACGGCCTGCGAAGCAGGCCGTTTCATCGAACCAGCTGCGAGTTACTTCAGCGCGGCCAGGGCAGCTGCGTAATTCGGCTCATCAGCGATTTCGCCAACCAGCTCGCTGTGCAGCACCTTGTCGTTTTCATCCAGTACTACCACGGCGCGCGCGGCCAGGCCGGTCAGCGGGCCGCTGGCAATGGCCACACCGTAGTTCTTGAGGAAGTCGGCGCCACGCATGGTGGACAGATTGACCACGTTTTCCAGACCTTCAGCACCACAGAAGCGTGCCTGGGCGAACGGCAGGTCAGCGGAGATGCACAGCACCACGGTGTTGTTCAGTTGACCGGCTTCGGCGTTGAACTTGCGCACGGAGGTAGCGCAGGTCGGGGTGTCGACGCTGGGGAAGATGTTCAGCACCTTGCGCTTGCCAGCCAGGCTGGCCAGGGTGACGTCGCTCAGGTCGCCAGCGACCAGGCTGAACGCTGGTGCCTGTTGGCCGACCTGCGGCAGTTGGCCGTCGACCTGCACCGGGTTGCCTTTGAGAGTGACTTGCGCCATGGGAGTTTCCTTATCGTTCAGGGAGTTGAAGGGCAAATGTGTGACATGGGGGGGGTCGCCGTGGCGAATGCTCCATCGAATGGCAGGTCACGGCCCGACCATGCGTCCAGACTAGCGCAGAAGCGCCGCCGATACACCCGCAGCCATGTAGGGATTTAGCATAAAGGTGGCGCTACTATCAGAAGTCCCGGCGATAGAACAGGTCGAGCGAGCTGGCCAGACCGCTGGCGGCCTCAAGGTACAGGCGCCGGCTCAGCTCGTAACGCAGAGCAATGGTGTTGGCCGGCTCGAACACACCCACGCCGTAACGCAGACTCAAGCGCTCGGTGATATTGCCGCTGGCCACCACACTGGTGGTCACGCCACTGCCCTCGGTGTCGAGCTGAAAATCCTGAATCCCCAGACTGGTGGCCAGGCTGGTGGTGAGCGAACTGCTGCCGGCCAGACCGAGCGCCAGCGCTGCCTGGCCAAGCATGTTGTTGTCCCCCGTGCCTTGCCCCAACGGCCGGCCCAGCACCAGATAGGACAGCGCCTGTTCCTGGCTCATGGCCGGCTCGGCGAAGACCGTGGTGCTCGGCTGCTCGGCGCTACCGGACAGACGGATACCGGCGACGACCGTGTCGACCCGGCGAATCGCTTCCACATCGAGGAACGGCTGATCGATGGACCCGGTGAACAGCAGGCGCGCGCGACGAATGGTCAGGCGCTGGCCATAGGCGCGATAGCGGCCGTTGACCAGATCCAGTTCACCACGCGTATCGAGATCGTTGCCAATATGCACCCGCCCACGCAGATCGGCAGTCAGGCCGAAACCGCTGAAGGAAAGCTTGTCCTGGCCAACCTCGACATCGACATCCATGGCGATGCCCATGCCTTGCTCGGCTTCCGGCACTTCACGACCGACCACCCGCGCGTCGTTGGAGACTTTCACGGTAGACGGCGGCAGCTCACGCACGCTGATCAGGCCGCGCGGCACACCAACTTTGCCGCTGACAGCCAGACGCTGGGCACGCAGTTGTAATTGCAGATCGGGCTCGACTTCCAGCTCGGCATAGGGCTCGACCTTCACCGGCAAGCGCTGTCCCTGCAATGCCAGATCGCCGCCCAGCCCCTCGGCCCAGGTCAGTTCGCCACGCAGATTGCCACGCCCCTGCTCACCACTGCGCCAGTCGCCAGAGAGCTGCACCTGCTCGCCCGCGATCAACGCCTGCAATTGCAGGTTCTCCAGGCTGATCGGCAGTTCGCTGCCGGACAGCTCGCCGCCGTCCAGGCGCAGCTGGCCGTTGATCTGCGGCGCCAGCAGCTGGCCGCTTATGTTGCCGCTGCCCTGCAGTTTGCCTTCGAGCGTTTCCGCCATGGGTACGAAGGGACGCAACACGGCCAGGTCGAAACCGCTCAATCGAAACTCGCCGCTGACCGGCTTGCTCGCCGGGCGTGGGTCGATCTGCGCCTGCAGCAGCAGCTCACCCAGGCGGCCACTGACGAAACGCAGTTCGCTGTCTACCCGTTGCGGGCGCAGTGTGCTGTCCAGGCGCAGGCTGTCGTAGGGAAAGTCCAGCCACTGCTCTTCATCCGGCTGACGAATACGCAGATTGCCAGCGCCAGCATCGAGCCTGATCTGGCCATTGGGGCCGCTGTCGGGTAGCTCGACTTTCAGCTGACCATCCAGCCGCCCCTGCCAGGCCAAATCATCGGGCAACCAGGGCTGCAGGCTGGCCAGCGGGAAGTTTTCCAGGCGCCAGTCCAGGCTGGGCTGCGGCATCAGCCGCTGCTGCCCGCCACACAGGCTGGCATCGCCGGACTGCCAGCAATGCGCGCCCAAGTTGAGCCGGCCGCTGGCCAGGCGCTCCAGGCTCGCGGCCTGCTGCAGCTGCCAATCCTGCCCGCCACTCTGCACCCGGCCACTGGCGATGCGCCCGCGCCAGTCGCCCTGCTCGCTCAAGTTGCCGTCCAGCGCCAGCGCCAGTTGCAGCAGCGGGCCTTGCAGATCGATATCCAGCGCCTGGCGACGCTGGTCGCCACGCCCCTGGGCCTGCAGACGCCCGAGGTAGGTGTCGCCGATGCGGATGCCACGCAGGTTCAGATCGACCAGCGCCTGCTGGCGAGCATCCAGCGTTGCCTGCAACTGCAGACGACGCAGGCTGGGGTCGCCGTAAGCCAGGCGCTCACCACTGAGCGCCAGCTGGCCTTGCGGCGCCTGCAGGGTACCGGCCAGGGAAAGCTGCCCCTGTATCTGCCCATGCAGGCCGGGCCAGAGCTGACCCAGGCGCGGCAAGGCCAGCTCCAGCTGACCGCGCAAGCGTTGATCCAGCGCGCCCTGGCCGCTGACCCGGTTGTCGCCCAGGCGTACCAGCAACCGTTCGAGCTGCCACTGCTCGCCGCTACCTACGCCCTGTACCTGCAATTGCGCGGGCTGGCCACGCAGACGGCCATTGAGGTCGATATCGGCCTTGGCCTGCAGCGCACCGGCATTGAAGCTGCCCGAGGTATTCAGCGGCCCTGCCAGATTACCCGGCATCTCCGCCAGCCAGTACCCCGGGTCGAGGGCGCTGAGCTGCAGCATGGCCTGCCAGTCGACGCCGTCGGCAAAACCGACCTTGACCACACCTTCGGCGCGGCCCTGGCCAGCCACCAACTGCAATTGCGGCAGGCTGACCTGGCCGAGATCGCCACTGACCGGACTGCTCAGGCTGAAGTCCCCTGCCGGTCCCTTAAGCTGCGCAGCGAAGTTACCCAGGTAATTGCCTTCGCTATAGCTGGCTTCGGCGTGCAGCTCCTGCAGCGCCACGGGCGGCGGCTCATCCAGCGGGTACAGGCGCTGCCAGGGAAAATTCAGCCAGTCGAGCTTGGCATCGACCTGAAACGCTTCGCTCCAGGCGAGCGTACCGCTGAGCTGCAGATGCTGCTGATCCTCGGCCTCGATGCGCAGCAATTCGATATCCGCGCCCTTGGCATCGACCCTGCCACGCAATGTCAACGGCATCGGCGCCTCTTCGGCGGGCAGAGTGGCGCTGCCATCGATGCGATAGCCGCTGCTCAGGTCACCCTTTGCCGACAAGGTAAGCGCCTGCAGGTGCAGCGTCTGCGGCAAACCGCTGCTGGCCTGGAAATCCTGGCTGGTCAGGCGCAGTTCAGCGGGCAGATGCTCAGCCAGCGCCTGCACCTGTCCTTCCAGACGAGCATCGAGATAGCCACTGCTATCGGCCTCGATCGTCAGGTTGCGTTGCAATTCGCCGCCCACCTGCAGCGCCACCTGCCAGGCCTTGCCATCGACCTCCGGCAACTGCAGGCGACCACTCAGGGTCAAGGGCCAATTGCCCTGTGGTGTCAGCTGACCACTGAGATCCAGGCTCAGGTCATCACGTTGCAAGGCCAGGCGCTGCAGCTCCACGCCCTGCTCGTTCCAACTGGCGATCAGTTCGAGATCGCTCAGTTGCGCCTGGCCGTCCAGACGCAACTCACCCAACTGAATATCGCCCAATTGCAAGCGCAGTGGCAGGTTGAGGTTCGGCAGGCTCAACGGCTCATCGCTGGCCTCCCCACTTTCGGGCAGAGTCACGGCCACCTGCTGCAGATGCAGGCGATCCAGACATAGCGTCAGGCGCAACAGGCAGGACGGTGACCAGGCCATGTCCAGCTGCTGCAGCTCCACGCGCATATCGTCTTGCTGCCAGATCAGCGCATCGACCTGCCAGTCACCGCCCAGACGCCCTGCGAAGTTGTCGACCTGCAGGCCTGGCACCTGGGCCAGCAGCCAGCGACTGCCACCCTGGGTACCCAGCAGCGCCCACAGGGCCGCGACGAGCAGCAACGCCAGGCCGAGCAGACCGCCGGCCAACCATTTCAGCAGGCGCCGGGTCATAGCTCAGGCCCCATGGAGAAATGCAGGCGTACGCCACCGTCGTCGTCCAGCGCATGAGCGAGGTCCAGGCGCAGCGGGCCAACCGGCGATACCCAGCGCACGCCGAAGCCGACACCAGTCTTCAAGGTGGGAATGTCCAGCGAATTGAAGGAATTGCCCTGGTCGATGAAAGTCGCCAGGCGCCACTTGTCGGTGAGACTGTACTGGTACTCGGCGCTGGTGGTGAACAGGTAACGGCCGCCGATCTTGTCGCCTCGGTTGTTCTCCGGCGACAGACTCTGATAGTCGTAACCGCGCACGCTCTGATCGCCACCGGCGAAGAAGCGCAGCGACGGCGGCACTGCAGAGAAACCATTGGTTTCGGTACCGCCGAACTGCACCCGCCCGAGCAGACGGTGATTGTCGAATACGGTAGTCAGGCCCTTGAGCATGACGTTGCCGTGCAGCACGTTGGCATCGGACAGCACGCCATCGACAGCGCCACGCAAGTCGAACTGCACGCGGTAGCCCTGATTCGGGTCGAGGCTGTTGTCGCTGCGCAACAGCGAATAGCTGACGCCCGGCATCAACAGGGTGCTCAGCCCGGAGTCGTCACCCAGGCGATATTCCTCACGCTGCCATTTCACCGACAGCACGCGCTGCCAGCCACCGGAGCGCTGGCTGTGCCATTCCGGACCGAGGGTGAGCAGCCGGCTCAAGCTGTCCTTGCTGGCCAGCTCCTCATACTGATAACCGCCGGCCAGGCGCAGTTTGTCGGTCAGTGGTGGGTCACCGGGAATGTCGTACCACAGGCCAACGTTCTGCCGCGGGGCGGACAATTCGGTTTCCACCCCGTAGCTGTGCCCCTGCGGATTGCGCCAGTGGCGCGTCCAGTTGGCGCGCAGGCGCGGCCCGACGTCGGTGGAAAAGCCCAGCCCCAGGCCCATGGTGCGTGGCTTACGCACCTGCAGCGCCACCGCCACTGGAATACGCAACTGGTCGGCCTGGGTCGGGATGGCATCGACGCGCACCGATTCGAAATAGCCACTGGACTGCAGCGCCTGATACAGCTCGGCGATCAATTCGGAGTCGTAGGGGGTGTCCGGTTCGAACGGCACCATGCGCAGCAGCAGCTCTTCATCGAACGGGAAGTCACCGCTGAAGGCGATATCGCCCAGGCTGTAACGCGGCCCGCTGACGAACACCAGCTCGATATCGGCCACCCCGACAGCCGGGTCGATTTGCAAACTCTGGCGAGAGAATCGGCCGTCGAAGAAGCCATAGCGCGAGGCCTGATTCTGAATCAGTCGCTTGGCGTCCTCATAGCGCCCATGGTTGAGCACCGAGCCTGGCTGCAAACGGCCGGCACTGGGTACGCGAAAGGCAGACAGCTCGCTGGCAGGCCCTTCGATACGAATGTCCACGTTGCGCAGGCGCACCCGTTCGCCGGGCTCGACTTCCAGCACCAGGCGTGGCGTTGCGCCCTCTTCGATATGGCTGCGGATGCGCGCCTGGTAATAGCCCAGCGCCTGCGCGGCCTTGTCCGCCTCGCTTTCGGCGATGCGGCGCAAACGGCGCAACGACTGCGTATCACGCCCATCGAGGCTACCGACGTAGCCCTCGATATTGGCCTTCAGCGCCGAATTGCTCGGAGTGATTCGCACGTCCAGCTCGCCAGCCGCGAGGGCGCCAGTACTGATCAGCAGCAGCGCGAGGCTGCGCCGGATATGTCCATATACACTCATGGCGGGGATGCTACCACGGCGCGAAGCGCGCGCCAGAGGCTTCGCGACATGGGCAGACAGCCGGAGCTTGGAACCTGCTCACGATCTTGCGAGCTAGAGCGATGCAAGGCAAAAACAGGCGAGGAAGCGCAGTTTATGAGTTGTAAATGAGCATTCCGAGCCTGTTTTTAACGCAGCAGCGCCGACGCGCAGCTGATCGTGAACAGGTTCTCAAGCGCTGGCCCGCACCACCGGCTGTGGATTGGGATGGAAGAACACGTGCTCCACCACCGGGCCGATGGCCAGCTCGCCGATTTCCTCGTAGCCCTGGCGCCTGTAGAAGTCCAGATAGCGCGCATTGCCGGTATCCAGCACCACACCTTGCGAGCCGCTGTCCTGTGCACACCAGTCGTGCAGCGCCTCGAGCAACTGCTCGCCGTGATGCTGCCCCTGAAACTCGGGGTGAATGCCCAGTAGCGGCAGCACGTGGTAAGGCCCGGGCGGCAGACTGGCAAGCACCGCATCGTGGTACTCGAGATAGCGCTTGGTGCAGCTGAAACCGGTGCTCAGCAGCATGCGCAGACGCCACCCCCAACTTTCGGTGATATCCAGGCGGCGCTGCGGTGGCGCGATCAGTGCTGCGCCGATCAGGCGGTCATCGATCAGCAGGCCAATGGCCGGCAGATCCTCGGCGAAGTGCTGCTGCACAAGTTCGCGAATCGTCGCGCGTACACGCTGATCAAAACCCGGTCGCTGCGCTTCGAACAGGTAGGCGAAGGTCGGCTCGTGGCGATAGGCGTGGTAGAGCAGCGAACGGACCTCGCGGGCGTAACCACCATCAAGCATGCGTACTTCTGCTGGAGCGTTGTTGGGCATGGCAGACCTCTGTTGTTATGCGTTGTGGGTCAGGCGCGTCCCAGCCAACTTAGCACCACCTCATGATGCCCGCCAGGCGCTGGCCGCGAGCGCCGAGGATCGGCTAGCATCGCCGTTTAATCTGAAAGTCGCGCAGCGACACCTTCCTCATGCCCTTCCCCTTTCGGGAGAAGGTGGCGCGAACCAACGGATGAGGGAAGGCATGCCGCGAAGGCTTTCATCATCCGGGATACCTCTCATGGCATGCCCGTTAGCCCAGGACCCGCCGCCCATGAAAATCGTCTCGTTCAATATCAACGGCCTGCGCGCCCGCCCCCATCAATTGGAGGCCCTGATCGAAAAACACCAGCCGGACGTGATCGGCCTGCAGGAAACCAAGGTGGCCGATGAGCAGTTCCCCGAAGCCGAGATCCGTCAGCTCGGCTACCACGTGCATTACCACGGCCAGAAAGGCCACTATGGCGTTGCCCTGCTCTCGCGTCAGGAGCCACTGAGCCTGCACAAGGGGTTTCCCGGCGATGGAGAAGACTCTCAACGCCGCTTCATCTACGGCACCTTCGCCGATGCGGGTGGCAACCCGGTCACCATCATGAACGGCTATTTCCCGCAAGGCGAAAGCCGTGACCACCCGGTGAAGTTCCCGGCCAAGCAGCGCTTCTACGCCGACCTGCATCAACTGCTGGTGGAGCACTTCGATCCGCAGCAGGCCCTGGTAGTGATGGGCGACATCAACATCAGCCCGGAAGATTGCGACATCGGCATCGGCGAGCCCAATCGCCTGCGCTGGCTGAAAACCGGCAAGTGCAGCTTCCTGCCGGAGGAGCGCGAATGGCTGGCGACGCTGAAGAGCTGGGGCCTGGTGGACAGCTTCCGCCACCTCAACCCCGAGGTGAATGATCGTTTCAGTTGGTTCGACTACCGCAGTCGCGGCTTTGAAGACGAGCCCAAGCGCGGCCTGCGCATCGACGTGATCCTCGCCAGCCAGCCGCTGCAGGCGCGCTTCAAGGATGCCGGCATCGATTACGACCTGCGTGGAATGGACAAGCCCTCGGACCATGCGCCGATCTGGCTGGAACTGGCGTGAAACTGGGCGCGTGTCGATGACGCGCCCTGTAATATGACTGCAACTCGACTGACTTAATCTGCGCGGTATTTCTCTCCACTAGAAGGTGCTTGCCGCATGCCGCGCGCCCTGTCCGCCGACCGCGACCTCTGGGGTCGTACTCTGTCCCTGCTGCTGATCGGTTTCATCTGCTACGCCCTCCCTCTTTCCGTCTTCGCCGCACTACCAGCCTCCGAGGGCAACCAACCGGTACTGCGCATCCAGGGCTCCAACACCATTGGTGCCAAGCTCGGCCCGGAGCTGGTCAAAGGGCTGTTCGAAGCTCAGGGCCTGCACGATATCCACAGCGAAGAAGGTGCCCGGGAAAACGAGCAGCGCCTGCTCGCACGACGGGCCGACGGCCGCCAGGTGATAGTCGAAGTCGCCGCTCACGGCTCTGGCACCGGTTTCACCTCGCTCAAGGACGGCAGCGCCGATCTGGCCGCCTCGTCGCGGCCGATCAAGGACAGCGAAGCCGCCAGCCTGGCCGCCCTGGGTGATCTGCGCAGCCCGCAAAGCGAACAGGTCATCGCCATCGACGGCTTGGCGATCATCGTCCACCCGTCCAACCCTGTCGCAGCACTCAGCGTGGAGCAGATCGCGCAGCTGTTTTCCGGCGAAATCGACGACTGGGCCACACTGGGCGGCAGGCCTGGCCAGGTGCGCCCCTATGCACGCGATGACAATTCCGGCACCTATGACACCTTCAAGGAGCTGGTGCTGGCCCCAGACGGACGTACCCTTGCGCCCCGCGCGCAACGCTTCGAGTCCAGTAGCCAACTGTCCGACGCGGTGAGCAGCGATCCCAATGGCATCGGTTTCATTGGCCTGCCCTACATCCGTCAGGCCAAGGCGGTCTCGGTCGCGTCTGGCGACTCCCAGCCAATGCCGCCGAGCCCCACACTGATCGCCACCGAAGACTACCCCCTGGCACGTCGTCTGTTTCTCTACAACGCCCCGCAGCAGAGCAATCCCTGGGTACGCGCGCTGATCGACTTCGCCCACAGCCCACGCGGCCAGGCCATTGTCGACAACAGCGGTTTCATCGCCCAGACCGTCCAGGCGGTCAAGGTCGCCGCAGATGCGCAAATGCCAGCGGAGTACCAGCAACTGGCAAAGCAGGCGCAGCGCCTGTCGGTGAACTTCCGCTTCCAGGAAGGCAGCGCAACGCTGGATAACAAAGCACATCGTGATTTGCAGCGGGTGCTGGACTATCTCAAGCAACACGACAAGCTGCAGGACAAGGTGGTGCTGGTTGGTTTCGGCGATCCGAAAAGCGACCCCGAGCGCGCCGAACTGCTGTCGAAACTGCGCGCCATGGCCGTGCGCCGCGAGCTGGCCAAACAAGGCGTACTGTTTCGTGAAATCATCGGGATGGGCAGCGAGCTACCGGTGGCCGCCAATGATCAGAACAATGGCCGTATCCGTAATCGCCGTGTCGAAGTCTGGGTCTACTGACGCTTGAAAATATTTCCTTACAAAGGGCTTGGCAGAGTAAGGGCTCGGCGCTAATCTTCGCCGCGCGTGACGCCGGGCCCCTCTGGCGGTGAGTTTTCTCACCGTGATGTCGGAGTCACTGAGTCGATTTCTTTCAACTCAGGCAGACATAAGGGAGGGCTCATGGACGCTCTACTTGCCTTTTTGACATCCCCCATCTTCGGTACCCCCGGCTGGTTCTGGCTGGCCTTTCTGGTACTGATCATCACCCTTCTGGTACTCGACCTCGGCGTGCTGCATCGCGATCAGCATGAAATCGAGATGCGCGAGAGCCTGCTGCTGTATTCCGGCTATTTCAGTGTCGGCGTCGCCTTCGGCGGCTGGATCTGGTGGCAGCTCGGCGGTACCAAGGCGATGGAGTACTACACCGGCTTCCTGGTGGAGCAATCGCTGTCGATGGACAACGTCTTCGTCATGGCGATGATCCTCGGCTACTTCAACATCCCGCGTAAGTACCAGCACCGCGTGCTGTTCTGGGGCATTCTCGGGGTGATCGTGCTGCGCGCGATCATGATCGGTCTGGGCACGGCCCTGGTGCAGCAGTTCGACTGGATTCTCTACCTCTTCGGTGCCTTCCTGCTGTTCAGCGGCATCAAGATGCTGCGCAGCGGCGGTGACGAAGAGTCGCATCCGGACCTGGCGCAGAATCCGGTGATCCGCTTCGTGCGCAAGCACATTCGCGTCACCGATGAGCTGCACGAAGGCAAGTTCCTGGTGCGTCTGAAGGATCAGGTCAGTGGCAAGCCGCTGCTCTATGCCACCCCGCTGCTGCTGGCGCTGGTGCTGATCGAACTGGCCGACCTGGTGTTCGCGGTGGACAGCGTGCCGGCTGTACTGGCCATCTCGCAGGACCCGTTCATCGTCTACACCTCGAACATCTTCGCCATTCTCGGCCTGCGCGCGCTGTATTTCGCCCTGGCCGCACTGATGCACCGCTTCATCTACCTGAAGTACGCCCTGGCGCTGGTGCTGATGTATATCGGCGGCAAGATCTTCCTGCACGACCTGATCAAGGTTCCCGCCCTGCTCTCGCTTGGCGTCACCCTGGGGCTGCTGGCAGGCGGGGTGATCCTGTCGCTGCTCAATACCCGCGACCAGAAAGCCCCGCAACACTGAGAAACGGCGTAGCCGGACGACCGAGCAGCAAAGTCGACGACAGACAAACAAAGAGGCCCGCAGATGCGGGCCTCTTTGCTTTGGCTTGCGGGATCAGCGGCTGGCTTTCATCACGTCGCGCGGCACGTACTTGCCAATCTCGAACTTGCCGATGGCTGCGCGATGCACCTCGTCCGGGCCATCGGCCAGGCGCAGGGTGCGCTGCATGGCGTACCAGTAGGCCAGCGGGAAGTCGTTGGAGACGCCCGCGCCGCCGTGCATCTGGATCGCCCGGTCGATCACCTTGAGCGCCACGTTGGGCGCCACCACTTTGATCTGGGCGATTTCGCTGGCGGCGATCTTGTTGCCCACGGTATCCATCATGTAGGCCGCGTTCAGGGTCAGCAGACGCGCCTGGTTGATCTCCATGCGCGAATCGGCGATGTGATCGATATTGCCACCCAGGCGCGCCAGCGGCTTGCCAAAGGCGGTCCGCGAAACAGCGCGCTTGCACATGAGTTCCAGGGCGCGCTCGGCCATGCCGATCGAACGCATGCAGTGGTGGATACGGCCCGGGCCGAGGCGCCCCTGGGCGATCTCGAAGCCACGCCCTTCACCAAGCAATACGCTCTCGTAGGGCACTCGCACGTTCTCGAACAGCACTTCGGCATGGCCATGTGGCGCGTCGTCATAACCGAACACCGGCAGCGGGCGCAGTACGGTGACGCCTGGTGCATCCATCGGCACCAGGATCATCGAGTGCTGCTGGTGGCGCGGCGCGTCCGGGTTGGTCAGGCCCATGAAGATCATCACCTTGCAGCGCGGGTCGCAGGCACCGGAGGTCCACCACTTGCGGCCGTTGATAACCCACTCATCGCCCTCGCGACGAGCATTGGCCTGCATGTTGGTGGCGTCGCTCGAAGCCACGCCTGGCTCAGTCATGGCGAACGCGGAACGAATCTCGCCGGACAGCAGCGGCTCCAGCCATTGCTGCTTTTGCGCCTCGTTGCCGTAGCGCACCAGCACTTCCATGTTGCCGGTATCCGGCGCGGCGCAGTTGAACGGCTCGGGGCCGATCAGCGAGCGACCCATGATCTCCGCCAACGGTGCATATTCGGTGTTGGTCAGGCCGGCACCGTAGTCCGACTCGGGCAGAAACAGATTCCACAGACCTTCGGCTTTGGCCTTGTTCTTCAGCTCCTCCATGATCGCGGTCGGCTGCCAACGATCACCTTCGGCCACCTGCTGCTCGAACACCGCTTCAGCCGGGTAGATGTGCGCCTCCATGAATGCACTGACGCGCTCACGCAGCTCTTGAACCTTCGGGGAATAGGCGAAATCCATGGAATTACCTGTTTGTAATAAAGGGTGAGAGGTTGTGGAAATGATGCTAGAACAGCGCTTAGGATTTATCTAACCTATTTTCAGCGTGTATGAACATTCATAACCTATATATGATCGATTGATATCGACGCCCCCTGGAGCACTGCCGGCATGAACCTGACCAAGGTGGATCTGAACCTCTTCATCGTCTTCGACGCCATCTACACCGAGGCCAACCTGACCCGTGCCGGGCAGATCGTCGGCATTACCCAGCCAGCGGTTTCCAACGCCCTCGCCCGTCTGCGCGAAACCTTCAACGACCCGCTGTTCGTGCGCACCGCCCAGGGCATGGTGCCGACGCCGATGGCGCAGAACATCATCGGTCCGGTACGCAACGCCCTGCAGTTGTTGCGCGTTTCCGTGCAGGAAAGCCGAACCTTCAACCCGCAGCAGGCCGGCAAGACCTACCGCATCAGCATGACCGACCTGTCGGAGCAGATCCTCCTGCCACCGCTGTTCCAGCGCCTGCGTCGCCTGGCGCCGAGCGTATGCATCGAGAGCTTCCTGGCCAAGCGCCGCGAAACCACCAAGGAGCTGGCCGCCGGCCGGCTCGATTTTGCCGTCGACGCGCCACTCAATACCGACCCGCAGGTTCGTCACGTCAAGCTGCTGGATGATCGCTATGTCTGCGCCATGCGCCCTGGCCACCCAATGGCCAAGGAAAAGATCAGCCTCGACGAATACCTGTCGCTGAGCCACATCCACATCTCCAGCCGCCGCAGTGGCTTAGGCTATGTGGATCTGGCCCTTGGCAAGATGGGCATCCAGCGCAAGATTGCCCTGCGCTCGCAACACTATCTGATGGCCAGTAGCGTGATACAGCAGACCGACATGGTGATGACCGTGCCGGAGCGTTTCGCCCGCCGCCACAACCTGCATCATGTGACCTTACCGGTCGGTGATGTGCCGGCGCTGGAAACGCACCTGTACTGGCATGAGAGTACCGATCAGGACCCGGCCAACCGCTGGATGCGCGAGCAGATGATCGAACTGGCGCAGCAGGTCATTGCGCAGGAAAAGAAAGCTGATCAGGCCGCTACCGCCTGATCGTTCAGCGCTTGATGCAAGAAGGCCCGCATGTGCGGACCTTCTTGCTGGTACCTGAACGCAGGATGGTGATGCCGAAGCTGGCCTGGGTGGCGGTGATGTTCTTGATCAGGTTGTTCATTACAACCCTTCCTTCGTGTGTGGAGTTGATGGCGCACAGAATATCCAATGCACTCGATTAAAAAACAGCAAAAAACCGGCAATTAATATCGAATAAATAAATATCTACTTGGCCGTCAGACGCTGCCTTTACGGTTCGAGCAGATAGCGCTCACGGTCATAAGCAAGGTAGTACTTATTCACCGCATTCACATAACTCACCACGCCCATGCCCATCTGCTCCATGGCCACACGTTCGACCTGGAAGAACCACTGATTGGGATTGAGGCCACGCCTGCGAGCCTCGGCGCGCAGGCTCTGCACCCGCTGCGGCCCCAGGTTGTAGCCAGCCAGGACGAAGGCCATGCGCTCGCGCTCGTTGAGCTGCGGGCTGTTGAAGAAGTTGCGGCGGATCATCGCCAGGTACTTGCTGCTGGCCTGGACGTTACCGTCGAGGTTCTGAATGTTGCTCACCCCGACGCTACGCGCTGCCGCCGGGGTGATCTGCATCAGCCCGGTCGCGCCGCTGGCGCCGCGCGCCGATGGGTTCAACGTCGACTCCTTGAATGCCAGCGCAGCCAGCATCAGCCAATCGAAACCCTGCTGCTCGGCATGCTGCTGCAGCACCGGGCGCACCTTCTCCAGACGCTGTCGTTCAGTGCGCCCCAGCGGCGAATGCACCTTGTATAAGCGGCGATAGACACGCTGGAACGCCGCATCCTGGTCGGCCGGGCTCTGATAGCTGCTGAAGAAACGGTCGATACTGGCTCGTAGCATCGGCGCATCGGGGCGCATGAACCATTTCATGTCGCCATCACGTGCCAGGACCAGATGCTTGTCGACGCGCAACTTGGGCATCACCTTGGCCCAACGTTCGGCGATCGGCAGCTCCACCGCAGTACGCTCGAAGATGCCGGCCTGGACCATTTCCAGTACATCTTCGACGGCCAGGCTGGGGTCGACCCACTCGACCACGATGGGCGGCAGTTTGCGCTCAGCCAGTTGCTGGTTGATCAACCGTAGCGCGTCACCCACGGCGCTACCCGCTGGCAATGAAAGACTACGCCCGGCCAGCTGTTCGAGGCTGCGGTAATGCCGGTTACCCTGCTTCGACACCAGCACCAGCGGTACTTCGCGGCGAATCGCCGTACTGGCACTGACATCATGCCCGGTGCGCACATTGAGCAGTTCGCCGGGCGCAACCAGATCGCCCTCGCCGCGCTGCAATGCGCCAAGCAACTGATCCTTGGCTTTGGGGATGATCTTCAGTCTGAGGCTGCGACCATCTCGGGCATTGCGGTTGAGGTACTGCTCGAACGCCCGTAGGCGGTGATATTCGACGCCAATGCTCTGGCCCTTGACCGAGCCCGAGCTGTTGCGGCTCTGATTGACCAGCACCCGTAGCTCACCACTGCTGCGAATCGTCGGCAGATCGCGCGCACTGCGGGCCTGACTGCCGACCTCCGGCGGGCCGGCCACGCGCGCACTGACCGACAACGGCAGCGCAGCCAGTAGGCACAGGATCAGCAGCAATCGCGACATCGACTCTCCAGGGAAGGCGGTAGACCGCCGAAGCCTCATCCGGTTGGTGGCTGCTGTACGCCGATGCGCGACAGGCGGCTACTGACCGTATACCCGCCAAACAAGCTCCAAGGGCGGCAGGGGCGCGGAGATTGGCACAGCAGAGCGCTGCCGCGCCACCCCACAACCTTGCATCAACCTTAAAAACAGCGACCAACTTATTGTTTTAAATCGACTTCCTGACGAACGGATAGCATCTGCTATTCTGCCCCCTCGCGTTCAACAGGTGGCACCATGCAACTCATCGATATTGCCGTCAATCTCACCCACCCCAGCCTCGCGGTGCAGGCCGAGGCGCTGCTCGAACGCGCCTATGCAGCCGGGGTGTGTCAGTTGGTGCTGACCGGCACCAGTCTGAATGAAAGCGAGGCCAGCCTCGCACTTTGCCGACAGTTGGATAGCAGCGGCCAGCGCCTATTTAGCACCGCCGGAGTTCACCCGCACGATGCAAGCTCGTGGAATGGCGCCAGCAGCCGCACGCTCAAGGCGTTACTGGCCGAGCCACAAGTGCGCGCCGTAGGCGAATGCGGACTGGATTTTGATCGCGACTTCTCGCCACGCCCGGCGCAGGAAAAAGCACTGGAGGAACAACTGGCCCTGGCCGTCGAGTTGCAGATACCGGTGTTTCTGCATGAACGCGAAGCCAGCCAGCGCCTGCTGGAAATCCTGCATGACTATCGTGACCGACTGCCAGCGGCCGTGGTGCACTGCTTTACTGGCGAACGCTCTGCACTCTATGCCTATCTCGATCTCGACCTGCATATCGGCATCACCGGCTGGGTCTGCGACGAACGTCGCGGTACGCACCTGCATCCGCTGCTCAAGGATATCCCCGGCGAGCGCCTGATGCTGGAGACCGATGCGCCCTTCCTGTTACCGCGCAGCCTGCGGCCAAAGCCCAAGAGCGGGCGTAACGAGCCTGCCTTTCTCGGCGAGGTGCTGCGCGAGGTGGCGTTGCACCGCGGGCAAAGCGAGGAAACCCTGGCGGCACAGACCACAGCCTGTGCGCGAGCGTTCTTCGATATGCCAGCCATAGTCGAAGACTCGACGCAAGAGTATTGATTGGCGTCAAGACCCTGGCTGTGTACCGATGCATACTGCTGGCACTTGGCCAATAGCGAACGCAGCGAGACGGATAACAACAGCATGGGCGCCTGGATCAGCGATCTTTCTCTGAAGTACAAATTCTGGGCGGTCAATGCCGTTGCCTTCGTCATCAGTCTGATGCTGGTGCTGTTCGCCCTGCATACCGAACAGCAGGCACGCAGCGCCGATGCCAAGCAGGCTGCAATCGCGCAGGCGCGCCTGCTCCAGCAGTGGCCGCAGCAGGCGGCACTGCCCAGTTCGAGCAACATCCAGGTGGGCAACGGCAGCCTGCCAGGTGCTCAAGGTGGCCCCGACGCCAGTGGCTGGCAGGCCGTGCAGCATGACGCCCGGTTCGGCGACTCGCCGGTGATCGGCGCGCAGCGCGTCACCCTCAGCGATGGACGCACCCTGGCGGTCATGGCGCGCGCGCCCAGCCTGCTCGACCTGTTCGCCCAGCACGCGCTGACCTATGCCGTCGCAGTCGCCGTGTTGATGCTGTTGCTGCTGGCTGCTTCGCAGCTGTTGATCCGCTTTCTGCTCAGCCATCTCAACACCCTCAAGGACGTGATACTGCAAGCCGAGCGCAGCGGCGACCTGTCCCTGCGCGTCCCACTGAGCAGCCGTGACGAGGTCGGCCAGATGGCCGCCGCCTTCAACGCCATGCAAGCCGGCTATCAGCGCGTGGTCGGCACCGTCGGCCAGGTGGCTGGCGAGCTGAACAGTGGCACCCGCGATATGGCCGAGCGCATGGGGGCGGTGCGCCAAGGCATGCTCAGCCAGCAAAGTGAAACCGATCAGGCTGCCACCGCGATCAACGAGATGTCGGCGACCGTGCAGCATATCGCCGATCACGCTGGCACCACCCGCGATCAGTCGCTCAATGCCGATCAGCTAGCGCGCGCAGGCCAGCAGGTGGTCGAACGGGTCGAGCAATCCATCGCAGCCCTGTCGCAAGGTGTGCGCCAGAGCGCCGCCAGCATCGAGCGCCTGGCCGAAGACAGCCAGCACATCAGCCGCGTGGTCGGAGTGATTCACGGCATCGCCGAACAGACCAACCTGCTCGCCCTCAATGCCGCCATCGAGGCCGCCCGCGCCGGTGAAATGGGCCGCGGCTTCGCCGTGGTCGCCGACGAGGTGCGCAACCTGGCCAAGCGCGTGCAGGAGTCCACCGACGAAATCACCCAGATGATCGGCAACCTGCAGGGCGGCACCCGCGACGCCGTGGAGTTCATGCGCGAAAGCTCGGAGAACGCCAACCATTGCGTACAACTGGCGCAAGAAGCCGGCGAGTCGCTGGCGGCGATCACCGCCGCCGTGGCGCTGATGCGCGACAGCAATACACAGATCGCCGTGGCCGCCACACAGCAGAGCCAGGTGGCCGAAGAAATGAGCCGCTCGGTGGTGGGCATCCGTGACGTCACCGAACAGACCGTCGGGCAAACCCTCGAGTCGGCCGCCACCAGTCAGCAACTCGCCCAGCTGGCAGGCGAGCTGAACAAGGCCATACGCCAGTTGCGCCTATAACGGCGCCGTTTAGACATAAGCCTATCTGCGCCATAGCCAGGAGCAATTCGCTCTGCATGGGCGGCGCTCCTAGACTCGCTTCATCGAGTCGAGGAGCGTGCCATGAGCAAACGTCACCCCAACCTGCTGGCCTGGCAATGGCGCCATTACGCCAGCCAGCATCGGCATCCCACCAATCTGCTGCTGCACCTGATCGCCGTGCCGCTCTTTCTACTGTCGCTGATACTGCTGCTGATCGGCCTGTGGAATCTGCGGTTCGTGCCATTGGCGCTGGGCAGCATCGGCCTGATCGCCGCCCTGGCGCTGCAAGCTCACGGCCACAGACTGGAACAACAACCCGTTGAGCCCTTCGCCAGCAAGGGCGATGCGGTGAAGCGCCTACTGCTGGAGCAGTGCGTGACGTTCCCGCGCTTTCTTTTCAGCGGCGCGTGGTGGCGCGCCTGGCGCCAACGTCGGCGCCATTGAATCAGGCAAAGACGGTCACGGTCTGCCGGCTCAAGGCGATCAGCTCGCCTGCAGGTGTCCACATCGCCGCCGCCACATGCCCGTAACCATCGCGGGCATGTTCGATGTCCGCGCGATACAGGCACCAGTCTTCACTGTTGAGGGTGTGTAGCGGCTGGACGAACTCGATGGTCCAGGTCAGCGAGCTGCCCGGCGCAGGGCTTTTCAGATACGGCAATACCGCTGGCGGCCAGGCATCGACCAGTGCCAGCACATGCGCCTCGCTGAGGGCCTGTGGCTCGAGCTCACCGCGCAAGCGCACCCAGCCGCCCATCTGCCGCGACGGCGTGTTGCTGAAAGGCATGCCGCCAATCCCCCAACGCATGGCCAGAAAGCGGGTGAACTCCGGCGTGACATTGCGCACGTAGGGCAACTCCTGGCACTGCTCGACCGGCGTAATCTGCGGTGCGGCAAGCGCCTCCACGGCAATCGCCGAGGAACGCGATGCACCAAAACTGCCCTGAACCACGGTCACCACCTGGCCATCCTGAACTGCACGCAGGGACATCTGGCTGACCGCCTTGCCCTCGCGCAGCACCTCGGCCTGGAAACTTACAGGAACATCCGGCGCCACCGGCCCGACGAAGGTGATGGCCAACGAGCGCACCGGCCGGTCCTGCGGCACCTTGGCGCGCATCGCCTCGAACGCCAGAGCCGCCACCAGACCGCCGAAACTGGCGCGCCCCTGCCCCCATTCGGCCGGGATCACCACGGCATCGGCATCGCGGCGCACCGCTTCGAGCATTTCGGAAAAGATCATACGCACCTCGGCATTCATTGATGGCGACGATCTTAGGGGATGGTGGCAACTGAACGATAGCCCGCGAGGATGCTTATTCGGTCATATTTGCGGCGAAAATGTCGCCTTATTCCACGCTGGGAAAATCGCCATACAGTGCCAGCAAGGCTCCATCAGCACGTTGCTCGGCCGCCTGCTGAGCCTGCAGCCAGATTGCCCGGCAAGGGCCCAGCGACGCCAGCGCATCGGCCTGCGCCAGCCATTGCAGGTGATCGTGCCAGTCGCCAAGGGCGCTTTGCGCACGTTTGAGCCTGAGCTGCGCCGCCTTGCTCAAACGACTTTGTGCCGGGTAGGTTTCAGCAGCGTAGCGCACACGTTTGATCAGCAGGCGCAGGCGATGGCGGTCATGCGCCGGATCGCGTAACGCGCGGGCCAGTTGTCGTTGCTGGTGCCGCAGGCGGCGCCGGATGCGCTTGTCCACATCGTTCAATTGGCCTTGCCTGGCAGCTTCACGCCAATTCGCCGGCCAGCCGTCGAGCAACAGCATCAGGTCGGCCAACTCGCGACTGCTGGCAATGGCGACGTAACCTGCGGCGCGCTGCGCTTCATCGGCAGGCGCCAGATGCACCAGGCCCAGACGCGTCAGCTCGGCCACCAACACCTCACGATCACGCAGCGGCCCACTGAGGCGGCCCAGCACTGCGGCTCCCTGCTCCAGAGCATCCACAGCCGGCAAACCGCGCAGCGGACGCAACAGGCTGCGCAATTGCCGCAGGGCGATGCGCAGGTCGTGCAAGGCCTCGGTGTCAGTGCAGTCAGCCAACCGCGCCTGGCAGGCATACAGCCGCACCTGCAGAGCCAGGACACGCCCCAAACAATGTTCGATGAAATCGCTCATGCTCGATCCTCCCAAACGACGATGCATCAAGCTAACAACCCGGCCCCCACTCAAACAAGTGACCAATGGTCGCTAACGCGACAGGCGCCAGGGTAATGCTCTGCGCAAATCACTCAATGCCTGCCGCAGGGCATCACGCGACGCGGGCCCGCCGGCATAGCGCTGCTGCTCGAAGCATCGGGCAAATGTCTCGATCTGCTCCGCCTGCTCGGGCAACTGCCGCGCCGCGCGCAACGCGAAGGAGCGTGCGCCCTCACCCGCTTCCCGGCGCACGTCATGGCGCGCCAACAGCCGCTCGAACTTGCGAAACGCCTGGCGTTGCGGATCAGGCCGCTGTTGCCAGGGCTTGAGCAACCACAGCGCCAGCAGGCCAATCAGAAGCGCTCCGGTGCCCACCAGAACGAGCGCCAGACGCTGCCAATCGAGGCTGCCGAACCAGTTCTGCAGCAGTTTCAGCTGCTGCTCGCCCTGGTACCCCAGCACCCAGCGCTGCCAGCCGTAATTGAGATTCTCCCAGCTCATGCGCAGCTGATTGAGCCAGGCCAGCTCGCGGTAGCGCAGTGGCGAGAAGGGTTGATCGTCGAGAAAACCATCCTCCTCGGCCAAGGCCTCTTCCAGCCCTTGCTCGATACGCTCCGGTGCTACCTGAAAAGTCGGATCGACGCTGCGCCAGCCACGGCCCGGCTGCCAGTACTCGACCCAGGCATGGGCGTCGAACTGACGGACCTGGATGTAGTTGCCATTGGGATTGAGCTCGCCGCCCTGATAACCGGCCACCACCCGCGCGGGAATACCCGCGGCACGCAGCACGAAGGTCATGGCGCCGGCATAGTGCGCGCAAAAACCACGCCGGGTGTTGAACAGGAAATCGTCGATGCTGTCGCTGCCCAGAGGCTGCGGGCGCAGTGTGTAGACGTAGGGTTCACGGTTAAAATGCTGCAGCACTGCCGCCACTAATGCGTCGCTCTGCGGATACTGCTCCTTCAGTGCAGCCGCCCAGGCGCGACTGCGCGGGTCGCCCTGCTCGGGTAATTGCAGCGCCTGCCGGATACCTGGCGGTTCGGCCTGCGCCTCCCGCATGGCCTCCGGCCAGGAACGCACCTGGTACAGCAGGGGCCGATCCACCGGACGCAGTCTCTGCCAACGGAAGTCGTTCATCATCCGCCCGCTGTCCTGCGCCATCTCGCCGACATCCAGCGCGTACAGCCAGCGCTTACCGCTGGGCTGCATGATGATGCTGTAATCGAGCGGTTCGCCGGCCTTGCTCCACTGCGGCGCGACGGGTACATCAGCGTAACCGGACTGCGACCAGCGCCGGCCATCGAAACGCTCCAGTGTCAGGGCGCGCCAGTACAGTTGTTCGCGCGGCGGCACGTCACCTTCGAAGCTGGCGCGAAAGGCCAAGGCCGGGGAGCGACTGAGTTCGGCGATATCGGCCGGTTCCATGCTGTCCGACAGCCCGGTAACGCCCTTATCACTGGGCAGTGGCAGCGACCACAACGGCCCCATGCGCGGGAAGAAGACGAACAGCAGCACCATCAGCGGTATCGCCTGCAGCAGCAGCCCACCGGCCAGGCGCAGGGTCGGCCAGGGGCGTTCGGCGAAACCACTGTGCTGCAATCCAACCAGGGCAGCCAGCAAGGCAGTGACCGGCAACAGACTGTAGAGCGCTGCGAGGATGCCGTCCTCGAACAGGTAGGCGGTCACCACGCAGAAGAAACCGAGGAAAATCAGCACCAGCGCATCACGTCGCGTGCGCATCTCCAGCAACTTCAGAACGAACGTGGCGATCAGCAGCACCACGGCGGCATCCAGCCCGACCAACGTGCCACGCGACAGCAGGATACCGGCCAGCACCAGCAGCATCAGCCCGCCCTTGACCCAACCACCGGGATAAGGGGCACGCATGCGAAAGATCTGTACGCGCCAGGCCGCTGCGCCCAGCCACAGCGCGATCATCCACAACGGCAAATGCAGCAGATGCGGCACGATCACCAGCACCTGGGCGACCAGCAACCAGATCAGAGCAATACGCGGGATACCCGGCAGGCTGCTCATGCGCGCGCTCCGAACAGCGCCAGGGCACGCAGGCAGGCATCGCGGTGGCCCTCGCCATAATCCGGGGCAATCACCTGCCCCGGCAGTTGCAGACCGAAGGCCTGCTGACGCTGTGATAACTGCAGCACCCAATGACAGAGCAGCGAAAGGCGCGTTTCACTGTCGCCACCCAGGCTGTCGAAGTCCAACCATAGATCGTGGCCGCTGAGCATGGCGAAATCCTTGACCAGCAGGCCCTGTCCACGTGAATAGGCTTTCCAGTCCAGGCGCCGTTTCGAGTCCCCCGGCTGATACTCGCGCAGCCCCTGGAAATCATCGGCACCCTGGCCGCGGGCACGCATGCCCTCTTCCTCCTCGTCGTCCAGGCCCGCCGACAACGGCAGCTCCCCCTCCAACGGCCGCGGGTAGACCAGCACCGCCTGATCCAGATCGACCCAGCTCCAGGCCACCAGCAAGCCCAGCGGGAAACGGCTTTCCACCCTCAGACGCTCGGGTCGCAGCCAGCCACGTCTCACGGCGGGCTGGCTCAAATCCACTTCGGTCTGCCCCTGGCGCGGCACATCACGCAGCATCAGCTCGGCTGGCGGCCAACCGAGCGCGATGGCCTGGTGCTCGCGCTCGCGGCTTTCCAGGCGCACGCGAAAACACGCCTGCTCGCCGACGAACACCGCTGCGCCGCCACCCGCCTTGAGCACCAGCCCGGCCAGGTTGCGGTAGGTGTGCAGAATGGTGACGACGAACACCGCCATCAGTAGAAAAGTCAGGCCATAGGCCAGGCTGTTCTGGTAATTGATGCCCACCAGCAGCATCAGCAGCAGCGCCACGGCAAATGCGCCCCCCACGCGGCTGGGCAGGATGAAGATACGCCGCTGGTTCAAACGCACGCTGGCCGCTGGCGGAATGCGCCTGGCCAGCCAGCGCTGCCAGAGCGGCTTCAACGCGGCACGCATCAGAGCGCCGGCACTTCACGCAGCAGCCATTGCACCAGGCTGCCGCCGCCATGGCCAGCCGGGTCGGCGCGCTCGCGCAGGCGATGGCCAACCACCGAGGGCAGTACGGCCTGCACGTCTTCGGGGATCACATAATCACGCTCGGCCAGCAAGGCCCAGGCCCGTGCCGCCGCCAACAGCGCCAGACTGGCACGCGGCGACAGGCCCCAGGCGAACTGCGGCTGGCTGCGCGTGGCCTCGACCAGACGCAGCACATAGTCGACCAGGGCATCGCTGGCGCGTACCTTCGGCACTTGCGCCTGCAGGCGGGCCAGTTCGGCATGGTCGAGAATGGATTCCATACGCGGCAGCAGATCGCGCCGGGCATCGCCCAGCAGCAACGCCCGTTCCGCAGCTTGCGCCGGATAGCCCAGCGAAAGACGCATAAGAAAACGATCGAGCTGGGATTCGGGCAAGGCGAAGGTGCCGCCACTGCTGACCGGGTTCTGCGTGGCGATCACGAAAAACGGCTCGGGCAGTGGCCGGGTCGCGCCCTCGATGGTCACCTGCCCTTCTTCCATGGCTTCGAGCAGCGCGCTCTGACTCTTCGGCGTGGCGCGGTTGATTTCATCGGCCAGCACCAACTCGGCAAAGATCGGTCCCGGATGAAAGACGAACTGCCCGCTGTCCTTGTCGAACACCGAGGTGCCAAGAATGTCGCCCGGCAACAGGTCGGAGGTGAACTGAATACGCTGGAAACTCAGCCCCAGCACGCGCGCCAGGGCATGGCTGAGAGTGGTCTTGCCCATGCCCGGCAGGTCTTCGATCAGCAGGTGACCACGCGCCAGCAGGCAGGTCAGGGCCAGGCGCACCTGCGCCTCTTTGCCCAGCAATACCTGATTGACCGAGTCGAGACAGGCATCGAGTTTGGTTCGCATCGTTGGCTCCTTATGCAGAACACCGATGCTACTGGGGCGCCGAGGCGTGGCATAGCGCTATGCAAAGTTTGCTCACGAAACTGTGAGGGCAGACGCTATGTCATGCGAAAGTGCCCTGCCATGCCCTGCAGCTCCCGCCCCAGCTCAGCCAGCTGGATGCTCGACGCAGCGGTTTCGTCCATGGCCGTAGCTGACTGATCGGCAATATCGCGGATCGAGGTGACGCTGCGGTTGATTTCCTCGGCCACGGCAGTCTGCTGCTCGGCCGCGGCAGCGATCTGCTGATTCATCTCCGAGATCAGGCTCACCGCCTCGGCAATGGCCGCCAGGGCGCCTTCGGTCTGGTTGGCGTCGCCAACCGTGAGATTCACCAGGCTGGCGCTCTGCTCCATGTCCGTCACGGCGCGGCGGCTACCCTCGCGCAAGGCCGCGATCAGCGACTCGATTTCCGCCGTGGATTGCTGAGTGCGTTTTGCCAGCGCCCTTACCTCATCGGCGACCACCGCGAAACCGCGCCCCTGTTCTCCGGCGCGCGCCGCTTCGATGGCCGCGTTGAGCGCCAGCAGGTTGGTCTGCTCGGCCACGCTCTTGATCACCTCGAGTACGGCATCGATACGCTGAGTGTTCTGGCTCAGGCGCTGAATGCTCTCGGTAGTGGCGTCCATGGCGCGAGCCAATTGCTCGATGCGCTGCAGGGTCTGGCGCACCACCTGGCTACCGGCACCGACACGCTGGTCAGCCTGTTCAGTGGAAGCCGCTGCGGCCTCGGCATTGCGTGCCACCTCGTGCACCGTGGTCGTCATCTGGCTCATGGCGGTGGCGACCTGATCGGTCTCCAGCTTCTGACCATTGACGCCCTGGCGCGTCTGCTCGGCAGTTGTCGAGAGGGTTTGGGCGGAGCTGGAAATCTGCGCCACACCCCCCTGCAGGCGGCCGACCATATCGCGCAGGTTGGCGGACATCCCTTGC
This sequence comes from Ectopseudomonas oleovorans, assembly GCF_003052605.1. Lineage (GTDB taxonomy): Bacteria > Pseudomonadota > Gammaproteobacteria > Pseudomonadales > Pseudomonadaceae > Aquipseudomonas > Aquipseudomonas oleovorans_A. The sequence continues at coordinate 47,229 of NZ_QASO01000070.1, read as the reverse complement.
ATGGCAGCCAGCAGCTGCCCGATTTCATCGCGCCGATCCTGTTCGATACGTACGCTGAGGTCGCCACTGGCAATGGATTCGGCGAGGCCGATCACGCGCTTGAGCGGACGCACGATGGCCAGGCTGATCATGATCGCCGCGCCAAGACCGAAAAGCAGCGCCAGGGCCGCTGCCAGGATGATCAGACCGCTGCTGGCCTGACGCTCGGCATGCATGGCCTGGCGTTGCGTGTCCAGGGCCAGCTCGACTCGCTGCAGCAACTGCTCGACCTGAGCGACCAGTTGCCCGTATACCTGTTTTTGTTGCTGCAACTGGGTGGCGTATTCCTTCAGGCGCTCATTGAAGGAGTCGACGTTGACCACCACCTCGCCGAGCACCGCGGCATAGCCGGGATCGTCCAGCGCATCGCGCAACTCGGCAGCCAGGGCTTGCGCCTCGCCTGCCTGGGCAATTTCCGCCAGCTCACTGCTATCGCTGCGCCGGCTGGCCTCCAGGCGCTGGCGTGCCTGATCCAACGCCTGCAGCAGTAGTTGATGAATCTTGCCGACCTTGCCGGCCTGCAGGACCGAATCACCGCCCTGCTCGCCTTGGGAGCTCTTGAGCAGGTCGACGCCGTCTTCGGTCAGCCCTTCCTGCAGCAGATCCAGGCTGTTGGCCGCGCTGACCACCAGCCAGTCGGCGGCTTGCAGGGACAGCTGCATGTTGTCGGTGAGTTCAACGTAGCGGGCAAAAGCGCTGCGGTAGTCGGCCAGTGCAGGCTCGACCTGCGCCAGAATCGCGGCCGTGTCGCTATCGAGCTCACCTTGCAGTGCCTGCCCGGCCTGCAGAATCGCCTCGGCCTGTTCGGCCAGACGCGCGGCGTGCTGACTATCGCCACTCAGCGCGAACGCCTGCTCGCTCTGACGCATGCGCAGCACCTGCTCACCCAGCGCGCTCATGCGCTGCTGCAGCTCAGCGCCAGCACTGACTTCACGCAACGCCAGCAAACCGGTAACAGCCACCAGAGCGGTCAGAATCAATACCAGAGCAAAACCCAGCATCAACTTGCTGGCCGTGCTCAGACTGGCCAGCCGCTTGCTCAATGAGCCACCCATGACATCCTCCTGCCTACTGCAGCTAGCCCCGAATTCTGGAACATAGGAGCGCAGCGCTACTGGCGACAAGCCAGCAGACGCCAAGATGGCCGGGAGAGTTAACTGGACGTCGTTTTCAGAACGGGTTCAGGGCCGCTGCATCTGGAAAAGGTCACGTGTGCGGCAGTAGGCGCTGCCCCCCAGGCGACCGACCAGATCGAGCTTGAGCGGGTCGATACGCCCCTGCTCGTTGAGCACCGCATCATCAATGTGCGCCAGCAGCACTTCGGCGAAGATCAGGTGGCAATTGGGTTGTTGCGGCGGATAGGGCTGAATTTGCGTCACACGGCATTCGAAGGTCACCGGGGCGCCGACGACGCGCGGCACGTCGATGCGCTCGCACGGCTGGCTGGCAATGGCGCAGTGGGCAAATTCGCTGACCTCATGCGGCAGGATCGCGGCACTGGCATTCATCGCTTCGGCCTGAGCGAAGCTGACCAGTTGAATCGCCAGCTCGCCGCTGGCCTGGGCATTGCGCAGGCTGTCCTTGAGGCTGCCATCGTCGCGGGTGTTGACGTTGACCAGCAAGGTCGGCGGGTTGTCACTGATCACCTGAAAGAAGCTGAACGGCGCCAGATTGGCCACGCCCTCGGCCGAACGGGTGGAAACCCAGGCGATAGGCCGCGGCGTGACAGTGGACGCCAACCAGCGATAAGCCTCGAGCGGGCTCAGATCGGAGAAATCGAGCTGCATCAACGCCCCGCTCGCGATTCACGGATGTAAAAGCGCGCACGCTCGGCCTTGCTGGTGCAGCCTTCGTAGGCTTCGAACTGCTGCTGGGTCTTGGCAGCGGTAAGCAGCGAAAGCGCCTTGGAATAGCTCACCGTACCGGCGAAACCCTCGGCCTCGGCGATGCTCAGCTCTTTCCAGGCGGCATCCAGTTGATTGGCACAAGTCTCACGGTAAACGGTCTTGCCGGCGCAGCCGGTGAGCACCAGCGCAAGCAGCGGTAAACAGATCCAGTGTTTCATCGACCACACTCCTCGAACGGATATGACTACGTATAACAGGCTGTTGAAAACGTAGGCGAGGCAGCCAGTGCAATACCGATGGCGGCCCCGCAAAAACAGGTGAAAAACGACCGGGGTCGCGTTCGACTTTACGAGCTATAAATGAGCATTTTGATCGGGCTCGCGCACGAGCCTGTTTTTAACGCAGCAATGGCAACGCAGGTAGTTTTCAACGGCCTGCTAGGGTCTGTTGCCGTTTCGACGCGAGCCGTGCGCGAAACGGCAACAGACCCTAGGCCCAGTCTATGACGCTACGGCAGAAGGAAAGTGCCCACCTCACCCGCCGTTTCGCTTACGCAGGTATTCCACCACAGCCTGCTGCTCCCCGGCGAATTCAATCCGCCCGGATTTGCTCTCGCGCTGGAACACGTACATAGGATCGTAGTACTCGACCAGCAAGGCCTCGATCCAGCCGCGATGGGTATCGACCTGGCCGTCGCGCGCCTGCTCCTCCAGCGCCTGGTCCATGATCGCCGCCAGGCGCTGATAACGCTCGCCGCCCAGGCGACGGGTGATATTGGTCAGGCTCTCGCGCAGGCGCGCGGCGAACGCGGTGAAGCCTGCCTCGGCACCCTGGACTGCAACGAACTCGGCACACAACTCGACCACGTATGCCTGCAGAATCCGCTCCACACGGTTGGCCACGCTGTCCTCCAGCCACACCAGGGGATGATGCTGCATCGCCTGATACAGCGGTAATGGCAAGGAGCAGCGGCCGATCAGACGCGCCTCATCTTCCAGCACGAACTGCTGCTGTCCCGCGGCACGGCGCTTGAGCAGATCGATGGCCAGAGCATTTTCGAAATCGATCTGCTCGGGCTGGCCAGTGGCGCGCTTGCCAAAGCTGGAGCCTCGGTGATTGGCGTGCGCCTCCAGGTCCAGGCTGTTGCTCAGCTGGCTGATCACCTCGGTCTTGCCGGTGCCGGTCATCCCGCCCACCAGCACGAAATCGCACGCCTGTACCGCCTCGTCGGTGGCCTGCAGAAGGAAGGTGCGCATGGCCTTGTAACCACCGACCACGCGCGGATAGTCGATGCCCGCCTCGCTTTTCAGCCATTGCTGGACGATCTGCGAGCGCAGGCCACCGCGAAAGCAGTACAGGTAACCGTCAGGGTTGGCCTTGGCAAAGGCGGCCCAAGCCTCGATGCGCTCGGCCTTGGTCTGGCCGCTGACCAGTTGATGGCCCAGCTCGATGGCCGCCTGCTGGCCTTGCTGCTTGTAGCAGGTGCCGACCCTTTGCCGCTCGATATCGGTCATCAGCGGCAGATTGATCACGCCGGGGAACGCGCCTTTGTGGAATTCGACCGGTGCACGGGTATCCATCATCGCCCGGTCATGCAGGAACAGATCGCGGTAGTCGGTGCAGTTGTCGCGCATCAGAGCACCTCGACCGCGTAACGCTGTCGCTCGACCATCTCACCGATGGGCGCCAGATCCAGCCCCAGCTCGGCGGCCACGGCGAGGAACTCGGCCTCGCCCTCCGGCGCCACGGCAATCAGCAGGCCACCGCTGGTCTGCGGGTCACACAGCAGTAGCTTGGCCAGCTCGGGCAGCGGCGCGATCTTGTCGCCGTAACTGTCGAAATTGCGCAAGGTGCCACCCGGTACGCAGCCCTGCTCCAGATAGTGTTCGACACTCTCCAGACGCGGCACTCGGGCGAACTCGACACGGGCACTCAGACCGCTGCCATCGGCCATTTCCACCAGGTGGCCAAGCAGGCCGAAGCCGGTGACGTCGGTCATCGCGCGCACGCCGGCAAGCTTGCCAAAGCGGCTGCCGGGCTTGTTCAGGGTGCACATCCAGTCACGCGCCAGGCCAACGTCCGCATCGCGCAGCTTGGCCTTCTTCTCCGCCGTGGTGAGGATGCCGATGCCCAGCGGCTTGGTCAGATACAGCTTGCAACCAGCCGTGGCGGTATCGTTGCGCTTCATGTTGGCCTTGCTCACCAGGCCGGTCACGGCCAGGCCGAAAATCGGTTCCGGCGCATCGATCGAGTGACCGCCAGCCAGCGGGATGCCGGCTTCATCGCACACGGCGCGGCCACCGCGGATCACTTCGCGTGCCACTTCCGGGGCCAGCAGGTTGACCGGCCAGCCGAGGATGGCGATGGCCATCAGCGGGTCACCGCCCATGGCGTAGATGTCGCTGATCGCATTGGTCGCAGCGATACGGCCGAAATCGTAGGGGTCGTCGACAATCGGCATGAAGAAGTCGGTCGTAGAGACCACGCCACGCTCTTCGTCGATGGCGTATACCGCCGCGTCATCACGCGAGGCATTGCCCACCCAGAGTCTGGGGTCGAGATTCTGCGCGCCGCTGCCAGCGAGAATCACCTCAAGCACCTTCGGCGAAATCTTGCAGCCGCAGCCGGCGCCGTGGCTGTACTGGGTCAAACGGATGGGTTCGCTCATGGTTCTTCTCTCACCGCGATAACTGGCGGCGGATTCTAGCAAAGACTGCCTTGGCTAAGCCCAATTGCGCGAGTAAGGTCGAAGCTTCACTGGGGGAGTCGGTCAATGAGCAAGAAAGTGGCGCTGGTATTGGGCTCGGGAGGTGCGCGCGGCTATGCGCATATCGGCGTGATCGATGAGCTGCAGGCGCGCGGCTATGAAATCGGCTGCATCGCCGGCTGTTCGATGGGCGCGGTGGTCGGCGGTATATTCGCCGCAGGCAAGTTGCGCGAATACCGTGAATGGACGGAAAGCCTGGACTATCTCGATGTACTGCGCCTGCTCGATGTCAGCTTCCGCCTCGGTGCCATTCGCGGCGAGCGAGTGTTCGGACGCATTCAGGAAATCGTCGGCGAGATCAACATCGAAGAGCTGTCGATCCCCTTCACCGCCGTCGCCACCGACCTCACCAACCAGCAGGAAATCTGGTTCCAGGAAGGCTGCCTGCACCAGGCCATGCGCGCCTCGGCGGCGATTCCCAGCCTGTTCACCCCGGTCATCCAGGGCAAGCGCATGCTGGTCGACGGCGGCTTGCTCAACCCGCTGCCAATCGTGCCGGTGGTCTCCAGCCACTGCGACCTGATCATCGCGGTCAACCTCAACGCCACCAACCAGAATCACTACCAGTTGCCGGTGATCGAGCGCCCCGCGGCCCTCAAGGGGCGCATCGACCAGTTGATGACGTCACTTGGCTCGCGCCTGCCTAGTTTTCGCCGCAAGAGTGAGGATGAAACCCTGTTGCTCGCCGAGCAGCAGCGGCTCGCCGATACCCTCAGCCCGGCTGCCGCGCCGAGCCGCGCCTGGGAGAATGAGGCGGCGCCGAAATCCGCCAGCGGCTCGCGGGTCGCCGAGTTCAGCGGCCCGGCCTCGCTGCTGGAACTGGTCAACCAGAGCTTCGAGGTGATGCAGACCTCGCTGGCGCAATACAAGATCGCCGGCTACCCGCCGGACATCCTGATCAACGTGCCCAAGCGCGTGTGCCGTTTCTTCGAGTTCTACAAGGCGCCGGAGCTGATCATGCTCGGCCGCCAGATCGCCCGCGACACCCTCGAGCGCTACGAGCGCGAGCGCTGATCACTCACGGATCTGCACCTGCTGCGCGGTGAAGGCCAGTTGCGCCAGGCGCGCCTTGGTCTCGGCCTGGTCGAGGTGCTCGAGCGAGGTCAGCTTGCGTTCGCCCAGGTGCTGCAGTCGGCGGTAATCACGCTGGTACAACTCGGCCTTGCGGCACAACTGCTCGCGCTCGCTGCGGCGTACCTCAAGACGCGCGCAGGCCTCCTCGACCCGCGCCAGGCGGTCGTCCTGGCGCAGACGCATGAGCACCTGACCGACCTCGACCTGCTGGCCTGCGTCGACCAGCAGCTCGCTGACCTGGCCGCCGACATTGAACGACAGCCGCGAACGGCGACAGGATTTCAGGGTGCCGGCGCGGGTATTGGCGACCAGGGTTTCCACCGGGCCGCGCTCCACCGCGATCAGTTGCACGGGCATCGGTTGGGGCCGCTGCCACCATCACACAACCGCCAATAAACCGGCAAAAACGAGGCAAACCGACAAGCTACGCACAAGTGACTATTTATTGACACCTAACCTCGACCTAGGTCAGCCTCTCCCCATCAACAACGCGGTACGCCCGCCATTGGTCTCTTGATAGAAGTTCTTAGTTTCAACGGTTGTTACGTCTCATGCTGTTTGTCTGGCGGCAACTGGTCGAGGGCTGCCTGGTTGTCCGGTGTCTTCTGCGCCACCCAGTCGCTGAGCAGGCTATAGGCCACCGCCAGCAGGGTCGGGCCAAGGAACAGGCCCATAAAGCCGAAGGCCAGGATGCCGCCGAACACACCGAGCAGCACCACCACCAGCGGCAGGTTGCCGCCACGGCTGATCAGGTAGGGCTTGAGGATATTGTCCACCCCACTGATGATGAAGAAGCCCCAGATACCCAGGAAGATCGCCATGCCGATTTCCCCCTGCCATACCAGCCAAGCCACGGCGGGGCCCCAGATCAGCGGCGGGATCATGATGAAACTGCAGGCGAAGGTCAGCAGGCCCAGCACCAGGGCGCCCGGCACGCCGGCGATGACGAAACCGATGTAGGCCAGCACGGCCTGCGCGGCGGCGGTACCGATCACGCCGTTGACCACACGTTGCACGGTGCCGGCGACCAGTTCCAAGTAATGATCGGCACGCTCGCCAATCAGTCGCTCCAGCAGGCTGTGCACGAACACCGCCAGGCGCGGCCCGTCACGGTAGAAGAAGAACACCAGCACCAGGCTCAGGGCCAGTTCGACCATGCCCGCACCGATCTTCGCACTACGTGCCAACAGCCAGTTGCCGACCTGGCCCAGATAGGGCCGCAGCGTGTCGAAGAAAGCAGCGCCCTGCTGGTCGATGGTGCGCCACAGTTCCACCAGGCTATCACCGACCAGTGGAATGCTGGCCAGCCAGCTTGGAGCTGGCGGCAGGCCTTCGACCTGCAGATCCTTGATTAGGGCGTTGGCATCGTTGATGTGATCGGCCAAGTTGAAGCCCAGCCAGACCAACGGCACCGCCACCATGATCACCCAGACCACAGTCAGGATGCCCGCCGCCAGCGACAGGCGCCCATTGAGCAATTGCGTCAGCAGGCGCATCAGCGGCCAACTGGCAAAGGCCAACACGGCGGCCCAGAACAGCGCCGACCAGAATGGCGCCAGCACCCATAAGCTGGCAGCCAGCAGGCCGAGCAGAAGAATCTGCACCAGCAGACGATCATTAGTGGCCATCAAGCGAAACTCCCTTCGACGAAACGACAAAGCGCCCTTGCGGGCGCTCTGTTACAGGCGATTGCGAGTGCTAGCTTAACGCAACAAACGCACGCTCAGTGTTTCATCCGAGCTCTCACCCAACTCCAGGCGCGCTTCGCGCACGCGCTGCTCGATCAACGCCTCGCGCCAGGCCTCGGCCTGGCTACCGGCGAGGCTGACGCGCAAGGTGCTGTCGAGGTTCAGGCTGCGCGCCAGCACCTCGACCCAGGCGCTGTCGGCCTTGGCTTCATCGGGCAGTTTCAGTTGCCCATCGGTACGCAACTGACGCAGCAAGGTCGCCGGCGTCGGCAGCAATACGCCTAGAGGGGCTTCGGCATCCAGTTGCTCGGCATGCAGGTAAGCACGGCGATTCCCACGAGTGATGCTGTATAGCGCCAGCAGGCTCTGGTGATTCGGCTCGGCCAGGCGTAACAAGGCATAGGCCTGCTGGTCGTCAGGGCCATATAGCGTGGCATTGCCGAATATCGAGTTAGCCCATAGGCTACTCGCACCACACTCACGGCCCTGGCACCAGTAGAGCAATTCGGCGCCCTGCTGCAGCAGCGTTTCCCGTACGGTGGTGAATACCTGATCGGCACTGTGGGTGCGTGGCAGCTCGTAGGTCACCGCACTGTGCTTGCCCTGCACGAGAATCTCCCGCTCATAGCGCAACCGCCCGCTGATGCGGCGAATCGAGCCTTGCGGATAGATACGCTCGACATCGGGCGCTTCCTTGAACGCGACGATGTGACTGGCAGGAAACCGCGGCAGTACCTCGAGGTCGCGACTGCCAGGTAGATCGGCCGCCAGTACGGCACCGCTGCAGACCGCGGCAAGCACCGCAGAAAAAAACTGCACAGCCCCCTTCATAAGGTGGCAGTCCACTGAAAAAACGCGACGGGTGAGCTTGCTGTACAGCGAGTGGCGACTTTTAACGGGTCGATCATGCGATCCTCCATGGCAGACCACCACACCTTTCCCCACGGCCGCAGGCAAGTCAAGGCAAGCGCAGGAATGGATTGAAACAATCCGCTACGAGCTGCGCACCGGCTTCATCATCCAGATGCAGGTGATGCCCACCGGGCAGACGGTGTACCTCGAACGGCAGATCCTGCAGCAAGGTGCGCACGGCCGCCTGCGCCCTCATCATGCCCTGCTCCGCCAACACCAGGCTGACCGGGCATTGCAGCGCGCGAACGAACGCCTGGGCATGCGCCCAGCTCAGACGCAGCGGCGACGGCAGGGTCAGGCGGCTGTCGGTACGCCAGGTGTAGCCGCCCGGCACCGGCATCAACCCACGCTGGGCCAGCAATTCGGCCGCCTCACGGCTGACCGCGCCCACGCCTTTCATCCGCGCCTCGACCGCGCGCGCCATCTCCGCGTACACCGGCTTGCGCTTGTCAGTCAGCGCCTGCCTGGCGCGCAAGGCTTCACCCAGCTTCTGCGGCGCCTGCTCGGCTTCACCGGTGTAAGGCACCAGGCCGTCAATCAAGGCCAGGCGCGCGATCCGCTCCGGCATCGCTCCCGCCAGCAACACGGCAGTGATCGCGCCCATGGAATGACCGAGGATGGAGAAACGCGCCCAGCCAAACTGCTCGGCGACCTGCAGCACGTCAAAGGCATAGTCCCACAGCGCATAACCGGCGCCTGCCGAACGATGCTCGGAATGCCCATGACCGGCAAAATCAAGGGCGACGATGCGCATCCCCTCGAGTTTCGGCGCCAGCCGCGCAAAGCTCGCTGCGTTATCCAACCAGCCGTGCAGCGCCAGAACCGGCACACCATCCTCTGGACCGTAGAGATGAGCCGCCAACTCGATATGCGGCAGGCTCAGGCGCACTTCCTCGAAATCCATGCTCATGCTCATGCACGTTGCTCCTGGCTACCAGCCCAGCGGGTGAACAGTTGACGCAGCAGGTCGGCGGTAGCCTGCGGGCGCTCCAGCGGGAACATATGGCCGCCCGGCAGGTTGTGATATTCCGCGCGCGGCATGCGCCGCAACAGATGCGCATGATGCGGCAACACCACCCGACTGTGGCGACCGCGCACCATGGCCAGCGGCACCGCCAACTGCTGTGGCCGGCCCGGCGAAGTATGCGGCACGCTGCGGTAGATGCTGATCTCGGTGGCCGGATCGAACTTCAGTCGCAACCCCTGCTCGCCCAGCTGCAGGCCGTGGCTGACATAGGCGTCCAGGCACTCGGGGTCGAAACGTCGAAACAGGCTCTTGCCGGCGAAGTAGTCCCGCGCCTCGACCAGATCGGCGAATGCTTCACGGCGTCCCAAGGTGCGGCCGGCCGGCGTGATGCGATCGATGAAGCCGAAGCGCTTGGCGGCGCGGATCACCATGCGGTCGGCCAGGGTCAGTACCGGCGAATCGAGCATCACCACCCCGCGATACAGCTCGGGGCGCAGCAAGGCAGCGTGATAATGCAGCACACCGCCGAGCGAATGGCCGACACCCCAGACCGGCTCGTCACCACCCTCGAGGTGATGGATCAGCTCATCGACCAGATTCGACCAGTTGTCGTTGACCGGAAAACGCGGGTCGTGGCCATGCTGTTCCAGGTGCTGCACCTGAAAGTCCGGCGCCAGCGCGGCGAACAGCTTGCCGTAGGTGGCCGACGGAAAGCCGTTGGCGTGAGCGAAGAAGATCGACTGCGGCATGCATCAAACTCGAAAAGGCGAATATGTCCGGATTCTCCGGCAGCCGCCGACGCGCGGCAATGACCGTAACGGCCATTGATGGCGGCGCAATGGTCAGGGCTATAGCAACAGACGCCCGACGATACTCACCGCCACCAGCAGAAATACCAGGCCGCAGACGAAGTCGATGGTCGGCGCCACCTGCAGCAGCCGCTGACGCATCAGCGGGCGGCCAAGGGTCAACCCCAGCAGGCTGAACCAAAACAGGCTGAGGCCGAACAGCAGCGCCGCACAGGCCACCTTGCCGGGCAGCGACATGTCCGCCGGCACCAGGCTGCTGAGCAGCGCCAGGAAGAATACCAGCGCCTTGGGGTTGCCCAGGTTGGTGAACACGCCGCGCAACCAGGGGCCGAACAGCGAAGGCGTCAGTTCGCCATCCAGCCGCCTCGGGCCAGCGCTGCCGCGCCACCAGGCACGCACCGCGCCGATACCCAGCCAGCCCAGATAGAGTGCGCCGCCGATCTGCACCAGATCGAACAGCCACTCGGTACGACTGAGCAGCAAGGCCACGCCGCTGAGCACCAGGGTGCCGTGCAGAAGAATGCCGCAGGCCAGGCCCAACGCACTGAGCAAGCCGGCACGCTGTCCCTGATGCAAGGCGGTGCGCACCACCAGCGCTACATCCGGGCCGGGGCTTACAAGGGCCACCGCGAACACGGCAGCCAGCGACAGCAAGGCGGACGCCTCCTGCATGGTGATCTCCAGAAAATTGAAACGATGACGTATGGACTGATGGTCGATGCAGCGGATCTGTAGGAGCGGCGCCCCGCCGCGAATCAGGACGCCTCCGACTCGCAAGGCTTCCCCCCGGGTCGGAGCTCCTACAAAAGGCTAGCTTCGCGGTCTTGCCTGGTAACCGCTGAATCAGCCCTGACGCAGGCGCGCCGGTGGCAGACCGTAGGTGCGGCGGAACAGCCGCGAGAAATGCGCCTGGTCGTAGAAGCCCAGGCGCAGGGCGACCTCGCTCAGAGGCTCACCCGCCAGCACCAGCGGCAACGCCCGCTGCAAGCGCAGTTGCGTCAGCCACTGATGCGGTGGCAAACCGGTGTGCTGGCGGAAACGCCGCAGCGCCTGCCACGGGCTCATGGCGCAGAAAGCAGCGATTTCCTCCAGCGTGGGCGGATCGCCCAGGCGGTTCTCCAGCCAATCGCGCAGCCGCTGCCAGGTCTGCTGATCGAAGACGCGATGTGGCTCGCTGACGCGCAACGTCGAGCCCATCTCCAGCAGGTGGGCCAGCGCCTGCCAGAGCGCCTCCTCCTGAGCCAGTCTCGAGCCGCCCAGCATCGCCGCATGAAAGCGCTGCAGGTGCTGTGACAGCCGCGGGTGACGCAGACTGCTGGTGGTCAAGCGTGGCGCGCCCTGACGACCGTCACTCAGGGTACGACTGGCTTCATCCAGCCAGGAGGGATCGAAGGCCATCACCCGAATACGTTAACTCTGGCCATCCAGGCCGGCACCGTCATGAATCCCTTCCAGCGCCATCAGCAGCACGTCCCCCGCTCCGACATGCCGGTGCTCACCGCCATAGGCGTAGCGATGCTGACCCTGTATCAGCAGGCCGACGTGATATTCCAGGTGAAAGTGCCGGGGAAAGGCGAAGCGATGGTACTCGGCATCGATCAGGCGCACGCCGGGCAAGCTGCTTTGGATATGAGTGATCTGGTCCATGGCGCCTACTGTAGCGCCACGGACCGGGCAAATCTTGGATGAAATTGCAGGCAGAAACTTAAAGTTTCGGGGGCTGATCACCCAGGGGAACGATGGCCATGGTCAGCCGCGAGATACAGCTGGCCTTGCCGTCGTCGCCACTGAGGCGAATGTCCCAGACGTGGGTGGTACGGCCCAGATGCACCGGCCGCGCCACCGCATGCACACGCCCGCTGCGTAAACCGCGCAGATGGTTGGCGTTGACTTCCAGGCCGACGCAGTAGAAGCGGCTGCTGTCGATGCACAGGTAGCTGGCAGTGGAGCCTAGGGTTTCCGCCAGCACCACCGAGGCGCCACCGTGCAGCAGGCCATAGGGCTGGTGAGTACGCGAGTCGATCACCATGCTGGCGCTGAGCGATTCGTCGTCGAAGGCGTCGAAACGGATGTCCAGCACCTCACCGATGCTGTTTTTCAAGGTCGCGTTGAGTGCATCGATATCGGGCGTTCGTTGCCACAGTCCCATGGAGGCGTTCCTTGTGCGTTGAACACAGGGCCGGTCAACCCGGCCCATTCAGGCTCAATCGTGCCAGAGCACGGCTTCGCTGCGCTGTTGCCACTCGGCGAAACGCTCGCCATAAGTGCCTTCGATCACCGCGCGTTTGATTTTCAGGGTCGGCGTCAGGAAACCGTTCTCCACTGCCCAGACCTCCTTGACCAGTACCTGGCCTTGCAGCCGCTCATGATGATCGAGACGACCATTGACCTCGGCGAGCAAGGCCTTGAGGCTGTTCTCCAGCTCATCGCGACTGTCATTGGCCGCTTCCTGACGCCCTACATCGGATAGCACGCACAGGGCTATGGGCTGCGGCAGGCCGTCGCCGACCACGCACACCTGCTCGATACGCGAGTGCTCGCCAATGCGGTTTTCGATCGGCGCAGGCGCGACATACTTGCCCTTGCTGGTCTTGAAGATTTCCTTGATGCGGCCGGTAAGGCGCAGGTTGCCTTCGGCGTCCTGCTCGCCCTTGTCGCCGGTGCGCAGGAAGCCATCGTCAGTCAGCGTCTCGGCGGTCTTGATCGGGTCCTTGTAGTAACCCTGCATGGTCGCGCCGCTGCGCACCAGGACTTCGCCATCCTCGCCGATACGTACCTCGACGCCTGGGTTGTTCTGGCCGATCCAGCCCTGCTTAAACTTGCCCGGCAGACACACGTGGGAATAACCACAGTTCTCGGTCATGCCATAGACCTCCTGGATCTCCATGCCCAGGCGGCGATACCAGTTGAGCAGCGCCTCGGGCACCGGCGCGGCGCCGGACAGCGCATAGCGAATGGCGTCCAAACCGAGGCCGGCCAGTACCTTACGACCGATGAAGCGGCCGATGATCGGCAGCCGCAGCAGGCGGTCGAGCTTCTGCGCCGGCATCTTGCTGTACACCCCCATCTGGAACTTGGTCCAGATGCGCGGCACGCCGAACATCACGGTCGGCCGCGCGCGCTTGAGATCCTCCAGAAAGGTATCCAGGCTCTCGGCAAAGAAGATCGCCTGCCCGGCATAGATGGACGCCAGCTCGACAAACATGCGCTCGGCCACATGGCACAGCGGCAGGTAGGAGATCAGTCGATCATCTTCACCGACGCCAAACAGCTTGATGGCGTTGCTGGCGGCGAAACCGAAATTGGAGAAATTGTGCATCACGCCCTTGGGCGTACCGGTGGTGCCGGAGGTATAGATGATGGTGGCCAACTGGTTGGCTGCGGGCTTGGGGTCGTCCTGAATCGGCGCGCTGCGCTGCAGATCATCCCAGCTGTAGTCGAAGCTGCCCTGCGGATGCAGCGGCAGGCTGACGGTCGGCAAGCCCTGCGGCAAGCCCGGCGCCATCGAGGCCCAGTCATCGAGCTTGCCGACAAAGGCCAGGGCAGCTTCTGAATGCTCTAGCACCTGCCCCATGGAGTCGGCGGTGAGGTTGGGGTACAGCGGTACCGAAACGTGGCCTGCCATCCAGATCGCCAGATCGGCAACGATCCAGTGCGCGCAGTTCTTGGAGATGATGGCGATGCGGCTGCCCTGTGGCAGTTCGCGGCTACGCAACCAACTGGCTGCACAGCGCGCCTGCTCGCCCACGTCGGCCCAACTCAGCTCCAGCAGCTGGCCGCCCCCTAGAGGTTGCACCATGTAGCGTTTGTTCGGGTGCCTTGCTTCACGTTCATAAAACAGCTCGAGCGGCAAACGGATTGCATCAGCCACAGGGCTTCCTCCTTTGTTGTTTTTGTAGGAATCAACCAAGCACTTGCTTGGTTGAATATTCCACGCAGACAAAAGAGGCGCAAGTTAAGAAATGTTTCTCGCCTGGAACATTTGCCCCCACGGGCAATAAGTCAGGCATGAGGCACCTGCGACGCCACAAGTGGCGACACAGGGCGAAAGGTCAACGGGGGTGGATAAGCGCCAACAGCTCCATCAGCCCGGCGGCCGGGATATCGCCTTCCAGCTCAGCCAGGCTGGCGGTGCGCATGGGCAGCGGCTCCTGGCGATGCCCGTGCACCAGCAGCCCGCCCAGCGCGCCGATCAGCGGTTGATGGCTGACCAGCAGCACCTCGGCACGCTCACGCTCATCGAGATACTTCAGGGCATCACGCGGATCACTGTCCGGCGTCAGCCAGGTCACGGTGTTTATCTTGCCGCTGAACCCCAGCTCGCTGCGTACCAGCTCGGCCGTCTGCTGGGCACGCACGTAGGGGCTGGCGACGATGGCGGTCAGGGGCCGACCGGCGAGCTGGGCGGCAGCCTGCTGCACTTCCTTGCGACCATGGGCGGTCAGCTCGCGGGCAGCATCAGTGGCTGCCTGCGGCTCGGCCTCACCATGGCGCAACAGCCATAACCTCACAGCTTGGGCTCCTCGTCACGCACCGGATGCGGCGCCGGCGGGATACTGTGCGCGGTCTCGCCTTCCGGCGCCCGCGGCGTCGGCCAATCGGCGAACGGCCAGGGTTTTTCATCGGTATTGAAGGTGCCGAAACGACCGATCTGCGCCAGATACTGGCTGAGGCTGTCGCCAAAACCCAGCAGGCTGGCATTGGGCGCACCGTAGAACAGGCGGTAACCCAGTTGCAGCAGCACCACGGTGCCGAGCAGCAATTCGGCCAGTTGCCAGACGATGACGAATATCACCATCCACATAATGCGCAGCAGAATCGACTCACGCTCCAACTCCTGCTTTTCATCACTCATGACTTACGCTCCTTGATTGGCTGCCTGGTTCAGAAGCCGGCAGTGGGGATGAAATCGACGTCGGTCTTGGGCTCACCGAGCATCAACAGTTCGATGACCTGCGCCAGCGTACGCCCCTCGAAGAGAATGGCATGCAGGCCAGCGACCAGCGGCATGTACACGTCCAGTTCTTCGGCACGGGCCTTGAGTACCTTGAGCGTATTGACCCCTTCGGCGACTTCGCCAAGGCGCTGCACCGCGTCTTCCAAGCTGAGGCCTTCACCCAGGGCGTAACCCACCTGATAATTGCGACTTTTCGGTGACGAACAGGTGACGATCAGATCGCCGACGCCGGCCAGGCCAAGGAAGGTCATGGGATTGGCACCAAGCTTGACCGCGAAACGAGTCATTTCCGCCAGGGCGCGGGTGATCAGCATGCTTTTGGTGTTCTCCCCCATGCCCAGCGCCGCCGCCATGCCGGACATGATGGCGTAGACGTTCTTCAACGCGCCGCCGAGCTCGACGCCGAAACGATCGGCGCTGGCGTAGACACGGAAGGTTCTGCCATGCAGAGCCTGCTGCACGCACAGGCACAGTTGTTCATCTTCACTGGCGATCACCGTGGCAGTCAGGGCGTGATCGGCCACTTCCTTGGCCAGATTCGGCCCGGACAGCACGCCGATACGCGCGTCGGGGGCGATCTCTTCGAGAATCTGGCTCATCAGCTTGAAGGTCTTGGCCTCGATGCCCTTGGTGGTGCTGATCAGCATCTTGCCCGCCAACTGCGCCGCCACCGGTTGCAGTGCATCGCGCAGGGCGTTGGAAGGCAATGCGACCAGCACCAGCTCGGCCTGCTGCAGCACGCCGCTCAGGTCACTGGTCGGCTCGATACCGCAATGCAGCTTGACGCCCTTCAGATAGCGCGGGTTCTCGCCGCTCTGACGCATCTGCTCGGCCTGCTCGGGATCACGCATCCACTGCAGGACGCGCTGGCCGTTCTCCGCCAGCAGGTTGGCCAGGGCGGTGCCGAAGCTGCCGCCGCCGAGTACGGCAATGGGTTGGAGCTGTGTCATAGGTCTTCCGAATGAGGCCATGCGTGATGGCGGTCTGCGGGCATTATACGGAGCCGAGAGTACCCGGTCAGGGCAAAAGTTCAGTGCAGACTATCCGCAGAGCGGGGCAAACGAGAATTACCGCAGAGTGCAGGCGCCTGACGCTGGCAAAGCGCGTCGGGTCGGTTAACATGCGGGATTGACCATAATTGCCAAGGACGATGCGCCTCTCGTCAGGCAGCAGCGCCGCTTTTCAGGGATGGTGGAGCCATGAACCAGCGTCGCGGCTAGAACATTCACACCTGCACTCAGTTGATCAGTGTCGGCCCGTCCCTGCTGCTGACCGGCTTTCTCACCCATCCGCCTGCAGGACCTGCGCCTGGAGCAAGGTCATATCGGCCACTGGAAAGCCTGCTGCGTGCCACCCTTGGCCCCCCCGACGTGCGTTTCGCTGAAGTGCGTGACCGCGACGACAACATTCTGGTGTACGTCGAGCGACCCAAGGAACAAGGCCATAGCACGCCGCAAGTCGAGGTATTCCAGGCACCGATTCGCCTGCAGGGCCAGCCTGCCCATACGCAAGCGCTGCCACCCTTGGGCAAGTCACTCGGCGACAGCTACCTGGGCCGGGTTGTGGTGGGCATGTCCAACGACACCTTAAATACGCGCCAGCAGGAGATACTGTTCAAGGCCGGCGTTCTCTCATTGTTTGCCCTGCTCCTGACCTTCCTGCTCGCCCGTACCCTGGCCGAGCGCATGGGCGGCACCCTGTGCGCGGAAAGCCAACTGGACACAGGCTCGGTGTTTACCCTGGAAATACCGCTGCCCTTTCTGGCCCACAACGAACCGGTACAAAGCAGTGACACTCAAAACCTGGGTAGCGGCGAGGGTCAGTCGGTGTTGCTGGTCGAGGACAACCCGGTCAACCAGACCGTGATCGAAGCCATGCTGCGCAGCCTGGGCTACCAGATCAGCCTGGTCGGCGACGGCCAACAGGCCGTACAGAACTGCCGCGCACAGGATTACGCCGCCCTCCTCATGGACTGCAGGCTACCGCTGATCGACGGTTACGAGGCAACGCGGCAAATTCGCCAGCTCGAGGCAGACAACAACTGCCCATCATCGCCCTCACCGCCAATGCCCTGCAGGGCGACCGCGAAGCCTGCCTGGCCGCCGGAATGAACGATTACCTGGCAAAACCATTCAAACGTGCCGACCTGCAACGTATCCTGCAGCGCTGGCTGCCATCGCGACCTTGGTCAACTGGCGCCCGTGACAAGCCGGCGTTACAAGGGGAAACTGCGGCAACTGTGACAACATGGAAGCAGCAGAGTACAACTGTACTCACTGCGCTGTGACTTTCACCACAACGCAACAGTCTATGACTAGGCTGCCGGCAGACGCCCCCTATTTCAGGCGCGCCGGCCAGGACGATTCGCCCAGCCTTAGAAGCATGGGGACAATTGAGGAGCTCGCATGACAAAACAAAACGCCTACTCTCGGGAAGACCTGCTCGCCTGCAGCCGCGGCGAACTGTTCGGCCCGGGGAACGCGCAACTGCCCGCCCCAAATATGCTGATGATCGATCGCATCGCTCACATCAGCGAAACCGGCGGCAAGTACGGCAAGGGCGAAATCGTCGCTGAGCTCGATATCAATCCGGACCTGTGGTTCTTCGGCTGCCACTTCGAGGGTGATCCGGTCATGCCGGGCTGCCTCGGTCTCGACGCCATGTGGCAGTTGGTCGGCTTCTATCTCGGCTGGCAAGGCAACCCGGGGCGCGGCCGTGCCCTGGGTAGCGGCGAAGTGAAATTCTTCGGTCAGGTACTGCCGACCGCCAAGAAGGTCACCTACAACATTCACATCAAGCGCACCATCAGCCGCTCGCTGATCCTCGGCATCGCCGACGGCACCGTAGCCGTCGACGGTCGCGAAATTTACAGCGCCGAAGGCCTGCGCGTCGGCCTGTTCACCTCCACCGACAGCTTCTGAAGGACTTGCACATGCGTCGTGTAGTGATCACCGGTCTGGGCATCGTTTCCTGCCTGGGCAATGACAAAGAAACCGTTGCCGGCAGCCTTCGCGTGGGCAAATCAGGCATCCGTTTCAACCCCTCCTACGCCGAAATGGGCCTGCGTAGTCATGTCTCCGGTTCGGTCAACCTGAATCTGGAAGAGCTGATCGACCGCAAACTGTTCCGCTTCATGGGCGACGCTGCGGCTTACGCCTATCTGTCGATGGAACAGGCGATCAAGGACTCCGGCCTCAGCGAAGAGCAGGTTTCCAATCCGCGCACTGGCCTGATCGCCGGTTCCGGTGGCGCTTCCACCGTCAACCAGATGGAAGCCATCGATACCCTGCGCGAAAAAGGCGTCAAGCGCATCGGCCCATACCGCGTAACCCGCACCATGGGCAGCACCGTATCAGCGTGCCTGGCGACTCCGTTCAAGATCAAGGGCGTCAACTTCTCCATCTCCTCGGCCTGCGCCACCAGCGCACACTGCATCGGCCAGGCCATGGAGCAGATCCAGCTGGGCAAGCAGGACGTGGTCTTTGCCGGCGGCGGTGAAGAAGAACATTGGAGCCAGAGCTGCCTGTTCGACGCCATGGGCGCCCTCTCCACCCAGTACAACGAGACCCCGGAAAAAGCCTCGCGCGCCTACGACGCCAAGCGTGACGGTTTCGTCATCGCCGGCGGTGGCGGCATGGTCGTGGTCGAGGAGCTGGAGCACGCTCTGGCCCGCGGCGCCAAGATCTACGCGGAAATCGTCGGTTACGGCGCCACCAGCGATGGCTACGACATGGTTGCTCCGAGCGGCGAAGGCGCGATCCGCTGCATGCAGCAGGCGCTGGCCACCGTCGACACCCCGATCGACTACCTGAACACCCACGGCACCTCCACCCCGGTCGGCGACGTCGCCGAAATCCGCGGTGTACGTGAAGTGTTCGGTGACAAGGCTCCGGCCATCAGCTCGACCAAGAGCCTGTCCGGCCACAGCCTCGGTGCAGCCGGCGTGCAGGAAGCGATCTACTGCATGCTGATGATGGAAGGCAACTTCATCGCCGCCTCGGCCAACATCGACGAACTCGATCCGGAAGTCGCCGACATGCCGATCCAGCTCAGCACCGTCGAGAACGCCAAGCTCGATACCGTGATGAGCAACAGCTTCGGCTTCGGTGGCACCAATGCCACCCTGGTGCTCAAGCGCTGGGCCGGCAAGTAACTGCTGCCGCGGTAAAGAAAACGGCGCCTTCGGGCGCCGTTTTCGTTCGTGCTGCTTTCCCCTGCCGCTGGCAGGAGGGAAAATGGCCGTGCCTCAGACCTTGAAACGCGCTACCAGGTTGTTCAGGTCGATCGCCAGGCGCGACAGCTCCTGGCTAGCCGCACTGGTCTGGTTGGCACCCGCCGAACTCTGCAGCGACAGATCGCGAATATTGACCAAATTGCGATCCACCTCCCTCGCCACCTGAGCCTGCTCTTCCGACGCACTGGCAATCACCAGGTTGCGCTCGTTGATCGAGGAGATCGCCTGAGTGATCAACTCCAGCGCCGCGCCCGCAGCCTGGGCCACCTCAAGGGTGGAGCGGGCGCGATTGTTGCTGCTCTGCATCGAACCGACAGCCTGATCGGTGCCGCTTTGAATGGCACCGATCATCTGCTCGATCTCCTGCGTGGATTGCTGAGTGCGATGCGCCAGCGCACGCACCTCGTCAGCCACTACAGCGAAGCCTCGTCCCGCATCACCGGCCCGCGCCGCCTCGATGGCAGCGTTGAGCGCCAACAGGTTGGTCTGCTCGGCAATGGAGCGGATCACGTCAAGCACCTTGCTGATCTCACGGACCCGCTCGGCCAACTTCTCAACCTCACCCGCGGTGCCATTTACGTCATCAGCCAGCTGACTGATCGAGCTCACGGTCTGGCGCACCTGCTCGCGCCCCTGCTGTGCGGTCACGGTAGAGGCGCGCGACGCTTCCGAGGTGCTCACCGCATTACGCGCGACCTCTTCGACCGCGGCAGTCATCTCGTTGACTGCCGTAGCAGCCTGTTCGATCTCGGTGTTCTGCTGATGCAGGCCGCGAGTCGAATCTTCGGTCACCGCATGCAATTCTTCGGATGCCGATGCCAGTTGATTGGACGAGTCGGCGATGCTCTGAATGGTGTTACGCAGGCTCTGCTGCATGCTTTTCAGGGCGTTTAGCAGCCGTGCCGGCTCGTCACGGCCCTCGACGTGGATGCTCTGGGTCAGATCACCCGACGCCACTACCTCGGCAAGACGTACCGCCTCCGTCAGCGGCGCGACGATGCTACGGGTCAGCAGCAGTGCCAGGCCCACGGTAGCCAGCGCCGCCAGTGCCATCATCACCACTACCCAGGTACGCGCCGAATCGAACACCTGCCCAGCCTTGCGAGCTGCCTCGATAGCGCCCTTGCGGTTCAGCTCGGAAAGATCAGTTAGAGCACGCGCCATATCATCGGCATGTTGATTAAGCGTGCCACGGGTCACGGCAATGGCATCGTCGAAGTTACCTTGGCGAATGAAGGCAACGATCTTGCACTGCTCCTGCAAGTAGGCCGCTTCGGCTCGGCGAAAAACCTCGTAAAGGCTACGCTCCTCACTACCGGAGATAAGCTTTTGATACGAAGAGTCAGCCGCACTCAACTCAGTACGCAGTTCATCGGCAAGGCGCAGGTTCCTCTGAAGCTCATCAGGCTCACGACTGAGCATCAGCCGCAGCGTCACGGCACGCAGACGCAGGATGTCCTGGCTGACCTCCCCCAGCGCCATCATACTTGGCAGCCAATCCTGATCGACTGCCTCGGACTGCTTGCGCATCTCGCTCATCTGCAACAGCGAAAAAGCCCCAAGCAGCAACACCAGCAAAGCCACCAGGCCGAACCCCAAGGCAGCCCGTGGTGCGATAGAAAGATTACGCAGCGACATTTTTGCCACTCCCATTGCGCGCAGAAATCGAGACATCCTTCGCCGCACTTGGCAAAAGACCTTCAGAGATTGCGCTAATCCCTTCTTTCTTATCGACGCGATTCAGTCGTTCTTGATAAGGAAATAAAGAAATTTCTAACGACGCAGAGCCTTGGCCATCGCCTGGTCGACGTGGTGTCGCCATTCGTCATCGCGCCACTGCTCCTCCCGACGCGCCTGCCAGTCATCGATGCGCTGCACGTCTTCGCATTGGCGGAAGCCATCCTCCCAGCCGCGGGCATACAGCGGCTCGGCCATGTAACGTGGCACGTCCTTGTCGAACTGACCGAGCGGGCCAACAGCCGAACGCCCACTGCTGCAACCGTCCTCGAAGCCGTCGACGAAGGTCGGCGGATAGTTCTCTGCCAGCATCTGCTCGCGCAGGCTCTGACACCCCAGCAAGACCAGCAACGACAGGCCACAGATCAGCAAACGCGCGACCTTCATGACTTCATACCCCCTCGATTACGCCGAGCAGCCGATCCTTCAGAGGCCGCTTCGTCAGCTATATGCAAACGAGTTCTAAGCTTATTTTGTTTCTAGAGGTCAGCCCGGCCGCTGTGATAGCGTTTTCATGCGACAAGCTGCTGCATACCGCCAACAGAACAGAGCGTCGCGCGACGACGCCGGGTAGCGGACAGCATAACCACAACAGCTGATGAGGCGCTTTTCATGAACTCCACTCACTGGCCCCTGGCCGGCGTGGCTGCGTTGTTGCTGACGATGCAGGCACAGGCCGCCGACGGGCAGACGATCTATGCACAAGGGGGTGCCAACCCAGCCGCCATGGCCTGCGCGACCTGCCATGGCGCCGATGCGATGGGAATGGCAGCGGCGGGCTTTCCGAGACTTGCCGGAATCGCTGCGGGCTACAGCCGCAAGCAGCTCGAAGACTTTCGTTCCGGTGCGCGCAGCAACCCGATCATGCAGCCGATAGCCGCTGCGCTGACGGATGAGGAGATGAATGCCGTCGCAGCGACCCTGGAGGCCATGCCGGCTCCGACCTTCGCTGCCACCAGCCGAGCAGAGAAGGCCGAAGGCGTCGGCGCACGCCTGGCGCTGCGTGGCGCCTGGGAGCGCAACATTCCCGAATGCGTGGCCTGCCATGGCCCCGCAGGCATGGGTGTCGGCGCGAGCTTCCCGCCACTGGCCGGACAGTCGGCCCAGTATCTCGGCGCTCAGCTCAACGCCTGGCGCCAGGGCACGCGCAAGAACGATCCGAATGATCTGATGGGACATATCGCTCGGGCGATGAGCGACGACGAGGTTCAGGCCGTAGCCGGGTATTTCGCCGACCTCGGGCAGAAGGAGACCGGTCAATGAACACGCATCTGCTTCCTACGCTGCTGGCGCTGTCCGTGAGTGGCGCGGTGCTGGCCGCCGAGATCAAGATGGACGATCAGTCCCAGCTGACTCAGAAGGCGACCAAGGGTGCCGGTGAGCGCTACTTCCAGCCGCCCCAGGAAAAGGACCTGCCGAGCAACGCCTATGGCGAACTGGTTCAGCAGGGGCGAGCCATCTTCGTCGATACGCAGAAGCATGCGGCCGAGTACGTCGGCAACGGCATGAACTGCACCAACTGCCATCTGGATCAGGGCCGCAAGGCCAACTCCGCGCCGCTGTGGGGTGCCTATCCGATGTATCCGGCCTATCGGAAGAAGAACGACAAGGTCAACAGCTATGCCGAGCGGGTGCAGGGCTGCTTCCAGTTCAGCATGAACGGCACGCCGCCAGCGGCCGACAGCCACGTCATCAACGCACTGACGGCCTACTCCTACTGGTTGTCCACCGGCGCTCCCACAGGTCAGGAACTGCCGGGGCGGGCCTATCCGGAAGTCCCGCAGCCGGAAGGGGGTTTCGACATCGCCAAGGGCAAGCGAGTCTATGCCGAGCAGTGCGCGATCTGCCACGGGGACAACGGCCAGGGGCAGAAAGCCGGCGATGGTTATGTGTTTCCGCCGCTGTGGGGAGCGGACTCGTTCAACTGGGGTGCCGGCATGCACCGAATCAATACCGCAGCGGCCTTCATCAAGGAGAGCATGCCGCTCGGCAAGGGCGGCACCCTCAGTGATGCCGACGCCTGGCATGTCGCGGCCTACATGAACAGCCATGAGCGCCCGCAGGATCCGCGCCTGATCGAGGGTTCGGTGGAGAAGACGCGGGAGAAGTACCACGCCAACGATGGCATCAACCTCTATGGCCAGCAGGTCGACGGCGTGCTGCTCGGGCAGGGCGTCAAATAGCGCTGCAGGCTACGCTGTGAACAGAAGAGGGCGCCAAATGGCGCCCTCTTCATATTCAGACCGTGCAGTCACGGGTTTATGCGCCGAATGGCTTAATTACAGCGATTGTAATCTGCGCAATGTTACGGATTCTTTCAGCTTTTCATGCACAATAGCTGCCATTACAGATCACGAGAAAGCGTAGCGAGCGAAGGCCGGACAAGGCGAAACGCGGACGAGATAGCAGCGTTTACCGGTGGTGAACGAGGATTTCTGCTAACGCGCACAGCGCCCATGCGCTGGTGCTGCATGCACCGCTGGCCAACGCCGAGCGCAACGCCGGAATATCGACACCTCGCAGGTAACGCTCGGCGTCGTCCATGCGCTCCTGGCCACCAAAACCGCCACCGCGCATTTCCGCCAGCGCCTGCTCCTTGCTCCAGTTCTGGTAGATCACCCGGTACAGGGCGGCGATCAGCCCGGTACGGTTTTGCCCATGCTTGCAATGAATCAGTACCGTGCCGCGACTCTGCGCCTGGCGGATGCTGCGCAGCACCTCGATGACATCGGTGTCATCGATACGATCAGTGCGCAACGGCAGGTGTACCTGATGAACGCGCGGATCACCCAACCATTGCTCGTCGCCGCGCTGATAGAAGTTGATCACCGTGGCGATGCCGAGCGCCTGCAGTTGCGGCCAGTCCCGCGCCGCAGGCAATGCGCTGCGGTACAGATCAGGCGTCATGCGATACAGGTTGATGCGGGTGTCCAGTGGCTGTGCCCAGCTGGCCGGGCGCACGCCTTGCACGGGCGCCGCCGACGTCGTCGCGCCCCACGCCATGCTCAGGGGCAGCGCCAACAGCGCACTGACGAAAACCACGGTGGCCAACGCCAGGCGCAAGCCCTGTTGGAGTCTGTTCATCGGCAGGTTTCTCCCCAGACCACCTGATTCCCTGCGTTTTGTGCGACAGGCGCTCGGTAAAGCAGCCAGCGATAGGTCAGCACGCAGATCACCCAGTCGATCAGCAGCGTCCACAGGTTGTGCGAAAGAAAGTGCGCGCCCTGCAACATGCGTCCCAGGGAAAACAGTGAGCCGAGCCCCAGCGCGACGACCAGTGCGATGCGCGCAGCGCGTGGGCGGCGGTCGCGCAGCACAAAAAACAGCGCCAGCAGCGAAAACCCGGCCGAGGCATGCCCGCCTGGCCAGCAACGCCCGGGGTTGGCCGTTGGCGCGCGTTCAGCGAGCAGCGGTGTGAACTGCTCCTGGCCACCAAACTCGCTCAGGCTCCAGGGGCAATGCATACCGGTCAGGGTCTTCAGTGGCGTGACCACCGAAGTCGACAGACCCAGCGCCAGCACCAGATAACCGAGCTGTCGACGCCAGGCACGCAGCCGTGTCGGCATGAGGCTGAGCAGAAAGCCGGCGATGGCCAGCACACCGAGCATGATCAGCGCCTGCTTGGCACGGTCATGCAGGATGTCTTCGAGCCAGAAACTGCTACGACCGATGAAGCCCTGGCCAGGTTCGTAGAACAGACGGGCCAGGGCGAAGTCCACAGGGCTGGGATCGACTACCAGCAACAGCGCCATCAGCAGCAGCGCAATACCCAGCGCCAGGCGAAAATCGAAAAAACGAGACGGCATCTTCATTCCTTAGCGCTGGCTGAGCTGCTGGCTCGATTGAGCGTCTGGTTGCCAGGCGATCAGCCGCTTGCCGAAGGCATGACTGGCGCCCTGGTAGTAGGCGATGTCGCGCCGCAACAGCGGATCGGCATCATCCACCCGCCACTCATGACTCAGGCCCAGAGCATCGTCGTGGCGACGCATGCCCTGGCGCGGGCTGAGAATCGCCAGGTTCTGCCCATCGAACAGGCCCAGATGCTGGTAGTTGCCGAGTAGTGCCCGCCCGGGCGCGTGGTCGGCGCGCAGCAGGTTGCGACCGAAGAAAGTGGAGACGTAATCCAGGTTGAGCAGACCAAGCAGTGTCGGTGCTACGTCGATCTGACTGGCCACATCGGTGTACTGCGCCGGTTTGACATACCTGGGCGAGTAGATGAACAGCGGGATCTGGTAGTTGGCCACCGGCAGATCCTCACGCCCGGCGCTGCCTGCGGTGTGGTCGGCGACGAAGACAAACAGCGTGTTGTCGAACCAGGGCTTGCTGCGCGCCTGCGCCAGGAACTGGCCGATGGCGTAGTCGGTGTATTTCACTGCTCCCTCACGCCCCTCGCCGGAGGCGATGTCGATACGCCCGTCCGGGTAGGTGTAAGGCCGGTGATTGGAGGTTGTCATCAGTTGCAGGAAGAACGGCTTGCCGGCCGCATGGTCGCTATCGGCCACCTTCAGCGCCTGATGGTAGAGATCCTCGTCGGCCATGCCCCAGGCATTCTGGAAGCTCATCTCGGACTCATCGACGCTGCTCTGATCGACGATGCGATAACCATTGCCGCCGAAGAAGGCGTTCATGTTGTCGAAGTATCCGCGCCCGCCATAGACGAAGACGCTGTCGTAGCCCTGCGCGCCCAACTGCTGGCCCAGGCTGGCATAGCCGGACTCGCGGCCGATGCGCTTGACGATGGAGCGCCCCGGGGTCGGCGGTACCGACAGGGTCAGCGCCTCCAGACCGCGGTCGGTGCGCGTACCCGTGGCATAGAAATTGGTGAACACCAGGCTGTGCTTGCGCAGCTCGTCCAGGTTCGGGGTCAACCCACGGGTATCGCCAAAACTGCCCAGATACTTGGCACTCAAGCTCTCGATGGTGACCAGCACCACGTTGAGCTTGCGCGCCTGGCCGGGGTTGTCGATCACCCGGCGAATGTCCTGCGGGTCACTGCCGATGAAGCGCGCATTGGGCTCGGCCACTTCGGCGCGCAACTGCTCGGCCACCGCAGCATCGGGCAAGGTGGCGTAGAACTGCTGATAGTCCAGCTCGTTGTTACGAAACGCAGCGAAGAACTGGTACGGGCCATTGCTCGCCAGCTCACGCTGGTAGGTATTGCCACCCAGGCTACGCGGCGCGTCCTGCCCCACCAGGCCGCTGCACAGCCAGACCAACAATGCCAGCATCACCAGTGCATAGACCGCACGCAGCCGTGGCAAACGTGGCGCCTGCAACGCCGCGCGCAGCGGCCGGCGCAGCGCTACGGTCAAGCCGATGGCCAAGACTGCCAACAGCGCCAGCAGCGGATAGATCGGGTAGGACTCGAGAATGTTGTCGACGACCTCTTTGGAGTACACGAGGTAGTCCACGGCAATGAAGTTGAAGCGCACGCCGAACTCGTCCCAGAACAGCCATTCGGCCACCGCGGTGAAGAACATCGCGAACAGGCTGAAGGCCGCCAGGGCGATCAACAGACGCTGGTGCCAACGGCGCTGCCACAACCAGGCAGGACACAGCAGCAGGTAAAGCGCCAGCGGCGCGGCGGCGTAGACCAGGAAGCTCAGGTCATAGATCAGACCGACGCCATACAGGCCAAGCAGGTTCGGCAGGGTGACACCGGCATCGCCCAGATGCGCAATCAGCAGCACGCTACGAGTGAGGAAGAAAACCGCCAGCCAAGCCAGCAGAATGATCGACAGATAACGAAGTTGCGCGTAATGGAGACGTGGCATCGTATGATCCTTGTAGGATGAACGAGCCGCAGTCTGCGAGGCGAGCTGTGAGCCTCTCGTCAAAGCCGTGTGAAAAAATCGTCAAACCCAGGAATAACCCGCGATGCGCATTCTGGTCATCGAAGACAACCGAGACATCCTCGCCAACGTGCTCGACTATTTGCAGCTCAAGGGCTTTTCTGTCGACTGCGCGCAGGACGGCCTGAGCGGCCTGCACCTGGCCAGCAGCGGCCACTACGACCTGATCGTGCTGGACATCATGCTGCCGGGCATCGACGGTTATCAGGTGTGCAAGCGCCTGCGCGAGGATGGTCGCAGCGAAGTCCCCATCCTCATGCTGACCGCGCGCGATGCGCTGGATGATCGCCTGAAGGGGCTCAATGCCGGCGCCGATGACTATCTGATCAAGCCTTTCGCCCTGTCCGAGCTGGTGGCGCGCATCGAAGCGATCCTGCGCCGTAGCCGCGGCAGCCGCAAACGCCAGCTGCAGGTCGCCGATCTCAGCTACGACCTCGATACCCTGCAGGTCAGTCGCGCCGGCCAACTGCTCAAGCTCAACCCGTTGGGCCTCAAGCTGCTGGCCATCCTCATGCAACGCAGCCCAGCGGTGGTACGCCGTGAAGCGCTGGAAGAAGCCCTGTGGGGCGACGATTGCCCGGACAGTGACAGCCTGCGCAGCCATGTCCATCAACTACGCCAGGTACTCGACAAGCCCTTTCCCACACCACTGCTGCACACCATCCACGGCGTCGGCTATCGCCTGGCGGAGAACCCCGATGCCGTCTAAGCAGCAGTTCGAACGGCGGATTCTGATCGCCTTCGTGCTGATGACGGTGATGGTCAGCGGCCTGTTCTCGTTGAGCATCGTCGGTGTGGTGCATTTCATCGAGGAGCATCTGGTTTCCCAGGAGATGAGTCGCGAGCTGGGTGAAACACTGAACGAGGACATCCGCCAGGGGCGCCCACCGCGCCTGGACTCCAGCACCCGCTTCTTCTCGTCGAATAATCCCGACTATGCCATCCCGCCCGAATATGACGGCCTGCGGGAAGGGTTCAACGAGGTCGTCAGCGGCAACGAGGCGTTTTACGTCTACGTACAGAAGATCAACGGCGAGACCTACATGCTGGTGCAGGAGCAACAGGAATTCGAAGCCCGCGAGAATGCGCTGTTCAATGTGGTGCTGGCGGGCTTTCTGCTGACGGTGATCGCCGCCTGGGGCCTGGGCTTGATGATGGCGCGCAAGGTCATGGCGCCGATCAGCCGGCTGGCGCAGCAGGTGCGTCATCGCGACCAGCTGCATCCGCTGGCGCCACCATTGGCACCGGATTACCCCGACGACGAAATCGGCCAGTTGGCCGCTGCCTTCGACAGCACGCTGGGCCAGGTGCGTCAGTCCCTGGAGCGCGAGCGTCTGTTCACCAGCGATGTCAGCCACGAACTGCGTACACCGCTGATGGTCATCGCCACTTCCTGCGAGCTGCTTGCCGAGGCGCCCCTGGGCTCGCGCGAGAAGGAACAGGTGGCGCGCATCGCCCGCGCCAGTGAGGAAATGCGCGAACTGGTGCAGACATTCCTGCAGCTGGCGCGCGACAAGAGCAACGAAGCCGCGTTCGTCGGCGACCGTACCTTGGCTGCCGTCGCCGATGAGCAAGCCAGTCGCTGGGGCGCGCTGATGAAAGAGAAAGGCCTGGACTTCCAGTTGATCGAGGAAGGCCAGGACGACGGCCGCTACAACGCCACGTTCCTCGGTACGGTGATGGCCAACCTGCTACGCAATGCCCTGCACTACACCGAGAGCGGCAGTGTGCGCCTGATCCTCGAAGCGGGCGCGTTTCGTATCGAGGACAGCGGCGCCGGCATTCCTGCCGAGCAGCACGAGCAGATTTTCCAGCACTTCGTGCGCGGCTCGCAGGCACGTGGCGAGGGGCTCGGGCTGGGGCTATCGCTGGTCAAACGCATTTGCGCCAAACAGGGCTGGAGCGTCAGTTTGCAGAGCGAGCCAGGTCATACCCGCTTCCGGGTCACCCTGAACAATGGCGCTTGACGAAATTTTCACACCCTTTTGACGCGGCCTTGATGCCCTGCTCTTTAGGCTGACGAACGTATCCATCAAAGGACGTTCGTCATGCCCAAGCCTAGCCCCATCGAACTGGACTTTTCCCGCAAGTACGATTTCGAGCATTCGCAGCAATACCTGCACAAGCATCAGGATGGCCTGGCCCGACGCCTGTCGCACTGGCGCGACGTACAGGTGGCGCGCCGTGCATTGCAGATGGCCGATAAGCCGAATCTGGTACTCGACCTGCCCTGCGGCGCCGGGCGCTTTTGGCCGATGCTCTGCGAGCAGCCGAACCGGGTGATCTTCGCCGCCGACAACTCGGCCGACATGATCGCCACCGCCCGCGCTGCGCAAACGCCTGAAGTGGTGGCGCGGATCAACAGCTTCCGCACCTCGGCCTTCGATATCGACCTGGGCGCCAATGCGGTGGACTGCGTCTTCTGCATCCGCCTGCTGCATCACATCGAATCGGCCGAACACCGCCTGGCCATCCTTCGCGAGTTTCATCGCGTCAGCCGCGATACGGTGATCGTCTCGCTATGGGTCGACGGCAACTACAAAGCCTGGAAACGCCGCCGTCTGGAGGCCCGTAGAACGGCTCAGGGCCGCGCCGCGGAAAACCAGAACCGCTTCGTCGTCGCTCGCAGCACGGTGGAAGAGGAATTTCGTCAGGCCGGCTTCGCCATTCTCGGCCACCTGGACTTCCTGCCCGGCTACGCCATGTGGCGCACCTACGTCCTGCGCAAGGTGGCCTGAGATGGGCGTCCTCAGCGAACAGGCAATGGCCGCCCTGCCCTCGACCGAATTCGATCGCTGGTGGTACAGCCCCGGGGAATGGGTCGAGCCGGCCAATCAGCGACGCGGCGGCGAAAGTGGCGTGCGCCTGCTGCAACACTGTGACACAAGCCGGCCCCTGCTGTTCTGCAAGCGCCAGAGCGGGCATCTCTACCGCTCGCTGCGCCACCCGTTGGGGCGGCCAACCATCCTGCGCGAGCTGCAGGCCTACCGCGCCCTCGCCCGCCTCGGCATCCGCACGCCGAAGATCGTCTACTGCTCGGCGCGCAAGCAGAGCGGGCAGTGGCAGGCGCTGTTGGTCACCGAAGCGCTGCAGGACTTCGTCAGCCTGGAACAGTGGTACGAAGAGGCGCATGCAGCGAAGCTCCACCAGGCCATGCTGCAACGCCTGGCCGTCACCCTGGCGCGTCTGCACCTGGGTGGATGGCAGCATGGCTGCTGCTACGCCAAGCATCTGTTCGTCAAAGCTCGCAGCGACGGTGATGTGGACATCGCCCTGCTGGATCTGGAGAAAAGCCGCCGGCATTGGCGTATCGCCAGCGCTTCGCGGCGTGATCTCGGCCAGCTGCAACGCCACGGTGGCGGCATGCCCGAGGCTGACATGCTCTACCTACGCCAGGCTTACCAGCGTGCGCTGAACGATCTATGGGGTGGGCAATCATGAACGACAGCCCCGATCTGGACGCCCTGTCCTTCAAGGGCCGCCGAGGCCTGGCGCGCATCCTCGACGCCACCGGCTACTCGCTAGCCGGGCTGCGCGCGGCCTACCGGGGTGAAGCCGCGTTCCGTCAGTTGGTGTGGTTGAACCTGGTGCTGTTGCCGCTGGCCTGCCTGGTCGATGTCGGCCGCGCCGAGCGCGCGTTGCTGATGCTGGTGCCGCTATTGGCGCTGGTGGTGGAACTGCTCAATTCCGCCATCGAGGCGGTGGTCGACCGCATCTCGCTGAACCTGCACCCACTGTCCAAGCAGGCCAAGGACATGGGCAGCGCGGCGCAGATGGTCGCGCTGCTGATGATCGCCCTGACCTGGGCGATCATCCTGCTCTGATCAACGCACCATGAAGCGCTGTTCGGCCAGCTTGCGATCCCCCTGATAGACGATGAAATGCCATTCGCCGGGCACCACTTCATGATGCTCGGTGAATTCGAAGGCCATCACGTCCTGCGGTGCACCGACCACCAGCTTCTGCTGCACTTCGAACTTGTCATGACGCTGACCATCCGGCGTGACAACGCCTGGCGTGAGGTACAACAACGTCAGGGGTGGTTCGCCCTCACGCTTGCCGGCCAGGCTGTAACGCATGCCGAACTTGGTGCCTAGCTTGGCGGGAATCTGCTCGGTACGCTCGATTTCCTGGTTGCTGCGGGTCAGTACCCGCTCGCCGGGCTGGTAGTCCTGATACTGGCTGCTGAAGATGCCGTATTCCACCAGCCCTTCGACACGGACGTCAGCCTGGCTCAGACCTGCCCAGGCGAATAGACCGGCCATCACGGCCACTCGGGTGTAATGCATGGTGCGCTCCTCGTTGAGATGAGCGCGAGCCTATGACGTGTGAATGACAGGTTGATGACATATTGCCCTTACCGCCCTTGCTTGTAAGACTGCACCGCACGGTTTAAAGGACATTACCGAGGGAACCTGATGCCGTCGCTCACGCCCCCAAGCAGCCTTACCCCGCATCACGCCAAATATTTCGCCTGGGAGCTCACGCGCCGTCGCGCTGCCAGCGAAGAGGATCGGCTCTCCCAATCGTTATTCGATGCCAGTGTCGATCTCAATCCACACCAGATAGACGCAGCCCTTTTCGCCTTGCACAACCCACTCAGCAAAGGGGTGATGCTGGCGGATGAGGTAGGCCTCGGCAAAACCATCGAAGCCGCGCTCGTCCTGTGCCAGATGTGGGCAGAACGCCGCCGTCGTTTGCTCGTCATCTGCCCGGCAGCGCTGCGCAAACAGTGGGCACAGGAGCTCTCCGACAAATTCAACCTACCGACCCAGGTGCTGGACGCACGGACCTGGAAATTGCTCCGCGAGCAAGGCATCTACGACCCATTGGATCGCGACGTCATCAGCATCATGTCGCTGAACTTTGCAGCCCGGATGGAGGAGCAGCTTGGCAACATTCCCTGGGATTTGGTCGCCATCGATGAAGCCCACAAACTGCGCAACGCCCATCGCAAAAGCAATGAAACCGGCCAGTCGCTCAAGCGTTCATTGGCTGGACGGCGCAAGCTTCTGCTGACCGCCACCCCTCTGCAGAACTCATTGATGGAGCTGTATGGTCTCAGCTCCTTGATAGACGAAGACATCTTCGGCGATGAGCGCAGCTTCCGTGCCCAGCACAGCAACATCGACGCGGACCTGGCTGCGCTACGTCGCCGCCTGCATGCCTTCATCAAGCGCACACTGCGTAAAGACGTCCTTGAGTACGTGCCCTATACGCAGCGTCACGCACTGACTACGCCGTTCACCCCCAGCGATGATGAACAGCGCCTCTACGATCTCATTTCCGCCTACTTGCATCGCGACTTCAGCTACGGCTTTCCACAGCGGCAAAAGCATCTCGTCGCACTCATCCTGCGCAAGCTCCTGGCCTCTTCGACAGAAGCCGTTCTGGCTACCCTGCAAGCCATCAAAGCGCGTCTACAGAAGCTACTGGATCGCCAGAGCATTGATGAGCAATGGTTCGAGCATCTGATCGAAGAGAACGAACTCGAAGAAGACCTCCTGGAAGCCGCAGAAGCGGCAGCTAGCTACGAAGCCCAAGACTCTGCAAGCAAGATCGACTTCGAGCTGCTGAGCAAGGAAATCACCGAGCTCGATACCTACATCGAGATTGCCCACAGCATTCGCGAAGACCAGAAATCATTCGCCTTGCTCAATGCGCTGGAGCAAGGCTTTGCACGCATGTCCGGCATGGGCGCCCAACGCAAGGCCGTCATTTTCACCGAGTCACGCCGGACTCAAGAGTACCTGGCCCGTTTTCTAGAAGCCCACGGCCACCTTGGCAAAGTCGTCACCTTCAGTGGTGGCAACCAGGGTGAGGCCGCTACCGGCATCTATCAACGCTGGCTGGCTCGCTACCAGGGTAGTGACCGTGTAACCGGCTCGCCAGCTATCGATCGCCGCACAGCGCTTATCGATCACTTCCGTGATACGGCCGAAATTCTGATTGCGACCGAGGCTGCCGCCGAAGGTGTAAACCTGCAGTTCTGCTCTTTGGTCGTGAACTATGACCTGCCGTGGAACCCGCAACGGGTAGAACAGCGCATTGGGCGTTGCCACCGCTATGGCCAACGGTTTGACGTGGTCGTCATCAACTTCCTCAACCAGCGCAATGCCGCAGATCGACGAGTCCTGGAACTCCTCCAGGACAAGTTCCATTTGTTCGAGGGCGTTTTTGGTGCGTCCGACCAGGTGCTCGGCAGGATCGAAGCCGGCATTGACTTCGAGAAGCGCATTGCCGAGATCTACGACTGCTGCCGCACCCCACAAGAGATCGACGCAGCGTTCACCCGCTTACGCGCCGAACTGGACGCCGACATCCAGGCAAGAATGCTGGAAACCGAAAAGCTCCTGCTGGAAAACTTCGATGCGGACATTCACAGCCTGCTCAAGACCCACAAAGAGCGCGCCGAAAGCCAGCTAGACCGTATAACCCGCCTGTTCTGGAAGCTGACTCAGTACATCCTGGCTGAGCACGCTAAATTCGACAGCCAGAACCTGGCTTTCGATCTCCAGCTGCCACCTCTCCCACAGGTGGTCACAGGGCATTATCAGCTCATCCGCAAAGGCGAACAGGCCAAGCAGATCCAGCCTGAAAACACCCGCATCTACCGGCTTACACACCCCCTTGGTGAATACGTTCTCGATCAAGGCCGCAGCGCTCAGGCGCCCAGCGCAACGCTGCACTTCAGTTATGCGCAATGGCTTGAAGCCCGTAACCCACGTATCAGCGTGATCGAGCAACTGCTGGGTAAACAGGGCTGGCTTCAGCTCAACCTGCTGGAACTCGATAGTTTTCAGCGCGAAGAGCACTTGGTTTTCACCGCCATGACCGATAGCGGCGAGCTACTCGATCAAGAAACCTGCGAGAAGCTCTTCCAGCTTTGCGCAAATGTAGAGCCAACGCAGATCAGCCCGCCTGATGATCTGCATGGCAATGCCCGTCGCCAGATCGATGCCGCATTGAGCCAAGCACTGGAACACAATGACAAGTTCTTCCAGCAAGAACGCGACAAGCTCGATGCCTGGGCCGAAGACCGCATTCTCGCTGCCGAGCAAGCCCTACAAGACACCAAGCTCAAGCTCAAAGGACTGAAACGTCAAGCGCGAGTTTCCCAAAGCATGGACGAGGCCCGCCGTCTGCAGGATGACATTCGCAAGGTAGAGGGAGAACAGCGGCGTCAACGACAGGAAATCTTCTCCGTGGAGGACGAAATCGAGGCTCGCCGCGATGCGCTCATAGAAGCCCTGGAGAAACGCCTGCATCGCGCCAGCCGTACCCAAACACTCTTCACCGTGCGCTGGGCCGTGATTTGACACGTCGCCGAAAGAGCATTTCGAGAACACGAAGAGCACACATGTCGCTACCAACGACATGAACGCAAAACGTGTCGCCGAAATCTAATAATAGCGACACGTCGCGCATACATGTTTACACTGCAACCACGAAAGGGCGCTCACCAGAGCGCCCTTGCCACTAGCAGGCCGTTGAAAAACGTAAGCGAGGCAACCAGTGCAAGGCAAAAGCAGGCGAAAAAGCGGAGTTTACGAGCTGTAAATGAGCATTTTGATCGGACTCGCGCACGAGCC
>NZ_QASO01000070.1:0-12704 GCF_003052605.1 Ectopseudomonas oleovorans | reverse complement strand
TAAATGAGCATTTTGATCGGACTCGCGCACGAGCCTGTTTTTAACGCAGCAATGGCAACGCAGATAGTTTTTCAACGGCCTGTTAGATGGATACTAAGGATTAGGACTGCATCCATGACTGCATCCCCCCTGCCCTGGCAGGCTGACAAGCCTTATAACCAACTTCCGCCATTGCCGCCCACGGCAGAGCTGGAAACCCGTGCAGTGCTCAAGCGCTGCATCGAGGCCCGCACAGCCCTGGCGGAATTGAAGCAGGCAGCCGAGCTGATCCCCAACCAAACGGTATTGATCAACACCATCCCGTTACTGGAAGCCAAGGACAGCTCGGAAATCGAAAGCATCGTCACTACCACGGATTTGCTCTTCCAGCATGCCCAGGATGGCGACAATCACGCCGACCCGGCCACCAAGGAAGCCCTGCGTTATCGCAAAGCCCTGCACCAGGGCTATCTGTCCTTGAGCGAGCGCCCACTCTCGACCGTTACGGCAGTGGAGATCTGCCGCACGCTCAAGGGCGTGGACATGGATATTCGTCGGGTGCCGGGCACCCAGTTGGCCAACGACCGCAGCGGCGAGATCATCTACACACCACCGGAAGGTGAAGACCATCTGCGCGACCTGCTCGCCAACTGGGAGCGCTTCCTGCACAACGAAACCGACCTCGACCCGCTGGTACGCATGGCCGTTGGGCATTACCAGTTCGAAGCGATCCACCCGTTCGCCGATGGCAACGGCCGCACCGGGCGCGTGCTCAACACCCTGTACCTGATTCAGGAAGGTCTGCTGAGCCTGCCGATTCTCTACCTCAGCCGATACATCATCGCTCACCGCGCTGATTACTACCGCCTGCTGCTGGATGTCACCCGCGAACAGGTCTGGGAACCTTGGCTGCTGTACATGCTCAGCGCCGTGGAAGAAACCGCCCGCTGGACCACCGCCAAGATCGCCGCCATCCGCAGCCTCTCGGAACACACCACCGAGTTCGTGCGCGAACGCCTGCCGAAAACCTATTCCCGTGAGCTGGTCGACGTGATTTTCGAACAGCCCTACTGCCGTATCAGCAACCTGGTCAACAAGCAGATCGCGCAGCGTCAGGCCGCCTCCCGCTACCTGAAAGAGCTAGTCGGCATCGACGTGCTGCGCGAAGTGCAGGTCGGCAAGGAAAAACTCTTCATTCATCCCAAGCTGATGCAGCTCCTGACGCGCGACAGCAACGAATTCCAGGCCTACGCCTGACCTTTATCGAGACGTACCCATGAGCAAGCAAAAAGACCAATTCATCGCCCTGCTGGGCGAACTGTTCCAGCTCAACCAACCCGAGCTCGACTTTGGTTTGTACCGCATCCTTCACGCCCGTAGCGCCCAGATAAAGACCTTTATCGATACCGAACTGGGCAGCGAGATCGATGCCCACTTTGCCGAGCAATCGCAAAGCAACGCCCACGACTCGCTCGAAGCCGCTCGGGTCAAGGTCGCCGAAACACTCGGCGAAGATGCCTTCCTGCCCACTGGTGAACTGAAACCCGAGTATCGCGGCACCAAGGTTGGCAAGGAGTTCGAGCTCGCTCAGCAGCAAGCCCGCGACGGCGGCGGCGTGTTGGCGGATGATGCCCAGGTCTACGAGCACCTGTACCGCTTCTTCAGTCGCTACTACGACAAAGGCGACTTCATGTCCAAGCGCTACTTCGTCGCCGAAAACGATAGCCGCGCTGCGCCCTATGCCGTGCCTTATGACGGCCGTGAAGTCATGCTGCACTGGGCCAACAAAGACCAGTACTACATCAAGTCGAGCGAAGCGCTGAGCAACTTCACCTTCGACCTCAGCACGGCACAGGCCAAGGAACAAGGCCAGCAAAGCGGCTTCGACTTCCAACCCGCGCATGCCACCCCGCTGAAGGTGCACTTCCGCCTGGCCGCTGCCGCAGAGGGTGAGCACAATAACGTCAAGGAGGGCCAGGAGCGTTTCTTTATCATCCACGCGGCAGAGCCGCTGAAACTGGAAACCAACGATAAAGGCCTGCCGGAACTCGTTATCCAGTTCGACTACCGTCCGGATCATGAAAAAACCGGCCAGGCGGCCACCTGGCAACAAAAACGCCTGGCTGAAGCCGAACAGGTGATTGGCGATCAACTCGCCAAGCTGGCCTCAGCAACTCAGCAACTCAGCAACTCAGCAACTCAGCAACTCAGCAACTCAGCAACTCAGCAACTCAGCAACTCAGCAACTCAGCAACTCAGCAACTCAGCAACTCAGCAACTCAGCAACTCAGCAACTCAGCAACTCAGCAACTCAGCAACTCAGCAACTCAGCAACTCAGCAACTCAGCAACTCAGCATTTTACTTTCGCCAGCACCCACTGGCAAGCAGCCTAATCGAACTTTATTAGGGAAATACCTGAGTCAATTCACTGCACGCAATACCATGGATTACTTCATCCATAAAAACCTGGGTGGATTCCTGCGTCGTGAGCTGGATTTCTATATCAAGAACGAGATCATCCGCCTCGACGATATCGAAGCTGCCGATGCCCCACGGGTGGATGAATACCTGAAGAAGCTGCGTGTACTGCGCAAGATTGCCCGCCGCATTATCGACTTTCTCGCCCAGCTCGAAGACTTTCAGAAAAAACTCTGGCTCAAGAAAAAATTCGTTGTCGAGACTCAGTACTGCATCACCCTAGATCGCATACCGGAAAGCTTTTATCCCGAGATTGCAGCCAATGAACAGCAACGGGAAGAGTGGGTGAAATTATTTGCCATTGATCAAATAGAAGACAACATTGCACAAACCGGATACAGCGCACCACTTACTATTAACTTCTTGAAAGAAAATCAATTTCTAGTTATTGACACAAGCCTCTTCCCTGAGCAATTTAAACATGAGCTTATTTCCAAGCTAGACAAACTTGACGAAAACACTACAGGGAATTTGCTGCACTCAGATAATCAACAGGGATTAAATCTGATCAGCGAAAAATTCAAGAAAGACATTGACTGCATCTTTATTGACCCACCTTATAACACTGGCAATGATGGTTTCATATACAAAGATGCCTACTGCCATTCATCCTGGCTATCATTCGCAAGATCAAGGATAGAGGCGGCCAAACCGCTACTTTCCGAAAGCAGCTATTTCGGTGCGACAATCGACCTTGTAGAATCCTCACGACTCAAATTACTTCTCGACGAAATATTCAGCGAGGAATCCTTTCTAGCTGACATAGCATGGGAAAAACGCTATACAAGGAGCAATAACGCCAAAAAATTTTATAGCCTTAAAGACCAGCTGTTAGTTTATGGCAATGTAGAAACTTTTAAAGAGCGCAGAACTGAAAGCTCATTAGATAACTATAGCAATCCCGACAAAGACCCCAGGGGCGACTGGATTAGTTCATCATATGTAAACCCAGCAACTCGTGAAGCAAGGCCAAATCTTTCGTACGAAATCGTAAATCCTTACACGCAAGAAAAAATCAGCCATCCCACTCACGCCTGGAAGTACGACAAACAAGTCCACCTGCAACACGTACAAGACAACAGGCTCTACTGGGGCGAAGCCGGCGACTATACCTACCCCAGGCTAAAATCTTTCTTAAGTGAAGCGTCTGAAAATATGGTGCCTGTCGACATATGGAAACATCAAGAGACCGGAACAACAGACGCAGGAGGAGCCGAACTAAAAAGCATGTTTGGCAAATCGGTCTTTGACAATCCAAAACCCACCTCACTTATCTCTAGGTTTGTTCGCTTGGTCGCAGACAACAAAGAACCAAGGCATGTTATAGATTTCTTTGCTGGCTCAGGCAGCACAGGACATGCGCTGATCAACCTTTCTCGACAGGCATGCAATAAGAAATACACCTTAATAGAGATGGGCGCCCACTTTGATTCAGTTCTGAAGCCTCGCCTCCAAAAATCAATTTACTCAAAAGACTGGAACGAAGGAAAGCCCGTATCTCGGGAAGGCATTAGCCATTGCCTGAAATATATTCGCCTAGAGTCTTTCGAAGACACACTAAACAATCTCCAACTCCCAGATACGCCTCGTTTGAATGTCAGCGCGACCGACTCCAGTGAGATGGCCCGCGACTATCTGCTCAAATACTGGCTGGAGTTCGAAACAACTGGCAGCCCGAGCCTGCTCAATGTTCGCGAATTTAGTGACCCGACCGCCTACACACTCAAGGTCAAACAGCCAGGCAGCGATGCCCAGGTGGAGAAAACCATCGACCTGGTGGAAACCTTCAACTGGCTGATTGGCCTGCATGTCGCCCACCTCGATCAGCCGCGCCGCTATGCCATCGAGCTGGTGCGCGAAACCGATCCCGAGCTGCCGCAGGATCAGGACACGCGCTGGCGCGCCACCTCAATCAAGGAGCGTGAAGACGGCGAGTTCTGGTTCCGCGCCGTGGAGGGCCATGTGCTGCGTGTACCGGGTGATGAATTGTCACGCGAGCGCGTGCTGGTGATCTGGCGCAAGCTCACCGGCAACTCCGGTCGCGACCAGGCGGCGCTGGAGGCCTGGTTGGGCAAACGTGGCATCAACCCACGGGAGAGCGAGTTCGCCCGTATTTACGTCAATGGCAACCATGCGCTGCCCAGCGATGGGGAAGCGGCCCTGCGCGTTCAGTTGATCGAACAAACCTTCGCTCAGCGCATGTGGGAGGACGCCTGAGATGGCTCGTGCTCCACGTAAAGGCAAAGCTCAGCCGCCCTTAGTGGCCAGCCATTTCCAAGAGGCGTTGGTGCTCAACCAGTACCTGATCAGCCTGTTTGGCATCGACCCGCTGGTCACGCACAAGGACGACACTGACAACGTTCGCCCGCTAGAGATCATCGCCAAAACCCTGCGCGGTGCCACGGCGGGCATCGACAAGAATGGCAAGCACCACTTTCTCACTGCCCTGCTCTCACACTTGCCGCCCCATGCCGCATTGACCCCTGCGGAGCTGGAGCGCTACGACGCCAATCTGGTGGCCCATACGCGCACCATCAATGCGCGGCGCAAGCACAAAGGTGAAATTGCCTGGAAGTACTTCCAGTGGCTGACGCTGCTGTTTGTCGAAATCTACCTCGACCGCTATTTCAACGACCGCCAGGGGCTTTGTGTTGCTCTCAATGCCTTTATTGAGCGCTTCAACCAGCACCACCTCACGCAGGGGCGCGAAACCGGCATCGGCGCTTACGCCGTCGAAGACCTCAACAAGCTCTGCCTGCAGAACGCCACAGGCAGCGGTAAAACGCTGCTGATGCACGTCAACCTGCTGCAGTTTGCCCACCATGCGCGGGCCACCGGCCAGACCGATGATTACAGCCGGGTGATCGTGCTCTCGCCGAATGAGCGCTTATCCGAGCAACACGAGCGTGAGCTGCGTGAGAACGGCTTCTACCCCGAGCCGCTGCGCCAGGAAAGTGACCTGATCTCGCGCGGGCAAAATGCCCTGGATGTGCCACTGCTGACCGAAATCACCAAGCTGGCGGACGAGCAAAAGGTCAAGCAGATGGCTGTCGACAGCTTCGGCGATGCCAACCTGCTGCTGGTGGATGAAGGCCATCGCGGCATGAGCGGCAGCGACTGGAAGAGCAAGCGCGACAAGCTGGCAGCAAAGGGCTTTACCTTCGAGTACTCAGCCACCTTCAAACAGGCCGTCAAGGCTGCCAATGACCGTGCACTGGCTGAAAGCTACGCCAAGGCCGTGCTGTTCGATTACAGCTACCGCTACTTTTATGCAGACGGTTACGGCAAGGACTACCGCATCTTCAACCTGCCCAAGGATGAACAGGCGCACAAGGACACCTACCTCACCGCCGCCCTGCTGGCGTTCTACCAGCAACTACGCATGTACACGGAAGCCGGCAAGCGTTACGCCGGCTATAACCTGGAAAAACCGCTATGGGTCTTCGTCGGCGCCAGCGTCAGCGGGCGCAAGGTCGACGAGGAAAGCGTATCGCCCTCGGACGTCGCGCAGATCCTCGATTTCCTCGCGCGCTTTCTGGCCCATCGTGAAGCCTTCACCACGCTCATCGACACCGTGCTCAACGGCAATAGCCAGCAGACCGGCCTGCTCGACGCCCAAGGCCGCGATATCTTCATACAGTCTTTCCCCTACCTGAAAAGCTTGAAGCAAAGCGCGGCGCAGCTTTATGCCGATATCTGCCAACGCCTGTTCCACGCCCCCGGTGGTGGTCATCTGGTGGTCGAGCGGGTGAAAGGCGACAGCGGCGAATTGCTGCTCAAGGTGGGCGAGGCCGAACAACCCTTTGGCGTGATCAACGTGGGTGACGCCGCAGCGCTGGCCAAACATGTGCAGAGCGAGCTGGAAGACAAACACTCCCTGGCCGAGGTGCGCCCGAGCGAGTTTGGCGAGCCGGTATTCGCGGACGTGCACAAGCCGACTTCGCCCATTCATATGCTGGTTGGCTCGAAGAAGTTCATCGAGGGCTGGGACTGCTGGCGCGTGTCCAGCCTTGGCTTGATGCGTATGGGCCAGAGCGAGGGCGCACAGATCATTCAGCTTTTCGGCCGTGGCGTGCGCCTGCAAGGCAAGGACATCAGCTTGATGCGTACCAGCCGCTATCAGCCGGTCAATCCGCCACAGGATATTCACTTCCTGGAAACGCTGAACGTGTTCGGCGTGCAGGCTGACTTCATGGCGACCTTCCGCGACTTTCTGGAAAGCGAAGGCCTGCCTCCGAACGACGCGCCGCATGTCGAGGAAATCAAGCTCAACGTCACCCATGACTTCGGCCAGAAGCTCAAGATCCTGCGCTCCAAGTTCCGCAAGGATACTCAGGAGCAGTACGACTTCCGCAAACATGGCCCCATCGTGGATCTCAGTATCGATGCCCTCCCCCCAGGCATGACCAAAGGCGCCATGCCGCTGGTGGTCGATCGCTTCCCACGTCTGCAGATGCTCCAGGCCACCGAGGTCACCGGCCAGACACCAGAGGCTATGGCCAACCCGCCACGCCACTTCGACAGCCTACGGCTGTCGATGCTGGACTGGGATCGGCTTTGGTTCGATTTGGAGCGTTTCCGTCGCCAGCGACATCTGGATAACGTCATCATCAAAGCCGGGGCATTACGCTCGTTGCTGGAGATCCCGGACTGGTATCGCATCCTGGTGTCAGCGCATTGGTGGACACCTTCGATGGCCAATCTGCGTCACTGGCAGTCCATTGCACTGGAATTGCTCTGTGGCGCTCTCGAACGCTGCTTCAATCACCAGAAGCGCAAATATCTCGACCCGCGCATGGAGCTGGTGCTGCTCACGCGTGAGCATGAAAACCTGCCAGGCGACGACGCCAGCTATCAGTTGATCGTCGAAGCAACGGAGCAATACCTGATCGACGACATCCGCAAGCTGAAGGACGAGCTCGCTCAGGTTGGCTGGCGTGACAGCGGCTATATCCAGGGTTTAAGGCTGGATGCTCACCTCTACGAGCCACTACTTTCCAGCGAGAAGGTGAAGATCCAGCCTGTCGCGCTGAACAAATCCGAATTCCAGTTCGTTGACGACCTACGCCAATGGCTGCAAGCCAACGAGGCGAATCTTGCCGAGCGTGGCGAGCGCATCTTCTTGCTACGCAACCTGGCTCGCAAAGGCGTTGGCTTCTTCGAGGCGGGTAATTTCTATCCCGACTTCATCCTGTGGTGCCTGAAGCCTGACGGCAGCCAGCGCATCTGCTTCATCGACCCGCACGGTCTTGAGCATGAAGGCCCTGGCAGCGACAAGGTTCAGCTCGCGCAAAACATCAAAGATCTTGAAGCTCGCCTGAATGATCCAGAAGTGAGGCTAGAGTCGGCCATCCTATCGCCAAGTACGAACCGCATGCGTATCGAGCATCTGTGGAGCCAACAAGGCCTTGGCGCACCTAACCTGGGCGATCTGCACATATTCTTCATTGGCGAAGAGGGCTATATGGACGAAGTGCTGAGCCTCGTATTGCAGTGAGCCACCATAGCAGCGGGCTACTCAACCCGCTGCCATGATCACTCACATACCACAGTAGTCGCGTTCGACTTCACTTCGGCAGATCAGCCTGCACCCGGCGCGGCAGCGCGGAGAGGAAGTTGTCGCGCGCCACCTTGTGCGCCACGTCTTCGGGCAAGGCATCGAGGAACGGGTCGAAGCCCTTCATGTAGTCGCCCAGGCTGCCGAAACGGCCGACCACATCCGAGCCCAGCATGAAACGCTCCGGGTAACTGCTGACCAGATGCACCCATTTCGGGTCAGGCTTGCCGTCCGCGTCCAACAGATAGGGGCGCAACATGGTCCAGGACAGGTCGATATAAAGATTCGGGTACTGGCCGAGCATGCGCTCGACCGTCTCCAGGAGGAAGTCGAGCTTCTCCTGATGACGGTGAATCTCGG
This sequence comes from Ectopseudomonas oleovorans, assembly GCF_003052605.1. Taxonomy (GTDB): domain Bacteria; phylum Pseudomonadota; class Gammaproteobacteria; order Pseudomonadales; family Pseudomonadaceae; genus Aquipseudomonas; species Aquipseudomonas oleovorans_A. The sequence continues at coordinate 4,329 of NZ_QASO01000070.1, read as the reverse complement.
CGCTGGTGCCGGCATGCGCCCAGATGAAACGCACATGCGGGTGGTTGCGCAGCGGCGCCTCGATTTCCTCCAGGAACAGCGGTTCACGCTCGCGCTTGGAGGTGATGTTCGAATGCAGCATCACCGGCAGGTCATACTCGGCGGCCAGGTGGAACACCCGCGCCAACGCCTCGTTGTTGGCGCGCGGCGCACTGCCGTGGATCAGCGCGGTGAGGTCGTCGTGACGGGTGAAGACCTCGCCGATGCCCTGCCACAGGCCGGGGTGCAGCTCCAGCATACGGCGGATGTGCGCATCGGCGTTCTTGTCGTTGGGATTGAAGCCGGACAGAAAGGGATGGAAGCGCTTGCGCTGCTCGGCGGGCAGACGCTTGTAGGCGGCCGCGATGAACACGTCGGTAGCGCTGTACCAATAGGCATTGGCGTCATCACCGGCGTAATAACGCGGACGCTTGGGCTCGTCCTCGTCCCATTTCTTGGCCACCGGAATACCGGAGAACATCACATGATCGACGTTGTTTTCCGCCATTTTCTCCAGCAGTTCGTCCATGCCGGCACTTTCCTGGAAAAAGTCGACGTAGTGCAGGTGGGCGTCGCTGTAGCGGTATTCGCGGGCCTGGGCGCTGCAGACGATAGCGGCACTGAGCGCGAGTATCCATGGCATCGTTCGAGATGTGAGCAAGGCGAGTCCTCCTGACGGTACGAGCAGCATAGACCGCCGAGCGGCCCGACAAGTTCGGAGATCACCCCACGCCATTCGCATCAGCGCCCTCAAAAGAAGCAGGCAACCAAAGGCCGCACCAAGCCGGAACATGAATAGCTGGCTAACGGCCTGAAACGGCCATGGGTACGTCAGCCAATGATGGCACCTCGCTTGCAGTGACTCAGGCAGACCAAACAGGGGAATCACCATGTTGCAGTTGCTGCGCAAGCCAACCCGCAAGGCCCAGGACGAGGCCGCATTGGACGCTTTGTTCCAACAGCACGACCTCACCATTCGCCTCCCGGAACACTATCAATGGATGACACGCCTTAACGACTTCAGCGCAGGTCTGCAGCAACGCATTCGCGCCAGCCTCGGCGCCGCCGTCGGCATCGCCGCGCATGCGCCACAACTGGCGCGCATCGCCGCTGCCAACCAACAAAGCGGGCAGACGCTGGCACAGTCATCGGAGCTGATCGCCAGCGCCAGCGAGCAGGTCACCACCACACTGGACGCCGAACTGGTGCCCGGTGCCGGCGAAGTCGCGCGCTTGTCCGCCGAGGTTTCCGCCACCCTCAACCAATGCCAGCAAAGCGGCCAGGCGGTACTACGGCAGGTTGAAGTGATCGATGCCAGCGAGGCGCAACTGGCTCAGGTGATCCAGCAACTGGCCGGACAGCTCGATGAAGTGAGCAAGGTCATCGGCGTGATCGCCAGCATCTCCCAGCAGACCAATCTGCTCGCCCTGAACGCCGCCATCGAGGCTGCCCGCGCCGGCGAACATGGTCGGGGCTTCGCCGTGGTCGCCGAGGAAGTGCGGCGTTTGGCTGGCCATACCACCGATGCCACCGGCCAGGTCAGTGGCATCATCGAGCGTTTCCGCGAAGGCATGCAGCAGCTCGGCAGTGCCGGCCAGCACATGAACCAGGCGGTGGCCGACGGCCGCGCCGGTATTCTCGCCGTCAGCGGCGGACTGGACAGCACGCGCCAGGCCATGGACCGCCTGGACGCTCAGGTCGGCCAGATCGCCGCCGGCACCGAGCAGATCGGCCAGGCGGTGCGCTCGATCAACGGCGATGTGCAAAACATCGCCCAGGTCGCTGGCGAGCTGCTTGGCAAGGCAGGTCAGGTGCTGCATCACAGCAAGGCCGTGCGCGAAGACGGTGATCGCCTGCTCGCCGGGCTCGGCGACTTCCGCCTGGAAATTCACGCAGCCGTGCGCGCCAGCGTCGAACAACTGGCCAAACGCCACGAGCTGGCCAGCGATGTGACAGCGGCCGAACGACTGCTTGCCGATACGCTGACGCGCGACAGCCGTTTCGAGCTGTTCTACCTGGTAGACAGCCGCGGCGTGCAGATTTCCGAGAACGTCTTCGCCGCCGATGTGGCGCACGGTGAGGATGCCAGCTGTCGCGGCCGCGACTGGAGCCAACGCCCCTGGTTCCGCGCCGTGGCCGAGCGAATGGAGAGTCATATCACCCAGGTCTACCGCTCCTCGGCCACAGACGACTTCTGCTTTACCGTTTCAGTCCCCATTGTCGATGAGCGCGGGCAACTGCTGCGTGTGCTGGGAGCGGACGTGAGGCTCTCGGCGCTGGTGTGATCGGTGCAGGCTGGGCTAGGCTGGCCACTGTCGATTCGTCACACCTCAAGAGAAGCGCCATGATCCGCATTCACAACAACAAGGGCCTGCAGCAGCAGATCGAAATCGGCTCGCACCAGCTCATCGGCGACGTCTCGCCCGAGCAGGGCGGGGATGGCGCCGGACCGGAACCGCACGATCTGTTCGACGCAGCCCTCGGCACCTGCAAGGCCATGACCCTGCTGCTCTATGCGCGCCAACGCGGCCTTGCGCTGGAAGGCATCGACGTGCACGTCGAGCGTGACGACAGCGAGGAGCGACAGGGCAACTACCGCCTGATAGTCGACCTGGCGCTCAAGGGACCACTGGACGAGACACAGCGCCAGCAACTGCTGCGCGTGGCGGACAAATGTCCGATCCACAAGCTGATGACCAGCACCGACATCCAGGTCGAAACCCGCCTGGCGGGAACACCGGCATGAGCGAGCTGCAACTGATCCGCCCGCGTGCCGAGGGCATCTCAGGCCAGCCCATTCTGCGCCCACTGCCCTCGGCACGCTTTCGCAGCATCGGCCCCTTCGTGTTCTTCGATCATAAGCTGGAGCATGACTACCCGGCCGGCAAAGGCATGAATATCGCCCAACATCCGCATATCGGCCTGTCCACCCTCACCTACCTGTTCGAAGGCCAGCTGCAGCACAAGGACAGCCTGGGTTCGGACCAACTGGTGGGCCCTGGCGATGTCAGCTGGATGACCGCAGGGCGCGCCGTCGCCCACGTCGAACGTACGCCGCCCGAGCAGCTCGGGCAGAACAAGCGAGCCCACGGCCTGGAGGTCTGGCTGGCTTTGCCAGAAGCCGAGGAACAGTGCGAACCGGCTTACAGTCATCACCCCGCCGCTTCGCTACCCCGCAGCGAAGCCATGGGCGTGCAGATCACCCTGATCGCCGGCAGTGGTTTCTGCCTCGAATCACCAGTACCGGTTCGCTCACCGACCCTGTATGCCGAGCTGCGCCTGGCCACCGGTGCCAACCTGCTGATACCCACCGAGCACAGCGAACGAGCCCTGTACCTGATCGATGGCGAAGCCGAGCTGGATGGCGAGCCCCTGCCCCGGCATACCATGGCGGTGATCCCGACAGACGAAACGCCCGTGCTCAGCGCCTGCGGCGAATGCCACCTGGCCCTGATCGGCGGCGAACCCATTGGTCCACGGCGAATCAACTGGAACTTCGTCGCCACCAGCCCGGAGCTGATCGACCAGGCGCGCCAGCGCTGGGCCGCGGGCGACTGGCCGCAAGTACCAGGCGAATCCACGCGCATCGAACTGCCGCGCTGAAACCGCGCCATCAATGACAGGCGCGCAAAGGCGCCTGTCGCTCGCAAAGGATTGCCCTCTTGTCCTCGTATCGCCCCCTCGCTGGTCTGCTGTTTTTGCCCACATTAGCAACCCGACGGCAGCCGTGTGGAACTAAGCATTCCCGAAGGCAACGACGCAGAACCGCCGAGCTTCGCCGTCGAGGACTACGATTTCGACGACCACCCGGATCTGGCGATTCGCGTGCCGGCCGGGATGGTCAACTCCGCCCACCACGTTTACCTCTACCGTCCGGCCCTGCGTCGTTTCGAGCAGTTGCAGATACCGCCAGCACTGATGGAACGCGTCAATTGCGCATGGCTGTCGGAGCTGCAGCCCAATAATGATGAAAACAGGCTGCGCCCATCGGGCGCAGCCTTTCGCTCAACGCATCGCAAACCTGGCGTCACTGCTCGGCGAATACCTCATCGAACAGATCGTTCATCGCCTTGAATGCTCGCGCGGCGACGTATGCGCTCCATAGACCCCATCTTCAAATGACCTCTCCGTATCCCGGATGCTGGGCTCCCTATTTTCCCGTGGAGTTCCGTCATGATGCGTCCCGACGCCAAAGTGCAGAAGGTCTATCTCTACCCAAAGCCCGTCGACTTCCGCAAATCCATCAATGGACTGGCCGCGCTGGTCGAGCTGGACATCAAGGTGGAGGTGTTCAACCCGGTGCTGTTCGTG
>NZ_QASO01000007.1 GCF_003052605.1 Ectopseudomonas oleovorans | reverse complement strand
CGCCCGCGACACCCTTGCCTCTGGCTAACACTTCCCCTTGCCGGGTGTGTAGAGGACTTTCACCTCCAAGTCGTCCAGTCCACCACCACAGTGAACCGAACAGCGCCAGTCACGGCGCTACGCGCCATGCCTGGCGCACAACGAAAAAGGCGACCCGAAGGTCGCCTTTTTTGATGAATTACCGAACTTAGTTCTGGTTTTCCATCTGGGCACGGATCAGATCACCAATGGTGGTCGGGCCGGTGCTTTCAACGTCTTGCTTGTTACGCAGTTCCTTCATCGCGTCCTTCTCGTCTTCAACGTCTTTCGACTTGATGGACAGGCTGATGACGCGGGACTTGCGGTCGACGCTGATGATCTTGGCTTCTACTTCGTCGCCTTCTTTCAGGACGTTGCGCGCGTCTTCAACGCGGTCACGGCTGATTTCGGAGGCTTTCAGGGTAGCTTCGATCTCGTTGCCCAGGTCGATGATGGCGCCCTTGGCGTCTACTTCTTTCACAACGCCACGGACGATGGTGCCCTTGTCGTTGATGGAGACGTAGTTGCTGAACGGATCGTCTTCCAGCTGCTTGATACCCAGGGAGATGCGCTCGCGCTCCGGGTCAACCGACAGGATGACGGTTTCCAGCTCGTCGCCCTTCTTGAAGCGACGCACGGCTTCTTCGCCGGCTTCGTTCCAGGAGATGTCGGACAGGTGAACCAGGCCGTCGATGCCGCCGTCCAGACCAATGAAGATACCGAAATCGGTGATCGACTTGATGGTGCCGGAGATCTTGTCACCCTTGTTGAACTGACCGGAGAAGTCTTCCCACGGGTTGGTCTTGCACTGCTTGATACCCAGGGAGATACGACGACGCTCTTCGTCGATGTCCAGAACCATGACTTCCACTTCGTCGCCGACGTTAACGACTTTCGACGGGTGGATGTTCTTGTTGGTCCAGTCCATTTCGGAAACGTGTACCAGGCCTTCCACGCCCTCTTCCAGCTCGGCGAAGCAGCCGTAGTCGGTGAGGTTGGTGACACGGGCAACAACGCGGGTGTTTTCCGGGTAACGAGCCTTGATGGCAACCCATGGGTCTTCGCCCAGTTGCTTCAGGCCCAGGGATACGCGGTTACGCTCGCGATCGTACTTCAGAACCTTGACGTCGATCTCGTCGCCAACGTTGACGATCTCAGACGGGTGCTTGATGCGCTTCCACGCCATGTCGGTGATGTGCAGCAGGCCATCTACGCCGCCCAGGTCAACGAACGCACCGTAGTCGGTGAGGTTCTTGACGATACCTTTGACTTGCTGGCCTTCCTGCAGGGATTCCAGCAGAGCTTCGCGCTCGGCGCTGTTCTCGGCTTCCAGGACGCTGCGACGGGAAACGACAACGTTGTTGCGCTTCTGGTCCAGTTTGATGACCTTGAATTCCAGCTCTTTGCCTTCCAGGTGAGTGGTATCACGCACCGGACGGACGTCAACCAGGGAACCCGGCAGGAACGCGCGGATGCCGTTGACGTCAACAGTGAAGCCGCCTTTGACCTTACCGTTGATAACACCCTTGACCACTTCTTCAGCGTTGAACGCAGCTTCCAGAACCAGCCAGGACTCAGCGCGCTTGGCTTTCTCGCGGGACAGCTTGGTTTCACCGAAGCCATCTTCAACCGCGTCCAGCGCAACGTGGACTTCGTCACCGACCTTGATGGTCAGCTCGCCTTGTTCGTTGAAGAACTGGTCGAGCGGGATGACGCCCTCGGACTTCAGGCCGGCGTGAACGGTAACCCAGTCACCGTCGATGTCGACCACGATACCGGTGATGATGGCGCCCGGCTGCATGTCGAGGGATTTCAGGCTTTCTTCAAATAGTTCTGCAAAGCTTTCGCTCATGTCGATTCCTGTTGATCAAGGGCGGGGATTCGCCCAAACCACATTCCAGACCATGTGGGTTCGTTCATGTAAAAAGAGGCCTACGGGACAAGGACTGGTCTCCCGTATGCCTCCTTGCGGACTGTTCGATTTAGAGCAACCGAAAGTCCTTACCCGGCCAGATCGCGATCAGCGACCTCGCTCAGAATTCGTTCAAGCACCTGCTCGATGGACAGTTCGGTTGAATCCAGCACGATTGCGTCGGCTGCCGGCTTCAGCGGAGCCACCGCGCGCTGGGTATCGCGCTCATCGCGCGCCCGTATCTCGTCGAGAAGACTCGCGAGATTAACATCATCGCCCTTGCCCTTCAACTGCAAGTAGCGGCGACGGGCACGTTCCTCGGCGCTGGCGGTGAGAAAGATCTTCAGCGGTGCGTCGGCGAATACCACGGTGCCCATGTCGCGACCATCGGCCACCAGGCCGGGCATTTCGCGAAAGGCACGCTGACGCTGCAGCAGCGCTTCCCGTACAGCCGGCAGCGAAGCGACCATGGAAGCACCGGCGCCGACCTGTTCGTTGCGGATGGCGTCGGTTACCTCCTCGCCTTCGAGGATGATGCGCTTGTCGATGAACTGCACATCCAGATGTGCGGCCAGCTGCTTGAGCGACTCTTCGTTGGTCAGATCGATACCGTGGTTGCCGGCAGCGAAGGCCAGCAGGCGATAGAGCGCACCGGAGTCAAGCAGGTTCCAGCCCAGCTGCTTGGCCAGCAAGGCGCACAGCGTGCCCTTGCCCGACCCGCTCGGCCCGTCGACGGTGATTACCGGGGCGTTCATGCGCTGCCCTCTACGGCCACGTTGATACCGACTTCCGCCGCCAGGGCAAGGAAGTTGGGGAAGGAGGTGGCGACGTTGGCGCAGTCGTGAATACGAATTGGCGCAGTGGCGCGTAGCGAGGCGACGCTGAAGGACATGGCAATGCGGTGGTCGCCATGCGCCCAGACTTCGCCACCGCCGATGCTACCGCCTTCGATGATGATGCCATCCGGGGTCGGCTCGGCCTTCACACCCAGCGCGATCAGGCCGTCAGCCATGACCTGAATACGATCGGACTCTTTCACCCGCAGCTCTTCGGCGCCGCGCAGTACGGTACGACCTTCTGCGCAGGCAGCGGCGATGAACAGCACCGGGAACTCGTCGATGGCCAGCGGCACCAGATCTTCCGGAATATCGATGCCCTTGAGCTTGGCTGCACGCACGCGAATATCAGCGACTGGCTCGCCGCCCACTTCACGCTGATTCTCCAGGGCGATATCGCCGCCCATCAGCTTGAGAATATCGATCACGCCGGTACGGGTCGGATTGATACCGACGTGCTCGAGCACCAGCTCGGAACCTTCAGCGATGCTGGCAGCGACCAGGAAGAACGCCGCCGAGGAAATATCTGCCGGCACTTCGATGCGCGTGGCGGTCAGCTTGTGCCCGGCCTCGACACTGACGGTACTGCCCTCCACGCTCACCGGGTAGCCGAAGCCGCGCAGCATGCGCTCGGTGTGGTCACGGGTCGGCGCCGGTTCGGTCACCGAGGTGCGGCCCGCCGCGTACAAGCCGGCCAGCAGCAGGCAGGATTTAACCTGGGCACTGGCCATCGGCATGTCGTAGGCCATGCCGGTCAGGCGCTGACCACCTTTGATGCTCAGTGGCGGACGGCCTTCCGGACCGGTCTCGATCACTGCGCCCATTTCACGCAGCGGCTTGGCCACGCGGTTCATCGGGCGTTTGGACAGCGACGCATCACCGGTCAGCGTGGTGTCGAACGGCTGCGCGGCCAGCAAACCGGAGAGCAGGCGCATGGAGGTGCCGGAGTTACCCATGTACAGCGGGCCAGCTGGCGCTTTCAGACCATGCAGGCCGACGCCATGAATGGTCACGCGGCCATGGTGCGGGCCTTCGATGACCACGCCCATGTCGCGGAAGGCCTGCAACGTGGCCAGGGCATCCTCACCCTCGAGGAAGCCTTCGACCTCGGTGGTGCCTTCGGCCAGCGAACCCAGCATGATCGAACGGTGCGAGATGGATTTGTCACCCGGTACGCGGATACGTCCAGCCAGCGAGCTACCAGGTTTTGCCAGGAAAATCAGATCGGTCGAGTGCATAGCGTCCACATAGGCCCTGCGGGCCAGAATTTTGCTGAAATGTTCGCGGGCCACGCGAGCGCGAGTAAACACGCCCAGCAGTTGATGCCCATCCCCGGCGTCGACCGCATCGCGCAAGGCGTCGAGGTCGTCGCGAAACGTATCCAGTGTGCGCAGCACGGCCTCGCGGTTGGCGAGGAAGATATCGTGCCACATCACCGGGTCACTGCCAGCGATCCGCGTGAAGTCGCGAAAACCACCAGCGGCATAGCGGAAAATCTCCAGGTTCTCGCTGCGCTTGGCCAGCGAGTCGACCAGGGTAAAGGCCAGCAGGTGCGGCAGATGGCTGGTGGCGGCGAGCACCTGATCGTGATGCTCCACCTCCATCGACTCGACATCCGCCCCCAGCTCGCGCCACAACGCCTCGACCAGCGCCACAGCCGCTGCATCACTGTGTTCACTGGGCGTGAGAATAACCTTGTGGCGGCGGAACAGTTCGGCGTTGGCCGCCTCCACCCCGCTCTGCTCGGAGCCGGCAATCGGGTGCCCCGGTACGAAACGCACTGCCTGACCGGCAAAGGCCAGACGCGCCGCACGCACGACATTGCCTTTGGCGCTGCCAACGTCAGTCAGCACGGCATTGCCGAGATCGAGCCTGGCCAGTTGAGCCAGCAGCTTCTCCATGGCCAGGATAGGCACTGCCAACTGAATGACATCCGCCCCCTGACAGGCGGCAGCCAGATCACCCTCGCAGCGGTCGACAACCCCCAACTGCACCGCCAGGCGACGCGATTCGGCATCCAGATCGACCCCCACCACCTCCCTGCACAGACCGCGCTCACGCAGCCCCTTGGCGAAGGAGCCACCAATCAGGCCGAGGCCGACCACCACTAGGCGGCCGATCTTAGGGGTATTGGATTGCACTGCGGTGACAGTCACGCCGACAGCACCTTGGCCAGTGCCTCGAGGAAGCGCGCATTCTCGCGCGGCAAACCGATGGAAACGCGCAGAAAATTCGGCATGCGGTAACCGGCCATGGGTCGCACGATGACGCCTTCACGTAGCAGTGCCTGATTGATCGCGGCGGTGTCGCGCCCAAAATCGACAGCGATGAAATTGGCCCTGGAGGGAATCCAGCTCAGCCCCAGGGCACGCAAGCCCTCTTCCAGTTGCTGCATGCCGGCATCGTTGAGGCGACGGCTTTCCGCCAGGTAGTCGGCATCGGTCAGCGCTGCGCAGGCAGCAGCCAGCGCGAGGCTGTTGACGTTGAACGGCTGACGCACGCGATTGAGCACATCAGCAATAGCCGGCGAGCTGATGGCGTAACCGACGCGCAGCGAGGCTAAGCCATAGGCCTTGGAGAAGGTGCGCGAGACCAGCAGGTTCGGGTAGCGCGCCAGGTAATCCAGACCGTCCGGCAGCTCGTCGCCTTCGGCGTATTCGATATAGGCTTCGTCCAGCACCACCAGCACCGACTCCGGCACCTTGGCCAGGAAGGTTTCCAGGGCATCCGGGCCGAACCAGGTACCGGTGGGGTTGTTGGGGTTGGCAATGAAGACAACGCGAGTGTTGTCATCGATGGCGGCAAGCATCGCCTGCAGATCATGACCATAGTCCTTGGCCGGCACGATCTTGCCCTGCGCGCCGACTGCCTGGGTGGCGATGGGGTACACCGCGAAGGCGTAGTCACTGAACACAGCGTTGAGGCCAGGCGCCAGATAGGCACGGGCGACCAGCTCGAGGATGTCGTTGGAGCCATTGCCCAGGGTGACCTGAGCCGCGTCCACGCCATAACGCGCAGCCAGCGCGCTCTTCAGGGTGAAGCCGTTGCCGTCGGGGTAGCGGGTCAGCTCGTCCAGTTCGGCGCGAATCGCTGCAAGCACCTTGTCGCTCGGGCCGAGCGGGTTCTCATTGCTGGCCAGCTTGACGATACCGGCCGGATCGAGGCCCAGCTCACGGGCCAACTCGTCGACTGGTTTGCCCGGTACGTAGGGGGACAGCTTTTGCACGCCTGGCTGGGCCAGGGCTAGGAAATCGCAACTCATGTACAAACCTCTTCAATCCAATTGCTCGCAGAACGCCCTACCCTCACCCCTAACCCCTCTCCCGGAGGGAGAAGGGAACCGTTCGGTGGCGGCTGCCATATCGGCATTCCGCCAGCACGTCCGGCGCTTGAAACCCCCACGACCCGCTTCTGCTCCCAACAGCAGGGAATCGCATCTCGCAAACACTCCTCTAAACCAGAGGTACCCGCGATCCGCTCCCCTCGCCCTCCGGGAGAGGGGTTGGGGGTGAGGGGGGCTTTCAGCGCGCCAACAAAGCAATCCGCTCGCTAGCCACCCGATAAATCTCCTGCAACACGGCCTCGGTTTCCTTCAAGGCCTGATCATTCCAAAAGCGCAGCACCATGATGCCTTCACGCTCTAATTTCAATGTCCGTGCAGCGTCGTCTTCACCACCGTGCTGCGAACCATCCAGTTCCACCGCCAGTTTCGCCGCCTCGCAGTAAAAGTCGAGGATGTAAGGCGGCAACGGGTGCTGCCGACGAAGCTTCAAACCGCCCAACCGCCCCGAGCGCAGGCAATACCACAGGCGAACCTCGGCATCGGTTGCCGTCGTGCGCAGCTCCCGCGCACGCTGCTTATGCCAGGCGGGAAGCGGTTTGTGCTTGGGTGGCATCCTTGCCCTCTCTTAAATTGTGGTGACTCCTACCCTCACCCCCGGCCCCTCTCCCGAGGGAGAGGGGAGGTGTACGGTGAACGTTTGATCAATCACGTGCAGTCAGTACGACCGTTAGCCTGGACATAGATTTCAGCCCCGCGCCGTTTTGCTTGTCTCCCCTCTCCCTCCGGGAGAGGGGCCGGGGGTGAGGGGCTTTACCTCAGAGCACCGCCTTCGGATATGAGCCCAATACCTTCAGCGCTACAGCTTCCTGAGCGAGCTTCTCCAACACATCCTTGATCAGCGGATCGCGGTGATGGCCAACGAAATCGATGAAGAACACGTAGGTCCACTTGCCGCTGCGCGACGGGCGGGTTTCGATGCGGGTCAGGTCGATGCCGTTATTGTGGAACGGCACCAGCAATTCATGCAGCGCACCCGGCTTGTTGCGCATGGAAACAATGATCGAGGTCTTGTCGTCGCCCGTTGGCGGCACTTCCTGGCTGCCGATGATAAGGAAGCGCGTGGAGTTGTCCGGGCGATCCTCGATCTTCTCGGCCAGCTTGGTCAGGCCATACAGATTGGCTGCCATGTCACCGGCAATCGCCGCGGAATTCCACTCGCTCTTGACCCGCTTGGCCGCATCGGCGTTACTGGAAACCGCCACGCGCTCGACATTCGGGTAGTGCGCATCGAGCCACTTGCGGCACTGCGCCAGCGACTGGGCATGGGAGTAGATGCGGGTAATTTTGTCGGTCTTGGTGGTCTCACCGACCAGCAGGTGATGGTGGATGCGCAGCTCGACTTCGCCGCAGATGACCATGTCGTGCTCGAGGAAGCTGTCGAGGGTGTGGTTGATCGCACCCTCGGTGGAATTCTCCACCGGCACCACACCGAAGTTCACCGCACCAGCGGCCACTTCGCGGAACACTTCGTCGATGGCGGCCATTGGCACGCTGATCACCGCGTGACCGAAGTGCTTCATCGCTGCCGCCTGGCTGAAGGTGCCTTCAGGGCCGAGGTAGGCGACTTTCAACGGGTTTTCCAAGGCCAGGCAGGAGGACATGATTTCGCGGAACAACCGCGCCATTTCCTCATTGCCCAGCGGCCCCTGGTTGCGCTCCATGATGCGCTTGAGCACCTGAGCCTCGCGCTCGGGGCGATAGAACACCGGCGATTCGCCTTCCTTCAGCTCCTTCATCTTCACGCGGGCGACTTCTTCGGCGCAGCGCGCGCGGTCGCTGATCAGCTCGAGAATGCGCTCGTCGAGGTTGTCGATGCGAACGCGCAGCGCTTGCAGTTCCTGCTCGGAGATTACATCCGTCATTAGGCATGCTCCTTCTCGAACTCAGCCATGTAGGCCACCAGCGCCTCGACCGCATCCAGACCAACGGCGTTGTAGATGGAAGCACGCATGCCACCGACCGAACGATGCCCCTTGAGATTGAGCAGACCGCGCTCATCGGCACCGGCCAGGAAAGCCTTATCCAGCTTCTCGTCGGCCAGGCGGAACGGCACGTTCATCCAGGAGCGCGCATTGTGAGCAATGGGGTTGCTGTAGAAATCGCTGCCGTCGATGGCCTTGTACAGCAGGTCCTTCTTGGCGCGGTTGATGCGTTCCATGGCCTCGACGCCGCCCTGCTCCTTCAGCCACTGGAAGACCAGGCCGGACAGATACCAGGAATAGGTCGCCGGGGTGTTGTACATCGAGCCATTATCGGCGGAGATCTTGTAGTCGAGCATGGTCGGGCAGCTGGAACGGGCGCGACCGAGCAGGTCTTCACGGACGATCACTACCACCAGGCCGCTGGGGCCGATGTTCTTCTGCGCGCCGGCGTAGATCAGGCCGAACTGCGACACGTCGATGGGGCGCGAGAGGATGTCCGAGGACATGTCCACCACCAGCGGGGTATCGCCGACCTGCGGCACCCAGTCGAACTGCAGACCGCCAATGGTCTCGTTGCTGCAGTAATGTACGTAAGCCGCGTTCTTCGACAGCTGCCAGTCGTTCTGCCCGGGAATGGCGAAGTAGTCGTGCGCCTTGGCACTGGCGGCGACGTTGATGGCGCCGTAGCGGCGCGCCTCTTCGATGGCCTTCTTCGACCAGATGCCGGTCTCGACGTAGTCGGCCACGCCATCTTCCGGCAACAGGTTCAACGGAATCTCGGCGAACTGCTGGCTGGCACCGCCCTGCAGGAACAGCACCTTATAGTCGGTGGGCACAGCGAGCAGATCGCGCAGATCCTGCTCAGCCTGGCTGGCGATGGCCACGTACTCGTCACTGCGATGGCTCATCTCCATCACCGAGAGGCCCTTGCCTTGCCAGTCGAGCATCTCGGCCTGGGCACGTTGCAGTACAGCGGTCGGCAGCGCGGCCGGGCCGGCGCAGAAGTTAAAAGCTCGCTTGCTCACGTCTGTCTCTCTCAAGATCGATGCCTACAAGGCCCAGCCACGCAAGGCCTTTGAATATCCTGCGGCGTCATGCAGGAGCCGGAGAAGCCTGGGCCTCACCGACGATCTAGCTGATCGCCCGCAAGCGGGCTCCTACAGTGACGACCATCAGCGCGTTATTCCTCGCTGCCTTCCTCGGCGTCGGCGACCGGCGCTTCGGCGCTTTCGGCGACTTCAGCGCCCTCTTCGCCTTCGACCAGTTCGTCCTCTTCCACCGGCGTCGGCTCCTGCACACGCTCCAGGCCGACCAGGGTCTCGTCCTTGGCCAACTTGATCAGGGTCACGCCCTGAGTGTTACGACCGGAGCTGGAAACTTCGTCGACACGGGTACGCACCAGGGTGCCCTGGTCGGAAATCAGCATGATTTCCTCGCCGTCCTGCACCTGGATGGCACCGACCAGCTTGCCGTTACGCTCACTGGTGACCATGGCGATGACGCCCTGGCCGCCGCGACCGCGACGGGGGAATTTGCCCAGACTGGTACGCTTGCCGAAACCACGCTCGGAAGCGGTGAGGATCTGCGCGCCGGACTCGGGAATCAGCATGGAGATCAGGCGCTGATCCTTGCCCAGGCGCATACCGCGCACACCGCGGGCGGTACGGCCCATGGTGCGCACCTTGCTCTCGGCGAAACGCAGCACCTTGCCGGCATCGGAGAACAGCATGACTTCCTTGGCGCCGTCGGTGATGGCGGCAGCAATCAGGGTATCGCCCTCTTCCAGCTTCAGGGCGATCAGACCGGCGCTGCGCGGGCGGCTGAACTGCACCAGCGGGGTCTTCTTCACGGTGCCGAATGCGGTGGCCATGAAGATGAAGGCGCCGGTCGGTTCGGCGACCAGTTCGGGGGTTTCACCCTCGACTTCTTCGACTTCCTCGGCCTCGACCACTTCGGTGGCTTCGCCTTCGATCACCACGCCTTCGTCGTCCAGGTCTTCGTCAGCACCGGCGCTCTGTTGCAGCGCTTCGAGGTCGATCTGCAGCATCGCAGTGATGCGCTCGCCCTCGTCTAGCGGCAACAGGTTGACCAGCGGACGACCACGGGCGGCACGCGAGGCCTCGGGGATTTCGAAGGTACGCAGCCAGTACACCTTACCCTTGCTGGAGAACAGCAGCAGGGTCGCGTGGCTGTTGGCGACCAGCAGGTGCTCGACGTAGTCCTCGTCCTTCACACCAGTGGCCGATTTGCCCTTGCCACCGCGACGCTGCGCCTCGTAGGCCGCCAGCGGCTGGCTCTTGGCATAGCCACCATGAGAGATGGTGACGACGCGCTCTTCTTCGGTGATCAGGTCGGCGATGGTCAGATCCAGACGCGAGGCGACGATCTCGGTGCGACGAGCATCGCCGAACTCGGCCTTGACCTTCTCCAGCTCCTCGCGGATGACTTCCATCAAGCGCTCGGGACTGGTCAGGATGCGGATCAGCTCGCCGATCAGGCTGAGGATTTCCTGGTACTCGGCCAGCAGCTTCTCGTGCTCCAGGCCGGTCAGGCGGTGCAGGCGCAACTCGAGGATGGCCTGGGCCTGTTCCGGCGACAGGTAGTACTTGCCGTCACGCAGACCGAACTGTGCATCCAGACCTTCAGGACGGCAGGAGTCGGCACCAGCGCGCTCGACCATGGCCTCCACGGCGGACGATTCCCAGGCGGTGGCGATCAGGCGTTCCTTGGCCTCGGCCGGGGTCGGCGAGGCCTTGATCAGCTCGATCACCGGATCGATGTTGGACAGTGCGACAGCCTGACCTTCAAGGATGTGCCCGCGCTCACGCGCCTTGCGCAGCTCGTAGACGGTACGACGGGTCACCACTTCGCGGCGGTGACGGATGAACACCTCAAGCATGTCCTTGAGGTTCATGATCTTCGGCTGACCGTCGACCAGCGCCACGACGTTGATGCCGAACACGCTCTGCATCTGGGTCTGGGCGTAGAGGTTGTTCAGCACCACGTCCGGCACTTCGCCACGACGCAGTTCGATCACTACGCGCATGCCGTCCTTGTCGGACTCGTCGCGCAGCTCGGTGATGCCTTCGATCTTCTTCTCTTTAACCAGCTCGGCGATCTTCTCGATCAGACGCGCCTTGTTCAGCTGATACGGCAGCTCGGTGACCACCAACTGCTGGCGACCGCCGACCTTGTCGATGTCCTCGACCTCGACGCGGGCGCGGATGTAGATGCGCCCACGGCCAGTACGATAGGCCTCGATAATACCGGCACGGCCGTTGATGATGCCCGCGGTGGGGAAATCCGGACCGGGGATGTACTGCATCAGGTCATCGACGGTCAGCTCGGCGTTGTCCATCAGCGCCAGGCAGCCGTCGATCACCTCGGAGAGGTTGTGCGGCGGGATGTTGGTGGCCATGCCCACGGCGATACCGGACGAGCCGTTGACCAGCAGGTTCGGCACCTTGGTCGGCATCACCGCCGGGATCTGCTCGGTGCCGTCGTAGTTAGGCACCCAGTCGACGGTTTCCTTGTCCAGGTCGGCCAGCAGCTCGTGCGCCAGTTTGGTCATGCGCACTTCGGTGTATCGCATGGCCGCGGCGTTGTCGCCGTCAACCGAACCGAAGTTGCCCTGGCCGTCCACCAGCAGGTAGCGCAGGGAGAAGTCCTGCGCCATACGCACGATGGTGTCGTACACCGCGGTGTCGCCGTGCGGGTGGTATTTACCGATCACGTCACCGACCACACGGGCGGATTTCTTGTAGGGCTTGTTCCAGTCGTTGCCCAGCTCGCTCATGGCATAGAGCACACGGCGGTGTACCGGCTTCAAGCCATCGCGCGCATCCGGCAGCGCACGCCCGACGATCACGCTCATCGCGTAGTCGAGGTAGGACTGTTTCAGCTCGTCTTCGATATTGACCGGGAGGATTTCTTTGGCCAGTTCGCCCATGAGAAGCCTGGTTCCTTTTTCTGGTGAAACTCCGCGTCATTCTTCCTGAACGCTACGGAGCTCGTCGCGATAGCCTGAAGCCATCAGCGACTCACGACAAATCAACGAGTTATGCCACGATTCGATGCAGTGAAGGTGGCTGTAGTCAGCCCCCTTGAAAACTGCCGGAGATTACCACAAAGCGCGCCACACACCTACCCCGGGCACCCTCATGGAGAAGCAGAGCAAACGAGACGGAAAGAGGCGAAACGACCAACCTGCTGGGGCTGTCGCACGACCAATGAAAGCAAAGACTTCGCCCCGGGGCGGGGCTCCTACGCCGAACCACCGAACACCACAATCTGTGTAGGAGCCGCGCCCCGCGGCGAATCGCGGCCATTCCACGACATCCGCGCCGTAAGAAAGCCGCAAGAGCAAAAGCTTCGCCCCGGGGCAGGGCTCCTACAAGGAGTAAGCCGTGCTCGATCAGCTCAGTGCAGGCGCTTGCGACACATCAGCTGCGCCAGCTTGGCGCTGTCGGGACGCTCGATAACGCCTTTCTCGGTCACGATGTAGTCGACCAAGTCAGCAGGCGTCACATCAAAGACCGGATTGACGGCATGCACATCCGCTGCGACCCGGTGCCCCGCCACCTCCAGCAGCTCACGACCATCACGCTCTTCGAGCACGATGTCTTCGCCGCTTTCCAGGCTCATGTCGATGGTCGAACTGGGCGCCACCACCATCAGGCGCACGCCGTGATGCATGGCGTTGACCGCCAACTGGTAGGTGCCGATCTTGTTCGCCACATCGCCGTTGGCCGTGATGCGATCAGCCCCGACTATGACCCAGGTGATGCCCTTGGTTTTCATCAGGTGAGCGGCAGCCGCATCGGCATTGAGAGTGACCGGCACCCCGTCGCCAGCCAATTCCCAGGCAGTCAGCCGCGCGCCCTGCAGCCAGGGACGGGTTTCATCGACATAGACCTGCTCGACCAAACCCTCCAGATACGCCGCACGGATCACCCCGAGCGCCGTGCCAAAGCCGCCGGTCGCCAGCGCACCGGCATTGCAGTGAGTCAGCAGCACCTGCGGATTGCCCTGATGCTTGCGGATCAGCTCCATGCCCAGTTGCGCCATGGTCAGGTTGGCCTCACGGTCGCTGAGATGGATCCCCACCGCCTCGGCCTCCAGCAGCGCCAGGATGTCGTCGCCATCCTTGAGCCTCGCCAGGCGCTCACGCATGCGCTGCAGGGCCCAGAACAGGTTTACCGCGGTGGGGCGCGAGCGCTCGAGACAGGCATAATCCGCCTCCAGCGCCTCACGCCAGTCACCCCCAGCCTGCAGCCGAGCGCGGGCGCCCAGCACCAGACCATAGGCAGCGGCGATACCAATAGCCGGCGCGCCGCGCACCACCATGTCGCGAATCGCATCAGCCACCTCGGCGGCAGAATCGAAGCGCAGCCAGGTCTGCCGATGCGGCAGCAGGCGCTGATCGAGCAGGTACAACGCACCATCGCGCCACTCGATTGCCTGGACCTTCTCCACCGCCAGCAATTGCTCGCGCATCGCGCACTCCATCTGTCACCGCCAAAAAATCGCGGATTATACGCAGACCGACCAAGACCAGCCGAACAATCCAGCACGCCCTCACGACTTCAAGCCAGGTGCGTTCATCTATACACTGGCGATCTTCCTCGCATCGATCAAGCCAGACGGACAATCCCCCATGCCCGAAGCCCCTCTCGACCTGCTGCTCCTGCCCACCTGGCTGGTGCCCGTTGAGCCGGCCGGGGTGGTGCTACGCGACCATGGCCTGGGCATCCGCGATGGACGCATCACACTGATCGCGCCGCGCAGCGAAGCCTTGCGCCACCCGACAACGGAGGTGCGCGAGCTGCCGCATTGCCTGCTTGCCCCCGGCCTGATCAACGCCCACGGCCACGCCGCGATGACGCTTTTGCGCGGCATCGCCGACGACCTGCCACTGATGACCTGGCTGCACGAACATATCTGGCCCGCCGAGGGTAAGTGGGTCGACGAGGATTTCGTCCGCGACGGCACCGATCTGGCCATCGCCGAACAGATCAAGGGCGGTATCAGCTGCTTCTCCGACATGTACTTCTACCCGCAGACTGCCGCCGAACGCGCACACAACGCCGGCGTGCGCGCGCAGATCACCGTCCCTGTACTGGACTTTCCGGTACCCGGCGCACTCAACGCTGCCGAAGCGCTGCGTACGGGCCTGCAGCTGTTCGATGACCTCAAGCAGCATCCGCGCATCCGCATCGCCTTTGGCCCCCATGCGCCGTACACGGTCAGCGACGACAAGCTGGAACAGATTCGCGTACTGGCTGACGAGCTGGATGCCGGCATTCATATGCATGTGCACGAAACCGCGCAGGAAGTAGCCGAAGCCGTCGCCAAGCACGGTGAACGCCCACTGGCGCGCCTGGCTCGTCTCGGCCTGCTCGGCCCGCGCTTCCAGGCGGTGCACATGACGCAGATCGATGACGAGGACCTGGCACTGCTGGTGGAGCACAACTGCAGCATCGTGCATTGTCCCGAGTCCAACCTCAAACTGGCCAGCGGCTTCTGCCCGGTCGAACGCCTATGGCAGGCCGGCGTCAACGTCGCCATCGGCACCGATGGCGCCGCCAGCAACAACGATCTCGACCTGCTCGGCGAAACCCGTACCGCCGCCCTGCTGGCCAAGGCCGTCGCCGGCTCCGCCACCGCCCTGAATGCTCACAGCGCCTTGCGCATGGCCACCTTGAATGGCGCCCGCGCACTGGGACTGGAAACACAGACCGGCTCGCTGGAACTGGGCAAGCTGGCCGACGTGGTCGCCTTCGATCTTTCCGGCCTGGCCCAGCAACCGATCTACGACCCGGTGTCGCAGCTCATCTATGCCAGCGGCCGCGACTGCGTGAAGCATTTGTGGGTTGGCGGCAAGCAGTTGCTGGACGACGGCCGCCTGACGCGCATGGACGAAAGCGAGCTGATTGCCAAGGCCAGGGAATGGGGAGCCAGGATTGCCAGCAAGTAACACTGCTTATCCTCCCCTCTCCCGCTGCGGGAGAGGGGCCGGGGGAGAGGGCTGCCAGGTAACACCGAGCCACTCGCCTGACCCTCTCCCCAACCCTCTCCCATAAATGGGAGAGGGGGCAGACCGTGCATGAACGAAATAAATGAGCAGCCGATAAACCTTGGGCGCGACAACACTCCCAAACCACTGCGACAAACTGACATATATTGAACGAATCCGCGCCGCCCCACGCCCGTTCCTAAACTGGCAACATAGCGGCGATACGCTTTCCATGCTTTGAATAGAGATGCTTATGAGCAACGTCGACCGCGCCGAAATCGCCAAATTCGAGGCCCTGGCACACCGCTGGTGGGACCGCGAGAGCGAGTTCAAACCTCTGCACGATATCAACCCGCTGCGGGTCAACTGGATCGACGAGCGCGTCGGCCTGGCCGGCAAGCGCGTCCTGGACGTCGGTTGTGGCGGCGGCATCCTCAGTGAAGCCATGGCCCAGCGCGGCGCAACGGTGATGGGTATCGATATGGGCGAAGCGCCGCTGTCGGTCGCCCAGTTGCACCAGCTGGAGTCCGGCGTCGAAGTCGACTATCGGCAGATCACCGCCGAGGCACTGGCAGAAGAAATGCCGGAGCAGTTCGACGTTGTCACCTGCCTGGAAATGCTCGAGCACGTGCCCGATCCCTCCTCGGTCATCCGCGCCTGCCACAAGCTGGTCAAACCGGGCGGCCAGGTGTTCTTCTCCACCATCAACCGCAACCCCAAGGCGTACCTGTTCGCCGTGATCGGCGCCGAATACATCCTGCGCCTGCTGCCGCGTGGCACCCACGACTTCAAGAAATTCATCCGTCCGTCCGAACTCGGCGCCTGGAGCCGCGCGGCCGGGCTGGAGGTCAAGGACATCATCGGCCTGACCTACAACCCGCTGACCAAGCACTACAAGCTGGAGGCGGACGTTGACGTCAACTACATGATCCAGACGCTGAGGAAAGACTGATGCGTTTGCGCGCTGTACTGTTCGACATGGACGGCACCCTGCTCGACTCGGCGCCGGACTTCATCGCCATCACCCAGGCCATGCGCGCCACTCGCGGCCTGCCGCCACTGGCAGACAAGGCCATACGTGACCAGGTATCCGGCGGCGCTCGCGCCATGGTCGCCTGCGCTTTCGATGAAGACCCGGACTCCGCTGCGTTCGAAGCCCTGCGCCAGGAGTTCCTGGAGCGCTACCAGGAACACTGCGTAGTCCTCACCCGCCCGTTCGACGGCATCGAAGCCCTGCTCGACGACATCGAGCAGGCGCGCCTGTTGTGGGGCGTCGCCACCAACAAACCGGTGCGTTATGCCGAGCCGATCATGCAGGGTCTGAATCTGGCCGAGCGCTCGGCAGTGCTGGTCTGCCCGGACCATGTCGAGCAAAGCAAACCCGCGCCGGACATGCTGCTGCTCGCCTGCCAGCAGATGGGCGTCAAACCCGAGGAAGTGCTGTTCATCGGCGACGACGCGCGCGACATCGAATCCGGCCGCGCCGCCGGCTGCCGCACGGCAGCGGTGACCTATGGCTATATCCACCCCGAGGACAACCCACGCAACTGGGGCGCCGATGTGGTCGTGGATCACCCCCAGGAACTGCGTGCGGTGCTCGATCGCGCCCTGTGCAGTTGCTGATCGCGCAGGCCGCCATTCTCCAATTTGGCGGGTTTCACCCGCCCTACCCTCAAGAGTTCTCCGAAGGATTCTCACATGTTCGACTACACCGCCCGCCCAGACCTGCTCAAGGATCGCGTCATCCTGATCACCGGTGCCGGCCGCGGTATCGGCGCCGCCGCAGCCAAGAGCTTTGCCGCCCATGGCGCCACGGTTCTGCTGCTGGGCAAGACCGAAGCCAACCTGAGCCAGGTTTATGACGAGATCGAGGCGGCCGGCCACCCGCAACCGGTGGTGATCCCCTTCAACCTGGAAACCGCCCTGCCGCACCAGTACGACGAACTGGCGGTGATGATCGAGAACGAGTTCGGCCGCCTCGATGGCCTGCTGCACAATGCCTCGATCCTCGGCCCGCGCACGCCGCTGGAGCAGCTTTCCGGCGACAACTTCATGCGTGTCATGCACGTCAACGTCAACGCCATGTTCATGCTCAGCAGCACCCTGCTGCCGCTGCTGAAACTGTCGCAGGACGCCTCCGTCGCCTTCACCTCCAGCAGCGTCGGTCGCAAGGGCCGCGCCTACTGGGGCGCCTACGCGGTATCGAAATTCGCCACCGAGGGCCTGATGCAGGTCATGGCTGACGAGCTGGACGGCATCGCCAACGTGCGCGCCAACAGCATCAACCCCGGCGCCACCCGCACAGCCATGCGCGCCCAGGCCTATCCAGGGGAGAACCCGGCGACCCGTCCGCTGCCGGAAGAGATCATGCCGCTCTACCTCTACCTGATGGGCCCGGACAGCAAGGGCATCAACGGCCAGGCGTTCGACGCCCAGTGATTACCGACCATGGCCCGCTGCCAGTCAGCGAGCCATGGCACGACAAAAATCCACCGCCGTCCTTGCCAAGCGGCAGCACATTGCCAGCATCGCCGTCAGACAACCGGCAACCCCTTGCCGATTCTTCGGCTTCGGCTTCGGCTTCGCTTGGCGCAGCGGCCGCTTCGATCAGCTCTTCGACCTCGTTGAACATGGCCAACTGCGGCGAGTCGGCATCTTCAGGGCTGCGCTCGGACTTGGGCGAGAACAGCTTGTGGCGCAGCAAGGCGACCTGTTCTTGAAGTTGTTCTATGCGAGCATCTTTCGCCGCAGCCTGTTCACTGGCCAGCAGCAGTAAATGCTTGAGACGGCGATCATGGCCGTGGATTTATACCGGCTCAGGTTACGAAGCGCGGCGTCAGTATCTGATGCGGACGGTTACGCCACAGGTCGATACCGTCGAGCAGCCAGTTCAGCTCGTCGACCGT
>NZ_QASO01000069.1 GCF_003052605.1 Ectopseudomonas oleovorans | reverse complement strand
CGCTGCGCCGCCTCATCCGCTTCCTGTTCGTCAGGCCAGCATTTTGCCTCGGGCTTCCTTCAGGTTCGCAGTCACCCGCGACACCCTTGCCTCTGGCTAACGCTTCCCCTTGCCGGGTGTGTAGAGGACTTTCACCTCCAAGTCGCCAGGCTCACCACCACAGTGAACCCGACAGCGCCAGTCACGGCGCTACGCGCCATGCCTGGCGCACCATAAAAACCAGGCCGGAGCCGGGTTCATAATCGAAGCGAAACCTCACTG
Source organism: Ectopseudomonas oleovorans (assembly GCF_003052605.1). GTDB lineage: Bacteria > Pseudomonadota > Gammaproteobacteria > Pseudomonadales > Pseudomonadaceae > Aquipseudomonas > Aquipseudomonas oleovorans_A. The sequence goes on along the minus strand of NZ_QASO01000069.1, from coordinate 58,560 downwards.
GAACAAGGCGTCGCTGGACAAGCCGTTCTTCTCCAGGATTTCCCGCAGACGCTTGAGCGCCTCAACCTGAATCTGCCGCACCCGCTCGCGGGTCAGACCGATCTCCTGCCCCACTTCTTCAAGTGTACAGCTTTCATGGCCGCGCAGACCGAAGCGGCGCACAACGACTTCCCGCTGTTTGTCGGTCAGGTCGGAGAGCCACTGATCGATGCTCTGCGACAGATCATCGTCCTGCAACAGCTCGCAGGGATCGGTCGGACGATCATCGGTCAGGGTGTCGAGCAGCGTCTTGTCCGAATCCGGACCGAGCGAGACGTCCACCGAGGACACTCGCTCGTTGAGGCCGAGCATACGCTTGACCTCGCCCACCGGTTTTTCCAGCAGGTTGGCAATTTCTTCTGCAGAAGGCTCATGGTCGAGCTTCTGGGTCAGTTCACGAGCTGCACGCAGGTATACGTTGAGCTCCTTGACCACATGAATCGGCAAACGGATGGTTCGCGTCTGGTTCATGATGGCGCGTTCGATGGTCTGGCGGATCCACCAGGTTGCATAGGTCGAGAAACGGAACCCTCGCTCCGGATCGAATTTTTCCACGGCGCGAATCAAGCCGAGGTTGCCCTCCTCGATCAGATCGAGCAGAGAGAGACCACGGTTGACGTAACGCCGAGCGATCTTCACGACCAGGCGCAGGTTGCTCTCGATCATGCGTTTGCGCCCGGCAGGATCACCCTTCTGCGCCAGACGCGCGAAGTGCACTTCCTCTTCGGGAGTAAGCAAGGGAGAGAAACCGATTTCGTTGAGGTAAAGCTGAGTGGCGTCTAGCGCCCGGGTGTAGTCGATGTATTTGTGCTGCTTGGAGGGGGTGGCGTTCTTGGCCTTGGTACGTGCGACCGGTGCTTCCACCTCATCGCCCTGAACCTCGCCGAAAACGATGCCTGGCTCCATGAGGAGCAGTTCATCGTCGACGTCAAACTCCGGCGCTTCTTTTTTGATGAGAGCCATTGTTGTTGTCCCTAGCTGAGTTCGACAACAGACTCTGGCGGAACCGTCCTGGCCACACCTGAGCCCGTCCCTCCTACGTGATGGAACGGGTCAGCGACGGATCAACGACGTGGCAGATATTGCAGCGGATCGACAGGTTTACCTTGGCGGCGAATCTCGAAGTGCAGCTTCACCCGGTCGGCTCCTGTGGACCCCATTTCGGCAATACTTTGCCCGGCTTTGACCTGCTGCCCCTCCCGTACCAACAACCTGCGGTTATGACCGTAAGCACTTACGTAGGTATCGCTGTGTTTGATAATGATCAACTCGCCGTAGCCCCGCAAACCACTCCCGGCGTACACCACTGATCCATCAGACGCAGCTAAAACAGGCTGGCCTAATTGCCCTGCGATATCAATGCCTTTATTCAAACTACCGTTTGAGGAAAAACGACTGATTACTGTGCCCTCGGTTGGCCAGGACCAACCACTGGCCGAGCGACTCACTGGTGTTACTGGCGTAGTCGCTGGCGTGTTGGCTACCGGCGGACGGGCGGGCTGAGTTGCAGGCGGTGCAGTCACGGCAACCGGCGGACGACTGGGCACTGGCTGAGTGACAACGGGCGAGGTGGCCGCAGGCGGTGCCGAAACGACCTGCTGACTGCTGCCCACCGGGCGGTTGTCGAAACGGATCGTCTGACCCACGCGGATCAGATAGGGATCGCGCAAACCGTTATGAGCAGCGAGTGCCTTCCAATCCCAGCCGAAACGAAAGGCGATCGAATAGAGGGTATCGCCACGCTGCACCACATAGTGGCCATCACGTACAGGCTGACGCTGAACCACCGGGGCACGCCCCTGGTTCTGGCCACGGTCGACCACCTGTACGCCACCCGGTGGCGAACTGACGCAACCGGCCAACGCGGAGGCGGCAAGCATGGCGAGCGGCAGGCGAAACGCTGCAACTGCGCGGACTAGCACGTGAAGGACGGTGAAACTCACCCAACTGCTCCCTGAATGATTCCGAGTACGGCGCCCATTGTGCCGTATTTATTCGGTGCGACCAGTATCGAGCACCTGACGACCAGCCAGCCACTCCAGGCCAAGCACCAAGGCGATACCGCCGATTGCCAATACCACGGCAAGCAAGAGCTGTGGGTCCTGGCCACTGATTTCTGCAAAATGCCCCGGTAGCAGATTGCTCTGCAGCAGCGGCACCTGCTCACCTTTACTGTCGATACGCCAGCTCAGGGTCTCCTTCCAGGGCCAGACCTTGTTCAGCGAACCCAGCATCAGGCCGACCAGAAACGCCAGACTGAGGTCACGCCAACGTGACAGCAGCCAACTGAGCAGACGCGCGAAACTGAGAATGCCAACCAGGCAGCCGCTGGCGAACACCGCCATAACCAGCAGATCGAGGTCCTTGACCGCCCCCAGCACCACCGAGTAAAGCCCGAGTAGAAGCAGGATGAAGCTGCCCGAGATACCCGGCAGAATCATCGCGCAGATGGCGATGGCACCGGCCAGGAACAGGGTTGGCAGATCACTGCCCCACTGCATCGGAGCGGCAACGGTGATCCAGTAGGCGAAAGCCAGGCCAAGCAGAAAACTCACCGCCCGGCTCCAGTTCCAGCGAATGATCTCTCGCCCGACCATATAGGTAGACACCAGAATCAGGCCGAAGAAGAACGACCATACCGGAATCGGATGGTACTCAAGCAGATAGGTGATCAGCCGCGCGAGTGTGAGAATGCTGGTCAGGATGCCGCACAGCAGCACCAGCAGGAACGTCGCGTTGGCCATCTGCCAGGCATCCTTGATGCGGCCCCGCAGCAGCAGCAGGAACGCTTCGGGAATACTGGCGATGGAGCGCAGCAGCTCGTCATAGATGCCACTGATAAAAGCGATGGTGCCGCCGGAAACGCCGGGCACGACATCTGCAGCGCCCATCGCCAAGCCCTTGGCATAGAGCAGAAAATATTTCTTCATGGATCCTTCCGCTGCGAAAAAGCGATCAAGCCAGCGGCCCGTTGAGTAGCGGCACGAAGCGCACCGCATCGAGCACGTGACGGGAAAAACCACCCTCTTCACGCACGATCAGCAGCAGTTGCTGCACATCGCCACTGCCGACCGGAATGACCAGACGTCCGCCTGGAGCCAGTTGATCGAGCAAGGCCTGCGGCACTTGCGCGGCGGCGGCGGTGACAATGATGCCGTTGTACGGACCGAGCGCGTTCCAACCTTCCCAGCCATCACCCCAGCGAAAGACCACGTTGCGCAGCTTGAGTTCGGCCAAACGCTCCTTGGCGCGATCCTGCAGCACCTGAATACGCTCGACCGAAAACACTCGCTCCACCAGTTGTGCCAGCACGGCCGTCTGGTATCCGGAGCCGGTGCCAATTTCCAGCACCTTGTCCAGCGGGCCCGCGGCCAACAACAGCTCGGTCATGCGCCCAACCATATAAGGCTGGGAAATGGTCTGGTTATGGCCGATGGGCAGCGCGGTGTCTTCATAGGCGCGGTGCGCCAGGGCTTCGTCGACGAACAGATGGCGCGGCGTACGGCGGATCACTTCCAGTACCCGCGCGTTGGACAGCCCTTCCTCATAGAGACGCTGGATCAATCGTTCGCGGGTGCGCTGCGAGGTCATGCCGATCCCGCTGCGCTGCATCTCGTCCTGTCCGCGCATCAGAAGATGCCCTCCAGCCAGCCATCCATAGTTTCAAGGGCCTCATTGAACGTGCGGTCGAGCCGTAGCGGCGTGATCGATACATAACCTTGCATCACGGCATGAAAATCGGTGCCCTGACTGCCATCCTCGACATCACCGGCGGCGGCAATCCAGTAACCTTCCTTGCCACGCGGGTTGACCACCTTGACCGGCGCCGCCGCACGCGCGCGATGACCGAGTCGGGTCAGCTGCACACCACGGATATGTTCCAGCGGCAGGTTCGGCACGTTGACGTTGAGTACGGTACGCGGCGGCAGTTCAAGGCGCTCATGCGCCTCCACCAGCTTGCGGGCGAAGTAGGCCGCAGTCGGCAGATTGTCGGGCAGGCGCGACAACAGCGAAAAGGCGAACGCCGGCTTGCTCAGGAAACGTCCTTCGAGCGCGGCGGCGACGGTACCGGAATAGAGCACGTCATCGCCCAGGTTGGCGCCCAGGTTGATGCCGGAGACGACCATATCCGGCGTCTGCTCGAGCAGACCATTGAGCCCCAGGTGCACGCAATCGGTCGGCGTGCCATTGAGGCTGATGTAGCCATTGGCCAGGGCCATGGGATGTAGCGGACGGTCGAGCGTCAGCGCACTGCTGGCACCGCTCCTGTCTTCGCCAGGGGCGATCACCACGCACTCGGCATAGTCGGCCAGCGCTTGGTGCAACGCAGCGATACCGGGCGTGTTCACCCCGTCGTCGTTGGAAATCAGAATTCGCATGGAGTATCCGTCTGCCCTGCTGGCACCAGATCGAGCAATTCGCGCACCACCACGGTGGCGAAACACCCGGCCGGCAGGACGAATGCAAGTTGCAGAATATCGGGTTCGGGATAATGCCATGACAGGCCGCCGATGGGGAGGCGCAGAATTCGCCGTTCGTGCGCCATGTCCGCCTTGATCAGCCATTGCACCAGTTGCGCAGCCTCATCGGCTACTTCCTGCTCCAGCTGCCGGGTCACACCAGCGCTCGGCAAAGGCCCGTCGCCCCACAGCGGCCCGGTCGGATGCAGGTCAAGAATGGCCAGGCGCGGGTCAATGCACTCAGTCTCGCCAGCCATGAAGAAACTGCGACTGGCAGTGAAGGCCAGCAAGTCACCGATCTGTGCCTGGTTCCAGGTGCCTGCCGCCACGCGCTTGGCCAGCACCTGATTGAACAAATAGCTGCGCGCCGAAGAGAGCAGGCGCGAGCGCAGGTTGCGCTGCACCGGCAACTCCAGGCGCGCGGCAAAATCGCACGCCTGCAGCACGTTACCGCCATCGAAGCCGAAACGCTGCAAGCCGAAGTAATTGGGCACGCCTTGCTCGGCGATACGCTGCAGGCGCTGCTCCAGCGCATCGCGATCAGCTTCGAGGGCTGTCAGGCGCAAGGTGAAACCATTGGCGGTATGGGCGCCACGCTGCAATTTGCGGTTATGCCGCTGACTGCGCAGGATGACCAGATCATCACCCTGCGCGGTCGCCAGATCGGGATCGGCCTTGCCCGGCAGGTGCAGGCTGAACCACTGGCGAGTCAGCGCCTGACGATCCTTGAGTCCAGCGTAACTGACCGCCTTGAGCGGCAGGCCGGCAGCGCGGGCGATACGCCGAGCGGCCTCCTCGGTATTCAGGCCGCGTTTTTCAACCCATAGCCAGAGGTGCTCACCCTGCCCAGTGAGCGGGATGTCGAGCACCTCGTCGACCTGGAAGTCCTCGGCCGTGGCCTTGAGCACCGCGCGCCCACAGGCCTCGCCGTGGGCACGCGGCCCGAGCAGTTGCAACTCGTTCATGCCTTGACCAGCAGGGCCACGGCGTGCACCGCGATACCTTCCTCACGTCCGGTGAAACCCAGCTTCTCGGTGGTGGTGGCCTTGACGTTGACCTGATCCAGCTCGATGCCCAGATCCTCGGCAATGCGCTCGCGCATGCTCTGAATGTGCGGAGCCATCTTCGGCGCCTGGGCGATGATGGTGGCGTCGACGTTACCCACCGCGTAACCCTTGCCCCGCACCAGGCCCATCACATGGCGCAGCAGGGCGCGACTGTCGGCACCCTTGAAGGTCGGATCGGTATCGGGGAAGTGCTTGCCGATGTCGCCAAGCGCCACGGCGCCAAGCAGCGCATCACTCAGCGCGTGCAGCAGCACGTCACCGTCGGAGTGAGCGACAAGACCGAATTTATGGGGAATCCGTACGCCGCCGAGGGTGATGAAATCGCCTTCGCCGAAGCGGTGTACGTCATAGCCATGGCCGATACGCATAAAGAACAACGCCCTGAAAAAGTCAGGGCGTGATTCTAACCGCATTGCCCCGTAGCCTGGATGAAATCAGAGAAGCGAATTTCGCGGATTTCATCCGGGCCACGACTACCGCAAAGCGGCAGCGTGATGACGCAGGTGATCGTCGATGAAGCTGGCGATGAAGTAGTAGCTGTGGTCATAGCCAGGCTGCATGCGCAGCGTCAGCGGATGAGCGGCCGCCTTGGCCGCAGCCTGCAACACCTGCGGCTTGAGCTGGCCTTCGAGAAAATCGTCACGATCGCCCTGATCGACCAGGATCGGCAACTTCTCCTCGGCCTCGGCGATCAGCACGCTGGCATCCCACTCACGCCAGCGCGAACGCTCCTCACCCAGATAAAGGGAAAAGGCCTTCTCGCCCCATGGACAGTTCATCGGATTGCTGATCGGTGAGAACGCCGATACCGACTGGTAACGCCCCGGATTCTTCAACGCACAGATCAGCGCACCGTGACCGCCCATGGAATGGCCGGCGATGCCACGCTTATCCGAGACGGGGAAGTTGGCCTCGATCAGCGCCGGCAACTCCTGCACCACGTAGTCGTACATGCGGTAGTGCGACGCGAAGGGCTCCTGGGTGGCATTGACATAGAAGCCTGCACCAAGACCGAAGTCATAGGCGCCATTGGCGTCATCGGCCACCCCCTCGCCACGCGGGCTGGTGTCCGGCGCGATGATGATCAACCCCAGTTCGGCTGCCATCCGCTGAGCGCCAGCCTTCTGCATGAAGTTCTCGTCGGTGCAGGTCAACCCGCTCAGCCAGTACAGCACCGGCAGCTTGGCGCCCTGCTCGGCCTGCGGCGGCAGATAGACGGCGAACACCATGTCGCAGTTGAGGCTGCTGGAGCGATGGCGGTAGCGCTTGTGCCAGCCGCCGAAGCTCTTGTTGCTTGAAACGATTTCGAGGGTCATGGCCACTCCGTAGGGTGCGCCACGCGCACCAAGGATTAGCGGTGCGCGCAGCCTAGGGAGGCCCCACGCACCCTACGAAAGAATCCGCACGACCATCAGCCGTGCGGCACGCCATCAGAAATGGATGACAGTACGAATGCTCTTGCCCTCGTGCATCAGCTCGAATGCTTCGTTGATCTGATCCAGCCCCATGTTGTGCGTGATGAAGGTATCCAGCGGGATTTCGCCTTTCTGCGACTTCTCGACATAGCTCGGCAGCTCGCTGCGACCCTTGACGCCACCGAAGGCACTGCCGCGCCAGACGCGACCGGTCACCAGCTGGAATGGGCGGGTGCTGATCTCGGCACCGGCCGGCGCCACGCCGACGATGGTCGACTCGCCCCAGCCCTTGTGGCAGCACTCCAGCGCGGCGCGCATCAGTTGCACGTTGCCGATGCACTCGAAGCTGTAGTCGACGCCACCGTCGGTCATCTCGACGATGACCTCCTGAATCGGCTTGCTGTAATCCTTCGGATTAACGAAGTCGGTGATGCCCAGCTCACGTGCCACGGCTTCCTTGGCCGGATTGATATCGATTCCGATGATGCGCGAAGCTTTGGCCATCTTGGCGCCGATGATCGCCGCCAGACCAATGCCACCCAAACCGAAGATGGCCACGGTGGAGCCCTCGGTCACCTTAGCGGTGTTGAGCACGGCGCCAATTCCGGTGGTCACGCCACAGCCAAGCAGGCAGACCTTCTCCAGCGGCGCCTCCTTGGGGATCTTGGCCAGGGAGACTTCCGGCAGCACGGTGTACTCAGAGAAGGTCGAGCAGCCCATGTAGTGATAGATCGGCTCGCCGTTGTAGGAGAAGCGGCTGGTACCGTCAGGCATCACACCCCTGCCCTGGGTGGCGCGCACCGAGCTGCACAGGTTGGTCTTGTTGGATTTGCAGAATTTGCACTCGCCGCACTCGGCGGTGTACAGCGGGATCACGTGGTCGCCGACCGCCAGCGAAGTGACGCCCTCGCCCACCGCCTCGACGATGCCACCACCTTCGTGACCGAGAATGCAGGGGAACACGCCCTCGCTGTCCTGGCCGGACAGGGTGTAGGCGTCGGTGTGACAGACGCCGGTCGCGACGATGCGCACCAGCACCTCGCCGGCCTTGGGCGGCGCCACATCGACTTCGACGATTTTCAGGGGTTCATTCGGGGCGAAGGCGACGGCGGCACGAGACTTGATCATGACAGTTCTCTCAGGGGGGGAATGGACAGTGGCCGGCAGTCTAGTTCATGTCCAATACGAGATAATCAGCAGAAGAGCAAAACATTATTGCTGTACAGGGATAATATTCGGCCTCCTTACATCGCCCGCAAGCGGGCTCCTACAGGGGCAGCCGGATGCAATCGGCAGCACAGGAGAAGAAGCATCGATGAATCGCTGGGAAGGACTCGACGAATTCGTTGCCGTCGCCGAATGCGGGCAATTCAGTGCCGCCGCCGAGCGCCTGGGATTGTCCACCTCGCAGGTCAGTCGCCAGGTCGCACGCCTGGAAGAGCGCCTGCAGAGCCGTCTGTTCTACCGCAGCACCAGGCGAGTAGCCCTGACCGAGGCCGGCCAGTTGTTTCTGCAACACTGCCAGCGCCTGCAGGATGCCCGCGAAGAAGCGTTGCGTGCAGTCGGCGATCTTGGCGCCGAACCCAAAGGGCTGCTACGCATGACCTGCGCCGTGGCGTATGGCGAGCGCTTCATCGTGCCACTGGTCAATGACTTCATGGCGCGACATCCACAGTTACGCGTCGAGATAGAACTGTCTAACCGCCCTCTCGACCTGCTTCACGATGGCTTGGACCTGGCCATCCGCCTGGGGCGCCTGCAGGACTCACGACTCATGGCCGCACGCCTGGCCCCCCGCGAGATGTACCTGTGCGCGGCACCCGAGTATCTGCAGCGCTACGGGCGTCCGCACTCGTTATCAGAGCTAGCCCGACACAACTGCCTGGTTGGTAGCAGCGACCACTGGAACTTTGCCCAGAACGACCGTGAAACCCAGGTGCGCATACAGGGTAACTGGCGTTGCAATAGCGGCCAGGCCGTGCTCGACGCAGCGCTGCGCGGATTTGGGCTGTGTCAGTTGCCGGACTATTACGTATTGGAACACCTGCGCAGCGGACGGCTGATCTCTCTGCTGGAGCAGCATCGCCCACCCAATACCGCAGTTTGGGCGCTTTACCCGCAGCAACGTCACCTTTCGCCCAAGGTACGCCAGTTGATCGACTCGCTGCGCCAGGGACTTGGCCAACGCGCCGAATACCTCGATCACTCCTGAGACTCTGTAACAACCTTGTGACCCAGCTGAACGGTCATGGAATGTCACAAGCCGGGCGAAACTTGAGCGAGACGACCGCGTCACAACCCATGCACCCCGCCCAAGCGGGCTCTCACGAACTCAGCTACATGAGGACATGGTTATGCAGGTTCTGGTCAACAGTGGTAAGCACGTCTCCTCCTCGATGGACTTCAAGGACGACATTCGCAGTCGCATCCGGGACAAGCTCCAGCGCTACGAGGACCACCTCACCCGGATTGAAATTCATCTCTCCGACGAGAACGCGCTCAAGAGTGGCCCACAGGACAAGCGCTGCAAGATCGAGGCGCGGATAAAGGGACGCGATCCGCTGACGGTCTCCCACGATGCCAGCGAACTGCACCAAGCCCTCGATGGCGCCATGAACAAGCTGACCAACGCGCTGGATCGCAACCTGGGCAAAGATGCCAAACGCTGGACACACTGATGCGACTGTTCTAGTTCAACGGCCTTGCGGCCATATGGACTGTAGATAATGCAGATCTTCCGGGCGGGTGACCTTGAGGTTGTCCGCCCGGCCTTCGATGAGCCGGGGCGACTGCCCTGCCCACTCCATGGCCGAGGCCTCATCGGTCACTGCCACACCTTCTTCCAGCGCTTGCGCCAGTGCCTCGCGTAACGCCCCCAGGCGGAACATCTGCGGTGTGTAGGCCTGCCAGATCACGCTACGATCCACGGTCTCCAACACTCGGCCATCGCTGCCGATACGCTTGAGCGTATCGCGCACCGGCACCGCCAGCAGGCCGCCGACCGGATCATCGGTCAGACTCTCCAGCAGACGAGCCAGGTCCGCCGGGGTGAGGTTAGGACGCGCGGCGTCGTGCACCAGCACCCAGTCATCGCTATCGGCACCACCGACCAGTAACGAGTCCAGCCCGGCCAGCACCGAGTCGGCGCGCTCACGCCCGCCAGGCGCACGGCGGATGCGCGGATCACGCGCCAGTGACAGCTGCGGCCAGAACGGGTCATCCACGGCAAGGCATACCACCGCGGCCAACAGGCCGGGATGATCGAGAAAACAATGCAGGGTATGTTCGAGAATGCAGCGGCCGGCGATCTGCAGGTACTGCTTGGGGCGGTCGGCGGCCATCCGCGCGCCGACGCCGGCGGCCGGGATCACCAGCCAGAATTTCGTGGTCATTCGGTCAACAGATAGAGGGTTTCACCCTCTTTGAGCATGCCCAACTCGTGACGCGCGCGTTCTTCCACGGTTTCCATGCCGCGCTTGAGCTCCATCACTTCGGCCTCGAGGATACGATTGCGCTCCAGCAAACGCTCGTTCTCGCCCTGCTGTTCGGCGATCTGCTGTTGCAGACGGCTGGCAGCAGCCAGGCTGCCGTCGCCGACCCACAATCGATATTGCAGACCGCCCAGCAACAGAACCAGCACGATAAACAGCCAATACGGACTACGCATGGAGCGGCTCGCAGATTGAGTCATCGGCATGGTAGGGGCTACGTTCATGCTTGAAAAGAAGCCGTCTGATGAGTGACATGGGGTTTCGGTACCTGCATCCGTGCATTGGTTCCCAGAGATCGACGAAGCGTCCACGAAAAAGGCCATGCCCGCAATGACGCAGCCTTTGTAGGAGCGGCTTCAGCCGCGAAAAATCGTGGATAAATCCGCTCCTACAGCATGCAGCGCAAACGCTGGAATAACCACGAAAAAGGGCGACTTGCGTCGCCCATTTTCAGGCTAGAACGATCTCGCGAGCTAGAGACCTGCAAGGCACAACGACCAACGGGAGTAATAGCCGAAGGCTGGCCCGAAGGGTGAACGCCAGCGAATCAAACAGGCAAGGAACGGTCGGGGTCGCGCTCGACTTTACTGAAGTAAATGAGCATTACTCATCTGTTTTTAACGCAGTAGGGCCGACGCGCAGCAGATCGTGATCAGCCGCGGAACTCGGCACGGCCCTTGTAGGGGGCTTTGCCGCCCAACTGCTCTTCGATACGCAGCAGCTGGTTGTACTTGGAAACGCGGTCGGAACGGCACAGCGAACCAGTCTTGATCTGACCGGCGGCAGTACCCACGGCCAGGTCGGCGATGGTGCTGTCCTCGGTTTCGCCACTGCGGTGCGAGATCACGGCGGTGAAGCCTGCAGCCTTGGCCATCTGGATGGCTTCCAGGGTCTCGGTCAGCGAGCCGATCTGGTTGAACTTGATCAGGATCGAGTTACCGATCTTCTCGTCGATGCCACGCTTGAGAATTTTGGTATTCGTTACAAACAAGTCGTCGCCGACCAACTGAACTTTTTGACCAATTTTGTCGGTCAGGACTTTCCAGCCAGCCCAGTCGGACTCGTCCATGCCGTCTTCGATGGAGATGATCGGGTAACGCTCGGTCAGGCCAGCCAGGTAGTCGGCGAAACCTTCGGCGCTGAATACCTTGCCTTCGCCAGACAGATCGTACTGACCGTCCTTGAAGAACTCGGAGGAAGCGCAGTCCAAGGCCAGGGTCACGTCATCGCCCAGCTTGTAACCGGCGTTGGCAACGGCTTCGGCGATGGCGGCCAGAGCGTCTTCATTGGAGGCCAGGTTCGGCGCGAAGCCGCCTTCGTCACCCACAGCGGTGTTCAGGCCACGGGCCTTCAGTACGGCCTTGAGGTGATGGAAGATCTCGGCGCCCATGCGCAGGGCATCGGCAAAGTTCTTGGCGCCAACCGGCTGCACCATGAACTCCTGGATGTCGACGTTGTTATCGGCGTGCTCGCCGCCGTTGATGATGTTCATCATCGGTACCGGCATGGAGTAGACGCCCGGAGTACCGTTCAGATCGGCGATGTGCGCGTACAGCGGCACGCCCTTGGCCTGGGCAGCAGCCTTGGCGGCAGCCAGGGACACGGCGAGGATGGCGTTGGCGCCCAGCTTGGCCTTGTTCTCGGTACCGTCGAGTTCGATCATCGCGCGGTCCAGGGCCTGTTGATCGGTCGCGTCCTTGCCCAGCAGCAGGTCACGGATAGGGCCGTTGATGTTGGCCACGGCTTTCAGCACGCCCTTGCCCAAGTAACGGCTCTTGTCGCCGTCACGCAGTTCCAGCGCTTCGCGCGAGCCGGTGGAGGCGCCGGACGGAGCACACGCGCTGCCGACGATACCGCCTTCCAGAATTACATCCGCTTCCACGGTGGGGTTGCCGCGGGAGTCGAGAACCTCACGACCCTTGATGTCGACGATCTTTGCCATTGTTGTTAACGCTCCAAAGGTTGACGATTAAGAACCAGCTCAAAGTCTGCTGCGCGTCGGGCCTGCTGCGTTAAAAACAGGCTCAGAATGCTCATTTACAACTCGTAAACTCCGCTTCTTCGCCTGTTTCTGCCTTGCATACCTCTAGCTCGCCAGCCTTTGAGCCGATTCTCTACGGCAGCAGCAGGCTGCGCGAGAGACCGCCGCTGCCCATTGGACAGACCGGCGGCACACTCTGACTCACGGGTCAGGGAGAATTTCTGGGGCGGCACTTTACCGGATTACGACCGGCTCAGGCAGTCTCGATCGGCGGAAAACTCTTGATCAGGTCATCCAGCTGCTTGAGCTGGGTGAGGAACGGTTCCAGCTTGTTCAGACGCAGGGCACAGGGGCCGTCGCACTTGGCGTTTTCCGGATCCGGATGGGCTTCGAGGAACAGACCTGCCAGGCCCTGGCTCATGCCGGCCTTGGCCAGGTCGGTGACCTGGGCGCGGCGGCCACCGGCCGAATCGGCACGACCACCCGGCATCTGCAGGGCGTGGGTCACGTCGAAAAACACCGGGTACTCAAACTGCTTCATGATGCCGAAGCCGAGCATGTCCACCACCAGATTGTTGTAACCGAAGGAGCTGCCGCGCTCGCAAAGGATCAACTGATCGTTACCGGCCTCTTCACACTTAGTCAGGATGTGCTTCATTTCCTGCGGGGCGAGGAACTGCGCTTTCTTGATGTTGATCACCGCTCCAGTCTTGGCCATGGCCACCACCAGATCGGTTTGCCGCGAAAGGAAGGCCGGCAGTTGGATGATGTCGCACACTTCGGCCACGGCAGCGGCCTGGTGCGGCTCGTGAACGTCGGTGATCACCGGCACGCCGAAGGTCTTCTTCACTTCCTCGAAGATCTTCATGCCCTCTTCCAGGCCAGGGCCGCGGAAGGAGGTGATGGAAGAGCGATTAGCCTTGTCGAAGCTGGCCTTGAACACGTAAGGGATGCCGAGCTTCTCGGTCACCCGCACGTATTCCTCGCAAGCCTGCATGGCCAGGTCGCGCGACTCAAGCACGTTGATGCCACCGAACAGCACGAACGGCTTGTCGTTGGCGATCTCAATGCCGCGAACCTTGATGATCTTCTGTGCCATTCGTTAAGCCTTCTTCGCTTTCTGCGCCAGAGCAGCGTTGACGAAACCGCTGAACAGCGGGTGACCGTCACGCGGCGTGGAGGTGAATTCCGGGTGGAACTGGCAAGCGACGAACCACGGATGATCCGGCGCCTCGACCACTTCGACCAGCGCGCCGTCGCCGGAACGACCGGTGACCTTGAGGCCAGCCTCGGTCAGTTTCGGCAGCAGGTTGTTGTTCACTTCGTAACGGTGACGATGACGCTCGACGATCACGTCCTTGCCATAGCAGTCGTGAACCTTGGAGCCGGCCTGCAGTTGGCAATCCTGGGCGCCCAGGCGCATGGTGCCGCCCAGGTCGGAGGTTTCGCTGCGCTGTTCGGTGGCCCCGGTCGCATCCTGCCACTCGGTGATCAGGCCGACTACCGGATGCTGGCTGGCCATGTCGAACTCGGTGGAGTTGGCGTCGGTCCAGCCCACCACATTGCGGGCGTACTCGATCACCGCGACCTGCATGCCGAGGCAGATACCCAGGTAAGGAATCTTGTTCTCGCGAGCGTACTGCACGGTCTTGATCTTGCCTTCCACGCCACGCAGACCGAAACCGCCCGGCACCAGGATGGCGTCGACACCTTCGAGCAGCGAGGTGCCCTGGTTCTCGATGTCTTCGGAGTCGATATAACGCAGGTTGACCTTGGTACGGTTCTGGATGCCTGCATGACTCATCGCCTCGATCAGCGACTTGTATGCATCGAGCAACTCCATGTACTTGCCGACCATAGCGATGGTGACTTCTTTTTCCGGATTGAGCTTGGCATCGACCACTCGATCCCACTCGGACAGGTCGGCACCGCCACACTCCAGGCCGAAACGCTCGACGACGAAGTCGTCCAGACCCTGGGCATGCAGCACGCCCGGAATCTTGTAGATGGTGTCGACGTCTTCCAGGCTGATCACCGCACGCTCTTCGACGTTGGTGAACAGGGCGATCTTGCGGCGCGAGGAGACATCGATCGGATGGTCGGAGCGGCACACCAGCACGTCAGGCTGTAAGCCGATGGAGCGCAGCTCCTTGACCGAGTGCTGAGTCGGCTTGGTCTTGGTCTCACCAGCGGTGGCGATGTACGGCACCAGGGTCAGGTGCATCAGCATGGCGCGCTTGGCGCCCACTTCCACACGCAACTGGCGAATGGCTTCGAGGAACGGCTGCGACTCGATGTCACCGACGGTGCCGCCGATTTCCACCAGGGCCACGTCGGCATCGCCGGCGCCCTTGATGATGCGACGCTTGATCTCGTCGGTGATGTGCGGGATGACCTGGATGGTGGCACCCAGGTAGTCACCACGGCGCTCCTTGCGCAGTACGTCTTCGTACACGCGACCGGTGGTGAAGTTGTTGCTCTTGCTCATCGTGGTGCGGATGAAGCGCTCGTAGTGACCCAGGTCGAGGTCGGTCTCGGCGCCGTCGTGGGTGACGAACACCTCACCGTGCTGGAACGGGCTCATGGTGCCCGGATCGACGTTGATGTAAGGGTCCAGCTTGAGCATGGTGACCTTCAGGCCCCGCGCCTCCAGGATGGCCGCCAGTGAAGCCGAGGCGATGCCTTTCCCCAATGAAGAAACAACACCACCCGTGACGAAGATGTAGCGCGTCATGAAAAACCCTAGAAGTCTGCGTTTAAGCGGTCAGTGCCGCCGGGGAAAGCAAAGGATCGCCATCAGTACGAACAATGGCATGCCCGCCAAGCTCCCTGAGGGAGTCGGCAAAAGCTGTATTAAGACGGGAGCGTAGTCTACCCGAAAGGCCTTACCAGCTCAAACCTTGCGCGCCGATAGGCGGCGACCAGTGCAGAGTCGCCCCGCCAGCCTGGATTTCTGACGATTGCGACAGGTTCGCCACCGCCATCAGTTCATCGCCATCGAACAGCAGCGGCAGACGTGGACGCACGAATCCCGGCACGCGCAGTTCGTTGAGCAGACGCTTGAGATCACGCCTGCCGCGCCCCGGCAGCTGCAGCGACTCACCACCCTGGCGGTAACGCAAATACCAGCGACCTAGCGGCAACTCGCCCTGTAGATGCACATGACCATTGCCGGGAAGTTCAACCGATTCGGAAAACGAGTCGCAGGCTAGATCGAGGGGATCGAGCGACCGCAGCCACTCACCACTGAGCCACCAAAGCCGACCATCGGCACGGTGCAACTCGCCATCGGTCAGTTTCCAGATCGGCGCCGCATCCGTGGCGGCATCACGCAGGTCACACCAGCCGGCCCAGTGATCGCTATCGGGCAGGCGCGTCAGTGGCGCCAACCAATGGCGCAGCAGATTTCGCTGACGAGCATCGCTCAGCGCGCTCACTGCCGACAGGTCCAGAGACGGTAGAGTCAACCATGGGCATGCCGAAACGCCATGAACAGTCGCCAGGTCCATCGCGGCCAACTCATCCAGCAATTGCTGAGCCTCGCCCACGTGCCTGGCGCTACGCGCGATATTTGCCGTGACCTGCGGCCAGCGCTCGGCCAGCAGCGGCATCACCTGTCTGCGCAGGAAATTGCGGCTGAAACGCTCGTCGGCATTGCTCGGGTCCTCGATCCAGACCATGCCATGAGTCTGCGCATAGGCCTGCAATTTCGCACGGGAACAGTCGAGCAGTGGTCGCACCAGGCTGCCCCGCCCCAACGGCCGACTGGCCGGCATCGCCGCCAGCCCGCGCACGCCGGCACCGCGCAACAGACGCAACAGCAGGGTTTCGGCCTGGTCATCACGATGCTGGGCGCCAAGCAATACCTCGCCAGAGCCCAGTCGCTCAGCGAACGCCGCATAACGCACCCGCCGCGCGGCCTGCTCCAGACTTGCCCCGGGCGCCACCTGCACCCTGACGACCTCCAAGGGAATATCCAGGCGGGCACAAAACTGCGCGCAATGCTCCGGCCAGGCATCGGCCGCCGGCTGCAGGCCATGATGGACATGAATGGCGGACAGCGGCGGCAGCTCCTCGTGCCGCGCCCAGTCGGCTAGCAGATGCAGCAACACGCTGGAATCCAGGCCACCGGAGAAGGCAATACGCCAGGCAGGGGCCGTACGCCAGGGCTGCAGAGCCTGGCGCAGGCGAAGTTCGAGAGCAGTCATCATTCAAGCTTAAACAACAACGAGCCCGAAGGCCCGTTGATATATGCGCAGAAAAGACTCAGGCGATGCCGTAGCTCATCAGACGGTCATAACGACGCTTGAGCAGCGTTTCGGTGTCATACTTCTGCAGGCTGGCCAGTTGCTTGGTCAGCTCCTGGCGGATCGACTCGGAAGCCGCAGCCGGATCGCGGTGTGCGCCGCCCAGTGGCTCGGCGATGACCTGATCGACGATACCCAGATCCTTCAGGCGCTCGGCGGTGATGCCCATGGCTTCAGCGGCATCCGGCGCCTTCTCGGCGGTACGCCACAGGATCGAGGCGCAGCCTTCCGGCGAGATCACCGAATAGGTGGAGTACTGCAACATGTTGAGCTGGTCGCAAACACCGATGGCCAGTGCACCACCGGAACCACCCTCACCGATAACGGTGGCGATGATCGGGGTTTTCAGGCGCGCCATCACCCGCAGGTTCCAGGCGATGGCCTCGCTCTGGCCGCGCTCCTCGGCATCGATACCCGGGTAGGCACCGGGGGTGTCGATGAAGGTGAGAATCGGCATCTTGAAGCGTTCGGCCATTTCCATCAGGCGGCAGGCTTTGCGATAGCCTTCCGGGCGCGGCATGCCAAAATTACGGCGCACCTTCTCGCGCACCTCACGGCCTTTCTGGTGGCCGATGATCATCACCGGCTGATCACCCAGACGGGCAATGCCACCGACGATGGCGGCATCGTCGGAGAAGTGCCGGTCGCCGTGCAGTTCATCGAACTCGGTGAAGATGTGCTGGATGTAATCCAGGGTATACGGGCGGCGCGGATGGCGTGCCAACTGGGCGATCTGCCAACTGGTCAGGTTGCCGAAGATGCTTTCGGTCAGTGCGCTGCTCTTGTCCTGCAGGCGGGCAATCTCGTCGCCGATGTTCAGCGAATTGTCATTACCAACCAGGCGTAGCTCTTCGATCTTGGCTTGCAGGTCGGCGATCGGCTGTTCGAAATCGAGGAAATTCGGGTTCATAGTCATCCGTCTTGCGTCGACGGCCAAGTGGCCGGGGAGCTGTATCCATTAGGCGCCATACCTTAAGGGATAGGGCGCAGCGGGTCGACACCCTCGGGTGCCTTTGCTGTCACGAAGAGGAAATTCCCTCTCGTATATCAGCGGTAGTGCAAAAAGACGTTGTCGCGCCCGAACTGGTCACGCAATGCCTGAATCAAAGTGTCGGCCGGATCGATTCGCCAGGCGTCGCCAAATTGAAGCAAGGCGCGCGCCTGCTCGCCACTGTAGTCGACGGTCACCGGGCAGGCACCCTTGTGCTTGCTGCACAGTTCGGCCAGCCATCGCAGACGATCCCCCTTCAATGCCTCACCGGCGACTTTCAGCCGCAGGCTGTCGGCCAGGCCGGTACGTGCTTCTTCCAGACTCATCACGCGCTTGGCACGCAGACGCAGGCCACCGGAGAAGTCGTCATTACTGACTTCGCCCTCGACTACCACCAGCGCATCATTCTGCAGCAGCGCCTGGTTGCTGGCGAAGGCATCGGCGAAGAGCGAAGCCTCGATGCGCCCGGAGCGGTCGTCGAGGGTGATGAAGCCCATCTTGTCGCCCTTCTTGTTCTTCATCACCCGCAGGTTGACGATCATCCCGGCGATGGTCTGAGTATCGCGCGCCGCCTTCAGTTCGACGATGCGCTGGCGGGCGAAACGGCGAATCTCGCCTTCGTACTCGTCGATGGGGTGGCCGGACAGGTAAATGCCCAGGGTGTCCTTCTCACCTTTCAGGCGCTCCTTGATCGGCAGTTCGCGGGCCTTGCGGTGATTGGCGTAGACGTCGGCCTCGGGCTCGGCGAACAGACCGCCGAACAGGTCCATATGGCCGCTCTCGGCGCTGCGCGCGGTCTGCTCGGCGGACTGCACGGCCTCTTCCATGGACGCCAGTAGCACGGCGCGGTTCTTGTCCACGCTGGCCTGGTAGGCCTTGAGCTCGTCCTGATAGTACGGGCCAAGGCGATCCAGCGCGCCGCTGCGGATCAAGGCTTCGAGGGTGCGCTTGTTGATGCGCTTGAGGTCGACGCGATTGCAAAAGTCGAACAGATCCTTGAACGGACCACCTTCGGCGCGGCATTCGACGATGGCCTCCACCGGCCCCTCGCCCACACCTTTGACCGCACCGAGGCCGTAGACGATACGGCCGTCGTCGTTGACGCTGAACTTGAACTCGGAGACGTTCACGTCCGGCGGATCGATGCGCAACTTCATGTTGCGGCACTCTTCGACCAGGATCACCACCTTGTCGGTGTTGTGCATATCCGCTGACAACACGGCGGCCATGAACGGCGCCGGGTAATGCGCCTTGAGCCAGGCAGTCTGGTAGGAGACCAGGCCGTAGGCAGCCGAGTGCGACTTGTTGAAGCCGTAGCCGGCGAATTTTTCCACCAGGTCGAAAATGTTGCCGGCCAACTCGGCATCGATTCCATTCTTCGCACAGCCTTCGATAAAGCCACCGCGCTGCTTGGCCATCTCCTCGGGTTTCTTCTTACCCATGGCACGACGCAGCATGTCCGCGCCACCGAGGGTGTAGCCGGCCATCACCTGAGCGATCTGCATCACCTGCTCCTGGTACAGGATGATGCCGTAGGTGGGCTTGAGCACCGGCTCCAGACCGGCGTACTGGTAGTCCGGGTGCGGATAGGAGAGCTCGGCGCGACCGTGCTTGCGGTTGATGAAGTCATCCACCATGCCGGACTGCAGCGGGCCCGGACGGAACAGCGCCACCAGTGCGATCATGTCTTCCAGGCAGTCGGGCTTGAGCTTCTTGATCAGCTCCTTCATACCGCGCGATTCGAGCTGGAAGACCGCGGTGGTCTCGGCCTTCTGCAGCATGTCGTAGGTTTTCTTGTCATCCAGCGGGATGAAATCGATGTTGACCAGGTCCTCGTCCGAGGCACCATCACGCTTCTGGATGCGGTGGATGGTCTCCATCGCCCATTTGATGATGGTCAGCGTACGCAGACCGAGGAAGTCGAATTTGACCAGGCCGGCCTGCTCGACGTCGTCCTTGTCGAACTGGGTCACCAGGCCACCGCCCTCCTCGTCACAGGCGATCGGCGAGAAATCGGTGAGCTTGGTCGGCGCGATCACCACACCACCAGCGTGCTTACCAGTGCCGCGCACCACACCTTCGAGCTTGAGCGACATGTCCCAGATTTCCTGGGCCTCTTCGTCGTTCTTGAGGAACTCGCGTAGCGGCTCCTCCATCTCGTAGGCCTTCTCCAGGGTCATGCCCACTTCAAAGGGGATCATCTTCGACAGACGGTCGGCCAGGCCGTAGGACTTACCCTGCGCCCGGGCCACGTCGCGCACCACCGCCTTGGCCGCCATCGAGCCGAAGGTGATGATCTGGCTCACCGCGTTGCGCCCGTATTTCTCAGCTACGTAGTCGATCACCCGGTCGCGACCATCCATGCAGAAGTCGACGTCGAAGTCGGGCATGGAAACCCGCTCGGGATTGAGGAAGCGTTCGAACAGCAGGTCATAGGCCAGCGGATCGAGGTCGGTGATCTTCAGCACATAGGCGACCAGCGAACCGGCACCCGAGCCCCGGCCAGGGCCGACCGGTACGCCGTTGTTCTTGGCCCACTGGATGAAGTCCATCACAATCAGGAAGTATCCGGGGAAACCCATCTGAATGATGATGTCGAGTTCGAAGTTAAGGCGGTCGATATAGACCTGCCTCTTGGCCTCGTAATCCGGCGTATCCTTGGGCAGCAATACCTGGAGACGCTCTTCCAGCCCCTCGAAGGAGGCGTGGCGCAGGTAGTCGTCGATGCCCATGCCATTGGGCGTGGGGAAGTCCGGCAGAAAGTATTTGCCGAGTTGCACGTCGATATTGCAGCGTTTGGCGATCTCCACGGTGTTTTCCAGCGCTTCCGGCAGATCGGAGAACAGCTCCCACATTTCCTCGGCGCTTTTCAGGTACTGCTGATCGGAGTAATTGCGCGGCCGGCGCGGATCGTCCAGGGTGCGGCCTTCACCGATGCAGACGCGGGTTTCGTGGGCCTCGAAATCACCCTGCTTGATGAAGCGCACGTCGTTGGTCGCCACCAGCGGCGCCTCGACGCGGTCGGCCAGGGCCACGGCGGCGTGCAGGTACTCTTCGTCACCGACACGACTGGTGCGCTGCACTTCCAGATAGAAACGGTCCGGAAACACCGCCATCCACTCGCGCAAGCGCGTTTCGGCCAGCGCCTCATCACCGGCCAGCAGCGCCTGGCCGACTTCGCCTTCACGCGCGCCGGACAAGGCAATCAGGCCTTCGGCGGCCTCCTTGACCCAGTCACGCTGAATGATCACCAGGTCGTTGCTCTGCCCTTCGGCCCAGCCGCGGGAAATCAGCTCGGTGAGATTGCGGTAGCCCTTGGCGTTCATCGCCAGCAGGGTCAGGCGCGTCAGCGGGCCGTCCTCCTCGGCGCTGGCCAGCCAGATGTCGGCGCCGCAGATCGGCTTGATCCCGGCGCCCATGGCCGCCTTGTAGAACTTCACCAGCGAGCACATGTTGCTCATATCGGTGACGGCCACCGCCGGCATGCCGGCCCCGGCCACGGCCTTGATCAGCGGTTTGACCCGCACCAGACCATCGACCAGGGAGTATTCGGTGTGCAGACGCAGGTGGACGAAAGCTTGGGTCATGGGCGGCCTTGCAGGTGAAAACGACAAAGCGCGGATTGTAGCCTAAGAGGGTCTGGCTTAGGGCCAGAGGTTCAGATCGGGGCTGCGATGCAATCGACAGCTACAGGCTCGAGCAACGCACGCACCGGTGCGAAGGAACGCCGATGAATAGGCGTCGGCCCCAGGCGCTGCAGGGCTTCTAGGTGAACGGGCGTGGGATAGCCCTTGTGGCCAGCGATGCCGTAACCGGGATAGAGGCGATCCATCTCCACCATCTCGCGGTCGCGACTGACCTTGGCCAGAATAGATGCCGCAGCGATGGCCGGCACCCGACTGTCGCCCTTGACCACCGGGGCACTGGGCACCGCCAGTTTCGGGCAACGGTTGCCGTCGATCAGCGCCAACTTGGGCGTCACGCTCAAGCCTTCGACGGCACGCTGCATCGCCAGCATGGTGGCATGCAGGATATTCAGCTGGTCGATCTCCTCCACCTCGGCGCGGGCGATGCACCAGGCCAGGGCCTTCTCGCGAATCTCATCGAACAACACCGCGCGACGCGCCTCGGAAAGCTTCTTCGAGTCATTCAGGCCAAGAATCGGCCGCGCCGGGTCGAGGATCACCGCCGCCGTGACCACCGCACCGCAGAGCGGGCCACGACCGACCTCGTCAACCCCCGCGACCAGTTCCTCAACCAGCGTGAAGTCGAGCCCCAGCTGCATCAGTCGCGCTCGGCCAGCTTGAGCACCGCGTCAGCCGCCGATACCGAGGCATCACGGCGCAGCGCGCGATGGATCAGATCAAAGCCCTCGGTCTGCACCTGACCACCGTCGATCAACGGCGCAACGGCCTGGGCCAAAGCCTCGGGAGTCGCCGCATCCTGAATCAGCTCAGGTACCAGCAGGCGCTCGGCCAGCAGATTGGGCAGCGAGATATAGGGGCTCTTCACCAGGCGTTTGAGGACGCGATAGGTCAGTGGCGCTACGCGGTACGCCACCACCATCGGCCGCTTGTACAGCAGCGCTTCCAGGGTCGCGGTACCCGAAGCGATCAACACCGCATCGCAGGCAGCCAGCGCTTCATGGGAGCGGCCATTGAGCAGCGTCAGCGGCAAATCACGCCCGGCCAGCATCTGTTCCAACTGCTCGCGGCGCTCGGGCGTGGCGCAAGGCAGCAGGAAATGAATCCCCGGACGCAGTGCGCGCAGACGAATCGCCGCATCGAGAAACAGCTCACCGAGACGCGCGACTTCACCACCACGACTGCCGGGCATCAGGGCCACTACCGGCTCGTCCTGTGGTAGATCCAGCGCCTCGCGCGCAGCAGCACGATCAGCTTGCTGCGGAATCGCATCGGCCAGCGGATGACCAACGAAGCGCACCGGCACCTGATGCTCGTCGTAAAACTGCGCCTCGAACGGGAACAGGGTCAGCATCAGGTCGCAGGCTTCGCGAATCTTCAGCACGCGCTTCTGCCGCCAGGCCCAGACCGAGGGGCTGACGTAGTGCACGGTCTTGATTCCGGCACGGCGCAGCTTGAGCTCCAGGCCCAGGTTGAAATCGGGTGCATCGATGCCGATGAACACGTCCGGTTTGGCAGCAATCAGCTCGCGAGCCAGTTGACGACGGCGGCGGAGCAACTCGAACAGACGGCCAAGCACCTCGACCAAGCCCATCACGGCCAGGCGCTCCATCGGGAAAAAGGATTTAAGGCCTTCGGCCTCCATGCGCGCGCCGCCAACACCAATGAACTCGGCATCCGGATGGCGCTGTTTGATGGCCTGCATCAGGCCGCAGCCGAGGATGTCACCGGACGCCTCACCGGCGACCAGTGCGACGCGAATAGGTCTGCTCATAGGTATCAGCGCGTGATACCGCGCGTGGAAGCCTGAATCGAATCACGGAAAATCGCCACTTCCGGGAACTGCGCAGCGGACTCGGCCAGCTCGGCCAGTGCCTGCTCGACGGTCAGCCCCTGGCGATAGACCAGCTTGTAGCCCTTGCGCAGGGCAGCGATGGCCTCGGCGGAGAAACCACGCCGGCGCATGCCCTCGAAGTTCATGCTGCGCGCCTCGGCCGGGTTACCGAACACGGTAACGAAAGCCGGAACATCCTTGCCAATCGCGGTGCCCATGCCCGAGAAGCTGTGTGCGCCAATGCGGCAGAACTGATGCACCAGGGTATAACCGGACAGAATCGCCCAGTCATCGACCCAGACATGCCCAGCCAGTGCCGTGTTGTTGACCAGAATGCAGTGGTTACCGATCACACTGTCATGGCCGATATGGGCATAGGCCATGATCAGGTTATGGTTGCCAATGGTGGTTTCGCTGCGATCCTGCACGGTGCCACGGTGAATGGTGACACCCTCACGAATCGTGTTGTGATCACCGATCACCAGACGCGTCGCTTCGCCCTTGTACTTCAGATCGGGCGTATCTTCACCCACCGAGGAAAACTGGTAGATGCGGTTGTGCTTGCCAATGACGGTCGGCCCCTTGAGCACCACGTGCGGGCCGATGACTGTACCCTCGCCGATTTCCACATCGGGCCCGACAATGCTCCACGGGCCGACGACGACGTCGTCGGCCAGTCTGGCACTGGGGTCGATGATGGCGCGAGGGTCAATCGAAATCATAGCTTGCGTTCCGCACAGATGATTTCGGCAGAGCAGACTTCCTTGCCGTCGACGGTGGCGCGGCACTCGAATTTCCAGATGCTGCGACGGTCGCTCAGGTACTTGGCCTCCAGCACAAGCTGGTCGCCCGGCAGCACCGGAGAGCGGAAACGCAGTTTGTCAGAACCGACGAAGTAGTACAGGGTACCGTCAGCCGGCTTCACACCCATCATCTTGAAGCCGAGGATCCCAGCGGCCTGCGCCATGGCCTCGATGATCAGCACGCCTGGCATGATCGGATGCTCGGGGAAGTGACCGTTGAAGAACGGCTCATTGATGCTGACATTCTTGTAGGCGCGAACAGTCTTGCCTTCGACGTCCAGGTCCACCACACGATCCACCAGCAGGAAAGGATAGCGGTGCGGCAAATATTCACGAATTTCGTTGATGTCCATCATGTCCGGTTAAGCCTGTAAGAAAAGAAAAGAGCACGGTCATGCCGTGCTCAGGCATCAGATGAGACGTTTGCCTTCTGGGTCACGGCGGCCAGCTGTTTTTCCAGCTCGCGCAGGCGCTTGGCCATCTCGTCCAACTGACGAATGCGGGCAGCGCTCTTCTTCCACTCGCCCGCTGGTTGCATGGCAGTGCCGGAAGAATAGGCGCCCGGCTCGGTGATCGAGCGGGTCACCATGGTCATACCGGTGACGAAGACGTTGTCGCACACCTCGATGTGCCCAACCATGCCGACGCCACCTGCGATCATGCAGTTCTTGCCGATCTTGGTGCTGCCGGAAATCCCGCAACAGCCGGCCATGGCGGTGTTGTCGCCGATCTGTACGTTGTGCGCGATCATGATCTGGTTATCCAGCTTGACGCCATTGCCGATCAGCGTATCGGACAACGCACCGCGATCCACCGTGGTGTTGGCGCCGATCTCGACGTCATCACCGATGGTCACCCCACCGATCTGCGCGATCTTCTGCCAGACGCCCTTCTCGTTGGCGAAACCGAAGCCCTCGCCACCGATCACGGCACCGGACTGGATCACCACACGCTTGCCGATTTTCACGTCGTGATACAGCGTCACACGTGGTGCCAGCCACCCGCCCTCACCGATCTCGCTACGCGCACCGACCACGCAATGGGCGCCGATACTGACATCGGCAGCAATACGGGCACCGCTCTCGATCACTGCATAAGGACCGATGCTGGCACTCGGATCGACCTGAGCATCAGCGGCGACCTGAGCGGTCGCATGGATGCCGGCAGCAGCCCTGGGTTTGGGATCGAACAGGTGCGAAAGCTGAGCGTAAGCCAGATAGGGATTGGCCACGATCAGGGCATCACCGGCGTAGCCTTCAGCATCGTCGGCAGTCAGCAACACGGCACCGGCCTGAGTCTGCGCCAGGTACTTGCGGTACTGGGCATTGGCCAGAAAGCTCAACTGTTCGGGCCTGGCCTCCTGCAAGGTGGCCAGGCCCGTGATGACCTTGCCTTCGGCGCCACGCAGGGTAGCGCCGAGGCGCTCGGCCAACTGGCCGAGGGTAACTATCAGTGTCATGCTCAGCGCATCTGATTCATGCGTTCGATGACCTGGCGAGTGATGTCGAACTGAGGTTTGACATCAATCACCGCACCGCGCTCGAGCACCAGGTCGAAGTTACCGTTCTTGATCACTTCTTCGACGGCCTTGTCCAGGTTCGGCTTGAGCTTGGCGAGCATCTCACGATCAGCGATGGCCTTGGCTTCGTTCAGCTCCTTGGACTGGAACTGGAAATCACGGGCTTTCTGCTTGAATTCGAGTTCGAGGCGCTCGCGCTCGGCCTGCTGCATCTTCTCGCCATCCTTGACCATACGATCCTGAATGCGCTTGGCGTCGCTTTCCAGGGTCTTGAGCTTGTTCAGCTGCGGGCCGAACTTTTTCTCGGCATCCACGGCGTAACGCTTGGCGGCATCGGATTCGAGCAGCGCCATCTGATAGTTCAGCACCGCGATCTTCATCTCGGCGAACGCCGGAGTGGCGATCAGGGCGGCGGTGAACAGAACCAGTTGAGTCAACTTACGCACAATGCACTCCTGCAACAAAACTGTTGGCTTTCTGTGAAACGAACTTAGAAGGTTTGACCCAGGGAGAACTGGAATACCTGGGTATCGGCATCATCCGGCTTCTTGATCGGCATGGCCAGACTGAAGCTCAGCGGGCCCAGTGCGGTGATCCAGGTCAGGCCGACACCCACGGAGCTGGCCATGCTGCTGAAGTCGATATTGCAGCTGTCGCTCAGCCTCTTCTGGCTGGAGCTGCAGTTGGTATCGAAGACGTTACCCACGTCCCAGAACAATGCGGTACGCAGCGAGCGCTGATCCTTGACGAATGGCAGCGGGAAGAGCATCTCGACGCCGCCCTGCACCAGCACGTTACCACCGAACGGCAGCGGGTCCTGATCCGGGTCGCGCAGGGTGCCCGGTTTGGCACCGCTACTCGGCGTACTGCGTGGCCCAAGGCTGCTGTCTTCGAAACCACGTACCGAGTTGAAACCACCCGCGTAGTAGTGCTCGTAGAACGGCAGCTCAGCCGTGGAACCGTAGCTGTCGCCATAACCCAGCTGGGTATGGAAGCGCAGGGTGTAGTTGTCGCTGATCGGGGTGAAGACCTGACCACGGTAGTCGAGCTTGTAGAACGACAGATCGCTACCTGGCAGCGTGGTTTCCAGCACCAGGCTCTGCGAATGACCACGGTTGGCCAGTACACCACGGTTCAGGGTCGACTCGGACCAGCCGATGGAACCCTTGAAGTTCAGGTAGTTATCGCCCTCAGAGTCGATGAAATCGAAGATCTCGTCGACGGTATAACGACCGGTATCGATGGTGTCCTGCTGCACGGTCAGACCGTAGGTCAGACGCGCGGTTTCGCTGATCGGATAGCCGATATTGACACCTGCACCCAGGCTGTCGACCGAGTAGCTGGATACGTCGACATCGAGCTCATCGTAGTCGGTGGTGCGGTAGAAGGCGTTGTAACCCAGGCTGACACCGTCGACGGTCCAGTAGGGGTCAACGAAGCCAAAGCTGTATCGAGTCTGGTATTCACTGCGGGTCAGGCCGATGCTGACGCGGTTACCGGTACCCAGGAAGTTGTTCTGGCTGATCGAGCCACCGAGGATCAGACCGGCGTTCTGGGCGAAACCGACGCTGGCGGTGATGGAGCCGGACGGCTGCTCTTCGACGCTGTAATTGACGTCGATCTGGTCGTCGGTACCCGGTACCTGCGGGGTTTCGACGTTGACCTCCTTGAAGAAGCCCAGACGCTCGAGGCGGGTCTTGGACTGATCGATCAGGTAGGTCGAGGCCCAGCCACCTTCCATCTGACGCATTTCGCGGCGCAGCACTTCGTCTTCGGATTTGGTATTGCCACGGAAGTTGATGCGGTTGACGTAGGCACGCTTGCCCGGATCGACGAAGAAGGTGATCGAAACGGTGTTGTCTTCGTCGTGCGCTTCCGGCACGCCGTTGACGTTGGCGAAGGTGTAGCCCTCATTGCCCAGGCGACGGGTGATCAGCTCGCTGGTGGTGGTCATGATCTTGCGCGAGAAGACCTGCCCTTCCTTGACCAGCAGCAGTGCACGCACGTCTTCTTCCGGCACCTTAAGGTCACCGGAAAGCTTCACGTCACGGACACTGTACTTCTCGCCCTCTTCGACGTTGACGGTGATGTAGACGTGCTTCTTGTCCGGGGTAATGGATACCTGGGTGGAGCTGATATCCATGTTGATGTAGCCGCGATCCAGGTAGTAGGAACGCAGACGTTCGAGGTCACCGGACAGCTTTTCGCGGGCGTACTTGTCGTCGTTGCGGAAGAAGGACAGCCAGTTGGTGGTCTTCAACTCGAACAGATCGGAGAGTTCTTCATCCGTGAAAACCGTGTTGCCAACCACGTTGATGTGGGAGATAGCGGCGACGGTGCCTTCGTTGATGGTGATCTTCAGCGCCACGCGGTTACGCGGCTGCGGAATCACTTCGGCTTCGATCTCGGCCGAATAGCGGCCCTGAGCCACGTATTGGCGCTGCAGTTCGTTACGCACACCTTCGAGGGTGGCGCGCTGGAAGATCTCGCCTTCGGCCAGGCCGGACTGGTTCAGCCCCTTGAGCAGATCTTCGGTGCTGATGGCCTTGTTGCCTTCGATCTCGATACCGGAGATGGAGGGACGCTCGACCACGGTGACCACCAGCACGTCGCCATCGCGGCCGAGCTGAATATCCTGGAAGAAGCCGGTACGGAACAGGGAGCGGGTGGCATCGACCAGTTGGCGATCATCTACCTGCTCGCCCACGTTGAGCGGCAGCGCGCCGAACACGCTGCCGGCGGAAACCCGCTGCAGGCCATTGACGCGTATATCGGAGATGGTGAAGGACTCGGCGTGAACTTCGGCGATCATCAATGCGGACAGTACCGCAGGTAGCAGCAGACGTTTCATGAAGTCCTTTCTTATTCCAACTGACGATAAAAACTGCCGCTAAGGCAACACTTCTTTTAAAACTCAAGAACGTGGTTCAGCAATGCTCACAGGCGGCTGAGGTCGTTGACCAGGGCCAGTAGCATGACCCCGATGACCAGACTGATGCCGATCTGCATCCCCCAACCCTGAACCCGCTCAGACAAGGGGCGACCACGCACCCACTCAACCAGATAAAACAGCAGATGCCCACCATCCAGTACGGGAATGGGCAGCAGATTGAGAACCCCCAGACTAATACTCAGATATGCAAGGAATTTCAGGAAATCCCCCAGCCCTGACTCAGCTGAAGCGCCCGCCACTTTAGCAATGGTTATCGGCCCACTCAAGTTTTTTACCGAGAGCTCACCGAACAGCATTTTCTTCAGCGAATCGAGGGTCAGCAGGCTCATGGACCAGGTTTGACGCACGCCTTCGACTACGCCATCGAGCGGACCGTAGCGCACCTCGCGGAGCATCTCCGGCGGCCATTCGACGCCCTGAACGCCCGCGCCCAGGTAGCCGCTGCGAGCCTCACCCTCGCCACGCGACGCCAGGGTCAGCCTTACATCCTGCGCCTGCCCGTCGCGCTCGAAACGCAGCGTGATCGTCTCGCCCGGCAACGCACGCACACGATCGACCAGGTCTTGCCAGTCGGCCAGGGGCTCGCCATCGAGCGCCAGCAATCTGTCCCCTGCCTGCAGCCCTGCGGCGTGGGCAGGCCCCTTGGAGTCGACTTCAGCCAGAACCGGCTCCAGCACCGGACGCCATGGACGAATGCCCAGCGAACCAATCGGGTCCGGCTCGTCGACGCCGCGCAGCCAGTTGTCCAACTGCACCTGTTTTGGCATTTCGACGGTGGAGCCCGGCTCCAGCACGCGCAGATCGAGCGTGCCGCTCTCGCCCAGACGCCTGACCAGTTGCAGATTGACCGCTGCCCAGTCACTGGTGGCCTCGCCGTTGACCGCAACAATTTCCTGCCCCGTACGTAGTCCGGCCGCTTCCGCCAGGCTGTCCGGCTGCACCGCACCAATGACAGGCCGCACCTGCTGACTGCCGAGCATGGCCACGAACCAGAAGAACAGCAGCGCCAGCAGGAAATTGGCCAGCGGGCCCGCAGCCACGATGGCGATGCGCTGACGCACGCTCTTGCGATTGAAGGACTGCTCGACCAGCTCAGGCGGAACATCGCCCTCGCGCTCATCGAGCATCTTGACGTAGCCCCCCAGAGGAATGGCTGCAACCGCGAATTCGGTGCCCTGGCGATCATGCCAGCGCACCAATGGCGTGCCGAAGCCTACGGAAAAACGCAGAACCTTGACGCCGCAGCGCCGGGCCACCCAGAAGTGCCCATACTCGTGAAAGGTCACCAGGACACCCAATGCGATCAGGGTGCCAACCAGCATGTACAACCCACTCATTTGACTTCTCCAGCCCTACGGGGCCGCTCAAGTTCCGACACGCGCCAGCGCAACAGCGGTTTCATCAGCGCACAGCTAGCCATTGAGCAGCCAGCTCTCGCGCCTGGGCGTCCGCTTCGAATACCGCGTCGAGCGCTTCGACAGCCCTTACCGGCCGCGCGTTCAGCACGGACTCAATCATACGCGCGATATCGGTGAAACGGATGCGCCGCTGCAGGAAAGCCTCGACCGCCACCTCGTTGGCCGCAT
Organism: Ectopseudomonas oleovorans; assembly: GCF_003052605.1. GTDB lineage: Bacteria > Pseudomonadota > Gammaproteobacteria > Pseudomonadales > Pseudomonadaceae > Aquipseudomonas > Aquipseudomonas oleovorans_A. The sequence goes on along the minus strand of NZ_QASO01000069.1, from coordinate 28,470 downwards.
TGAGCATCGCTGGCGCACTACCACCGGCCTGCGCTGCCTCGCGCGCCAGACGCAAACAGGGAAAACGCTGTTCGTCAGGGCGCTCGAAATCCAGGCGACCGACAGTAAACAGATCCAGCGCAGACACTCCCGAATCGATACGCTCCGGCCATGCCAGAGCGTGAGCGATAGGTGTGCGCATGTCCGGGTTACCCAACTGGGCCAGGACTGAACCGTCAACGTAGTCGACCAGCGAATGAATCACGCTCTGTCGGTGGATGACCACCTCGATCTGATCGGGGCTCGCATCGAACAACCAGCAGGCCTCGATCATCTCCAGGCCCTTGTTCATCATGCTGGCCGAATCGACCGAAATCTTGCGCCCCATCGACCAGTTCGGATGCGCGCAAGCCTGCTCCGGCGTGACGCGCTCCAGCTCAGCCAATGGTGTTTCGCGGAACGGCCCGCCAGAGGCGGTCAACAGAACCCTGCGCACACCAATAGCCTGCAGACCGCGCGCATAGTCGCCAGGTAGGCATTGGAAAATGGCGTTGTGTTCGCTGTCGATGGGCAGAAGAACCGCCCCGCTATGCTTGACGGCCTGCATGAACAGGACGCCGGACATAACCAGCGCTTCCTTGTTGGCCAGCAGAACTTTCTTGCCGGCCTGCACCGCGGCAAGCGTCGGCTTGAGCCCGGCAGCACCGACGATGGCGGCCATCACGTAGTCGACGGCCGCATCCGCCGCAACCGCGCACAACCCCTCTTCGCCGACGAGCACCTCGGTCGCCAGCCCGGCGGCGCGCAGCCTGCCCTGCAGATCGAGCGCTGAACGGTCATCGGGCACTACCGCGTAGCGCGGACGATGCTGAACACATAACACCTGCAGCTCTGCCAGGCGGGAAAAACCGGTCAGGGCGAATACCTGATAGCGCTCAGGATGGCGCGCAATCACATCCAGCGTACTGAGGCCGATGGACCCCGTCGCCCCCAGCACGGTTACATGCTGCACCGCGCTCACAGCGCGCCCCAGCCGGCGAGCCACAGCAATGTGGCAAACACGGGAATGGCCGCGGTAAGGCTGTCGATACGGTCCAGTACGCCACCATGACCCGGCAGCAGGTTACTGCTGTCCTTGATCCCGGATTGGCGCTTGAACATGCTCTCGGTCAGATCGCCAACCACGGAAATCAGTACGACCACAGCCGCACCCGCCATAGCCAGCAACAATTCCGTGACGGACCACTCCTGCTGCAGACCAACCAGAAAAGTGATCAGCAGACTGGCAGCAAGGCCGCCATACAGCCCTTCCCAGCTCTTGCCCGGGCTGACCTTGGGCGCCAGCTTGCGCTTGCCAAAGGTCTTGCCGGAAAAATAGGCGCCGATATCCGCCCCCCAGACCAGCACCATCACCGCGATGATCAGCGCATTGGCCTGCGGCCACTGCTTGAGCAGGATCAGCCCTTGCCAGGCCGGTAGCAGAATCAGCAAACCAATCAGCAAACGTCCCGGCACACCGCCCCAGAGACGACTGCTATCGGGATAGGTCATTACCAGAAAGGTCGCGACCAACCACCACAGCACAGCCACCACCAGCAGCAGCGGGGCAACGACCGGCACCATGTACAGCAAGCCGAGCAACACGGCCACTGCAGCTGCATAGGCCACACGCAGCGACTGCGCCTCGAAACCTGCCAGACGGGCCCATTCCCAGCCCCCCAGCGTGACCACCGCACCGATGAACAGGGCAAAGGCACCGCCATCGAGCAGAAAAAAACCGCCCAGGGCGATGGGCAACAGCACCAGCGCCGTGATGATTCGTTGTTTGAGCATTAGGAGCGCGCCTTAGCTTCCACCTGCTCGCTGGTCTTGCCGAAGCGACGCTGGCGGGTAGCGAAATCGGCCAGCGCCTTGCGCATGGCCTCGTGCTTGAAGTCCGGCCAATAGAGGTCGGAGAAGTACAGTTCGCTATAAGCCAACTGCCACAGAAGGAAGTTACTGATGCGGCGCTCGCCACCCGTACGGATGCACAGGTCGGGCAAAGGCAGGTCACCGGTAGCCAGACAACCCTGAAGCAATTGCGGGGTAATGTCTTCGGGCTGCAAATGACCTGCTTGCACCTCACGCGCCAGACGCTGAGCGGCCTGGGCGATATCCCACTGACCACCGTAGTTGGCTGCGATCTGCAAGGTGAAACGCCGGTTGCCGGCAGTCAGTTGCTCGGCTTCGCGCATGGCTGCCTGCAACTCGGGATGAAAGCGCGAGCGGTCCCCGATGATGCGCAGGCTAATGTCATTATCCAGCAGACGCTTGGCCTCACGACGCAGCGCACCGAGGAACAACTCCATCAGCGCGCCGACCTCTTCGGCCGGGCGCTGCCAGTTTTCACTAGAAAAGGCGAACAGGGTTAGCACCTCGACACCCGACTCGGCACAGACTTCGATTACCGCGCGAACCGCATCGACCCCGGCCTTGTGCCCTGCCACACCAGGCAACAGGCGCTTCTTCGCCCAGCGGTTGTTGCCATCCATAATGATGGCGACATGCCGCGGCACCGCCCCCTGCTTGTTCTTGTCCATGTATGGGCGCCGAGCCGTCAAACGGCCATCAGGTCCGCTTCTTTGACCTCGAGCGCCTTGTCTATGTCACCGATGAACTTGTCGGTGATTTTCTGCAGCTCGTCAGCGGCACGACGCTCTTCGTCCTCGCTGATTTCCTTGGCCTTGGACAGTTTCTTCAGCTCGGCCAGGGCATCACGACGCACATTGCGCACCGCGACCTTGGCATCTTCAGCAACCCCACGCGCCTGCTTGGTGTAGCCCTTGCGGGTTTCCTCGGTCAGGGCTGGCATCGGTACGCGAATGGTAGTGCCGGCGCTGCTCGGGTTCAGGCCCAGGTCGGAAGTCAGAATGGCCTTCTCGATGGCGGCGCTGAGGCTCTTGTCGTGAGCGACGATCTTCAGGGTGCGCGCATCTTCGACGGTGATCGCGGCTACCTGATTGAGCGGCATGTCGCTGCCCCAGGCCGGGACCTTGATGCTATCGAGAATGCTCGGATGGGCACGACCGGTACGAATGGAAGCAAGGTTGCGACCCAGCGCCTCCAGGGACTTGCTCATGCGTTCCTGAGCGTCTTTCTTGATATCGTTGATCATTGTGCATCCTCCTCGATCAGAGTTCCTTCGGCGCCACCCACTACAACGTTCAGCAGGGCGCCGGGCTTGTTCATGTTGAAGACCCGCAGCGGCATGTTGTGATCGCGGCACAGGCAGATGGCGGTCAGATCCATCACCCCCAGCTTGCGATCGAGCACTTCGTCATAGGTCAGGCGCTCGAACTTTTCGGCATGCGGGTCTTTGAACGGGTCGGCAGTGTACACGCCATCGACCTTGGTCGCCTTCAGTACCACGTCCGCATCGATCTCGATGGCACGCAGACAGGCGGCCGAATCGGTGGTGAAGAAGGGGTTGCCGGTACCCGCTGCGAAGATCACCACCTCACCGGTTTTCAGGTGGCGCATGGCCTTGCGGCGATCGTAATGATCGGTCACGCCGACCATGGAAATCGCCGACATAACGATGGCCGGGATGTTCGAGCGTTCCAGCGCATCACGCATGGCCAGCGCGTTCATCACGGTCGCCAGCATGCCCATGTGGTCACCGGTAACGCGATCCATGCCGGCAGCGGACAGTGCTGCGCCGCGGAACAGGTTGCCACCACCGATCACCAGTCCGACCTGCACGCCGATGCCGACCAGTTGACCGACTTCCAGCGCCATGCGATCGAGCACCTTGGGATCGATGCCGAAATCTTCCGAGCCCATCAGGGCTTCGCCGCTAAGTTTGAGCAGAATGCGTTTGTAGCGAGGTTGGCGACCAGTCGTCTGCTGAGCCATTGCAAGTCTCTCCTGCGGCGATATGAAATTCTTCTGTAACACGCTTGCGCGCTGCAATTATCCGGCACTTCGAACGTGCCGACGACCGTAGGTTGCACGGCCGCTTGTATATTTGTCGCCCCTTATTCGGCAAAGAGGCCGCACGCGCAAGCGGGCAGCCTCTCTGGGACAACTGGCCGAACCGCCGATTACTGCTTGCTGGCAGCAACCTGAGCGGCAACTTCGGCAGCGAAGTCGGTCTCGGCCTTCTCGATACCCTCGCCCACTTCGTAACGAACGAAGGAAACGACTTCGGCACCGGCCTTCTTCACCAGGTCACCGACCTTGACTTCCGGATCCATGATGAAGGCTTGCTCGACCAGACTGGCTTCGGCCAGGAACTTGGCGATACGGCCTTTGACCATGTTCTCTACGATGTTTTCCGGCTTGCCGGCGATCTTCTCGGCGTTCAGCTGCAGGAAGATTTCCTTTTCCTTGGCAACCAGCTCTTCGGAAACCTGGTCCGGCGACACGACAGCCGGGTTGGAGGCAGCGATGTGCATGGCAACGTGCTTGGCCAGTTCGTCGTTGCCGCCTTTCAGGACAACCAGAACACCGATGCGGTGGCCGTGCAGGTAGGCACCAACGGTTTCGCCGGAAACAGCGGTCAGGCGACGGATGTTGACGTTCTCGCCGCACTTGGCAACCAGAGCTTCACGAGCCGATTCGCGGGAAGCGATCAGCGGAGCAGCGTCGGTCAGGTTCTTCTCGAAGGCTTCGTCGATGCTCTCTTTGACGAAAGCCTTGAAGTCGTCCTGCAGGGCCAGGAAGTCGGTCTGCGAGTTGACTTCGATGATCACACCACGACCACCTTCAACGCGAACGGCGATGGAGCCTTCAGCGGCGATGTTGCCGGCCTTCTTGGCAGCCTTGATGGCACCGGAAGCGCGCATGTCATCAATGGCTTTCTCGATGTCACCACCAGCAGCAACCAGGGCCTTCTTGCATTCCATCATGCCTTGGCCGGTACGCTCGCGCAGTTCTTTAACCAGGGCTGCAGTAATCTCTGCCATCTTGAAAATCCTCTCGGTAGGTCTTCAACCAAATCAAATCTTTGAGTGGCAAAAAGGGGGCCTAGCACTAATGCCAGTCAGTTAAGCCGTTGCACTCGATCTTTGTAGGAGCCGGCTTGCCGGCGATCCGCCATAAAAAGCATCGCCAGCAAGCTGGCTCCTACGAAAAGCGCCCCCTCTACTGCAAGTAGGAGGGGGTGGTGACGAACTTATCTGATCAGCATTAGGCCTAGCCCCCTTCTTGCACAGCGCATAACGCTAAATGCTTGGCGTTAACGCTTAGCCTTCGGCGCTCTCGGCAGCAGCTTCTTCGACGAACTCTTCAGTCGCGCCGCCAGCGTTGCTGCGACCACGGATCACAGCGTCGGCCATGGCACCCATGTACAGCTGGATGGCGCGGATGGCGTCGTCGTTACCCGGGATGATGTAGTCAACGCCTTCCGGGCTGCTGTTGGTATCGACAACGCCGATAACCGGGATGCCCAGCTTGTTGGCTTCGGTGATAGCAATGCGCTCGTGGTCAACGTCGATCACGAACAGAGCGTCCGGCAGACCGCCCATGTCCTTGATACCACCCAGGCTGCGATCCAGCTTTTCCAGATCCCGGGTACGCATCAGGGCTTCTTTCTTGGTCAGCTTGGCGAAGGTGCCGTCCTGGGACTGGGCTTCCAGCTCGCGCAGGCGCTTGATCGAAGCACGGATGGTCTTGTAGTTGGTCAGCATGCCGCCCAACCAGCGGTGGTCGACGAACGGCGAGCCGCAACGAGTGGCTTCTTCGCGAACGATTTTGCCTGCGGAACGCTTGGTGCCAACGAACAGAATCTTGTTCTTGCCAGCAGCCAGCTTCTCAACGAACGACAGGGCGTCGTTGAACATCGGCAGGGTTTTCTCGAGGTTGATGATGTGAATCTTATTGCGCGCGCCGAAAATGTACTTGCCCATTTTCGGGTTCCAGTAACGGGTCTGGTGGCCGAAGTGCACACCGGCCTTCAGCATATCGCGCATAGTGACTTGGGACATGATAGTTCCTTGATAAGTCGGGTTAGGCCTCCACGCATCCCAGTTTCCAACCCTCGAACTTGTCGAAGGCACCCAGGAAACCGTGTCGATACGTGTGTGGGTTTAGGCTTTCGGGCGCAGTGCCCGTAAAGCGGCGCGTTTTATACCACAGAAAGCAGCGACAAGCTACAAGGCAAACGCCGTAAACAGGGGCGAAGCCTAGGGTCTGTTGCCGTTTCGCGCACGGCCGCGACGGAGCCAGTTTTTGCGTGGGACCAGGCGCGAGACGCGAAGTTTGGTCGCCCAAATGAGCCGTCGAGTAACGACGTACCACGCAAAAACTGGCCCGTCCCTTCGGGTTGCGTGGCGCAATTTGGCGCAGCAACGCGGCTCGCGTCGAAACGGCAACAGCCCCTAATGCCGATCAGATAAGGTTTTTTGCTCTTGCAGGGTGGGCTTCAGCCCACCAACGGCGGCCGGCGTGGGCTGAAACGGAGCGCCGCCCGACCCACCCTACAAATCGAACCGACTGGCAACAGTTAAATTCCTTCCTATACGATTGCAGCGCCCGTAAACCAAGTGTCTAGGCGCTTAACTGACTGACATTAGGGCAAAGCCCGCTCATTAACACATGCGACTCGATGCTTGCAGCTGCCTTTGGGGCTTGCACCACGTAGCTGCTAATATATGCCCCTTTTCTGCGTACACTCGAGAGCCCGATATGACCGTCACCATCAAATCCGCCGAAGAAATCGAGAAAATGCGCGTGGCTGGCCGCCTGGCCGCCGAAGTGCTGGAGATGATCGGCGAGCACGTCAAGCCGGGCGTCACCACCGAAGAGCTGGATCGCATCTGCCATGACTACATCGTCAACGTGCAGCAGGCCATCCCCGCCCCGCTCAACTACAAGGGCTTTCCCAAGTCGATCTGCACCTCGGTCAACCATGTGGTGTGCCACGGCATCCCCAGCGACAAGCCACTGAAAGACGGCGACGTGCTGAACATCGACGTCACCGTGATCAAGGACGGTTACCACGGCGATACCAGCAAGATGTTCATGGTCGGCAAGGTTGCCGAATGGGCTGAGCGCCTGGCCAAGGTCACCCAGGAGTGCATGTATAAAGGCATCGAACTGGTCAAGCCGGGCACCCGCCTGGGCGACATCGGCGAAGTGATCCAGAAGCATGCGGAGAAGAACGGCTTCTCCGTGGTTCGCGAGTACTGTGGGCACGGCATCGGCGCCGTGTTCCATGAAGAGCCGCAGGTGCTGCACTACGGCAAGGCCGGCACCGGCATGGAGCTCAAGGAAGGCATGACCTTCACCATCGAGCCGATGATCAACCAGGGCCGCCCGGAAACCCGCCTGCTCGGCGACGGCTGGACCGCCATCACCAAGGACCGCAAGCTTTCCGCGCAATGGGAGCACACTGTGCTGGTCACCGCAGACGGCTATGAGATCCTGACCCTGCGCAGCGACGACACCCTGCCGCGCACCTCGGCCTGACCGCGATCCGTAGGGTGCGCCGTGCGCACCATTGAAGCTTGTGGTGCGCATAGCGCGCCCCACCTTATATAAGGAAGGCAACTGCATGCCGCAGATGGACCCCGAACTGTTTGACCGCGGTCAGTTCCAGGCCGAGCTGGCCCTGAAATCCAGCCCCATCGCCGCATTCAAGAAGGCCATCCGCGGCGCGCATGAAGTGCTCGATGCGCGCTTTCGTGCCGGCCGTGACATTCGCCGCCTGGTCGAGGATCGCGCCTGGTTCGTCGATCAGATCCTGCAGGAAGCCTGGAAGCGCTTCACCTGGAGCGAGGATGCCGACATCGCCCTGCTCGCCGTTGGCGGCTACGGCCGTGGCGAGCTGCACCCTTACTCGGACATCGACCTGCTGATCCTGCTGGGCAGCAATGATCACGAAATCTTCCGCGAGCCGATCGAAGGCTTTCTCACCCTGCTCTGGGACATCGGCCTGGAAGTCGGCCAGAGCGTGCGCTCGGTCGACGAATGCGCCGAAGAGGCGCGCGCCGACCTGACGGTGATCACCAACCTGATGGAAAGCCGCACCATCGCCGGCCCCGAACACCTGCGCCAGCGCATGCAGCAGGTGACCAGCACCGATCAGATGTGGCCGAGCAAGCACTTCTACCTGGCCAAGCGCGACGAACGCAGAGCGCGTCATGCCAAGTACAACGACACCGAGTACAACCTCGAACCCAACATCAAGGGCTCGCCCGGCGGCCTGCGCGACATCCAGACCGTGCTCTGGGTGGCGCGCCGCCAGTTCGGCACGCTGAACCTGCAAGCCCTGGTCGGCCACGGCTTCCTGCTGGAAAGCGAATACACCCTGCTGTCCTCCAGCCAGGAATTTTTGTGGAAGGTGCGCTACGCCCTGCACATGCTCGCCGGGCGCGCCGAAGACCGCCTGCTGTTCGATCACCAGGCCAAGATCGCCGCCCTGTTCGGCTATCAGGACGGCGACGGCAAGCGCAGCATCGAACACTTCATGCAGAAGTACTACCGCGTAGTGATGGGGATTTCCGAGCTGTCGGACCTGATCAACCAGCACTTCGAGGAAGTGATCCTGCGCGCCGGCGAAAGCGGCCCGGCCACGCCCCTGAACAGCCGGTTCCAGGTGCGCGACGGCTATATCGAAGTCACCCACCCGAACGTGTTCAAGCGCACGCCCTTCGCCATCATCGAAATCTTTGTGCTGATGGCGCAGCACCCGGAAATCAAGGGTGTACGTGCCGACAGCATCCGCCTGCTGCGTGACAGCCGCCACCTGATCGACGACGAGTTCCGCAAGGACATCCGCAACACCAGCCTGTTCATCGAGCTGTTCAAGTGCAAGGAAGGCATCCATCGCAACCTGCGGCGGATGAACCGCTACGGCATTCTCGGCCGTTATTTGCCGGAGTTCGGCCATATCATCGGGCAGATGCAGCACGACCTGTTCCACATCTATACGGTCGATGCGCACACGCTCAACCTGATCAAGCACCTGCGCAAGTTTCGCTGGCCGGAGCTGGCAGAGAAATTCCCTCTGGCCAGCAAGCTCATCGACAAGCTGCCCAAGCCGGAGCTGATCTACCTCGCCGGCCTGTATCACGATATCGGCAAGGGCCGTGGCGGTGATCATTCGGAGCTGGGCGCGGTGGACGCCGAAGCCTTCGCCCGCCGCCACCACCTGCCGGCCTGGGACAGCGCGCTGATCGTCTGGCTGGTGCAGCACCACCTGGTGATGTCCACCACCGCGCAGCGCAAGGACCTTTCCGACCCGCAGGTGATTCACGATTTCGCCCAGTTCGTCGGCGACCAGACGCACCTGGATTATCTCTACGTGCTGACCGTGGCCGACATCAACGCCACCAACCCCAGCCTGTGGAATTCCTGGCGTGCCAGCCTGCTGCGCCAGCTCTATACCGAGACCAAGCGCGCCCTGCGCCGCGGCCTGGAAAACCCGCTGGATCGCGAAGAGCAGATTCGCCAGACCCAGAGCGCCGCCCTCGACATCCTGGTGCGCGGCGGCACCGACCCGGACGATGCCGAACAACTGTGGAGCCAGCTGGGCGACGACTACTTCCTGCGCCACACGGCCAACGACGTGGCCTGGCACACCGATGCCATTCTCCAGCATCCCAACGATGGCGGTCCGCTGGTGCTGATGAAGGAAACCACCCAGCGCGAGTTCGAGGGCGGCACGCAGATCTTCATCTATGCGCCGGACCAGCATGACTTCTTCGCCGTGACCGTAGCCGCGATGAGCCAGCTCAACCTGAACATTCACGACGCACGGATCATCACCTCCACCAGCCAGTTCACCCTCGATACCTACGTGGTGCTGGATGCCGACGGCGGCTCGATCGGCAACAACCCGGCACGCATCCAGCAGATTCGCGAAGGCCTGATCGAAGCACTGAAGAACCCGGACGACTACCCGACCATCATCCAGCGCCGCGTACCGCGCCAGCTCAAGCACTTCGCCTTCGCGCCGCAGGTAACCATTCACAATGATGCGCAGCGCCCGGTGACCATCCTCGAACTGACCGCACCGGACCGCCCCGGCCTGTTGGCGCGGATCGGGCGAATCTTCCTCGAATACGACCTGTCGTTGCAGAACGCCAAGATCGCCACCCTCGGCGAACGGGTCGAGGACGTATTCTTCATTACCGACGACAAGGGCCAGCCGCTGTCCGATCCCGAACTCTGCGCACGCCTGCAGGAAACCATCGTCCGTCGTCTGTCCGAGCCCAGTATCCAGCCGGCCCAATTTTCCATCTGATTTGCGGAAGTATAGATGAACCCAGCTCTCGACCAGCTCCAGCCCTACCCCTTCGAGAAACTGCGCGCCCTGCTCGGCAGCGTGCAGCCACCGGCCGACAAGCGTGCCATCGCCCTGTCCATCGGCGAACCCAAGCATCGCTCGCCTGACTTCGTCGGCCAGGCGCTGACCGCCAATCTCGACAAGCTCGCCGTCTACCCGACCACGCTCGGCTTGCCGGAGCTGCGCCAGAGCATTGCCAACTGGTGCGAACGTCGCTTCGGCGTGCCGACTGGCTGGCTGGATGCCGCACGCCACGTGTTGCCGGTCAATGGTACCCGCGAAGCGCTGTTCGCCTTCACCCAGGCGGTGGTCGACCGCAACGCCAAGGGCCTGGTGGTCAGCCCCAACCCCTTCTATCAGATCTATGAAGGTGCTGCGTTCCTTGCCGGTGCCGAACCACACTACCTGCCGTGCCTGGAAGCCCACGGCTTCAACCCGGACTTCGATGCCGTGCCGACAGAGATCTGGCAGCGCTGCCAGATTCTCTTCCTCTGCTCGCCAGGCAACCCCACCGGCGCCCTGATCCCGGTCGAGACGCTGAAGAAACTGATCGTCCTGGCCGACGTGCACGACTTCGTCATCGCCGCCGACGAGTGCTACAGCGAGCTGTATTTCGATGAGGACGCACCACCGCCCGGCCTGCTCAGCGCCTGCGCCGAACTGGGCCGCAGCGACTTCAAACGCTGCGTGGTGTTCCACAGCCTGTCCAAGCGCTCCAACCTGCCGGGTCTGCGCTCGGGCTTCGTCGCTGGCGACGCCGACATCCTCAAGCACTTCCTGCTCTATCGCACCTACCACGGCTGCGCCATGCCGGTACAAACCCAGCTGGCCAGCGTTGCCGCCTGGAATGACGAAGCACATGTACGCGCCAACCGTGACCTGTACCGCGAGAAGTTCGCTGCCGTGCTGGACATCCTCGCCCCGGTGATGGACGTACAGCGCCCCGATGGCGGCTTCTACCTGTGGGCACGTACTCCGGGTGACGACACCCTGTTCACCCATGACCTGTTCGCCACCGAGCACGTCACCGTGGTGCCCGGCTCGTACCTGTCGCGCGAAGTGAACGGCGTCAACCCGGGTGCCGGCCGTGTGCGCATGGCACTGGTAGCACCACTGGCCGAGTGCATCGAGGCCGCCGAGCGTATTGCCCGTTTCATTCGCAGCGCCTGAGCCTCTGCAGAGCCTGTGGGCGGGGCTTTAGCCGCTAGTCTCCGACTCCGTAACACATCGCAGCGACAGCCGCCGCCACGTCTGGACGCGACGTGGCATAATGGCCCGCCGTATTTCCCGGACCTTCCGGCACGCCACTCATCAGAGGAAGATCAATGAGTTACGTCCTGTATGGCATCAAGGCCTGCGACACGATGAAAAAGGCCAGAACCTGGCTCGATGAACACCAGGTCGACTATGCCTTTCACGACTACAAGAGCGTCGGAATCGACCGTGCAAACCTGGAAAAGTGGTGCAACGAGCATGGCTGGCAGACCATCCTGAACCGTGCCGGCACCACCTTCCGCAAGCTGGACGACGCGCAGAAAGCCGATCTCGACCAGGCCAAGGCCATCGAACTGATGCTGGCCCAACCCTCGATGATCAAGCGCCCGATACTCGACCTGGGCGACAAGACCCTGGTCGGCTTCAAGCCGGATAACTACCAAGCCGCGCTGGCCTGATCAACCTCACCCGATTTCGTTGCAAGGAACCCCATCTAATGAGCACCTCCCTTTACAGCATCGCCTTTGGTGTTGGCACCCAGAACCGCCAGGGCAACTGGCTGGAAGTCTTCTACGCCCTGCCGCTGCTCAATCCGGCCAGCGAGCTGGTAGCCAAGGCCGCCGAGAAGCTCGGCTACCAGGGCGGCAACCAGGCCATCGCCTTCACCACCACACAGGCCGCTGACCTGGCCGAAGCCCTGAAAGGCGTGGACGCCGCTCAAGCGGCTCTGCTGACCCGTCTGGCCGAAAGCCACAACCCGCTGGTCGCCACCTTCCTGGCTGAAGATGCCGCGCTGACCAGCACCCCGGAGGCCTACCTCAAGCTGCACCTGCTGTCGCATCGTCTGGTCAAGCCGCACGGCCTGAGCCTGGCCGGCATTTTCCCGCTGCTGCCCAACGTGGCCTGGACCAGCCAGGGCGCCGTCGATCTCAGCGAGCTGGCCGAGCGCCAGCTGGAAGCACGCCTGAAGGGCAAGCTGCTGGAAGTCTTCTCGGTGGACAAGTTCCCGAAAATGACCGACTACGTGGTGCCGGCCGGTGTGCGTATCGCCGACAGCGCCCGTGTGCGCCTGGGCGCCTATATCGGCGAAGGCACCACCGTGATGCACGAAGGCTTCGTCAACTTCAACGGCGGCACCGAAGGCCCGGGCATGATCGAAGGCCGCGTTTCCGCTGGCGTCTTCGTCGGCAAGGGTTCCGACCTGGGCGGCGGCTGCTCGACCATGGGCACCCTGTCCGGCGGCGGCAACATCATCATCAGCGTCGGCGAAGGCTGCCTGATCGGTGCCAACGCCGGCATCGGCATCCCGCTGGGCGACCGCAACACCGTCGAAGCCGGCCTATACATCACCGCAGGCACCAAGGTGAACCTGCTCGACGAGGGCAACGCCCTGGTCAAGGTGGTCAAGGCACGCGACCTGGCTGGCCAGCCGGATCTGCTGTTCCGTCGCAACTCGCTGACCGGCGCCGTGGAGTGCAAGACCCACAAGTCGGCCGTCGAGCTGAACGAAGCCCTGCACGCCCACAATTGATCGTCATACCTCCCCTCTCCCTCCGGGAGAGGGGCCGGGGGTGAGGGCAAAACCACGCGGATCTGACAAACCATGTCACTGACCTCCCCCTGGCGTGCCGACTTCCCCGGCATACTCGCCCTCGAAGCCGAAGGCCAGACCTATCTGGACAGCGCCGCCACTGCGCAGAAACCGCAGGCGGTGCTGGACGCCCTGCTCGGCTACCTGGGCAGCGGCGTGGCCAATGTGCATCGTGCCCAGCACGTGCCAGGCGAACGTGCCACACGCGCATTCGAGGCCACACGCAGCCAGGCGGCACAATGGCTGAATGCGGCCGGCAGCGATGAGATCATCTTTACCCGCGGCAGCACCGAATCACTCAATCTGCTGGCCTATGGCCTGGAGCATCTGCTGCAGCCGGGCGAGCAAGTCGTCATCAGCGCGCTGGAGCATCACGCCAATCTGCTGCCCTGGCAGCAACTGGCCAAGCGCCGCAATCTCGAGTTGGTGGTATTGCCGCTGGATCACACCGGCAGTATCGATCTGCAGCAAGCGGCTCGGCTGATCGGCCCGCGCACCCGACTGTTGGCGGTCTCGCAGCTGTCCAACGTGCTTGGCCGCTGGCAACCGCTTGCCGAGCTGCTGGCCCTGGCACGCGCGCAAGGCGCATTCAGCGTGGTCGACGGCGCGCAGGGTGCGGTGCATGGTCGCCACGATCTGCAGGCGCTGGGCTGTGATTTCTACGTGTGCTCGTCACATAAGCTCTACGGCCCGGATGGCATCGGCCTGCTGTATGGCCGCCGCGAAGCGTTGGGCAAATTGCAGCACTGGCAATTCGGCGGTGAGATGGTGCTCGATGCCGACTACCAGAGCGCGCGCTTTCGCCCTGCTCCATTGGGTTTCGAGGCCGGTACACCAGCGGTTTCAGCGGTCATAGCCCTGGGCGCAGCACTGGACTGGCTAAACGGGCTGGATCACACCGCCGTGGCACGTCATGAAGCGGCCCTGCATGCCGAACTGCTGGCCGGCCTGCAAAGCCGCAACGGCGTGCGTCTGCTCGGCGAGCCGCAACTGGCGCTGGCCAGTTTCTGCGTCGACGGCGTACATAACGCCGACCTGGCTCACCTGCTCAGCGAACAGGGCATCGCCGTGCGCGCCGGGCATCACTGCGCCATGCCGCTGATGAAAAGCCTGGGGCTGAGTGGTGCGATTCGCGTCTCGCTGGGTCTGTACAACGACAGCGAGGACCTGCAGCGATTTTTCAGCGCTCTGGATAACGCCCTGGAGTTGCTGCGTTGAAGCGCGGCCAATGGTTCGTCGTAGGAGCGGCGTCAGCCGCGAATATTGGCACCCGGAGCATCGCAGCTGAAACGGAATGCCGCCCAGCCGCTCCTACATGCTACGGGAGTCTCTCGCCATGAGCCTGTCAGTCGCCGCTCAGGAAGCACTGGAAGCCTTTGCCGCCTGCCACGGCTGGGAACAGCGCGCGCGCCTGCTGATGCAATGGGGCGAACGTCTGGAGCCATTGAGCGAAACCGAACGCCTCGACGAGCACCGCGTGCATGGCTGCGAGAGCCCGGTCTGGCTGATCGCCGAACAACGCGACGAGCACCTGCACTTTCGCGCCAGCAGCGACGCCCGCCTGCTGCGTGGCTTGCTGGCGGTGCTGCTGGCGCGTGTCGAAGGTCTGCCTCGCGCCGAGCTGGCCAGTGTCGATCTGGTCGACTGGTTCAACCAGTTGGGGCTGCAGCGGCAGCTATCGCCCTCGCGCAGCAATGGTCTCAACGCGGTGCTGCAGCGTATGCGCGAGTTGGCGGGGCGCTCCGCCTAAAAACCATTCGTCGCGGGGCGCTTGCCGCCACTCCATCGCGTAGGAGCCCCGCCCCGGGGCGAAGCTTTCAGTCGCTCTTGCCCCGCTCGCGCAACGTCAGCCCCCGCAGAAAATTGCGCAGGATCTGATCGCCGCACTCGCGAAAGTGCTTGTGACCCGGCGCGCGAAACAGGGCGCCAAGCTCGGCCTTGGTCATCGGCAGGTCGACCGCTTGCAAAAGCGCCTGGATATCGTCGTCGCGCAGCTCGAAGGCCACGCGCAGCTTCTTCAGGATCAGGTTGTTACTCAGGCGTTTTTCCACCGGCAGGCGCGGCCGGCTAACGTCCTTGCCACGCTTGTAAAACACCAGGCCTTCAAGCACGTGCGCCAGCAGCACATCGCTGCAGGAACGATACCCAGGCTCGTCCTCACGCAGCAGACAGGCCGAGATCAGGCCCGGTTCGACGGGATAATCCGCCAACCGGCATAGCTCTTCCAGCTTGCCATCGCTGACATCCAGCAAATAGCGCAAGCTGCGCAGTACATCGTTATTGAGCATGCAGAAAACTCTTGGAGGAAGGGGGTAGGCAGGTGCGCTTCAGTCCCGCACGGCCTGGGCCGAGGTGCTGGGTTTCCAGTCATCGGCGTTACCGGAATTAAGCGCCTGCTGTAGACGCTGCAGGTCACCACGCTGGGCAAAGTCACGCAGCCTGGCATTGAACACGCGCAACAGCTTGACACTCTCAGGATCGTCCTTGCGAAACAGCAAGCGCAGCGGCTCGGTATTCAACTGCCGCGGATGATGCACGATTTTACCGCCATCTTCCGGAAACAAACGATTCAACATGGCATAGCCGACAGCGCGGTCCTGTGGATGCAGGTCGATACGCCCCAACTCCAGAAGACGAAAGCTGGTGTCCTCCTTGCCATTCTGCTCGACGCTCAGGCGGCCAGCCTGCAGCGCATCGTCGAACGCCGGGCCGTAGGAGTAACCCAGCGTCGTGCCGATGTGATACTTCAACAAGTCCTCGACCGAGGTCCAGTCGAACGCCTGATCGCGACGATGGAACAGAACGATCTCCCCGCGCACCAGCGGGTCGCTACAAATGCCGTAATTGAGCCGACTGGGGCTGCAGCTATAGGGCATGATCGCGTGCAACTGCCCCTGCTGCAGCATCAGTACGTTGCGGTCCCAGGGATGGAAGATGAATTCGACCTGGTAACCCGCTTCAGCGAACACTGCGCTGATCAGTCGCGCCAGAGCGCCACCATCACTGCGCTCCTGGTCGACATAGGGCGCCCAGTCGCCGGTGCCGATACGCAGCTTCTGCGGCTCGGCCTGAACGGGCCCAAGGGCTACCAGCAAAACAGGTAGCGTCAGGGAGGCGAGCATCCGTGCCCAGCGTCTTCTCAGCGAGACGCTACAAAACAGGTACGACACAAATCACCTCTGATACGGATCATGTTCGACGTCTCCCTGTCGGCTACTGCAACCTCTCCCTTCGCCCAGCATAGTCAAACGCAGCGCGCACGGAAGTTTCTCAGGTTTTCGATTGGCGCTCTGCCGGACGACGGGCGCCAGCCACCAGTTTGTCTACCAGCTTGGCCGCAGCGGCCATGCCGAAGCTGGCGGTGACCATCATCACCGCGCCGAAACCGCCCGCGCAGTCGAGCTTCACCCCTTCACCGACGAAGCCCTTGGCCTGACAGACCGTGCCATCCGGCTTGGGGTAACGCAGTTGCTCGGTGGAGAACACGCAAGGGACGCTGTAGGTGCGGCCCGGCGTACGCGAGAAGCCATAGTCGCGGCGCAACAGGCTGCGTACCTTGGCCGCCAGCGGGTCGTTGAAGGTCTTGTTCAGGTCGGTGACCTGAATCTGCGTCGGGTCGACCTGCCCGCCCGCGCCGCCGGTGGTGACGATCTGGATCTTGCGCCGCTTGCACCAGGCGATCAGCGCCGCCTTGGCCGGCACGCTGTCGATGCAGTCGATCACACCGTCGAGCTGTTCGGTGATGTACTCGGCCATGGTCTCGCGGGTAACGAAATCCGCCACCGCGTGCACCACGCAAGCCGGGTTGATGGCGCGGATGCGCGCGGCCATCTCGTCGACCTTGGCCTTGCCCACCGCGCCTTCGACGGCGTGCACCTGGCGATTGGTGTTGGTGATGCAGACATCGTCCAGGTCGAACAGGGAAATCTCGCCGACGCCCGAACGCGCCAGCGCCTCGGCCGCCCAGGAACCGACGCCGCCGATGCCGACTACCGCCACGTGCGCCGCTGCCAGTCGTTGATAGCCCTCCTGGCCGTAAAGCCGGGCTATGCCGCCGAATCGCTGATCGTCAGTACCCATCACACCCCCTGCAGGAAGGCGCGCATTATAGAGATAGCACCCTGCCCACCCAAGCCTGTCGAACAGGTCAGCCGTCGGCCTAATGCCAGTCAGTTAAGCGTCGACGTTGCCAATGCGTAGGAGCGGCGCCCCGCCGCGAACCAGGGCGATGCGCAATTGAAAAGCTTCGCCCCGGGGCGGAGCTCCTACGAAAGGCCGCTTTGGCAGCCTTATCTGATCGGCATTAGCCGTCGTCAAGCAGTACGCCGCATCCGGCGCTTCGCGCCACCTTCTCCCAGAGGGAGAAGGGCATCAAGGATGGCGTCGCTGCGCGACTTTCACGGTAATATGGCCAGCCTTCACGCTAGCCGCCGTACCGGAGCCGCAATGACCGCCACCCTCACCCCGACCCTGGAACTCGCCTTCGACCTCATCCGCCGTCCGTCCGTGACTCCGGTCGACGAAGGTTGCCAGGAGCTGATGATGCGCCGTCTGGCCGCGTGCGGCTTCGAGGTTGAGCGCATGCGCATCGAAGAGGTGGAGAACTTCTGGGCCAAACGTGGTGGCGACGGCCCGGTGCTGTGCTTCGCCGGCCACACCGATGTGGTGCCCACCGGCCCGCTGGACGCCTGGCAGTACCAGCCGTTCGACGTGCGCGTCGATGAAGACGGCATGCTCTGCGGCCGTGGCGCAGCGGACATGAAAGGCAGCCTGGCGAGCATGATCATTGCCGTGGAGCGCTTCGTCGCCGACTACCCGAACCACAAGGGCGCCATCACCTTCCTGATCACCAGCGACGAGGAAGGCCCGGCTCAGCATGGCACCAAGGCGGTGGTCGAGCGCCTGCGCGAGCGTAACGAGCGCCTGGACTGGTGCATCGTCGGCGAACCGTCGAGCACCACTCTGCTCGGTGACGTGGTGAAGAACGGCCGCCGTGGCTCCCTCGGCTGCACCCTCACCGTGTACGGCAAACAGGGCCACGTCGCCTACCCGCACCTGGCGAAGAATCCGATTCATCTGGCCGCCCCGGCGCTGGCCGAACTGGCCGCCGAACATTGGGATCATGGCAACGACTACTTCCCGCCGACCAGCTTCCAGGTGTCCAATCTCAACTCCGGCACTGGCGCGACCAACGTCATCCCCGGCGAACTGAAGGCGGTGTTCAACTTCCGCTTCTCCACCGAATCCACCGTCGAGGAGCTGCAGCAGCGCGTCACCACCATTCTCGACAAGCACGGTCTGGACTACCACCTGGAATGGGCGCTGTCCGGTCTGCCGTTCCTCACTCAGCCGGGCGAATTGCTCGACGCCGTGGCCGCCAGCATCAAGAACGTCACCGGTCGCGAGACCACGCCGTCCACCAGCGGCGGCACCTCCGACGGTCGCTTCATCGCCACCCTGGGCACTCAGGTGGTCGAGCTCGGCCCGGTCAACGCCACCATCCACCAGATCAACGAGCGCGTACTGGCCAGCGACCTCGATCTGCTCACCGAGATTTACTATCAGACGCTGGTAAAACTCCTCGCATGAGCCTGATCTGCCCCATCTGCCAGACGCCGCTGGAGCCGAGCGCCAGCGGCCTGGCCTGTGCAAACCGCCACAGCTTCGATCGCGCCCGGCAGGGTTACTACAACCTCCTGCCGGTGCAACACAAAAACAGCCGCGCCCCCGGCGACAACGCCGCCATGGTCGAGGCGCGCCGGCGTTTTCTCGAGGGTGGCCACTACGCACCGCTGGCCGCACGCCTGGCCACACTGGCTGCCGACTACAAGCCGGCGCGCTGGCTGGATATCGGTTGTGGCGAGGGTTACTACACCGAACAGATCGCCCGTGGCCTGCCCGCCGCCGACGGTTATGCCCTGGATATCTCCCGCGAGGCGGTGAAACGCGCATGCAAACGTGCTGCGCAGCTGAGCTGGCTGGTGGCGAGCATGGCCCGTGTGCCATTGGCCGATGCCAGTTGCGACCTACTGGCCAGCGTCTTCAGCCCGCTCGACTGGGCCGAAGCCAAACGCCTGCTCGCACCCGGCGGCGGCCTGCTGCGCATGGGCCCAACCCGCGTGCACCTGATGGAACTGCGCCAGAAGCTGTACGACGAAGTACGCGACTACGACGACGAAAAGCACCTGGCGCTGATCCCTGCGGGTATGCACCTGGCCCACAGTGAGACGCTGCTGTTCCCGCTGCACCTGGCCGACACCCAGGCCCGCGCCGACCTGCTGGCCATGACGCCACACGGCTGGCGCGCCAGTGCCGAACGCCGTGAAGCAGTGATCGCCGAGCCCTTCGAAGTTACCGTCGCCATCCGCTACGATTGGATCGTCAAAACTCAGGAATGAACCTAATGCGCCAACCGGACATCGAGATCTACCTCAAAGACGCCGAACGTGATGCCGTGGCGCAATGGCTGGGTGAAGCACTTGGCCCATGCAGCGACTGGCAGCAGAAAGGCCAGACCTTCAAGTGCAAGGCCGGTGACGTGCCGGTGACCTGGTTGCCGAAAGCCGTGGGCAAATGGCACAGCCTGTACCTGGAAAGCGACGCCACGCCCTGGGCCGACGACCTGGCTTGCGCCCGCGCCGCCCATGCCGCGCTCGGCGTACAGATTCGCTGCGCACCCGGCACCTGGGTCGAGGATGAAAGCGACGAGCAAGCCGACCGCTGGATCAAGGTCGACGCCGATGGTGAAACCGAAATCGTCTGGCGTACTGAATAAAAGCGGCCGCTTGGCTAATGCTGATCAGATAAGTTCGTCACCACCCCCTCCTACTTGCAGTAGAGGGGGCGCTTTTCGTAGGAGCCAGCTTGCTGGCGATGCTTTTTATGGCGGATCGCCGGCAAGCCGGCTCCTACAAAGATCGAGTGCAACGGCTTAACTGACTGGCATTAGCCGCTTGGCGGCCATCTGATGACCCTCTCCCGCTTGCGGGAGAGGGTGCCCGAAGGGCGGGAGAGGGTCAGGGGTCTCACGCTACGAGATTTTTGAATCGACAGCGAATCAGGACGACAAAGCTTCGCCCCGGGGCGGGGCTCCTACGCAAAGCTGCGTGGGGTGATTAGCTTCGCCCGTAGCCCAATGAAATCCGCGGATCAGCGCATTTTCCGGATTTCATCCGTACAGTGTTCTTCACCTTCGCGGCCCAAACAGACCACAAACAACAAGGCCGATCATCGACGGTAACGCTGTTCACTTAAGCGACGGTCGGACGCGTTCAGTGCCCTCTCCCCTCTGGGGAGAGGGTTAGGGCGGGCCGCGTTCGGAGAGGTTGGAGCCAGCAGGCAGTTTCGCGGTGTTCTCGGCCCTCTCCCCCAGCCCCTCTCCCATGAATGGGAGAGGGGAGCTACCCGCGAAACCCGCCCTACGAATACAGCGCCCACAAACAACAAGGCCCGTCATCGACGGGCCTTGTTGTATTTCGAGCTGGAGCTCAGACCGCGGAGACGTCTTCCGCCTGCAGGCCTTTCTGGCCCTGGGTCACACCGAACTCGACCTTCTGGCCTTCGACCAGGGTGCGGTGGCCGTCGCCACGAATGGCGCGGTAGTGAACGAATACGTCCGGGCCGCTTTCGCGCTGAATAAACCCGTAACCCTTGGAATCATTGAACCATTTGACGGTTCCCGTCTCACGATCTGCCATTACCAACTTCTCCAAACTCGCTATGTTTTTATTGTCCCGAAGGCGCTTTGACGGCTCGGTAAAAACGCTCTTCTCAGCGTTCGCCACCCCCGGCAATCGAGCATGGAGCAGGTCAAGCGATTCGCGTTCTTGCTGCAGTCGAAGGCCGAGTATAAAGCATGGATTGTGACTGAAAAGCACTTTTTCAAAACCGCCACGAACCCAGAAGATATGCGGGTTACAGCTCGTTTTATGGGCTTTTGACTAACAGATCGCGCAACTTCTTCGCCAGCCGCTGCACCTGATCAGGCTCCAGTCGATATGCCCAGTCACTGCGCGCACTCACCTCTGCGGCGTTGAAACCTTCACGCTCGCCAAGCACCAACCAATACTGCTCACCCTGCTTGTACAACGCTCCTTCGAGCTTTTCCTCGGCAAAACCACTGAGGCTGAACTGCAGCACCGGCGCCTGCTTGAAACCTATCTGCGCCAGCGGCGCGGCATCAGCGAACTGCAGGTTGGAGAAGACCAGTGCGACACCATTGGCCGCACCCTCGAAGCTGAGTTTCTGCTCCTTGCGCAGCTCTGCGACAGCGAAGTTGTACTGCTGGGCATCGGCACGCGTCAGGGTAAGTTTCTCGCCATCGGCGTAGCGCAGCTCAAGGCGCGCGATGCGCGTGAAGGGAATGTCGGTGACACGCCGATCCAGCCAGTCCAGCTCACGCGTCGGCACCTGCAACTGCTGATCGATCAGCCAGACCTGATTCTCGCCGGCACGACGCACCAGTTGCCCACTGCCTTGCTGAGACGGATTACCCAAGCGCAGCCCCAGGTCGGGATGGCCGTCGAAGTGCAGCTTCAGACGCAGCGCCTGCTCATCAGCCGCCCCCTCCTCGGCCAGTCCCAAACGAGCATGCCACTGCGGGTTGGCGGTCTTGGCCTCCTGCGTGCGCGCCTCACGCAATGCCCGCAGCAGTTCGGCCAGCGCTTGCGGCGCCGCCGGATAGTCGGCCTTCGCCGGCACCACCCAACCATCTTCACGCCGCTCGATGCGTACCGAGGGCTGCCCCGGCGCCTCGATCTCCAGCGCCTGCAGCGTATTCAGATAGCCCTGTTCGGCTGCCAGCCAGGGCGCCGACTCGACTTGCGCCGTGCTCTGCTGCTGGCCGCGCTGCACGGCCAGGTAACCCAGCACGCAAAGCAGCACGATGATGATCAATGCGATCAGACCTTTACGTCCCATGATCTCCTCACAAGTGAATGACTATGCGCGTGGATATCGCGTTTTACATCCACCGCAGCGGTGGATCGGTAAAGCGTGATCCACCCTGCGCACGCTCTTTGTGGGAGGGGCTTTAGCCGCGACTGTCGCCGCTGAAGCGCCTCCCACAGGTGGAGCCCTCAGCCCCACCAACTGGTATCGGCCTCACGCGCGACGACGGCGCCGCCACAGCCACAACGCCAACACGCCCAGGGTCAGCAGCGCCGGCACCAGGGCGATATTAATGATCTTCAGCGTGCGGCCCAGCGCCTCGATATCGGCATTGAGCTGGTAGCGCACCTCGCGCAGCTCCTTGCGAATCTCCAGCTTCTGTTGGATGAAGCGCTGCAACGCGCCCTGCTGCTCAGGCGTGAGCTCCAGGTTTGGATCGTCGCTTTGCTGTAGCGCCGCCAGTTGCTGCTCGGTTTCGGCCAGGCGTGCCTGCAGTGCCTGCTCCTTGTCACGGAAACGCTGTTCGGCGGCGCGCTGCAGCTCCTCGACCACCACGAACGGACGGCTGAAGCGACCACGCGAACGTACGCTGATCAGCGCCTCAGAGCCGGTCAGGTTGTCCAGCGCGTTGATGGTGAAGCTGCCGTTATCCGCCCAGGGTTGCGGCATGCGCTGGCCGAAGAAGTCCTGCACCTGCACCCACATGCGATCACTGAGGATGTCGGTATCGGCCACGGCGATGACGTTGATGTTGTCTGCCTGCCTGAGACCGTCCTTGCGCCCCTCGATGCCATCGGGGAAGGCGCTCTGCGCCGGACCGTCGATACGCGCAGCGATGGTGTAGCGCTCGCCGGTCGGCTCCAGTTCGCGGATCAGCTCCTCGGGGTTGCTGAGCATGGCGAAGCGCTGGGCGTCGAAGGGCATGGCGTATTCGGAGCTTTGCATCAGCGGGGTAAAGCGCGTCTTCGCCCCTTCCACCGGCTCGAGAATGCCGGCGGTGGCGACGGTGACGTTCTCCAGCCCAGCCGTGGCGATATCGGTCTGATCCAGCGCCTTGCGCGGCAGGCTCAGCCAGGCAGCGTGACGAACCGGACGCTGGCCCTGACCACGGTTGACCGACATGGCGTAGGAGCCGTCACCGAGCACCTTGTCCGGCACCATGCGCAGCCCCCAGGCCTTGAACAGCGACTCGATATTCGACGCCCGGTCCACCGCCACTTCACCCGGCATATCACCGGTATCGGCCTCGGCATAGGGATCGACGAACACCATCAGCTTGCCGCCGCGCAGCACGAACTGATCGATGGCGTACAGGGTCTGCTCGGGCAGGTTCTTCGGATGCACCAGCCAGAGCACCGAGACCTTGTCGGGAATCTGGTCGACATCGCTCTGGAGCTGCTCGATCTGGAACAACTGGCGCACCTGCTCCAGCACCATCCACGGCGGCGTCGGCTGCCGCGCCATCATGTCGAAGCCACCGGTCATCGGCAGCCCGGAGAGCACGCCAACCACCGGCAGCTCCGGCTTGGCCAGGGTCTGCACCAGGCGGCTCAGCTCGTACTCCAGATGCTCCTCCTGATCCAGGGCGAAGAACGGGATCACCTGGGTGTTGTCCAGGCCGTTGGTGCCAGCCAGGCCGAAGTAGATCGAGTCACCGCCCTGCTGCAGCGGGATGCCCTGCAGACCGAACTGCGCGGCCTTGTCCTCGTCCTCGGAGAACGGCTCAGGGTCGATGATATGCAGGCGGATCTTGCCGCCAGCCTGGGCCTGGTAAGCCTTGAGCATCTCCTCCACGCGCTGGGCGTAGGTGCGCAGCGCCGGCAGGTTCTTGGCCACCTTGTCCGAATAGAAGAAGTACAGGTTGATCGGCTCGTCCAGCTCGGCAAGGATCTGCTTGGTGCCGTCGGAGATGGTGTAGAGCTTCTGCTCGGTCAGGTCCAGGCGCGCACCGCCCAGGCCCAGGCCGGCCAGCAGGTTGAAGGCGAGAAAGGCCACCGCGATCAGCAGCAACCCGGCGCCGGAATAGATCAGCTTTTTCATGGGCGCGTTCCTTCAGTCGGCTTTCTTCAGGTCGATGACCACAGCGGTGGCAGTCAGCCAGGCGGCGATCAGCGAGAGGAAATACAAAAGGTCGCGCAAATCGATCACGCCCTTGCTGATGGCGTCGAAACGCACCAGAAAGCTCAGCGAGGCGATGGCGTCCACCAGCCACTGCGGCGCCCAGGCGAAGGCGTCGAGCACCATGGGAAAACCGCTGACGATAAACAGGAAGCAGGCACTGACCGCGAGGATGAAGGCGATCACCTGGTTCTTGCTCAGCGCCGACATGCACGAGCCGATGGCCAGATAGGCGCCGGCCAGCAGCCAGCTGCCGATATAGCCGGTGACGATGGCGCCGTTGTCCGGCTCGCCCAGGTAGTTGACCGTGATGATCATCGGGAAGGTCAGCAGCAACGCAATGCCGGCGAACACCCAGGCCGCCAGGAACTTGCCGGTGACCGCCTCGAAGCGGGTGATCGGCAGGGTCATCAGCAGCTCGATGGAGCCGGACTTGCGCTCCTCCGCCCACAGGCGCATGGCAATCGCCGGCACCAGGAACAGATAGAGCCAGGGGTGGAAATTGAAGAAGGCCGAGAGATTGGCCTGGCCGCCTTCGAAGAAACCGCCCAGATAAAAGGTGAACACCCCGGACAGTACCAGGAAGATGACGATGAACACATAAGCCAGCGGCGTGGCGAAGTAGCTCGCCAGCTCGCGTTTGAAGATCACGGGCAACTGGGTCATCACTGCTCTCCCCGGGTCAGCGTGCGGAACACTTCATCGAGCCGGCCGCGTTCCACATTGAGTTCCTTGACCTTCCAGCCGCGTTCGGCAATCAGCGCATTGACCTGCGGGAAGATCACCTCGCCCGGCTGCGCCAGCACGCTCAGGCTGTGCTCGCGGGCGTTCTCCTCGACACCGGCAACGCCCGGCAGCGCCGCAAGAGCTGCCTGGTCCAGCGCCTCATCGGCCACCAGCGTCACCGCCTGGTGATAGCGCGAGCGGCTTTCCAACTCCAGCGGCGTGCCATCGGCCAGCAGGCGGCCCTGGGCGATCACCACCGCGCGGGTACACAGCGCCGTGACCTCTTCGAGAATATGGGTGGAAATGATCACGATCTTGTCTTGCGCCAGGCCCTGGATCAGTTGGCGCACCTGATGTTTCTGGTTGGGGTCGAGGCCGTCGGTGGGCTCGTCGAGAATCAGCACACGCGGATCATGCAGAATCGCCTGGGCCAGGCCAACGCGGCGCTTGAAGCCCTTGGACAGCGTCTCGATGCTCTGCTCCAGCACCTTCTCCAACTCCACCTGCTGCACCGCGCGCTGCACGCGCTGCTTCTTCTCGGCACCGCGAAAGCCACGTACCTCGGCGATAAATTCAAGAAAACCACGCACCGTCATGTCGCCGTAGCACGGCGCACCCTCCGGCAGATAACCGATCTGCCGCTGGGCCTCGAGGGTCTGGGTCTGAATATCGCAGCCGAGGATGCTCGCCGTGCCGGAGGTCGGCGCGAGAAAGCCGGTAAGCATCTTCATGGTGGTGGATTTGCCGGCCCCGTTGGGGCCGAGAAAGCCCAGCACTTCCCCTGGCTGGACCTGGAACGACAAGTCATCGACTGCCGTGTGCTGCGCAAAACGCTTGGTCAGGTTTCTTATATCGATCATGGCCTCTCACCGTCGCGAAGGGCCTGCGCTCAGCGAAACCATCGCTAAAGCGCAGGCCGCAAGAACGCCGGGCGCAAACAAAAGCCTGCTCCCGGACGAGGGCAAGACCGTAGCAAAATCAAAAAGTTCAGTCAGCAAGTTGCAACAAGCAGTAAAAGGAATATAGCTTCAGCAAACGGACAGCTTCATGACGAAGCTCAACGCCTCATGGCGAAGCGCCATTTGCCGATGGATACATGGCCTGGGCGTTCAAGGCTTAGCGCGCGGAACACAAACAGGGTGTTCTGGCTGTTTTTTGAGCAACTGTAAGCAATGAGGCAAAAGAGGAAGTCAAGCGAATACGCCCAAGGATCAGGAGCTGGCTGGTAATGCCATGATTTTAAAAAGAATTTCCCAGGGTAACCATGATGATGGTGCGGAGTTAGATGGAAGGCTCTACTATCGCGTTAGTACCGCCTTCCGTCTAATCACTGTTAGCTTTGCCAGAAATTCGATCAGAGGAGAATGATAGACAATGATATTGGTATTAAGTGATAAGTTTGACAAGCACGCTGATGTCGTATGCGGAAAGCTGAATAGAAGCAATGAAAAATACTTTAGATTTGATTTGGATACAGATTCACTGAAGTCTTCAAGGATTACATTTTTTGAGGAGAAATGGAGTATTCAACAGAATGATCTTTCGATTAACTCAGATCAGATAGATAAGGTTTGGGTGCGCCGACCTTTTGTTGAAGTCTCCTTAGAGGAGGCTAATATAAACGATCCAGGATTTAAAATATGGCGTGGGGAATGGAATAAAACATTGCTTGGGCTGTACAATACATTAAAGACCGTAAAATGGCTAAATCCATTAGCAAAGTCATATCAAGCAGAAAATAAATATCTACAGATGGATATGGCAAGAAATATTGGATTCACATTGCCACCATTAATTGTAAGCAATGACAAGAAGGAGCTTTGCAATTTTATCGATATTTATGGTGATGTGGTTTTGAAGCTCATGAATCAAGAGTTTTATCAGGACTCCGACGGAAGCTTCAAAGGCTTATATGTAAACAAAGTTTCAGAGGCTGAAATCTGTGACTTCGGCGACATCAATGAAAATCCAATTGTTCTTCAGGCGTATGTAGAAAAAGACTATGAGGTTAGGTACACAGTGGTCGGTCAAGATCATCATGTGTGCCAAATTCAATCTCAAAAATCAAAATTAGCAAGTATTGACTGGAGGAGGTATGACATTCCAAATACACCGCATCATCCAATAGAGCCTCCTAGCGAAATTCGAGAGAAGGTCAATAAATTCATGACGTCTCTAGATCTTGAATTTGGTGCTTTAGACTTTATTGTTACGCCATCTGGCGAGTGGCATTTTTTAGAAATCAACACAATGGGGCAATGGCTATGGATTGAAGACTTAACTGGCTTAGGTATATCGGATTCAATTGTAAGTTTTTTATCAAAAAAGAAGGGTGAAAAATGAAAGTATTCGCTATGAAATTTCTAGAAGCTCCAAGTAACGATGAGATTGTTCAAGATGAATGGAGTTGGACTCCTGCAAATCCTGATGCTCAGAAAATTTATGGCTCAGGCGCGTCAACAAGCACAGCTCAATCAACTTATGCAGCTGAGAAAGATGACCGCTCTGATTCTGATCGCCCGAATGAGGGGATGCTTGTAGCTGCGTAAAAGCTAACAAAAGCATCAACTCGGACTCCGCAAGCTGTTGCGATTTTTGTGTGCAAAAACCGCAGCAGCTTGCTTCACCGGTTATGCTGGCGTTATGCATGCAGGAGCAAAAATGCAGAAGCCTGATATAGCGCTAATATATGAAGACAGTTTGCCGAGCGAGATTTTTGAAGAATTTAGGACATCGTTTGATAACGAAGAGCTAAATATATTAGTTGATTCCAGACCGCCGAGCGGGCCGCAAGCATGCATAGAGTGGTTTATTCCAACTTTAGTGATGATCTTCATAGCCAAATCATACTTCGGTGGCTTTTTCAATGAGCTGGGTAAGGCTCATGGCCTCGCACTCAATGCAAAACTCTCTGGCCTAGCTACAAAAATAATGTCAACCCCACGAATTGAACCGATACTTTCTGGCTCATCCGGAAAATTAAGCACTGGAAATCCATACTCGTTAGCATTCTCAATATTTGCCGAAGCAAACGATGGAAAAAAGTTCAAATTGCTGATTCCCAAACCTTCTGAAGAAAACAACTACAACGAAATAATTAATATTTTCCTAGAGTTTTTATCTGAGTATCACTCAGGCATAAAAAACCTAGAAGACACCGGTTTTGATTCATGCGCAAAACTAACGAGTGGTACGATTTTTGTTCAGGTCAATCAAAAGACCAAATGCGTCGAGTGGCTCGATCAAAGAAATTACCACTAAAGCATAACAACTGGTTCAAACCGTTCGCTTCGCTCACTCGGGACGGGCTAAAGCCCAATGTCATCAACCTAAGCTGCAGCCCTGCCCAAGGCAACCCCCCCGAAGCAGCCAGCCGCCATGGCCGTCGGGCGATGACCAGGCCTCTGCCGCTCAATCAGGCGGTCTAGCTGGGCTGGCGGTGATGTGAGCATCGTCTGTTCCGGCTGTCTAGGCGAGATTTCTCGTTCTCCGGACGAGCCTATGCTGACCGCTTGTGGCCAGCTTTTTTGCACGGAGGTTGGGCGGTGGTGTTTCTTCAGCGCGTCGGTTTGTAGCCCTCACAACCTCGGCTGGCTGCGCGTTTGCGTTGGCGCGCAAAGCTACGGCCTGAGCGTACGGCACTGAGGCTTTTAGCCATCAAGGCCAGCACATTGCTCAGCCC
>NZ_QASO01000068.1 GCF_003052605.1 Ectopseudomonas oleovorans | reverse complement strand
CGGGCTTTGGCGATTATGGCCACCTCACCCCGCTGCGCCGCCTCATCCGCTTCCTGTTCGTCAGGCCAGCATTTTGCCTCGGGCTTCCTTCAGATTCGCAGTCGCCCGCGACACCCTTGCCTTCAGCTAACACTTCCCCTTGCCGGGTGTGTAGAGGACTTTCACCTCCAAGTCGCCAGGCTCACCACCACAGTGAACCCGACAGCGCCAGTCACGGCGCTACGCGCCATGCCTGGCGCACCCAAAAAAAGGGATGGCCGAGGCCATCCCTGAAGATCGAGGCTGGTGATGCCTCCTATGAAAGACGCTCAGCTGCGTTGACGAGCTGGTGCCTGGCTCGCGCCGGTGTAGAAACCCGCCAGGCCCGGCCAGAAGCGGCGCGGCGGATGCAGGGTGCGGAACAGGAACTTGACGCTGGGGGGCTGTGACGGTTGCATGGTCGTTCTCCGTTACTGCTGCAGGGGCACGAGGCGTGGGGCGATCATGTTCTCGGGGCGCAGGATGTCGGCCAGGGTGGCCTCATCCAGCAACTGCTCCTCGCGCACCAGTTCCAGCACGCCGCGCCCGCTTTCCAGGGCGACCTTGGCGATGCGCGTGGCGTTCTCGTAGCCGATGTAGGGGTTCAGCGCGGTGATCAGGCCGATGGAGTTTTCCATCAGTTCGCGGCAGCGTGCTTCGTTGGCGGTGATGCCGTCGATGCACAGTTCGCGCAGCATATCCATGGCGCGGGTGAGCAGGCGGATCGAGTCGAAGATCTTGTAGGCGATCAGCGGCTCCATCACGTTCAGCTGCAGTTGGCCACCTTCGGCCGCCATGGTCAGCGCCAGGTCGTTGCCGATCACTTCGAAGGCCACCTGATTGACTGCCTCGGGGATCACCGGGTTGACCTTGCCCGGCATGATCGAGCTGCCCGGCTGACGCGCCGGCAGGTTGATTTCGTTGATGCCGGTACGCGGGCCGCTGGACAGCAGGCGCAGGTCGTTGCAGATCTTCGACAGCTTGACCGCCGTGCGCTTGAGCATGCCGGAGAACAGCACGAAGGCGCCCATGTCGCTGGTGGCTTCGATCAGGTCGGCCGCCGGCTTGAGCGGGTGGCCGCTGATCACGCTCAGGCGCTTGACCGCCAGGGCCTGGTATTTCGGGTCGGCGTTGATGCCGGTGCCGATGGCGGTGCCGCCCAGGTTGACCTCGGTGAGCAGCGCCGGGGCGAGCATCTTCAGGTGCTGTAGGTCTTCGCCCAGGGTGGTGGCGAAGGCGTGGAATTCCTGACCGAGGGTCATCGGCACGGCGTCCTGCAACTGGGTGCGACCCATCTTCAGCACATGGCCGAACTCCAGCCCTTTGGAGGCGAAGGACTGAATCAGCTTGTCCAGCGCACTCAGCAGGCTGTCATGGCCGAGCAGCAGGCCCAGGCGAATGGCAGTCGGGTAGGCGTCGTTGGTCGACTGCGCCATGTTCACATCGTTGTTCGGGTGCAGGTGCTGGTACTGGCCTTTCTCAAAGCCCATGGCCTCCAGCGCGATGTTGGCGATGACCTCGTTGGCGTTCATGTTGGTCGAGGTGCCGGCGCCGCCCTGGATCATGTCGACCACGAACTGCTCGTGGAACTCGCCCTGGATGATGCGTGCGCAGGCGGTGCTGATTGCCGTGTGCTTGGCGGCGGACAGATGGCCCAGCTCGCGGTTGGCGTCCGCCGAGGCCTGCTTGACCATGGCCAGGCCGATTACCAGCTTCGGGTAATGCGACAGCGGCACACCGGACAGGCGGAAGTTCTGCACGGCGCGCAGGGTCTGGATACCGTAATAGGCATCAGCAGGGACTTCGAGGGTACCGAGCAGATCTTTTTCGACGCGAACAGATGCAGCAGAGGACATGATAGAGATGACTCTTGGGAAATACGGCGAGTGCCGCGATACCCATAGAATAGGGGCTCCAACCGTCTCGCTACCAATGCCGTTACTTGCTGCCCTATGCACAATCGGCATAATGTCGAAGTGACCGCGCACTAGCGACAAACGTAGGGTGGGTTAGCCGCATGCCACCGGCGTCAAATGTCACGCAGATAGCGCTGCGGCGTAACCCACCACCGGCGCATCATGGTCGGCCCTCTGATATTTCTGTAGGAGCCGCGCCTCGCGGCGAATGCTCTGGCCGGGCGCCAGAAATCCTTCGCCCCGAGGCGCGGCTCCTACACGGGCGCAAACCGGATCAGCACGCGGAGCCTGCGATGAACCTGGAAACCAAATGGCTGGAAGACTTCGTCACCCTGGCCGCCACCCGCAGCTTTTCCCAGGCTGCGGAAAAGCGCTTCGTCACCCAGCCGGCATTCAGCCGACGTATCCGCAGCCTGGAAGGCATGCTCGGCCTGACCCTGGTCGACCGTTCCTGCACCCCGGTCGAGCTGACCGAGTCCGGCAAGTTGTTCCTGGTGACCGCGCGCAGCCTGGTCGAACAGCTTGGCGAAGTGGTGCGCCACCTGCACAACCTCGAAGGCCAGCAGGGCGAGATGCTGTCGATTGCCGCCGCCCACTCGCTGACCCTGGGTTTCTTCCCGGAATGGATCGCCCGCCTGCGCCGCGAAGGTCTGCCACTGACCACCCGCCTGGTGGCGACCAACGTCGGCGAAGCGGTGCATTCACTGCGTGAAGGCGCCTGCGACCTGATCCTTGCCTATTACGACCCTGACGCGGCGCTGCAGATGGACCCGGCGATCTTCCCCTCGCTGCACCTGGGCGCCACATCAATGTTGCCGGTATGCGCGGTCAACGAGTCCGGCGCGCCGCTGTACGACCTCGACAATGGCCAGAGCGTACCGCTGCTGGCTTACAGCGCCGGCGCCTTTCTCGGTCGCTCGGTCAACCTGCTGCTACGCCAGCGCGCATTACGCTCGACCACCGTGTACGAAACCGCTATGGCCGACAGCCTCAAGAGCATGGCCCTGCAGGGCATGGGCGTGGCCTGGGTGCCACGGCTATCAGTGACTGCGGAACTGGCCCGTGGCGAACTGACTATCTGTGGCGCAGAGCAGTGGCAGATTCCACTGGAAATCCGCCTATACCGCTGCGCCCTGGTGCGCAAGGCGGCGGTGCGTTTGCTGTGGCGCAAGCTGGAGACGGGGGAGGTAGGGGGCTGATTTTTAGCATGCTCGCGCTCTGCACCTGTCTTTCGGAGCGCATCTGATTTAGGAGTTATATATCTTCAGAATCGAAAAAATCATTATCAACAGTTTTAACCTCATAGATGTTTTTTACTTGAACACCTACGTTGTACTTATGCATGAGGTCTACAAGCTTTGACCCATCAAGTAAAATTATCTTATGGTGTGCGTCGCGAGCTTTATTTTTAGCTTTTTCATCAAACGATGACGTTGTAACAAAAATGCCTTTATGTGTGTCGCCACTCATTGCGCCAATAAAGTTGCGAATGTCCGTTTCACGGACTTTGTTTTCATTGTAGCGTTTGGCTTGAATATATATTTTTTCCAGCCCTAATTGATCCTCGTTTATGATTCCGTCAATGCCGCCATCGCCGGATTTAGAGGTCTCAATGAATTCTCCATAGCCCATTTTCTTTAAAAGGATTAGTATTATTTTTTCAAAGGCATATGGGTCAATTGTTTTCAACTTTGATAGAAGTTCGTCTTTAATTTCGCGCTCAATCCGCTCAAAGCCAGTGTCTATTAGATCCTGTGGGCTAGCGCTTTCCTCTTCTATAAGAAGTTTCTCAGGCTTGCTATTTTCAGGTTGATAGAAATTTATAACGTCAGCCTGTATTTCAGGAAGTGTTATGTTTTCTGCTTTTGTAAAAAGTCCTTTATCTGTTATTTGGACGAACCCTCGCTGCGGGTAATGAACCAGTCCGCCTTTTTTCAAGTAGGACTTGCCCCAGGCGATTCTATTTTCTATGACCCTGTCGCCGCTTTTAGTTGTTTGTTGTAGTAGTTCATAAGGTAGGTGCGAGTAGAAGTTTTCCTCCACGCGCCTTATTAACTCTCGACCCTTTATGATCTTGCCATCTCTCAGTATTTCTAGTATCGGTATGAATGTTTCATTAAACTTTGGCAAATCCATTTTAATTCTCTTAGCCTTCTGCAGCGTTGTAGCACACATGCAAAGCGTAGTGTTTTCCAGTTATAGAGGCCAAGGAGTCGGCGTCTTTCACCGCACAATAACCACTGGTCATAATTGGCTGCAAGCTGCTTTTTTGTATTGCTCCAACGCTCCGCGCGGCACCACAGACTAAGACGCTCTGCGTCCGTTTCGATCTTCATAGTCGCCAGTACCACCCGGGATGACGCGCAGCGCCACAAACGCCGGTGCCAACGCAGAGCGTGGGCACCATCGGTACAAAGAGCGTCGTGGGCGGTATGCCGCTTCAGCGTAAGCGTTCATTCCAAGACATCCTGCCATCCCGCTGACTTCCGCCCTAGAGTGACCTCGCATTCAACAACGCGAGGTTATTTCCATGAGAAAACACCGCACCGCAGAACAGTGGCAAGTCCTAATCGGTCAGCAGCGTGACAGCGGCCTGTCGGCCACGCAGTTCTGCAAGGAGCACAAACTCGGTTATGCCAGCTTCTGTAGTTGGCGCAAGCGCCTGTTGAGTCAGCCGGTCGGTGAGGCTGCGGATTCTGGTTATGCCAGCTTCCTGGATCTGTCATCGCTGATGGATGACTCGGCCTCTCCCGGAAGCGGCTGGAATATCGTGCTGAGCCTGGGTAATGGTGTTGAGCTAAGGCTGAGCCAGATCAGATGATCGGTCTGGATAGCCAGGCCCGGATCTGGCTGTGCACCGAGCCCACGGATATGCGTAAATCCTTCCGGGGGCTGAGCGCTCTGGTCCGCAATCAACTCAAGCAAGATCCGCTCAGCGGGCAGTATTTTGTCTTCGTTAACCGTCGCAAGACCCAAATGAAGATGTTGTATTTCACGCCCACGGGCTACTGCCTGTGGGCCAAGCGACTGGAGCAGGGGCAGTTCCGGGTACGGCCGTCTTCTTCGGGACAGCGCCCCTTAAACCTGACTGATCTCCAGTTGCTGATTGACGGTATCGAGGTGCAAAAGTACCGTCAGTTCAAGCGTTTTCGGGGCACGTAGCGGGTTGTGTTCCGGTATAATATCGGCCATGAATTCAATGGCTTCCGCGTCCTATTCCAACGCCCCTTCCTACTCGGTACTGGCCGAGGAGAATGCCCTGTTGCGTGAGCAGCTACAGGTCATGCAGCGGCAGTTGGACTGGTTCAAGAAGCAGCTGTTCGGCCCCAAGTCCGAGAAGCAGGTGTATGACCTCCCGGAGCAGGGCGGCCTGTTCCAATCGAATGATGCGGCTAGCCCGGAGAAGCCTCTCGATGCGGAGAAACGCCCGGTTCGGGCTTATCAGCGAGGCACCGGAAAGAAACAGCGGGACGACGACTGCCTGAACGATACGGGTCTGCGTTTTACAGCGGACGTGCCAGTGGAAGTTGTTGAACACCTGCCGCCGGAGCTAAGCGGCCCCGACGCCGACCAGTACGACATCCTTGGCACCAAAACGACCTATCGGCTGGCCCAGCGGACGTCCAGTTACGTGGTGTTGCAAGTGGAACGCCCCGTATTTCGGCGCAAGGGCAGCGACAAGCCCGTGACCACGCCGGCCCCGTCCAACGTACTGGACAACAGCCTGGCCGACGTCAGCTTGTTGGCGGGTCTGATGGTCGACAAGTTCCAGTTTCACCTACCGCTGTATCGCCAACACCAACGCATCCAGCAAGCGGGTATTACCCTCAGCCGCAGCACCCTCACCAATCTGATCAAGCGATCTATTGATCTGCTGCGGCCGATCGTGGATGCCCAGACCGACAATGTTCTGCGCAGCCGGGTGTTGGCGATGGATGAGACGCCGATTAAAGCTGGCCACCAGGGTCGGGCAGGCCCACAAAAAGGCAAGATGAAATCCGGCTGGTTCTGGCCGTTATACGGCGATGCCGATGAAGTGGTGTTCACTTACTCGAACAGTCGAGGCCGAGCCCATATCGAGCAGGTACTGAACGAACAGTTCAGCGGAACTCTGATCAGTGACGGCTATGCTGCTTATGCCCGCTATGCCGCCGCACAGCAGAACATCATCCACGCGCAGTGCTGGGTGCACAGTCGTCGTTACTTCATTGAGGCGCAGAAGGACCACCCGATAACTGCCACCGAAGCCCTTCAGCAGATTGCCAAGCTATACACCAACGAAGAAGAGATCCGCGTCCAGCAACTGACCGGCGAAAAGAAACGCCAGTACCGGCTGCTCCACTCAAAGCCGGTGGTCAGCGACTTCTTCCAATGGTGCCGGGATCAACTGGCACAGGGCGGTCTGCTGCCCAGTGATTTATTGACCAAAGCACTGAACTACGTGCTCAGCCGTGAAGCCAGCCTGACCGTCTTCCT
This sequence comes from Ectopseudomonas oleovorans, assembly GCF_003052605.1. Classification (GTDB taxonomy): domain Bacteria; phylum Pseudomonadota; class Gammaproteobacteria; order Pseudomonadales; family Pseudomonadaceae; genus Aquipseudomonas; species Aquipseudomonas oleovorans_A. The sequence continues at coordinate 634 of NZ_QASO01000068.1, read as the reverse complement.
GGAAGACCCAGACGTCCAGCCAGACACCAACCACCTGGAACGGGCCCTGCGCCCCATTCCCATGGGACGCAAGAACTGGCTGTTCTGCTGGACTGAACTCGGCGCGGAACACGTGGGCATCATCCAGAGCCTGATCACTACGTGCAAACTGCACGACATCAACCCGTACACCTATCTGGTGGACGTGCTGCAGCGCATCAGTCAGCACCCGGCCAGCAAGGTCGCTGACCTGACGCCTCGGCTCTGGAAGACCCGGTTCGCCGATAATCCGTTACGCTCGCTGATCGATCCGCGCCATTCTGATCGACAGACCGCACAGCCAAAGGGCACCCTCCATGCGCATTGAAGACATGAGCATCGATCAGCTATTGGAGCTGAACCGAATGATCTGCCGGCGCATTGATGAACTGCAAGATCAAGAAAACCTGCAGGCGCTGAGTCGGCTGCACGTGGGGCTGAAGGTGACCTTCGAAAGCCGAACTGGCTTGACTATGGGGATCGTCACCAAGATCAACCGCAAGAGCGTGATCGTCCTGGCCGAGAACGGCACGAAACAGTACAAGGTCTCACCGGAATTGCTAAGGCCCCTTCGGGACGTAAAGTAAGTCCAGTACGTCGTGGAATGAACGCTTAC
>NZ_QASO01000067.1 GCF_003052605.1 Ectopseudomonas oleovorans | reverse complement strand
CCCGTGGTGCAGTGCATGGCCTGGATGTCGATCATCGTGAAGCTGTCGTCGATCGACACGCCGGAGCCCTTGTTCTTCGGCAGGTGGTGGTCCGGGTGGGCCTGGCCGATGGTGAAGGTCTTCCACATGCTGCCCTTGCGGTCATACGACACGGTGCGCGGCACGGTGAAGGTCTGCGCATCCATGTAGTGCACGCGCTTGGACAGTGGGTGGCTGCCGTCCACCGGCACCGATTCCACCTCGTAGACCTTGCGCAGCTGCCAGGTGATGTTGGGGAAACAGCCGCCCTGACCGCCGAACGCCACCACCTGGTAACCGTCGCTGTCCTTGTGCGTTTCGCTGTCCAGCGTCAGGTCGTTGTGGTTGTAGAACGGCATCAGCATGAAGCGGGTGCCCTTGTAGCTCCACTGCATGTCGGAAATACGCCCGTTGTAGCCCTCGAAGTCCTCGATCATCAAGTCGGAGCCGAGGAAGGCATCGGTCACCTGGCCGGTGGCCAGGCGCCGCACGCGGCGCTGGAAGCCCAGGTACAACCAGGAGTTGTCGCGCTTGAGGTCGTCCTCGGCGCGATGGATCAGCAGCTGGGTGTTGCGCACGTCATAGGGCTCCTGCGCCTTGACGTAGATGCCGCGGAACAGCTGCGACGGGTTGGGGGTGATCGCCGGCGTGGGCTCTTGGTTGACCCGGCGGGTGAAGTTGAGGAAGTGGAAGTCGAACTTGATGGTGCGTTCCAGCTTGCCCGTGTTCATGTCGCGGAACTTCCAGTAGAACGGCGAGATGGCGGCGCTGTCGCCCCAGTTGTAGCCGTACTTGTAGTTCCAGGCGAGCTTCTCGCCGGCGCGCGGGTCGTTCGCGTCCGGCTCCTGGGGGAACGGCCGGCCGGCCACGGCGCCACTGATCTCGCCGGGCTTCGCGCCGAGTTTGACCGTGTCCATGTGCTGGCGGGTAGCCTCGACATAGTTGGGGTGCAGGTCGAAGGAGGTGGTGTCGCCGACCTTCAGCTCCACCCAACCTTTCTCGATAAAGCCGTAGAAGGCCGGGTCGAGAATCTCCTTGAACTGGGCGACGTTGCCCTTGTTGATGGTCATGCCGGCGCTCAGACCGGCGAAGCTCGGCTTGTCGTTCTGGTAGGGGTAGAAGGACTGCTGGATCACCGCCTCGTCGGCGGCGTGCACGCCGCTGGTCGCGCCCAGCGTCAACAGGGCCAGCGCCAGGGCGCGGCTCTGCCGGGATTTCTTGTTGTTCATGGCTATTCCTCGTGATTGATCAGAAGCTGTAACGCAGGGTCAGTTGCAGTTCGTCTTCCTTCTGCGCCATGCCGATGGGGCCGGCGCGGAAGCGGCCCAGCGGCTCGTAGCCGCTCAGACCGGCGGTTACGCCCTCCGGCAGGCCAAAGCTGGTGAAGGGGTCCCAGGGGTTGCAGCTACGGCAGTCGTCGAACTCGCGAGCACCACGGCCGACCTTGAAGTTGGCGCCGGCGATGATCTTCAGGTTGTCGCTGAACAGGTACTGCACGCTCGGCGCGATGGCCGTGGCATGGGCCTTGAGGTCGTGGGCCACTAGCACCTGCGGGCTCAGCCGGTCGTTCATCCACCAGCCCTTGACCAGCAGGGTGCCGATCCAGTTCTGCTCCCAGTCCGGCATGCCGGCCTTGCCCAGTGGGCGATCCTCAAGCTGGTGCTCGCGGATGTGCTGGCCGAACAACTGGCCGGAGAAGAGGAAGGCGCGGCCGGGGTTGAGGAAGGGGATGAAGATGTTCTTGTCCGCACCGATCACGTAACGGGTGACGTCGGACTCGGAGAACAGCCGTGATTGCAGGGTGTTGGCAAACTCCTCGCCCTCGGTGTGCGCGACTTCGACGCGGAACACCGTGTCGATCGCTTGCGAGTAGTAGTCCATCGAACCGCCGATCAGGTTGACCCGCGGGAAATGGATATCGAAGGCGATCAGGGCCGGCCATACCGCGGTTTCACCGGTGAAGGGGTTCTGCGCCGGGATGCCGCCACGCAGCGAGGGCAGTTGCGAGCGGTAGGTCAGGGCGTTCAGCGAGAAGCCGAAATCGCCATAGACGCCTTCCAGCTTGATGCCGAACTGGCTGTTGGACAGGCTCCAGGACGGCATGTGCGCCTTGCGGATACCGATCTGGCCGGGGCCGAAGTCGGTGGCGATGTTGCCGCCGGCGAAGTTGGCCACGGTGCTGCCGTTTTCCCACAGGTTGTTCATGCCGCGGAAGAAACAGCCGGCATCCAGGGCCGAGTTCGGCGTGCCGCACTGGCCGAGGTTGTGCGGGCGGAACTTGTCGAAGTTCCACACGAACGACAGGTTGAGGTCGTCGAACACCTCGTTGGCGCCCATGCGCCAGTCGGCCTTGGCGATCCACATCGGGATGCGGATGTCCTCCAGTTCGTCGTAGATGTTGTTGCGCGAGAAGTCGATCGGGTTGATCACGTCGAGCACGCGGAACAGGTCGGTGCGGCCCCAGATCACCTGCTGCTTGCCCAGGCGCCAGCTCAGAATGTCGCCGTTGGGCAGATCGTTGTCGAAGTCGACGTAGAGCTCGCGGATGAAGTCCGGGTCCAGCCGACATACGTGCAAAAACAGGACTTAGGCTGAACTGACAATTGAAAGGCACTTTGGCAGTTCAACGGCCGCAACGCAACGCCGCCGACGGCTTACACGGCAGCATTAATAATGCCTACTGTCGTGGAGTCAGCTCCCAGCCGCCGCCATCGTTAAGGACGAGCCTGATGTTGCCCTTCTCGTCCGTGCGAAACACCTTATTTCCCTGCTTGGAGCCACTACTGTATTTCTCGTAGAGACTTAGCGCCTTCTTGTCCGGATGTCCATGCGGATTATCGCCAACAGAAACAATGGTCATGGCAGGCGATTTCGCCCTGATATGGCTCGTGTAGTAATGCTCATCATCACCTGGATCATCGAAGTATGAAATCGAACCGTGATGACTTGCCAACAATATTGAACACGAGAGATCGGCGTCGGCGTAGTGTTTCCGGATTTCCTTCCAGGTGACTGCGTCAGTATCCCCGGTGAGCAGCGCGCTTGAATAGCTTTTGCCGGCAGCGCTATCGCGGTGAACGACTTTGATGACAATGCTTTGGGCATTGGCGTTGTCGGCAAGATTGTCGTTCTTCGCATTCATGATACGCAGCCAAGTATTGCCGTAATCGTAGTAGGTCTTGTGCTCTACCTCGGTGAATCCAACGTCACGGCGAAGCTGCATGTATTCGCGGTACTCCGTGCAGTCTGGTGTCGTGCCAACGGCGCCGCTATCCCAAACATGTTGAATCGGATGTTTGGCATGGACTTTCTTGACGCCACGCATGTGGTCAGCATCTCGGTGTGAACAGATGAACACGTCGATCTTCGTGCCTTGGCCAATCTGGCGACGCAGATAGCCCAGGACATCCTTCTCGTTGTCGTTTGTCACATTGCAGTCATAGAGATGAACCTTGCCGTTAGCAAGTTTAAGCAAGGTCATATTTCCCTGACCGACATTCATAAAATCGACTTCAGTTGGCATTGTGAGGATTACGGCCCCAGTTGACACGCATTCCGGCCAACCTCGAACGATAAGCTGGAGTTGACCGCACTGCCTCCAAAGATCTGCATCAGCATCTAGTGATTTGAAGTCGCACTTGCCTCAGAGACCGTTTGCAAGTCGAAGGCACCGCGTGCCAGCAAACGGGCCTCCAACAGACTACCAGCCAACGGATGCAAGGCGTTGGGATTCCAGAGGAAACTCGCTTTGACGTTCAGATCATTTGGAGTCTTGGCCAAGACGGAATCATCCTCCAGAAAGAGGATGCCCGAGAGATGTCTTGTTACGTCGCCTGCCAAAATCGCCGATTTGATGTTGCTGTTGAAATTCTTGGCGGAATCGGATGAGGAGAGGTAGTCGGAGAAGAAACGGTCACCAAACTCCTTGAAGAATGGCTTCCTAGAGTCATCGAAATGGAAGACTCTTTCCCCCGTCCAAGGAAAGAGAACGAAGACGATCACCGTTGGCTCCACCTTCGAGAACTTCTTCGCATGCCCGAACAGCAATCGATGATGGTTCTTAGCGTGCTCCAAGGGCGAATAAGAACTCGCTGCCGTCAATACACCCGTATCCCAGCCGAACTTATACGACAACCCAGAGATGACCTTGCTAACAAATGCCGAAGGACGGAGATTGACGTCCACGCCATGAATCAGTTCACTCAGCAACTTCTTACGATTGGCTTGGTAGGTGGCGAAGTCCTGATCACCGTTATAGGAAGGAAGTATCGTCAGCTTTTCGATGTTCTTGGCGTTTCGGAAGTCCTTGAAGATTCCTTCGAGGATGCCGCCGATCTTGTCAGAAAGAAGCTTTGTATCCATCGAAACGCCGAGTCTAGGAAAGCTCATGTCGTGATTGGCATTCTGCATTCCCATTTCGGAGGCCAGCGTCTGCGACGCTGGCACGGTGCGGTCTAAGGCCACGTTCCCCGGCCCTGTTGAAACATCCGCCAAGAAATAATCGAGCGCACAAAGCTCAGCGTAGGCTCCATCCCACTCGGAAGTCACGATCTTGTTAATTGCTGCGAGGATTTCTTTGCGAAGGGTTTCATCGGCGTGCAACGAGGCAGCGAGTCGGCGAAGCCGTTGCTCGAAGTTGGCGTTGAATTCAACAAACTGCCCGGGCTTGCCCAGTGCGCCGATCACATCGTTGGACTGCGTATCAGCCGCATTAAAGGTAGCTGTTCCGATGCCAAATATGCCATCGACGAGTAATGCGTAATGCTCTCGATCAGTCATGCTCTTCATCCTTATTCGATGCAACTACCTCGGCATGCCTCCATTCATCGGTGAAGATAGTGCGATATTTGCTACGCTGGCGCCGAGCCACCAGCCTTGCGACTTGTCCTCGTCTTCTGCTGCGCGATGTGATCGCAGCCCTCGAACAGGCGTACAGCATACGCAAAAGCTGTGCGCTTCAATGCGGTTTCATTGACCAAAAAGATCCAGAACCCCAAGAACATGAGCGAAACAAGAAGCGCTACAACTTCCGGTGCCCCGACCTTATCCAGGGCATCTGTCATTGAACTCAAGGAACTGGTCAGAAGCATCATGCGCAATAGCGTGCCGCCAAAACAGAGGGCCGCTACAACAATGCCGCCGCGCCGAAGGCCCAAGGCGTTACGTTGGAAACCGAAGGCGATGTTCTCCTTGTAGATCAATGGAAAGGCCTTCGTGTCGCGCGTCCGGCCGATTAGCCACGTAGTCGCTGCACGATAATATTCATCGGCGGCCTGCGGGTCAGCCGTTTCGGCATTCGGGGTCGGCATGGGCTTGCCGATGGATTTGGCAAGCGTCTCGTGATAGCGGAATTTGGTGTGCACGTCGATTGTGGCATCTCTGTGCCGCATTATCTGGGTCGTTGGCGCCCCGCCCCATTTGGCAAAAAGCTCCTCTTGCAGGCGCTTTCCCGCATTGCGGGCGATGCGTCCCAGTGCATATGCAACGCCACACGCAACCAGCACGCTGAGAATCGTTCTGCCGAGAACGTTGCCAGCCGCCGCGAAGCAGACGAATACAACGGCTGCTGGAGCCACGGCCAGCAGACCTGGATAGAGGCGTGCCTGGCGCTCATACGGATCGAACAACTTCGAGAACGCACCTGCTATTTCCATATTTCATCCCGATCTAACACAATGGCGAAACCGCGATTTCGTGATTACGTCCAAACGCGCCTACAGTGCCGCTTAACAGGTCCAGCGCACCTTGGCGGTCCGAGGGAGGTATTCATCGAGCTAGCAGGTTGATGCAAAAGCTTGCGCCGCAGCGTCGGCAGGGCGGTTCGGATTGATTTTCATGGTGACTTCCTCGCGAGCGATGAATTTTCAATTCGGTTCGGAAGACCGAAGCGAATGCCCGCCCGCGCAGTCGAACGCATTCCGGTCCGCCCCTTCATACTTCTGCTCCCGGCCCCGGGGTGGTCAATTTCGCGATCCTCAGCAGGTTGTACGCGGCACCGGAGATGAAGGCCGCCATCTGGGTTCGTACCTGGCCGATGAATCGGGTCTTGCGCAGGCCACCGACGCTCTTGAGCCAACCGAAGATTTCCTCGACCCGCTTGCGCTTGCGCTGGCTGATTCGGTAACCCTCGGTGCGGGTGGTTCGGCCATCGAGTCCTGGCGTCTTGCGGCCATCGATGGGTGCGATGTGCGGACGAATCCCGTGCTCGCGCAAATTCGCCACGAATTCCTTCACGTGGTAACCCTTGTCGGCCGCGAGCGTCTTCGGGTGGATGCGGCGACGACGGGCGCGAGTGAGCAGCGACCGCGCGGCGCGGTGCTCGGCCTGGGTCGAGTCGGTCACGAGGATGTCGACGCACAGACCGTTGCGGTTCTCCATGAGCACATGGCCGCCATAACTCAGCTTCGCCGGCTGGCCGTTGCCCTTTCTCATGAGTCGCGAGTCCGGATCGGTCGTGCTCTGGTGTGTCGCGTTGGAGCGCTTCTCGCCCTTGAAGTCGACCATTCCGGTTCCGTCGCCGCCATCCTTCGGCTGCTCGCCGTCCTTGCGCTTGAAGCTCTTGAACGAGGCCCAGGCGTCGATCAACGTGCCGTCGACAGTGAAATGATCGGAGGACAGGAGATTGTCGCGGCGGGCAAGGCTCACCACTTCATCGAAGAAGCGTCGTGCGACATCGGCGGCGACCAGACGCTCGCGCAATCGGCTGAAGTTCGACTGATCGAGGCTCGTGCTCTCCAGACCCATATCGAGAAACCAGCGGAAGAGAATGTTGTAGTCGAGCTGCTCGCAGAACTGACGATCCGAGCGGATCGAGTACAGCGCGATCAGCAATTGCCCCTTGAGCAGCCGCTCCGGCGGAATCGATGGACGGCCGACGCTCGAGTACAGCGCGTCCAGATCCGCGGTGATGGCGCTCAACGCCCGGTCGGCCAGCTTCTTCACCCGACGCAGCGGATGATCCGCCGGCACGCGCGACTCCGGAGAGAAGTAATGGAACATCGACGACTGGGGATCGAGTTGGCCGCGCATCGTTGTCAGGGTCTGAGTTTCGGGAGCGCCTCTATGACATCAGACTTGCCGGTTCGTTCACTGACTTTTGCATCATCCTGCTAGCCCCTGCAGTGCGCACATGTCATCGTCACCGATAATGAGCATGACGGCCGGCAATCCCTCCATGGCCAAGCCCAAGGTAAGGTAAGCCAACTGGTACTTGTCGTCGCCGCTCGGAGTTGCACTGTAACCTCGTGGGTGACTGTGCCACTCTCCGATATACCGTACGATTCCCGCGGTACGCTTGCCAGCGTCGACAACCGCGTCAATGACACCTTCAAGCCCGCGCTCGAAAGCTCCTGGAGACGCCTTGCTATCTCTCGGCGCTGGAAGGGCATCGACCACAACAATCGAGTTGACGTTGAAGTCGTGGTACCCGAGAAGGATGCCGCCGGTCTCGTTTGGCAACTGCTTCTTCCGGAACGCCGACATCTTGTCACGCACTCCCGCGTCGATGAAAAGGCCTAGCCCGTCAAAAGGTAAGTGCAACTCGTCCCTGACTTCGATCGAGTGAGCCGCGATGCTACCGGACACTGGATCCTTGGTCCAAACACGAATTGCAGCCTCGGCGGACAATGACAAGCGAGGCACTTGGTCAGCAATCGTTGCGGCGTGTCCGAGGATATTGGAGTACGGCATCACCAAGGAAATGTCTCGGCAACTGGCACCGCTCCAATACGACCCCAGATTCCCGTCCAGGTGATTTCGCCCCCACTCTTCCGAGAGCATCGACCGATAGTATTGGGCTTCCAGGGTCCTCAGGCGAAGCTTTCGATTCGCATCTTCCAGCAGCAATACGGCGGCGCTAGCGCTCGGCGTTACGAAGACCGATACGTGCCGCCCGACGTCGTCTCGCGAACTGGCAAGGCGTGGGTAGTCCAACGTGGTGGATGCGTCGACGACGAGCGTCGAGGACTGCAGCGCCTCGACTGACTTCTGTTCGGAAAGGTCACACGCATCCGCGTGGATTGCCTTGGCCTTCGTTGCCCCTTGCATGACGCGGTCGACCTGAATCACCGCGGCTTCTGCCTTGGAAGCGCCGATCAACGACGAGTCGGCCTGATGGCGAACCAGGTTGTGCGGTTTGATATGGTCGTTATCGATGATCGACCACTCGCCCCAGCCAGATCGAGTCCACATATCCAGCAGAGCACTTCCCAACGCTCCGGCGCCGACCAGGGTTCCTGAGGGGCCTTCTGGCGCGACGCCCGACTGGAATCTGGCGGCAGCGCGATCGACACACCGTAGGACTTCCATCGGGAACACCGATTGCCCGCGCCACTCCGCTTTCGCGGGTGGAGCGCTAAATCCCGTTTTCAGTTCTTCGTAGTAGCGGGTGACGTTATCCTGCTGCTTCAAGGTATACAAGGCGCCCAAAGCCTCGCCGAGCTTGAGGATCCCTGTCTTGATCAGGTAGGCTCGCTGAACAACTTTCGATGGATATTCCCCTTCGGCCCGACAGACAGGAACGTGCAGCATCAGGACTGTCTGCGGATCGTCTTTGCTCGCCTCTATGCCAGGGGTGACACGAGCCTGAACCGCACTGGTCAGCTCGTCGAGCAGGTTGATGCCCTTGGCAGATAGAGCATCGGCAAGCTGTCCCAGGGTCCCGCAATCGCTTTCGACTCGTCCGTGCACGACCTTCGGCAGCGTCAAATTGACGACGGATGCTGTCCGTTCGGCCTTCGCGGTCGTACTCCCTTCAAGGAAAAGCGTTACGCCACCCCCGGGGCGGTCCAAACCTCTTGCCACCCAGAAGTACATGTTGGGATTGTCACGCAGCGCGTCAAAATTCCAGGGCAGAACGAGTTCGAATGGGGACACAAAGAACAGTTGCTCGACTGGCTGATCCGCGGCGTGCAGCGTTCCGCGCGCCGAGTGTTCCAGCCAATATTGAATGCGCTTCAAGAAGGAAGGCGCCGTCCAGGTCCTCGCAACTGAGCGCGGGGGCTCCTGATACAGACACAAACTTGGCGCTGCATCCGGAAGTATGGAGTTTTGGTGCATCAACAGCGGGAAACCGCGACGAAGCGCGAGAACCTCAATCAGCGCTTGAGGGTCCTTGGGTACGCAAAGGGCCAGACGCTCGGTGAAGTCGATGCCCACAGAGTTGGAAGGCGGGACACCATCGCACGAGACGTCGACGACAAGAATCTCCTGGGCCGGCTCGCCCAATGGCGACTTCTTGCGATACGTTTCGACTAGCAAATAGTCACGATGTAGCCCGACGGCCTCGTACAGGGCGCGCGACCGCGGAAACTCAAGAGCACTACCAGGAATGTCCTCGGCATCGTCGAAGCCTCGAAACTGATCTCCCATTACCCAGCCCTGATTGGGCGGCTTTCCAGGCCGGCTCGCGGCGGTTTGGAGGCGAGGACGGCGGGAGCACCGGAAATTGCCTTGATCCATGAGACGCCGCCGGTCGATACCTCGAAGGTGATGGGCTCGGGCTTCGCGGCGTTAGGCTCTTCCATCGTGACTACGACCCGGCGGCCTTGAATCTTCTTCCGATAGGTTTCGTAAGCGTTCTTGGCCTGGATGTGGGGCGGTTGCTTGGCGTCCTTGTCGTACATGTCCTTGCTGTCGGGGATGGGCTCGCTCGTCCAGTGCGCCACGTTGCAGAGCACATCGATGACGTTGCGCTCCGGAAGTCGCTCCAACAGGGCGGCCTCCAGGGCTCGGGCCGATGCCTTCGGCTCTCGCGGCGCGCCGCGCTTCAGGATCGGCAGGCCCGCCTCGTCGATGCCGAGCGACTTGTTTTCAGGGAAGCTGGCATCCACGGCTGCGGCGGTCTCGGTCAGACCCTCGCGCAGGCTGCGGGTAAATCCGGCGGCGTCGGTCGCAAGACCCAACTGCGCGCAGTAGTCCGCGACCAGCGGCTCACATTCCTCCCAGGATAGGAGTTGCTCTCGGTAGTCGGCATAGGCTTCGGAGCCCTGGATGGAGACATCGCCCGACTTGATTTCGGCCGCCAGCGCGGAAAACACACAGACCTCGAAGTGCGGCCGGCTGATGCGCTCGCCGTCGTCGGTCTTCACCAGGACGGTGCGCTTCCAGCGCTCGTTGGTGAAAGACAAGTCCACGGCTTCGTCGATCCAGGCGCCCTTGCGGTTTTCGTGAGTGAGGAGCACGTCGACGGCTTGCATTAGCGATTGGTCCTCGCTGGTCGAAGTCATCGTCAAGAGGTGGACCATGCGGAACAGGGTCGGGCGATGGCTGCGATAGAAGCGCCAGACCAGCGGGTAGTAGTTGTCGCCACTAAAGGCATTGATGGCGGTGCAGTCCTCCTGCAGGGCCTGTGCGCCGCCTCGGTTCGACAGCAGCGACCGGATGGAGCGGCCGGCCTCGGCATCCTCCGGCTGGGTGTCCAGTACCTGGATGACATCCGAGAGCGTCGCCACCAGATGCTCGGTCTTTTGGCGGTAGCGGATTCGCAGCCGTTCCAGCTCTTCCTTGCCGCGGCGGTGGATGTGGTTCATACGCTTGATGAACATGTCGGCCAGGTCATCGCGAGCCTGGACGCGGGCGCGGTTGATCAAGCTCAGGACCAGCACGTAGCGCTTGGGTGGAGTGAATTTCTTCAGCTCAGCGGCGTCAAGCGCCTTGGCTTCGGCCGCGAAGTGCTTAATCTTGGCGTTGGGAATGCCAGCCAGGTGGTGGTCGGCACCGACCGTATTCGACAGTTTGACGATGTGATCGAGCAAGTCCTGCAGATGCTCCAGGGATGAGCGTTTGGGCAGTTGCTTCAAGGAGAAGAAGAGGCTTTTCTTCTGAGGACTGTCGCCGACCTCCAACAAGGCATCGAGTTGTCCGCGCTCCGCGTTGGGGAGGCGCGATAGCACTACTTCGAAGAAGCGACCGTTGATCAGAGTGCGGATGCGCCGTGAGAGCCGATCGAGGGTGCTAAAGGCCGGAAGCTCAATGCGTTGGTGTACCAGTTCCTCGATGGCGACATTGATCAGATCGGCCGGGTTATCCATGACCTCCGCGGCGGTGGCCATCGCTTCACTCGCCACCCGCAATCCCTCGTCGCCCCATGCCGACACGCCCAGCCGCTCGCGAATCGCCTGGTGATGTCGGTACAAGGTCCGCGGCTCGGCGTAGGTAGGCGAAAGCTCGATATCGATGTCGGCAGCGGCGCGGACATGCTGAACGATTACTATCGGCACCTCATCCAAAGCCGGAAAGTAGCCCAGGCGCTGGAAAGCCTTGAGCAGCAAGAGAAGACCGAATCGAGGCTGCGGCTTGCGCGCGAAAAGACGTGCGAACTGCATCTCGTCATCCGTCGGTGTATAGAGTGCTTCGAGTTCCCGCGCCGTCGGATTGCGTTTGAATCGAGGATAGGCAGTTCTTTCAATGGAAGCCATCAGTAGTGCCTGGTTAAATCGATGCCCGTGAATGCCAATGAGGTAGTTTTGGGGCCTTGCTTTCGCCGAAGATACCGATTAGATGTCACGCTCTTCGGCAACGCGCCTCAGTTGAGACTTCAGCCGCCGGATCTTTCGGGGGGCGACCCGCTGGGCCTCCAGCGCGCCGAACTGCTTCATCTACTGGTACATGCTGTCCAGGGAAACGCCCGGTCGCTCCACTACATTGGCCAACTGTGTCGCACCGAGAAGTCGAATCAATCTTTTCTTTGGCTTTCGCTTGACCCTGCCTTCAGCTCCTTCACAAATTGATGTAGCTTCGGCAGGAATGAAGACAGAACCGGGTTGTCCTTGTTTGCCAGAATGGCCTCACCAAACAGCTTCAGACCGACCGCAAATGCCGCCGCGTCATCCTGGCTACTGAAGTCACCTCTGCCGCGAATCCAAGTCACGACGGAGATGATGTCGTCATGATTCCAAGCCTCAAACTGCAACGGCTTGCGGTCACTGGGAACGTCGTGCGAATCGGTCAATTGCTCCAGAGTGACGCGATAACGGTATTGCCTCATTTGTGTGACTCCTCATGTTGAACTGACGACGTTATTCACCGATGTGGATCTCGGGCGTCACGGACATGCCGACGCGCAGGTTTGCAGCGTCAAGCTGGTCGGGGTCGATGCGAATGCGCACAGGCAGGCGCTGGACGATCTTGGTGAAGTTGCCCGTGGCGTTGTGCGGCGCGACGGCCGAGTAGCTCACGCCACTGGCCGGCCCCAGACTTTCCACGGTCCCCTTCAGTACGGCACCCGGCAAGGCGTCCACCTTGATGTCCACCGATTGCCCTGGCTGCACACGCGCCAATTGCGTTTCGCGGAAGTTGGCCGTGATGTAAACCGCGTCGAGCGGGATCACCGCCACCAATGGCTTGCCGGCATTCACGAATGCGCCGACACGCACCGACTTCTGGCCGATCACGCCGTCGATGGGCGCCGTGATTTGGGTATAGGAGAGCTTCAACTCCGCAGCGGCTTGCGCCGCCTGCGCCTGGGAAAGTGCAGCCTTGGCCTTTTCAAGATCGGCTTTCAGGATGTCCGTCTGCTGTCGCGCCGCTTGCAGGCCCGCGCGGTTCTTGTCGCGGCTGGCCAGCCGAATGGCCAACTGCGCCTCGGCCTGCTGCTGTGCCTGGATCGATCCTGATCCGTCTGAAGCGAGGTTCCGGTAGCGTTTTTGGTTGGCCTCTGCCAATTTGAGTTCTGCGTCGTCCACCGCGACGGCCGCCTGCGCCTGACGTATCGCGGTTTCCTGCTGCGCCACACGCGCGGCGAGCCCCGCGACGCTGGCCTCGGCAGCGGCGACTTGTGCCTTGGCCGCATCCACCGCAACGATGAAATCCCGATCGTCGATCGCGGCGATCAGATCGCCAGCCTTCACTGGCTGGTTTTCTTCGACCAGCACCTTGCCGATTACGCCCGACACCTGGGGCGCGACGAGGGTGAAGTCGGCCTGTACATAGGCGTCGTCCGTGGATTGGGTCGATGCGCTGGATTCAGGGCGATTCAGATAAATGACACAGCCCACTGCCACTGCGAGCAGTAGCAGGGCACTGGTGATCTTGGCTTTCTTCGGCATGGCCATGGTGGAACTATCCTTGGGACGACGATGTGGAATGAGGGGCAGCGGGCTGCAAATCGGGGGCGGGAATGTAGGTCAGCCTTAATACGAAGGGGACCATCACCAGCGCCAGAACGCCCAGCACGCGGTAGGCATCCGCGACCGACAGCACCAGTGCCTGCTGGCCGATGATTCCCATCAGTTGAGCGGGCTCCGGGACAAGCGGAACGGAGTTGCCTACGGACGCGGCGTGATCCAGCAGCATTTCCGCGTGGAACCGCTGCCTTACGGTCACGAGCTGCCCGACCATCGCGCCGCCGAATACCGAGCCCAGGGCGCGCAGCGTGTTGATGTTCCCCGACACATACGGGCCTTCGCTGGGGTGCACGACGCTGGTACACAGGAACAGCAGCGAGACAACGGCCATGGGCTGGCCGAAGGCTTGCAGCGTCTGCGTCAGCACGAACTGGTCGCGGTTCCAGTCAGAAGTCAGTTGCGCACCAAAGAAGCACGCCAGGGCGATCAGCAATAGGCCGCCCGCGAACACGAATCGGGCATCGACCCATTTCCGGTACAGGAACAGCGCCACCACGGAACCCAGGATCAGTTGGGGCAGTGCGACGATCAGTCCGATCGGCGCCATCTGAAGCGGTCGGTAGCTTTGGAGCGGCCCGAGAAAGGTCATCGGCAACATCATGCTAGAGGTCAGCACGACCAGGAGGCAGATGAACAAGGTGAAGCCCAACGCCAAGTTGCGGCGGCTGAGCATTTGCAACTTGATGAACGGCGTCGGGTGATACCACTCCGTCAACAGATAAGCTCCCAGCAGAGTCAGCCCGGCCACCAATGAGACGACGATGAGGGGGGAGTTGAACCAGTCCAGCCGCACGCCCTGATCCAGGGCGACGGTAATCAGGGCAAATGCCGGTATGCCGAAAGCCATGCCCGGCCAGTTGGCCTGCGGGAAGCGGTCTGTCTGGATCGGGTCTTTCGGCAGGCCCCATCCGATCAACAAGGCGGCAATGGCCGCGAGCGGAAGTATCTGCCAGTACACCCAGCGCCAATCGAACAGGCCATCGGTCCATTGCCCCGCCAGCCAGATCGAAAGGTTCGGCGCGAAAGTGGCCGTAAGCGCATACAGCGCCACTCCGTGCAGCCGTATGTGGGGCGGCAGGAACTTCAACGCCGCCATCATCAACACGGGAATCATCGTGCCGCTGGCGATGCCTTGCAGAAAGCGCATGACCAGCAGCAGATGGAGGTCATGGATGAAGGGAATGCACACCGCCAGCAAAGTGCATACACCGATCATCCACAGCTCGAATCGGCGCAGCGAGAGGGTGATGGCGAACCATGCCGAGAAAGGCAGGGCGATCAGTTCGCCCGCGCTATAGACGGTCGTGAGCCAGGAGGCATCGTCCAGGCCGAAGCCCAGCGCGCCGCGCACGTCCGCCAGGGCCAGTGCGCCCACGCGGTTGTTCAGTCCCGACATCATGGCCGCGATGAGGATGCCGACCAACCCGGCAATCGCCCGCTTCGGAGGGGCTGCCGCAGCAGCGGGTGTGGGCGGCGCCTCTGTCGGCTGCAACGCTGCGGCACTCATTGGTCAACCTTTGATTGCAAGCTGGCCGGCGATGTGGTGGTCGTCAGAGGTGCATCGCCACTGGCCTGTCGCCCGGATGTGAGTGCATCAGGGTCCCAGCCACCGCCCAGCGACTTGTAGAGATTGACCAGGGTGAGCGCGGCGTTGGTGGCGCTGGCATTGAGGCTGGTCTGGCTGGCGAGGACGCCGCGCTGCGCGGCCAGGACATTCAAGTAGTCGGCAGCGCCTTCCTGATAGCCGCGCTCGGCAGCATGCAGCGCCTGCTTGTTCTGCTCATACGAGACCCGCAATTCGGCATGGTGGTTCTGCTGAGCGGCCCAAGCGTCCAGAGCGTTGTCCACTTCATGCCAGGCTTGCAGTACCGTCTGCCGGTAGGCGATGGCGGCTGTTCTTTGCCGTGCCTCGTTCAGCGCAAGGCGCTGCTTCAGACGCCCGCCCTGGAAGATAGGAAGATAGACCGTCGGGCCGACGGAGAAGAACCGGGAATCCCAACTGTCGAGGTCGTTGAACTCGAAGGCTTCGACGCCGACCCTGCCTTTCAGGCCGATTCGCGGGTAGAAATCGGCTTTGGCGACGCCGATGGCCGCCGTCGCAGCGTGGAGTTGGGCCTCGGCGCGCTGTATGTCCGGCCGCCTGTGCGCCAGTTCGGAGGGCAGGCCCACCGGCACCTTGGAAGGCAGCGACGGCAAGGGCATCGCTTCAAGCAACTGCGCGTCGAGGGCGCGCGGCTGCTCTCCCATCAGCAATGCAAGCGCGTTCATCAGGGCATTGCGGCGCTGGGTCAGTTCGGGCAGCAGCGCCTCGACCGTTGCCAGTTGCGCGTGCGCCGAAGCGGTTTCAAAACGTGTGGCCACACCATTGCGCTCACGGCTTTCGGCAAGGCGCAGGGTGCGATCGGCGACCTCCAGGTTCTGCCGGGTGATGTCCAGTTGCGCTTGCGTACCGCGCAACTGGAGATAGGTGCGGGCCACCTCGGCGGACAAGGCCACCCGTGCCGCCTCGCGCTCATATACCGTGGCCTCGAAGGCAGCCGCGGCGCCTTCGCGCGATCGCCGCGCGCGGCCCCATAGGTCGAGTTCCCAACTGGCGTCGAATCCCAACTGCCAGAAGTCGCTCGCGCTCGTCGGTGCGCCCAGCGCCGCAAACTTGCCGTGCTCGCTGAGGGCCTCGCGGGAATAGCCCGCCGAAGCGCCCACGCTGGGCAGCAGCAGCGAGGAGGCAATCCCCAACTGCGCCCGGCTTTGCTCGATGCGCTCCGAGGCGATCTGCAGGTTCAGGTTGCCTGCCTGCGCACGGACTTGCAGATCCGTCAGCACGTCATCGTTGAACAACGTCCACCATGAAGACGGGAAGTTCGCGGCGGATGTTTCCTGAACCTGTGTGTAGTCCGCCCTGGGCGACAGTTGGGCGGCTGCGAGCCTGTCGTCGGGTTTCACGAAGTCAGGACCAACCGCGCAGCCGACCAGTGAGATCGTGCAGAGCGCCGTGCCTGCTTGTCGCAGCAGTTGTGAGAGC
>NZ_QASO01000066.1 GCF_003052605.1 Ectopseudomonas oleovorans | reverse complement strand
TTCGGTTCGGCCAAGGTTGACTTCGACAAGATCGACAGCGCTCCGGAAGAAAAAGCTCGTGGTATCACCATCAACACCGCGCACGTAGAGTACGACTCCAACATTCGTCACTACGCGCACGTTGACTGCCCGGGCCACGCCGACTACGTGAAGAACATGATCACCGGTGCTGCCCAGATGGACGGCGCGATCCTGGTCTGCTCGGCTGCCGACGGCCCCATGCCGCAAACCCGTGAGCACATCCTGCTGTCCCGTCAGGTAGGCGTACCGTACATCGTTGTCTTCCTGAACAAGGCTGACATGGTTGACGACGCTGAGCTGCTGGAACTGGTCGAGATGGAAGTTCGCGACCTGCTGAGCACCTACGACTTCCCGGGTGACGACACTCCGATCATCATCGGCTCCGCGCTGATGGCTCTGAATGGCGAAGACACCAACGAGCTGGGCACTTCTGCTGTCAAGAAGCTGGTCGAGACTCTGGATACCTACATTCCGGAGCCGGTTCGTGCCATCGACAAGCCGTTCCTGATGCCGATCGAAGACGTGTTCTCGATCTCCGGCCGCGGTACTGTAGTGACCGGTCGTGTTGAGCGCGGTATCGTCAAGGTCCAGGAAGAAATCGAAATCGTTGGTCTGCGTCCGACCACCAAAACCACCTGCACCGGCGTTGAGATGTTCCGCAAGTTGCTGGACGAAGGTCGTGCTGGTGAGAACTGCGGCGTGCTGCTGCGCGGCACCAAGCGTGATGAGGTTGAGCGTGGTCAGGTTCTGGCCAAGCCGGGCACCATCAAGCCGCACACCAAGTTCGAAGCTGAAGTGTACGTACTGTCCAAGGAAGAAGGTGGTCGTCACACCCCGTTCTTCAAGGGCTACCGTCCGCAGTTCTACTTCCGTACCACTGACGTAACCGGTTCGTGCGAACTGCCGGAAGGCGTTGAGATGGTAATGCCGGGCGACAACATTAAGATGGTTGTCACCCTGATCAAGCCGATCGCCATGGAGGACGGCCTGCGCTTCGCAATTCGCGAAGGTGGTCGTACCGTTGGTGCCGGCGTGGTTGCCAAGATCATCGAGTAATCGACGATCCGCTTGAAAGAAAAGGGCCCTTCGGGGCCCTTTTCTTTTGTCTCCGCCATCCCTGGCGGGCGACCCTTCGGGCCGTCGCGGGGAGACGTCAAAAATCACTGCCGGTGATTTTTTGAACTGGTTAAAAGTTGACACCCCCAGGGGGCATCCGTACAATTGCGCCTCCCTCGAGCGGGCGTAGTCCGTCTGTGGGGATTAGCAGCTTGGAATCTGAGGTCAAAATGCAAAACCAACAAATCCGTATTCGGTTGAAGGCTTTTGACCATCGCCTGATCGATCAATCTACCCAGGAAATCGTGGAAACCGCGAAACGTACTGGTGCTCAGGTGCGTGGTCCGATTCCTCTGCCTACTCGTAAGGAGCGGTATACCGTTCTGATATCTCCGCACGTCAACAAAGACGCGCGTGATCAGTACGAAATCCGCACTCATAAGCGTGTTCTGGACATCGTCCAGCCGACGGATAAAACCGTTGACGCGCTGATGAAGCTCGACCTTGCGGCAGGCGTGGAAGTGCAGATCAGCCTCGGCTAAAACCTGGCGGTTTTAGTCGTGTAACGCTCTGAAATGGGCGGCCATAGCGGGTGAAAGCCCCGTACACTCATGAGGTTTACAACATGACTATTGGTGTAGTCGGTCGTAAGTGCGGCATGACCCGCATTTTCACCGAGGAAGGTGTCTCCATTCCGGTTACGGTCATTGAGATCGAGCCGAATCGCGTCACCCAGTTCAAAAACGAGGAGTCCGATGGCTACCGCGCAGTGCAGGTCACTGTCGGTGAGCGTCGCGCCTCGCGCGTCAGCAAGGCTCAGGCCGGTCACTTCGCCAAGGCGAACGTCGCGGCAGGTCGTACCGTTCTGGAATTCCGTCTTGAAGAAGGCGACTACCAGGTCGGCGATCTGATCAACGCTGAAATTTTCCAAGCTGGTCAGCTGGTGGATGTCACCGGTCAGTCCAAAGGTAAAGGCTTCGCCGGTACCATCAAGCGTTGGAACTTCCGCGGCCAGGACAACACCCACGGTAACTCCGTTTCTCACCGTGTTCCGGGTTCCATCGGTCAGTGTCAGACCCCGGGTCGTGTATTCAAGGGCAAAAAGATGTCCGGTCATCTGGGCGCTGAGCGCGTGACCGTGCAGTCCCTGGAAGTCGTTCGCGTAGACGCCGAGCGTAATCTGTTGCTGGTCAAGGGTGCCGTTCCGGGCGCTACTGGCGGCGACGTTATCGTTCGTCCGGCTGTCAAGGCGTAAGGGGAGAATCTGAGATGCAATTGAATGTAAATGGCGCTCAGGCGATTGAAGTGTCCGACGCGACCTTCGGTGGCGAGTTCAACGAGACCCTGGTTCACCAAGCAGTCGTGGCCTACATGGCTGGCGGTCGTCAAGGTACCAAAGGTCAGAAGTCCCGTGCCGATGTCGCTGGTGGCGGTAAGCGCCCATGGCGTCAGAAGGGCACTGGTCGTGCTCGTGCCGGTACCACTCGTGGTCCGATCTGGCGTGGCGGTGGTGTGACCTTCGCAGCGTCCACCCGTAACCATGATCAGAAGCTGAACAAGAAGATGTATCGCGCTGCGATCCGTTCGATTCTTGCTGAGCTGGTCCGTAGCGATCGTCTGGTGGTGGTTGAAGACTTCGCTGTCGAAGCTCCGAAAACCAAAGAACTGTTGGCCAAACTCAATGGCCTGGGCCTGAATGACGTGCTGATCGTCTCCGACGCCGTTGATCAGAACCTGTACCTGGCTGCCCGCAACCTGCCGCACGTCGACGTACGTGACGTTCAGGGTTCCGATCCGGTCAGCCTGATCGCGTACGAAAAAGTGCTGGTCACTGTTTCGGCCGTGAAGAAATTCGAGGAGCTGCTGGGATGAACCAGGAACGCGTATTCAAAGTGCTGGTTGGCCCGCACATCTCCGAGAAGGCCACGGTTCTGGCTGACAAGCAAGGTCAGTTCGTTTTCAAAGTCGCTACCGATGCGACCAAGCTGGAAATCAAGAAGGCCGTCGAAAGCCTGTTCAACGTGAAGGTTGAGCGCGTGACTACCCAGAACGTTCTGGGCAAAAGCAAGCGCACCGCTCGCGGTCTGGGCAAGCGTAACGACTGGAAGAAGGCAGTTATCTCCCTTCAGCCGGGCCAAGATCTCGATTTCACCAGCAGTGCTGAGTAAGGAAGGGGTGCATCATGGCAATCGTTAAATGCAAACCGACTTCCGCTGGCCGCCGTTTTGTGGTCAAGGTGGTCAATCAGGAGCTGCACAAAGGCGCTCCGTACGCTCCGCTGCTCGAGAAGAAGTCGAAGTCTGGCGGTCGTAACAACAACGGCCGCATCACCACCCGTCATATCGGTGGTGGTCACAAGCAGCATTACCGTCTGGTCGACTTCCGTCGCAACGACAAGGATGGCATTCCTGCCACCGTCGAACGCGTGGAATACGATCCGAACCGTACTGCTCACATCGCTCTGCTGAAGTACGCTGACGGCGAGCGTCGCTACATCATCGCGCCGAAGGGTGTGGTGGCTGGCGATCAGCTGGTTGCGGGCAACATGGCGCCGATCAAGCCGGGCAACAGCCTGCAGCTGCGCAACATTCCGGTGGGTTCGACCGTTCACGGTATCGAATTGAAGCCGGGCAAAGGCGCGCAGATCGCTCGTTCCGCTGGTGCTTCCGCTCAGCTGGTCGCGCGTGAAGGTGCTTATGTGACTCTGCGTCTGCGCTCCGGCGAAATGCGCAAAGTCCTGGCTGAGTGCCGTGCGACCCTGGGCGAAGTCTCGAACTCCGAGCACAGCCTGCGTTCGCTGGGTAAGGCTGGTGCCAGGCGCTGGCGTGGCGTTCGTCCGACTGTTCGTGGTGTTGCCATGAACCCGGTTGATCACCCGCACGGTGGTGGTGAAGGTCGTACCTCCGGTGGTCGTCATCCGGTGTCGCCATGGGGCTTCCCGACCAAGGGCGCGAAGACCCGTGCTAACAAGCGCACCGACAACATGATCGTCCGTCGTCGCAAGTAAATAGAGGGATACGACAGTGCCACGTTCTCTGAAAAAAGGTCCTTTTATCGATCTTCACCTACTGAAGAAGGTCGAAGCGGCGGTGGAAAAGAACGATCGCAAGCCGGTTAAAACCTGGTCGCGTCGTTCCATGATCCTGCCGCAGATGGTCGGTCTGACCATCGCTGTGCATAACGGTCGTCAGCATGTCCCGGTTCTCGTGAACGAAGACATGGTCGGCCACAAACTGGGCGAATTTGCCGGTACTCGTACCTATCGTGGTCACGTTGCCGACAAGAAAGGCAAGCGTTAAGGGGTTTGGAAATGGAAGTAGCCGCTAAGTTGTCGGGCGCTCGCATCTCCGCCCAGAAAGCTCGCCTGGTCGCCGACCAGATCCGCGGGAAGAAGGTGGGCGAAGCGCTCAACCTGCTGGCTTTCAGCAGCAAGAAAGCCGCCGAGATCATGAAGAAAGTGCTGGAGTCGGCCGTTGCCAACGCCGAGCACAACGAAGGCGCAGACGTTGATGACCTGAAGGTCAGCACCGTTTTCGTCAACGAAGGGCGTTCGCTTAAGCGCATCATGCCGCGTGCCAAAGGCCGTGCTGATCGCATCGTCAAGCGGTCTTGCCATATCACTGTCAAGGTTGCGGACAAGTAACGGAGTCGATCAGATGGGTCAGAAAGTACATCCCGTTGGCATCCGCCTGGGAATCGTCAAGGATCACACTTCGGTCTGGTACGCAGATGGTCGCAATTACGCCGACTACCTGAATGCCGACCTGAAGGTTCGTGCATACCTGCAAGACAAACTAAAAAGCGCGTCCGTTAGCCGTATCGACATCGCTCGTCCGGCTCAAACCGCACGCATCACCATCCACACCGCTCGTCCCGGCATCGTGATCGGCAAGAAAGGTGAAGATGTTGAGAAGCTGCGTCAGGACCTGACCAAGCAAATGGGTGTGCCGGTGCACATCAACATCGAAGAGATCCGCAAGCCGGAGCTCGACGGTATGCTGGTTGCGCAGAGCGTAGCTCAGCAGCTGGAGCGTCGCGTTATGTTCCGTCGCGCCATGAAGCGCGCTGTACAGAACGCCATGCGCATTGGTGCCAAAGGCATCAAGATCCAGGTGAGCGGTCGTCTTGGCGGCGCTGAAATTGCCCGTACCGAGTGGTATCGCGAAGGTCGTGTGCCTCTGCACACCCTGCGTGCCGATATCGATTACGCCACCTACGAAGCGCACACCACTTACGGTGTGATCGGCGTCAAGGTTTGGATCTTCAAGGGTGAGGTCATTGGTGGCCGCACTGAAGAGCTGAAGCCGCAAGCGCCCGCTCCTCGTAAAGCTGCTAAGAAATAAGGAGTACGCATCATGTTGCAACCAAAGCGTACGAAGTTCCGCAAGCAGATGACCGGCCACAACCGTGGTCTGGCTCAGCGCGGTAGCAAGGTCAGCTTCGGCGAATTCGCGCTGAAGTCTGTCGCCCGCGGTCGTCTCACCGCTCGTCAGATCGAGTCCGCTCGTCGTGCTCTGACCCGTCACGTTAAGCGTGGCGGCAAGATCTGGATCCGCGTCTTCCCGGACAAGCCGGTTACCAAGAAGCCTCTCGAAGTGCGTATGGGTAAAGGTAAGGGTGGCGTTGAATACTGGGTAGCCCAGATCCAGCCAGGCAAGGTCCTGTACGAGATCGAAGGCGTATCCGAAGAGCTGGCGCGCGAGGCATTCGCCCTGGCTGCTGCAAAGCTGCCGCTCGCCACCACCTTTGTTAAGCGGACGGTGATGTGATGAAAGCGACCGAACTTCGTGAAAAAAGCGCACAACAGCTGAACGAGCAACTGCTCGAGCTGCTGCGCGACCAGTTCAATCTGCGTATGCAGAAGGCGACTGGCCAGCTGGGGCAGTCTCACCTGCTCTCGCAAGTGAAGCGCGACATCGCTCGCGTCAAGACTGTCCTCAGCCAGCAGGCAGGTAAGTGATCATGGCCGAAGTTGAAAAAACAGTCCGTACGCTGACCGGCCGTGTTGTCAGCGACAAGATGGACAAGACCATCACCGTTCTGATCGAGCGTCGCGTCAAGCACCCGATCTACGGTAAATACGTCAAGCGTTCGACCAAACTGCACGCTCACGACGAAAGCAACCAGTGCAAGATCGGCGACAAGGTTTCCATTCGCGAAACCCGTCCGCAGTCCAAGACCAAGTCCTGGGCTCTGGTTGAAGTCGTTGAACGCGCCGTTGACGTCTAAGGGCTAGGGGTCGGAGAAATTTTATGATTCAGACTCAATCCATGCTCGATGTGGCTGACAACAGTGGTGCACGTCGCGTTATGTGCATCAAGGTGCTGGGCGGCTCGCATCGTCGCTACGCCGGCATCGGCGACATCATCAAGGTCACCGTCAAGGAAGCAATTCCGCGCGGCAAAGTGAAGAAAGGTCAGGTCATGACCGCAGTGGTCGTTCGTACCCGTCACGGCGTTCGCCGTGCCGACGGTTCGATCATCCGCTTCGACGGCAACGCTGCTGTTCTGCTGAACAACAAGCAAGAGCCGATCGGTACCCGTATCTTCGGGCCAGTGACCCGTGAACTGCGTTCCGAGAAGTTCATGAAGATCGTCTCGCTCGCCCCTGAAGTGCTTTAAGGAGATCCGACATGCAAAAGATTCGTCGTGACGACGAGATCATCGTGATCGCCGGCAAAGACAAAGGTAAGCGCGGTAAGGTGCTCAAGGTTCTCGCTGACGACCGTCTGGTCGTCGGTGGCATCAACCTGGTGAAGCGTCATACCAAGCCGAACCCGATGTCGGGCGTTCAAGGCGGTATCGTCGAGAAAGAAGCGCCGCTGCACGCTTCCAACGTTGCCATCTTCAACTCTGAGACCAACAAGGCTGACCGCGTTGGCTTCAAAGTCGAAGACGGCAAGAAAATTCGTGTCTTCAAGTCCACCCAGAAGCCGGTTGGCGCTTGAGAATCCGTAGGTAAATACCATGGCACGACTGAAAGAGATTTACCGGAAGGAAATCGCGCCCAAGCTGAAGGAAGAACTGAAGCTGGCCAACGTGATGGAAGTTCCGCGCATCACCAAGATCACCCTGAACATGGGCCTGGGCGAAGCGATCGGTGACAAGAAAGTCATCGAGAACGCCGTTGCCGACCTCGAGAAGATCACCGGTCAGAAAGTCGTTGTGACTCATGCCCGCAAGTCGATCGCAGGTTTCAAGGTTCGTGAAGGTTGGCCGATTGGCGTCAAGGTCACTCTGCGTCGCGAGCGTATGTATGAGTTCCTGGATCGTCTGCTGTCCATCTCCTTGCCGCGCGTGCGTGACTTCCGCGGCCTGAATGCCAAGTCCTTCGACGGCCGTGGCAACTACAGCATGGGCGTGAAAGAGCAGATCATCTTCCCGGAAATCGATTACGACAAAATCGATGCGCTGCGTGGTCTGGACATCACCCTGACTACCACTGCCCGTAACGATGATGAAGGCCGCGCTCTGCTGCGTGCTTTCAACTTCCCGTTCCGCAACTGATCGGAGTCCTGGACAATGGCCAAGACAAGCATGAAGAACCGCGAGCTGAAGCGTCAGCAAACGGTTGCCAAGTACGCCAAGAAGCGTGCCGAGCTGAAAGCTACCATCGCCAATCCGAACACCAGTCCGGAAGCGCGTTGGGAAGCTCAGGTCGCACTGCAGAAGCAGCCGCGTGACGCCAGCGCCTCGCGCCTGCGCAACCGCTGCCGCATCACCGGCCGTCCGCACGGCGTTTACCGCAAGTTCGGTCTGTCGCGTAACATGCTGCGCGAAGCTGCCATGCGTGGTGACGTACCGGGCCTGGTGAAAGCCAGCTGGTAAGCAACAAACAAAACCGGCCTTGTGCCGGTTTTGTCTTTTTATGAACAAGCCCCTTTTGGGGCTTGCTTCATTTTTGCTCGGTCTCTAGAATGTCCGGCTCTCCTGAGCCTGGTATTTTGATGCCGAGCTTTTGGATGATCCCACAGCCTTCGGGCTGTTCTTTTTGTATCAGGAGCGTCTAGCCCATGAGTATGCAGGACCCGTTAGCGGACATGCTAACTCGTATCCGTAATGCCCAGATGGCTGAAAAGTCCGTCGTAAGCATGCCTTCTTCCACTCTGAAGGTAGCAGTAGCCAAAGTTCTGAAAGACGAAGGTTACATTGCGGGTTATGAAGTCAATGGTGAAGCCAAGCCACAACTGTCCATCGAGCTGAAATACTTCGAAGGCCGTCCGGTCATCGAGGAAGTCAAGCGCGTGAGCCGTCCTGGCCTTCGTCAGTACAAATCCGTCGATGACCTGCCGAAGGTACGCGGCGGTCTCGGTGTTTCCATCGTCTCCACCAACAAAGGTGTGATGACGGATCGCGCTGCGCGCGCTGCCGGTGTCGGCGGCGAAGTGCTTTGCACCGTGTTCTAAGGGGGGATAAGCATGTCTCGCGTTGCTAAGAACCCCGTTGTGCTGCCTGTCGGTGTCGAGATCAAACTCGCCGGTCAGCAGCTCTCGGTCAAGGGCGCCAAGGGCACCCTCGAACTGAACGTTCACTCCTCCGTGGAAGTGATCCAGGAAGGCAGCGAACTGCGTTTCGCCGCCCGTAATGGCGATCAGCAGAACCGCGCCATGGCCGGCACCACTCGTGCTCTGGTCAACAACATGGTGATCGGTGTCAGTCAGGGCTTCGAGCGTAAGCTGCAGCTGGTCGGCGTGGGCTACAAAGCCCAGGCCAAAGGCCAGGTGCTGAACCTCGCGCTGGGCTTCTCCCACCCGATCGACTACGAACTGCCGGCAGGCGTCGTGGCCGAAACCCCGAACCAGACCGAAATCCTGATCAAGGGTATCGACAAGCAACTGGTGGGTCAGGTGGCTGCGGAAATCCGTGACTTCCGTCGTCCTGAGCCCTACAAGGGCAAAGGCGTTCGTTACGCGGATGAGGTTGTCCGTCGTAAAGAAGCCAAGAAGAAGTAAGGGGCTGAAAAATGACCGACAAAAAAGTTACTCGTCTGCGTCGCGCTCGCAAAGCACGCCTGAAAATGCACGAGCTCGAAGCCGTGCGTCTGTGCGTGTACCGCTCTTCGCAACACATCTACGCCCAGGTCATCTCGGCCGACGGCAGCAAGGTTCTGGCCAGCGCCTCTACCTTGGACAAAGCACTGCGTGATGGCGCCACCGGCAACATCGACGCAGCCAAGAAAGTTGGTGCGCTGGTTGCCGAGCGTGCGAAAGCCGCTGGTGTAACCCAGGTGGCATTCGACCGTTCTGGCTTCAAGTACCACGGCCGCGTCAAGGCGCTGGCTGATGCTGCTCGTGAAGGCGGGCTGGAGTTCTAAGTTATGGCAAATAACGACCAAAAGCGCGACGAAGGCTACATCGAGAAGCTGGTTCAGGTGAACCGCGTTGCCAAGACCGTAAAAGGCGGCCGTATCTTCACCTTCACCGCGCTGACCGTGGTGGGTGATGGCAAGGGTCGCGTTGGTTTCGGCCGCGGCAAGTCCCGTGAAGTGCCGGCCGCCATCCAGAAAGCGATGGAAGCTGCGCGTCGCAACATGATCCAGGTGGATCTGAACGGCACCACTCTGCAGTATCCGATCAAGTCCGCTCATGGCGCCTCCAAGGTGTACATGCAGCCGGCTTCTGAAGGTACCGGTATCATCGCCGGCGGCGCCATGCGTGCCGTGCTGGAAGTGGCAGGTGTGCAGAACGTTCTGGCCAAGTGCTACGGCTCGACCAACCCGGTGAACGTGGTACATGCCACCTTCAAGGGTCTGAAGACCATGCAGTCTCCGGATTCCGTTGCAGCCAAGCGTGGCAAGAGCGTCGAGGAGATTCTCTAACCATGGCTAATACCGTCAAAGTGACTCTGATCAAGAGCACCAATGGCCGCCTGGCCAATCACAAAGCTTGCGTCAAGGGCCTGGGCCTGCGTCGCATCGGTCACACCGTAGAGGTTCTGGATACTCCGGAAAACCGCGGCATGATCAACAAGGCTTACTACCTGCTGAAGGTGGAGGGTTAATCATGCAACTGAACGATCTGCGTTCCGCGCCGGGTGCCCGTCGCGAGAAGCACCGTCCGGGCCGTGGCATCGGTAGCGGTCTGGGTAAGACTGGTGGCCGTGGCCACAAAGGTCAAACCTCCCGCTCCGGTGGTTCCATCGCTCCGGGCTTCGAGGGTGGTCAGCAGCCGCTGCACCGCCGTCTGCCGAAGTTCGGCTTCGTCTCCCTGAAGGCTATGGATCGCGCTGAAGTGCGTACCTCCGAGCTGAACAAGGTAGAGGGTGTTGTAACTCTGCAGGCTCTGAAGGATGCCAATCTGGTAGGCCATCACGTACAGCGTGTGAAAGTCATGCTGTCCGGTGAGGTTACCCGTGCGGTCACCCTGAAAGGTATCGCCGCCACCAAGGGTGCGCGTGCGGCTATCATCGCGGCTGGCGGTAAGTTCGAGGACTAAATGGCTAAGCAAGGTGCTCTCTCAGCGCTGGCAGGTGGCGGGTTGTCCGAACTCTGGGCTCGTCTGCGTTTCCTGTTCCTGGCGATCATCGTCTACCGGATAGGTGCGCACATCCCGGTTCCTGGCATCAACCCAGACCGACTGGCGGATCTGTTCCGGCAGAATGAGGGGACCATTCTTAGCTTGTTCAACATGTTTTCCGGCGGCGCGCTGGAGCGGATGAGCATCTTTGCACTGGGGATCATGCCGTACATCTCGGCATCGATCATCATGCAGCTGATGACTGCCGTCAGCCCGCAGCTGGAGCAGTTGAAGAAGGAAGGTGAAGCTGGCCGTCGCAAGATCAGCCAGTACACCCGCTACGGCACTCTCGTCCTGGCATTCGTTCAGGCCATCGGCATGTCCGTTGGTCTGGCGAGCCAGGGCGTAGCGTTCTCGGGCGATTTCGGCTTCCACTTCGTGGCGATCACCACCTTCGTGGCGGGCGCGATGTTCATGATGTGGCTGGGCGAGCAAATCACCGAGCGCGGTGTCGGCAACGGTATCTCGATGCTGATTTTTGCAGGCATCGTGGCCGGTCTGCCGTCGGCAATCGGGCAGTCTTTCGAGTCTGCTCGTCAGGGCGATATCAACATCTTCGCTCTGATCGCCATCGGCCTGCTGGCAGTAGCGATCATCGGTTTCGTGGTGTTCATCGAGCGTGGTCAGCGTCGCATTGCGGTGCACTATGCCAAGCGTCAGCAGGGCCGCAAGGTCTTCGCTGCGCAGACCAGCCACCTGCCGTTGAAGGTGAACATGGCGGGCGTAATCCCGGCCATCTTCGCCAGCAGCCTTCTGCTGTTCCCGGCCTCGCTGGGTGCCTGGTTCGGTCAGTCCGAGGGTTTGGGCTGGCTGCAGGACATTTCGCAGGCTATCGCTCCTGGTCAGCCGTTGAACATTCTGCTGTTTAGTGCAGGGATCATTTTCTTCTGCTTCTTCTATACAGCGCTGATGTTCAACCCGAAAGACGTAGCGGAAAACCTGAAGAAGTCCGGTGCCTTTATTCCGGGCATTCGTCCGGGCGAGCAGTCGGCGCGCTATATCGATGGCGTTCTGACCCGCTTGACCATGTTCGGTGCTCTGTACATGACGGCCGTGTGCCTGCTGCCCCAGTTCCTGGTGGTGGCGGCCAACGTTCCGTTCTACCTTGGCGGGACCTCGTTGCTGATCGTGGTCGTGGTTGTAATGGACTTCATGTCCCAAGTGCAATCGCACCTCGTGTCTCACCAGTACGATTCCCTGATGAAGAAAGCCAACCTGAAGGGCTATGGCAGCGGCATGCTCCGCTGATCCACCCGTAAGGTTCGAGGAGTTGGTAATGAAAGTTCGTGCATCGGTGAAAAAGCTGTGCCGTAACTGCAAAATTATCCGTCGCGAAGGTGTCGTGCGGGTGATCTGCAGCGCAGAGCCGCGTCACAAGCAGCGCCAAGGCTGAGTGTGAACCACGCGTGATAAGCCCGGCAGCTAGTGCGCTGCCGGGTTGATTATTTGTTTTTACAGCGTTAATATCTCGCGCCCTATTTCTTGGCTTCCGGGGCGTAGGTAGCTGTCAATTGGAGTTCCACTGAATGGCCCGTATTGCAGGCGTTAACATTCCGGATAACAAGCACACTGTTATCTCGCTGACCTACATCTACGGTGTTGGTCGCACCACTGCACAGAAAATCTGTGCCGCTACCGGTGTAAATCCGGCTGCGAAAATCAAGGATCTGACTGACGAGCAGATCGAACAGCTGCGTGGCGAAGTAGCCAAGGTGAATACCGAAGGCGACCTGCGTCGTGAAGTGAATATGAAGATCAAGCGCTTGATGGATCTGGGTTGCTACCGCGGCCTGCGTCATCGTAAAGGTCTGCCGGTTCGCGGTCAGCGCACCAAGACCAACGCTCGCACCCGTAAGGGCCCGCGTAAGCCGATCCGCAAGTAATCGCATTCGCGAATCGACAGGAATTTAGTCATGGCAAAACCTGCTGCTCGTACTCGTAAAAAAGTCAAAAAGACGGTGGTTGATGGCATCGCCCACATCCACGCGTCTTTCAACAACACTATCGTGACCATTACCGACCGTCAGGGTAACGCCCTGTCCTGGGCTACCTCTGGTGGTTCGGGTTTCCGCGGTTCGCGTAAGTCCACTCCGTTCGCTGCTCAGATCGCCGCCGAGCGCGCTGGTCAGGCTGCGCTGGAGTATGGCCTGAAGAACCTCGACGTCAACGTCAAGGGCCCAGGTCCGGGTCGCGAATCTGCCGTGCGTGCTCTGAACGCCTGCGGCTACAAAATCGCCAGCATCACCGACGTGACGCCTATCCCGCACAACGGGTGCCGTCCGCCGAAGAAGCGTCGCGTGTAAACAGGAGACAGTGAGAAATGGCTCGTTACATTGGTCCCAAGTGCAAACTGTCTCGCCGTGAAGGCACCGATCTCTTCCTGAAGAGTGGTGTTCGCGCGCTTGAATCTAAGTGCAACATCGAAGCAGCTCCCGGTATTCACGGTCAGCGTCGCGGTCGCCAGTCCGACTACGGCACCCAGCTGCGTGAAAAGCAAAAGGTCCGTCGTATCTACGGCGTTCTGGAGCGTCAGTTCAGCGGTTACTACAAGCAAGCTGCCAGCCAGAAGGGCGCCACCGGCGAAAACCTGCTGCAACTGCTGGAGTGCCGTCTGGATAACGTGGTTTACCGTATGGGCTTTGGTGCTACCCGTGCCGAATCCCGTCAGCTGGTTTCGCACAAAGCAATCAGCGTCAACGGTCAGACCGTAAACGTACCGTCCTACCAGGTTAAAGCTGGCGACGTCGTTGCTGTTCGCGAGAAATCGAAGAACCAGCTGCGCATCGCTCAGGCTCTTGAGCTCTGCGCCCAGCGCGGCCGTGTTGAGTGGGTAGAAGTAGACGCTGAGAAGAAGTCTGGTGTGTTCAAGAACGTACCGGCTCGTAGCGATCTGTCCGCTGACATCAACGAGAGCCTGATTGTCGAGCTCTACTCCAAGTAAGGGCTAGAAAATAGGTGCATCCATGCAGATTTCGGTAAATGAGTTCCTGACCCCCCGTCACATTGATGTGCAGGAGGTCAGTCCGACCCGCGCCAAGATCACCCTCGAGCCTCTCGAGCGTGGCTTTGGCCATACCCTGGGCAACGCGCTGCGTCGCATCCTGTTGTCCTCCATGCCTGGCTGTGCAGTAGTCGAGGCCGAGATCGATGGCGTACTCCATGAGTACTCCGCGATCGAAGGTGTGCAGGAAGATGTCATCGAGATCCTGCTCAACCTGAAAGGTCTGGCTATCAAGCTGCACGGCCGTGACGAAGTGACCCTGACTCTGGCTAAGAAGGGCCCGGGCGTAGTTACCGCTGCCGATATTCAGCTGGATCACGATGTCGAAATCGTCAATGGCGACCACGTTATCGCCAACCTGGCTTCCAATGGCGCGCTGAACATGAAGCTCACCGTGGCTCGTGGTCGCGGCTATGAGCCGGCTGACGCGCGTCAGAGCGACGAAGATGAAAGCCGCAGCATTGGTCGCTTGCAGCTGGATGCTTCGTTCAGCCCTGTGCGTCGGGTTGCTTACGTGGTGGAAAACGCCCGTGTCGAGCAGCGCACCAACCTGGACAAACTGGTTATCGACCTGGAAACCAACGGTACCCTGGACCCTGAAGAGGCTATCCGTCGTGCCGCGACCATCCTGCAGCAGCAGCTGGCCGCGTTCGTCGACCTCAAAGGTGACAGTGAGCCAGTGGTGGTCGAGCAGGAAGACGAGATCGATCCGATCCTGCTGCGTCCTGTCGATGACCTGGAACTGACCGTACGTTCGGCCAACTGCCTCAAGGCAGAGAACATCTACTACATCGGTGATCTGATTCAGCGCACCGAAGTAGAGCTGCTCAAAACCCCGAACCTGGGCAAGAAATCCCTGACCGAAATCAAGGATGTTCTGGCTTCTCGCGGTCTGTCCCTCGGTATGCGCCTCGACAACTGGCCGCCGGCAAGTCTGAAGAAAGACGATAAGGCCACTGCCTGATCGTCATCATCACCGAACGAACAAGTTTGGTAAGGAATTGAACCATGCGTCATCGTAAAAGTGGCCGTCACCTCAGCCGCACCAGCGCTCACCGCAAGGCCATGTTCCAGAACATGGCGGTCTCGCTGTTCGAGCACGAGCTGATCAAAACTACCCTGCCGAAAGCCAAGGAACTGCGTCGCGTTGCCGAGCCGCTGATCACCCTGGCCAAGGAAGACAGCGTTGCCAATCGTCGTCTGGCCTTCGATCGTACCCGTTCGAAAGCCATCGTCGGCAAGCTGTTCAACGATCTGGGCAAGCGCTACGCCACCCGTAACGGCGGCTACCTGCGCATCCTCAAGTGCGGCTTCCGCGCTGGCGACAACGCTCCGATGGCTTACGTTGAACTGGTCGACCGTCCGGTCGGCGGTTCGGTAGAAGCTGCCGAGTAAGTCTCTGTTCCCTACGCCGAGCCGGCCTGCGTCAAGCAGCCAGTTCAGGCCAAGGCAACGACAAACGCCCCAACAGTGTTGGGGCGTTTGTTTTTGCGGCGGAAAAATCCTGGCTTTTCTCCTGTTGCGGTGGTGCTCGGTTTGGACGCGTCCGGGCGTCTATCGAAAGAAAATGACTATCTTGTCGTTGTGTTTCATATATTGGCTCTTCCGTAAGTGCAGGACTACTCTTCTTTCATTGTCGGCCACAGCCGTTGGAACCGACACGATGAGGAGAAGGAGAGAAGCATGTCGAACACAGGTAAATGCCCGTATCATGTCGCAGGCCAGGGGACGACCAATCTGGATTGGTGGCCGAATCAGTTGCGTGTGGATCTGCTGAACCAGCATTCCGAGCGCTCCAACCCGCTGGGCGAGACATTCAACTACGCCGAAGAATTTAAGAAGATCGACTATTCCGCCCTCAAGGGTGACATCCGCAAGGTACTCACCGATTCGCAGGAGTGGTGGCCGGCCGACTGGGGCAGCTACGTCGGTCTGTTCATCCGCATGGCCTGGCATGGCGCCGGCACGTACCGTCTGGTTGATGGCCGGGGTGGTGCGGGTCGTGGTCAGCAGCGTTTTGCGCCGCTGGGCGCCTGGCCGGACAACGCCAACCTGGACAAGGCTCGTCGCCTGCTGTGGCCGGTGAAGCAGAAGTATGGACAGAAGATCAGCTGGGCCGACCTGTTCATGCTGGCCGGCAACGTTGCCCTGGAGTCTTCGGGTTTCCGTACCTTCGGCTTCGCTGCCGGGCGCGCGGACACCTGGGAGCCGGATAACGACGTCAACTGGGGCACGGAAAAGGAATGGCTCAAGCACCGTCGTAGCGAGGCGCTGAAAGACAGCCCTCTGGCGGCCACCGAAATGGGCCTGATCTACGTCAACCCGGAAGGCCCGGAAGCCAGTGGCGATCCGCTGTCGGCGGCGCCGTTCATCCGTGCCACCTTCGGCAACATGGCGATGGACGACGAGGAAATCGTCGCCCTGATCGCCGGTGGCCACACCCTGGGCAAGACGCACGGCGCGGTGCCGGGCGACAAGATCGGTCCCGACCCGGAAGCCGCTCCCATCGAGCAGCAGGGCCTGGGCTGGTTCAGCGGCTATGGCAGTGGCAAGGGTAAGGACGCCATTACCTCGGGGATCGAAGTCACCTGGACGCAAACGCCGACCCAGTGGAGCAACTACTTCTTTGAGAACCTGTTCCAGTACGAATGGGAGCAAGTCAGGTCGCCGGCCGGCGCGATCCAGTGGGTGGCCAAGGATGCCCCGGAGATCATCCCTGATCCTTTCGATCCGGCGGTCAAGCACAAGCCGACCATGCTCACCACCGACCTGACCCTGCGTTTCGATCCGGCCTTCGAGAAAATCTCGCGGCGTTTCCTCAACGACCCGCAGGCGTTCAGCGAAGCCTTCGCCCGCGCCTGGTTCAAGCTGACCCACCGCGACATGGGGCCAAAGGCTCGCTACCTCGGCCCGGAAGTGCCGAAGGAAGACCTGATCTGGCAAGACCCGCTGCCGCCAGCCGGCCCGCTGCCGTCTGCTGCCGACATTGCCGATGCCAAAGCGAAGATCGCGGCGCTGGGCCTGAGCGTATCCGAACTGGTTTCCCTGGCTTGGGCCTCGGCGGCCACCTTCCGGGGTGGCGACAAGCGCGGCGGTGCCAACGGTGCGCGCCTGGCGCTGCAACCGCAGCGCGGCTGGGCGGTGAACAAGATCGCGGTTGCCGCGCTGGCCAAGATCGAGGGCATCCAGGCTTCGACTCGCCTGTCTCTGGCCGACCTGATCGTCCTGGCCGGTAATCTCGGCGTCGAGCAGGCCGCTAGTGCTGCCGGTACGTCGATCGAGGTGCCGTTCGCCGCTGGTCGCGTCGATGCCTCGCAGGAGCAGACCGACGTGCACAGCGTTGAATACCTGCGTGGCCCGGCCGATGGCTTCCGTAACTGGAAGGCCGATGGTATCGATATCGGCGACGAGGTGCTGCTGATCGACAAGGCTCAGCAGCTGACGCTGACCGCGCCGGAGATGACCGCGCTGCTCGGTGGCCTGCGTGTGCTGGGCGCCAACTGGGATGGCAGCCTGCGGGGTGTGTTCACCGACAAGGTGGGCGTGCTGAGCAATGACTTCTTCGTCAATGTGCTGAGCATGGACCTGGAGTGGAAACCCAGTGGCGAGGGCTTCGATGTGCTGGAGCGCAAGACCGGGGCGAAGAAGTACACGGCCAGCCGTGCCGACCTGGTGTTCGGTTCCAACTCGGTGCTGCGCGCCTATGCCGAGGTGTATGCCCAGGACGGCGGCCAGCAGAAGTTCATCAAGGACTTCGTCGCGGCCTGGACCAAGGTGATGAACCTGGATCGTTTCGATCTGGCCTGACGCTTCACTGAGCGGTAACGCAACGCCTCCCTCGCGGAGGCGTTGTGCTTTTGCTTGACCGAACCCCGCGTCAGGCGGAGCATTGCCACTTGTTCATGAATGCTACAAGGAATGCCCGGCATGAAAGGCCATACCGAAGTCGTCGACTATCTCAAGCATCTGCTCAAAGGTGAGCTGGCCGCTCGTGACCAGTATTTCATCCATTCGCGGCTGTATGAGGACTGGGGTTTCAGCAAGCTCTACGAGCGCATCAACCACGAGATGGAAGAGGAAACCCAGCACGCCGACGCGCTGCTCAAGCGCATCATCTTCCTCGAGGGTGTGCCGGATATGGTGCCCAACGCCTTCTCCTTCGGGCAGACCGTGCCTGAGGCGCTGAAGCTGGATCTGGCGCTGGAGTACGAAGTGCGCGCGGCCCTGAGCAAGGGTATCGAACTGTGCGAGAAGCATCAGGATTACCAGACTCGCGACATCCTCCTGGCACAGCTCAAGGATACCGAGGAAGACCACGCCTATTGGCTGGAGATTCAGTTGCAGCTAATCGACAAGCTGGGGCTGGAGAAGTACCTGCAAAGCCAGATGTAAGCTGACTTGCCCAAAAAGAGCCCCGCATGTGCGGTAATGCTGTTCACTTAAGAAACGGTTGAGCTCGATCAGTCCCCTCGCCCCTCTGGGGAGAGGGTTAGGGAGAGGGGGAAACTGGCAGTTTTGCGGTGTTTTCTGCCCTCTCCCCCAGCCCCTCTCCCATAAATGGGAGAGGGGAGCCAAACGTGTGCAACCTTAAGTGAACAGCATTACCCGCATGTGCGGGGCTCTTTCGTTTCAGGCGCGGTCGCGTTCCAGCAGCGGCTTGAGGAAGTGCCCGGTATGCGAGGCCGGGTTGGCGGCCACCTCTTCCGGTGTGCCGGTGGCGATGATCATCCCACCCTTGGAGCCGCCCTCGGGGCCGAGATCGACCAGCCAGTCGGCGGTCTTGATCACGTCCAGGTTGTGCTCGATCACCACCACGGTGTTGCCGTGGTCGCGCAGACGGTGCAGCACGTCGAGCAGTTGCTGGATATCGGCAAAGTGCAGGCCGGTGGTCGGCTCGTCGAGGATGTACAGGGTCTTGCCGGTGTCGCGCTTGCTCAGCTCGCGACTCAGCTTGACCCGCTGCGCCTCGCCGCCGGACAGGGTGGTCGCGCTCTGCCCCAGCTTGATATAGGACAGGCCGACGTCCATCAGCGTCTGCAGCTTGCGGGCGATGGCCGGCACGGCGTCGAAGAAGGCGCGGGCTTCCTCGATGGTCATGTCCAGCACCTCGGTGATGCTCTTGCCCTTGTACTTCACTTCCAGGGTTTCGCGGTTGTAGCGCTTGCCCTTGCACACGTCGCAGGGCACGTAGATGTCCGGCAAAAAGTGCATCTCCACCTTGATCACGCCGTCGCCCTGGCACGCCTCGCAGCGCCCGCCCTTGACGTTGAAGCTGAAACGGCCCGGGCCATAACCGCGCGAGCGCGATTCCGGCACGCCGGCGAACAGCTCGCGGATCGGCGTGAACAGGCCGGTGTAGGTGGCCGGGTTGGAGCGCGGGGTGCGACCGATCGGGCTCTGGTCGATGTCGACCACCTTGTCCAGGTGTTGCAGGCCGTCGAAGGAATCGTGCGGCGCCGCTTCCAGGGTGGTGGCACCGTTCAGCGCGGTGGCGGTCAGTGGGAACAGGGTGTTGTTGATCAGTGTCGATTTACCCGAACCAGACACGCCGGTGACGCAGGTGAGCAAGCCCACTGGAATTTCCAGGTCGACATTGCGCAGGTTGTTGCCGCGTGCGCCCTTGAGCTTGAGCAGTTTCTTCTTGTCGCGCGGTGTGCGCTGCGCCGGATAGCGGATCTTCTCGCGGCCTGACAGGTATTTGCCGGTCAGCGAGTCGGGGTGATTCATCACCTCGTCCGGCGTGCCTTCGGCGACGATGCGGCCGCCATGCACACCGGCGCCCGGACCGATATCGACCACGTAATCGGCCATGCGGATGGCGTCCTCGTCGTGCTCGACCACGATCACCGTATTGCCCAGGTTGCGCAGGTGGTTAAGGGTGCCCAGCAGGCGCTCGTTGTCGCGCTGGTGCAGGCCGATGGAGGGCTCATCGAGGATGTACATCACGCCCACCAGGCCGGCGCCGATCTGGCTGGCCAGGCGGATGCGCTGCGCTTCGCCGCCGGACAGGGTGTCGGCGCTGCGATCCAGGGTCAGATAATCGAGGCCGACGTTGACCAGGAACTGCAGACGTTCGCGGATTTCCTTGAGGATCTTCTCGGCGATCTCGCCGCGCCGCCCGGTCAGGTGCAGGTTGGCGACGTAATCGCAGGCATCGCCGACCGGCAGGCCGGTCACCGCCGGCAGGGTCTTCTCGCCGACCCAGACATGTCGCGCTTCGCGGCGCAGGCGCGTGCCACGGCAATCGGGGCAGGGCTGGGTGCTGAGGAACTTGGCCAGCTCCTCGCGCACGCTGGTCGACTCGGTCTCGCGGTAGCGGCGTTCGAGGTTGGGAATGATGCCCTCGAAGGGGTGCGAACGTTTGACGATGTCGCCGCGGTCGTTGAGGTACTTGAAGTCGACGCTCTGCGTAGCGCTGCCGAACAGAATGACTTTCTGGTGTTCGGCGGCCAGGTCGTCGAAGGGCTCTTCGAGGCTGAAACCATAGTGTGCGGCCAGCGAGCCGAGCATCTGGAAGTAGTAGACGTTGCGCCGGTCCCAGCCGCGTATGGCGCCTTCGGCCAGGGTCAGCTCGCCATTGACCAGGCGCTTGGCGTCGAAGAACTGCTTCACGCCCAGGCCGTCGCAGGTCGGGCAGGCGCCGGCCGGGTTGTTGAAGGAGAACAGCTTGGGTTCCAGCTCGCTGATCGAGTGGCCGCAGTGCGGGCAGGCGAAGCGCGCGGAGAAGATGATCTCTTCGCCCGGCTCATCATCCATGGGAGCAATCAGGGCGATGCCGTCGGCCAGGCCGAGGGCGGTCTCGAAAGACTCGGCCAGACGCTGCTGCAGATCCTCACGGACCTTGAAGCGGTCCACCACCACGTCGATGGAGTGCTTCTTCTGCTTGTCCAGCTTGGGCAGCTCGTCCAGCTCATGCAGCTTGCCGTTGACCCGTGCGCGGACGAAGCCCTGGGCGCGCAGTTCCTCGAACACCGACAGATGTTCGCCCTTACGCTCGCGGACCACCGGCGCCAGCAGCATCAGCTTGCGGCCTTCCGGCAGCGCCAACACCTGGTCGACCATCTGGCTGACGGTTTGCGCCTCGAGCGGCACGTCATGGTCCGGGCAGCGCGGAATACCGGCGCGGGCATACAGCAGGCGCAGGTAATCGTAGATTTCGGTGATGGTGCCGACGGTCGAGCGCGGGTTGTGCGAGGTGGATTTCTGTTCGATGGAAATTGCCGGTGACAAGCCTTCGATGGTGTCGACATCGGGCTTTTCCATCATCGACAGGAACTGCCGGGCGTAAGCCGACAGCGACTCGACGTAACGGCGCTGGCCTTCGGCGTACAGCGTGTCGAAGGCCAGGGAAGATTTGCCGGAACCGGACAGACCGGTGATCACGATCAGCTTGTCACGCGGCAGGGTCAGGTCGATGTTCTTCAGGTTGTGGGTGCGAGCCCCACGAATCAGAATCTTGTCCACTTAGGGAACCTCAAAAAAGCTATCTGCGTTGCAAGCGCTGCGTTGAAAGCCGGCTCAGAATGCTCATTTACAGCTCGTAAACCCGCATGCGGGCCCAGTGCATTCTTCGCCTACTTTCGCCTTGCGCTAGCTGCCTCGCTAACGCTTTTACAGGCTCCCTACAACGGCCTCGCTGGGCGGGCGGAAAACGGTCGAGTATAGGGCTTGCTGCTGCCCTGCGGCAAAGTGTGCGCCTGTGCCGAAACGGCGGCGGCTGCTAGAATCGCCGACCGATTTCCTCAGGGGTCATTCGATGCACGATCCGCACAGCGAGCGCATGAGTAGTAGCGAGACCCGCGCGGCCGGCGGCCTGGCTATGGTGTTCGCGTTTCGTATGCTGGGTATGTTCATGGTGCTGCCGGTGTTGGCGACCTACGGCATGGATCTGGCGGGCAGCACACCGGCGCTGATCGGCCTGGCCATCGGTGCCTATGGTTTGACCCAGGCTGTGCTGCAAATACCCTTCGGCATGCTCAGTGACCGTATCGGCCGACGCCCGGTGATCTACGCTGGCTTGCTGATTTTTGCTGCAGGCAGCGTGCTGGCGGCCAATGCCGATTCGATCTGGGGCGTGATCGCCGGGCGTGTGCTGCAGGGGGCTGGAGCGATCTCTGCGGCGGTGATGGCGTTGTTGTCGGATCTGACTCGCGAACAGCATCGCACCAAGGCCATGGCCATGATTGGCATGAGCATCGGTCTGTCGTTCGCCGTAGCCATGGTGGTCGGCCCGCTGCTGACTCGTGCGTTTGGCCTGTCCGGGCTGTTCTGGGCGACGGCGGCGATGGCGTTGCTTGGCATCCTGATCGTCGCCGGCATCGTGCCGAAAGACGCCGGCCCGCTGCAGCATCGCGAATCCGGCGTGGCGGCACAGGCGCTGTGGCCGACCCTCAAACATGGCGACCTGCTGCGTCTGGACTTCGCCATCCTGGCCCTGCATGCGGTGCTCATGGCCAGTTTCGTCGCCTTGCCGCTGGCGCTGGTGGAGCAGGGCGGGTTGGTCAAGGAAGAGCACTGGTGGGTGTATCTCACCGCGCTGTTGATCGGTTTCTTCGGCATGGTGCCGTTCATCATCTATGGCGAGAAAAAACGCCAGATGAAGCGCGTGCTGCTCGGTGCCGTCAGCGTGTTGCTGGCCTGCGAGCTCTTCTTCGCCTTCTTCGGCAGCAGCCTGCGGGCGCTGGTAGTGGGTATCGTGGTGTTCTTCACCGCCTTCAATCTGCTCGAAGCCTCGCTGCCGTCGCTGGTCAGCAAGGTGGCGCCGGCAGGCGGCAAGGGCACTGCGATGGGCGTCTATTCCACCAGCCAGTTCCTCGGCGCAGCCCTGGGCGGCATTCTCGGCGGCTGGCTTTACCAGCACGTTGGCCTGGGCGGTGTGTTCATCGGCTGCGCCGCGCTCTGTGCAATTTGGCTGGCTATTGCTGTTACTATGCGCGAACCGCCGTACGTGACCAGTTTGCGCCTGCCGCTCGATGCCGCGGCACTGGCCGATGTCGGACTGGTCGAACGCCTCAAGGCAACGCCGGGAGTGGCGGACGCCGTGGTGGTGGTCGACGAAGCGGCCATCTATATCAAAGTCGATACCCAACAAGTGGATCGCGCGACGCTGGAAAGCCTGATCATATCGGCACCAGCGGCGTGCCGAGTCTAGGAGAACGTTATGGCCCGTGGGGTTAACAAAGTCATTCTGGTCGGTACCTGCGGCCAGGACCCGGAAACACGCTACCTGCCCAGCGGCAACGCGGTCACCAACCTGAGCCTGGCCACCAGCGAGCAGTGGACCGACAAGCAGACCGGGCAGAAGGTCGAGAAGACCGAATGGCACCGCGTCGCCCTGTTCGGCAAGGTCGCCGAGATCGCCGGCGAGTACCTGCGCAAGGGTTCGCAGGTGTACATCGAAGGCAAGCTGCAGACCCGCGAGTGGGAAAAGGACGGCATCAAGCGCTACACCACCGAGATCATCGTCGACATGCAGGGCACCATGCAGCTGCTGGGCGGTCGTCCGAGCGGTGATGAAGGCGGCGCTCCGCGTCAATCGCGTCCGGCCCCGCAGCGCGAGCCGCAGCAGGCCCCGCGCCAGGAGCGTCCTGCTCCGCAGCAGGCCCAGCCAGCGCCTGACTACGACAGCTTTGATGACGATATCCCGTTCTGACGTGTGATACCGAGCTGATACGAAAACCCCGAGGCTAACCTCGGGGTTTTTCTTTAAGGCCTCAGATCAGGCCTTCTGCCTTGAGCGCCTCGACCACTTTCGGGCGTGCAGCGATGCGCGCACGGTAAGCCTGCAAGCTTGGCCACGGCTCGAGTGAGAATCCGACCGGAGCGGCCCAACCCAGTACGGTGAACAGATAGCCATCGGCTACGGTGAAATGCTCACCCAGCAGGTATTCGCGCTCCCCCATCTCCATCACGAGCCAGTTCAGACGCTTGCTCAGCAGCGTCTTTGCTGCGGCTTTCCAGTCTTCGCTCTGGGTCGGATTGAACAGGCTGCCCATCGGTTTGTGCAGTTCTGTGGAGATGAAGCTCAGCCAGCTCTGCAACTGGTAGCGCGCTTCGCTGCCATTGGCTGGCGCCAGGCCGCTTTCAGGCTTGAGGTCGGCGATGTACTGCGCGATAGCCGCTCCTTCGGTCAGTACCTTGCCGTTGTCCAGTACCAGGGCGGGGATATAACCCTTGGCGTTGATCTGGGTGAAATCGGCGCCCGACTCGGTGCGCTTGGTTTGAAGGTCAACCGCTTCCATCTCGAATTCGATACCGGCTTCGCGCAGGGCGATGTGTGGCGAGAGTGAGCAGGCGCCGGCTTTGTAGTAAAGCTTCATGCGAGATTCCTTGTGTTCATGGGTGGAGGGTGGGCGCGAAAGAGCTTACTCTTTGCTTTCTTTTGAGCAAGTACCCACCTACTGGTAAGTATTGGAGTCACTGCGATGCCCGATGACGTCCGCCTCGGCAATGTATTCAGTGGCGTTTGCCCAGCGCGCCATGTGCTCGCAGTGATCGCTGACAAGTGGTCGCTGCTGCTGATCCACGCGCTGGCGCATGGCGGCACCTTGCGTACCGCCGAGTTGCGTCGGCGTGTCGAGGGCATCTCGGAGAAGATGCTGATTCAGACGATTCGCCGCCTGGAGCGCTTTGGTCTAGTCGCACGCCAGGCCTACGCCGAGGTGCCACCGCGCGTGGAGTACTCGTTGACGCCGCTGGGGCATTCGCTCAGCGAGCCGATTCGCGCCATCGACCACTGGGTGGAGCGCAATGTCGCCGAGATCGCCCGGGCGCAGCAAGCCTTCGATCAGGCCGGCGAACCTGCTACCGATCCACTGCAGCGCGTGATTGCAGGGTGACGACACCGGGTAAAACCAGCAGAATATCGGCCATCATCGCCGCCACACCGGCTGGCAGAACAATTCTGGAGTCACCCGAGCCACCATGCGAATGCGCCTGATGCTGCTGGGCGGCGGTAGCGCCCTGGGGCAAGCGCTGATCCGTCTTGGCGCCGAGGAAGATATCGGCTTCCTCGCGCCACGCCCGCCGGAAGACGGTTGGGACGCCGCCAGTCTGACCGAGCTGCTCGACGAGACCCGCCCGGATGCACTGATCAACCTGGCCTACTACTTCGACTGGTTCCAGGCCGAGTCGGTGGTCGAGTCGCGCCTGCATACGCAGGAGCGCGCGGTGGAGCGTCTGGCAGAGCTGTGCCAGCACCATTCCATCGTGTTACTGCAGCCGTCCAGCTATCGGGTCTTCGATGGTTCGCGGGTTACTGCTTACAGTGAAAAGGAAGAGCCGATCCCCCTCGGGCTGCGTGGCCAGGCGTTATGGCGTCTGGAGCAGAGCGTGCGAGCGATCTGTCCGCGGCATGTGCTGCTGCGCTTCGGCTGGTTGCTCGATGACAGCCGTGAAGGACGCCTGGGGCGTTTTCTGGCGCGCGCCGAGCGTGACGAGGTGCTGTATCTCGCCGATGACCGGCGCGGTAATCCCACCCCGGTGGACGATGCGGCGCGGGTGATTCTGGCCGTGCTCAAGCAGCTCGATTGCGAGTCGCCCCTGTGGGGCACCTATCATTACGGAGGCCATGAAGCGAGTACGTCGCTGAGCCTGGGGCAGGCGGTACTGAGTGAGGCGCGTCACTATCGCAGCAATCTGGTCGAGGATATCGCGCCGCAAGCGCACGCCGCTCGTCCGGATGCAGTCGATGAACCGCAGCACGCCGTGCTGGCCTGCAAGAAGATTCTTCACACCTTCGGCATCAAGCCGCGCGCTTGGCGCTCTGCTCTGCCGAGCTTACTGGATCGTTACTATCGCCATGGCTGAATTTCTCGTAACGGGTGGTGCGGGCTTTATCGGTTCAAACCTGGTCGACGCCTTGCTGGCCGCTGGGCACGGAGTGCGCGTGCTGGACAATCTGTCCATGGGCAAGCGCAGCAACCTGCCGCTGGACAACCCGCGTTTGCGCTTCATAGAGGGCGACGTCGCCGATGCCGAGGTGGTCGCGCAGGCGGTCGCTGGTTGCGCAGGTGTGGCGCATCTGGCAGCGGTAGCGTCGGTGCAGGCTTCGGTGGATGATCCGGTGTCCACGCACCAGAGCAATTTCATCGGCACCCTGAATGTCTGCGAGGCCATGCGCCAGCATGGCGTGCGACGCGTGGTCTATGCCTCCAGCGCGGCCATCTATGGCAATAACGGCGAGGGCGTGGCCATCGACGAAGCGACCGCCAAGGCGCCGCTGACGCCCTATGCGGCCGACAAGCTGGCCGGCGAGCACTACCTGGATTTCTACCGCCGCCAGCATGCTCTGGAGCCGGCGGTGTTTCGTTTCTTCAATATCTTCGGGCCGCGCCAGGATCCATCATCGCCGTACTCCGGGGTGATCAGCATCTTCACCCAGCGCGCGCAGCAGGGGCTGCCGATCAGCGTCTTCGGTGATGGTGAGCAGACTCGCGATTTCTTTTATGTCGGTGATCTGGTCGTGCTGTTGATGCAGGGCTTGCTGGGTGAGTTCGTCGAGCCTGCGGTGAATGTTGGCTGGAACCAGGCGGTCAGCCTCAACCAGTTGCTGGCGGAAATCGGTGCGCTTTGCGGCGGCCTGCCGCAGGTGACGCACTTACCGGCGCGAGCTGGCGATATCCGTCATTCACGTGCCGACAATGCGCGGTTGCAAGCTCATTACCGCATGCCGCAGCAGACGTCGCTGCGTGAAGGGTTGCGTCAGCTGCTCGGGCTGTGAATCGAGCCCATGAAAAAGCCGGCATTCGCCTAATGCCTGTCAGTTAAGCGTCGACGCTGCCAATGGGTAGGAGCGGCGCCCCGCCGCGAACCAGGGCGATACGCGATTGAAAAGCTTCGCCCCGGGGCGGGGCTCCTACGAAAGACCGCTTTGGCAAGCTTATCTGATCGGCATTGGGCTTTCGCCGGCTTTTTCGTTCTGCGAGGGCTGTCAGAACTTATAGCCCAGGCCGACCATGTAGACGAAGGGGTCGACATCCACATCGACCTTGACCTTGTCACCGTTCAGATAGGTGGTGCCGGTGGTCTCGATATCGATGTAACGCACCTGAGCGTTGATCATCAGGTTGTCGGTCAGCATGTAGTCTGCGCCGATCTGTGCGGCCAAGCCCCAGGAATCTTTCAGGTCCAGGCCACGGAAGCCTGCCCCTTCGGCTTCGTTGCTGAGCTTGTCGTCGAAGAACCAGGTGTAGTTGATGCCCGCACCGACATAAGGCTGAAAGGCCGATTTGCTGTCGAGCGGGTAGTAAACCAGGCTCAGGGTCGGCGGCAGGTGCTTGACCGAACCCAGTTTCAGACCGCCGAGGCCTTTGGTGCCGATGTCATGGCTGAAAGGAGTGGCAGCCAGCAGTTCGACACCGAGCTGGTCGGTAAGCATGTAGGCGAAGTTCAGACCCAGCTGGGTATCGCTGTCGAGCGTCGCTGCGGTACCTGCAGCCTTCACGCCGCCGATCTTGACGTTTGAGCTGTCTTCGTGCGGATCGACGGTGATCGCGCCGGCACGGACGATGATATCGCCAGCCTGGTGAGCCTGGGCGATGGGGGAAGCGATGGCCAGGGCCAGCAGTGAGGCAGTGAACAGTGACTTGTACATAGCGAGCTCCAGTTCGAGTCGGTTGTGTGTCTTGGCTGAAATCAATGCTAAGCCAAGCAACAATTCACTTTTTGACCTGGCTCAATAGATCGATGGGCTCTGCTGCGGTGTTTTGTCCATTGCCTCAAATGCATCTCTAGATGATAATGTTTCTCTTTTTGAAGCAAGCCCGTCTGTCGAGGATCCTCTGCGCATGAATCGCTTCCCCCTCCGTTCCCTGGCTGTGGCCCTGATGTTGGCCAGCGGCTCGTTGGCTGCTGCGCCGCTGGATGCCGCGCTGGATGAAAGCCAGCGCCTGGCTGCCGAGGCAAAAGCCTCGCAGGGTCGTATCGAGCAACTGGATGACGCCAGCCGCGAGATGCTCACCGAGTACCGCAATGCCCTGCAGCAGGCTGAGGCTTTGAAAGGTTATAACAGTCAGCTTCGTGACCTGGTCGAAGCCCAGCGTCAGGAGCTGGCCAGTTATCAGAAGCAGCTCGATGGCATCGAACGTACCCAGGAAGCGGTAAGTCCGCAGATGGTCAAGATGGTCGAAGTGCTGGGTGAGTTCATCGCCGCCGATCTACCCTTCCTGCCCGAGGAGCGTGAAGACCGTCTGGCTCAGCTGCAGGATCTGCTGCCGCGCGCCGATGTCAGCCTGGCCGACAAATATCGCCGCATCCTCGAGGCCTATCAGATCGAGAGCGACTATG
The DNA here is from genome assembly GCF_003052605.1 of Ectopseudomonas oleovorans. GTDB lineage: Bacteria > Pseudomonadota > Gammaproteobacteria > Pseudomonadales > Pseudomonadaceae > Aquipseudomonas > Aquipseudomonas oleovorans_A. The sequence goes on along the minus strand of NZ_QASO01000066.1, from coordinate 37,552 downwards.
GCCGTACTCTGGAAGCTTGGCGGGGTGAACTGAACCAGGGCGACGCTGGCTCGCGCAGCGTCGAATTCCTGCGCCTGGGCCGCAGCATGCTCTATTACCAGACCCTCGATGCCCACGAGAGCGGCTGGTGGAACCCGCAGACCAAGGCCTGGGAAGTGCTCGACGGCAGCGCACGTCGTCCGTTGACCCAGGCCATCGCCATCGCCCGTCAGCAACAGGCGCCTGCCGTGCTGTCCCTGCCGATCAAGACCCTGGCCGAGGAGGCCGCACAATGAGTCGTCGTGTTGTAGCCGTACTGGCGCTCAGCCTGTTGCCGGCACTGGCCGCCGTGGCCGAAACCCTCAACCCCGATCAACTGCTGCAGCGCATCCGCAGCGAGCGCGCTGCCGAAGTCAGCGCCATGCAGGAGCGCGAACAGGCATTTCTCGCCAAGCGTAGCGAGCAGGCTCAGTTGCTGGCTGCCGCGCGTTCCGCGCTGAATACCCAGAAAGCCGAAAGCGAGCGCCTCAAGGCCGAATTCGACCGTCAGGAGGCCGAGCTGGCCGAGCAGGAAAAACTGCTGGCGCAGCGTGTCGGTCACCTTGGCGAGCTGTTTGGCGTGGTGCGCCAGAGCGCCGGTGACGTTGCCGGGCAATGGCAGGACAGCCTGCTCAACGCCCAGTACCCGGAGCGTCTGAAGCGCCTCAAGGCACTGGCTGAGAGCCGCTCGCTGCCCTCCGCCGAAGACCTTGACGGCTACTGGATGCTGCTGCTCGAAGACCTGGCTGCCAGCGGCCGTATCGAACGCCTGCAACTGCCGGTTGTGAATGCCGATGGTTCGCGCCAGGAGCAGCAGGTGCTACGAGTCGGTGCCTTCGCCGTGTATGGCGAGGATGCCTTCCTGCGTTACGACGCCGATGCCGGGCAACTGCTGGCGCCGCCGCGTCAGCCGTCCGGCCTGGGCCAGGTCAAGGACTACCTGAGCAGCACCGATGCGCTCGCCACGCTGCCCATCGATCCGAGCCGTGGCAGCCTGCTGGCGCAGCTGCAGCAGCAGCCGACCCTGTGGGACCGTCTGCAGCAGGGTGGTCTGGTCGGTTGGGTGATCGCCGTGCTGGGAACCTTTGGTCTGCTCCTGGCGCTGTGGCGGATGATTTACCTGAGCCGCGTCGGCCGTCTGGTCAAGGCGCAGATGCACAACCTCAGCGTGCCGCGTGATGACAACCCGCTGGGCCGTGTGATCGGCGTACTGGGCGCCAAGCCGCAACTGGCAGACCTGGAGACCCTGGAGCTGAAGCTCGACGAAGCGATCCTGCAGGAAACCCCGCCGTTGGAAAAAGGCCAGGGCCTGCTCAAGCTGCTGGCCGCCGTGGCACCGCTGCTCGGCCTGCTGGGCACTGTGACCGGCATGATCGTGACCTTCCAGGCCATCACCCAGAGCGGTGGCGGCGACTCGCGGCTGATGGCCGATGGTATCTCCCAGGCGCTGGTGACCACCGTGCTCGGCCTGGTGGTGGCCATCCCGCTGCTGTTCCTGCACAGCCTGCTGGCCAGTCGCAGCAAGGGCCTGATCCAGATTCTGGAACAGCAGAGCGCTGGCCTGATCGCCCTGCACCTGTCGGGAGCGCCACGCCGTGACTGATCTGTTCGCCTTCTGGCTGCGTGCGGTCGACAGTGCCCATGCACTGCTCGACTTCATGAGCGCCGGCGGCGTGGTGATGTGGGCGCTGGCGGTGCTCTGCGTGGTGTTCTGGACCTTGGTGTTCGAGCGCTTCTGGTACATGCGGCGGATCTTTCCGCGCTGGGTGCAGGAACGTCGAGAGACCTGGCAACAGGTGCTGGCCGACGACAACGGCAACTGGCAGCGCGCCGTGCGCCTGGCCTGGCTGGCGCAGGCGCGCCAGCAACTGGCGGCGCCGCTGCGCCTGGGCAAGACCCTGGTGGCGCTGTATCCGCTACTGGGCCTGCTTGGCACCGTGCTCGGCATGATCGCCGTGTTCGATGTGCTCGCCCTCAACGGCACCGGTAACCCACGCGGCATGGCCGCAGGCGTGTGGCAGGCGACCCTGCCGACCATGGCCGGCATGGTCCTGGCCATCCCCGGATTGTTCAGCCTGGCGCGCCTCGAACGCGAAGCCAGCCAGGCCATCGAGCGGCTGGCCGACCAGCTGCGTCACGACTGAGATCGCCCAACATGAGAATGCGTCGTCACCACCAGCAGGACGAAGACACCGGTATCGACCTTACGCCGATGCTCGACGTGGTCTTCATCATGCTGATCTTCTTCATCGTCACCAGCTCCTTCATTCGTGAGTCCGGCGTCGAGGTGCAGCGTCCGCAGGCGGAAACCGCCAGCCCGCAGGACAAGGGCAATATCCTCATCGCCGTCACCGCTGACGGGCAGATCTGGATGGATAAGCAGCCGGTGGACATCCGCAGCGTACGGGCGCATGTCGAGCGCATGCGCGTCGACCAGCCGGAGGGCGCGGTGGTGGTGCAGGCCGACCAGGATGCGCGTACCGGCCTGGTGGTTCAGGTGATGGATCAGGCACGTCTGGCCGGCGTGCAGGATGTTGCCCTGGCCGCCGGTAGCGGAGTCAACTGATGCGCCTGCCGCTGTCTTTTCTCGGCGCCTGCCTGATGGCCCTGGGGTTGTTCGCCCTGATGCTGTACATGGTCGCGCCGCCGAGTGCCAAGGTGAGCCAGGACCCGGTCAGCGTGGCCAACTTCGTGCGCATGGACGGTAACGCCAGCGAAACCGCCAGCCGCACCCGTCAGCAGGCACCGCAGCCACCTCAGCCGCAAACGCCGCAGCCACCCACGCCGCCGACACCGCAAACCGCCACGCCCAGCGCCAACCTGCCGGCGCTGGACATCCAACTGCCAAGCCTGGCCAGTGGTATCGCCGTCAACAGCGCGCCGGCACCGAGCTTGTCCGGTCTTGCACCGGGGGTTCCAGCGCCGACACCGCCGAGCCAGGCCGCCGAGTCCGGTGGGCAGATGGGCGGGATGGAGAGCGAAGTCATGCCGCTCAACGACGTGCGCCCGGAATACCCGCGTTATGCGCTGCAGCGTGGCATCGAAGGTTTCGTCAAACTGGCTTTCACCATCAATCGCTCCGGCAATGTGGAGAACATCCGCGTGCTGGAAGCCAACCCGCGTAACGTCTTCGAGCGCGAAGCACGCCGCGCCGCGGCACGCTGGCGCTTCGCGCCACGTACCGAAGGTGGCCTGGCGGTGGACCGCGAAGCGGTGAAGACCCTCTACTTCCGTCTGGAAAGGAGCTGACCATGTACCGTTGGTTGTTGCTCGTGATGCTCAGTGCTGCGGCCGTGCCTGGCATGGCCCAGCAGACTGTCGACCCGGCCGTGTTCAAGGCCCTGAACACGGCGCAGGTTGCGCAGCAGAAGGGCAACTATGCCGCCGCACGACGTGCGCTGGATGACGTCCAGGCCAAGAGCGGCAGCCTCGAAGAGGCACTGGTCTGGCGCAGCAAGGCCTACGTGGCCTGGTCGGCCGGCAACAACGGCCAGGCCATCGACTGGCTGGACAAGGCCGTACGCAGCGGCAAGCTCGACGAACAGATGCTCGCCGGCGAACGCCTCAATCTGGCCAAGCTCAACCTTGGCGAGCGCCGCTACGCCAAGGTCGTCGAGTTGCTGGCGCCGAATCAGGGCACTGCCTCCGAGGAGGTGCTGCAAATGCTGGTGCAGGCCTATCAGGGCATGAACCAGCCGGCCAAGGCGTTGCCTTTGGCCGAGCGATACGTGCAGGCCAATCCCAACGCCGCCGACATCTGGCTGCAGTTTCTGGTGGGGGCCAACGCCGATCTGAAACGTTATGCCCAGGCCGAGCGTTGGCAGCGCCAGTTGCTGGCGCGCCAGCCGAACGATGCCAAGGGCTGGCGTCAGCTGGCCGCCCTGCAGCAGATGGCCGGCAGCAACGACAAGGCGTTGGCGACCCTGCGTGCGGCGCACAGCAAGGGCCTGCGTTTCAGCGAAGCGGAGCTGGACAACCTGGTGCTCCTGGCCGGTGCTGCCGATCAGCCCTGGCAGGGCGCCAAGCTGCTCGCCGGCATGCTCGACAGTGGCCTGCTGGCCAACACCGCCGCACGTCAGGAGCGCCTGGGCCTGTTCTGGTGGCAGGCGCGTGATCGTGCGGCTGCGGTGCGCGTGCTGCGTCCGTTGGCCGAACGCAGCGGCAATGGCAAACACTGGCTGTACGTCGCCCAGTTGGAACTGGAACAGTCGCGCTGGCAGGCTGGCCTGGATGCGCTGGCGCGTGCCGAGCGTGGTGGCGCCGAGCGCGGCAAGGTGCGCTCCTGGCGGCAGTGGGCGGAAAGCGAGCTGCGTTTCGAGCGGGAGAACCGGGTCGCCAGCCGTAACTGACGATGGCGATGCCGGATATGAAAAAGCCAGACGCGATGTCTGGCTTTTTCTTGGGGGCGTATCGGTAGGCGCTTGTGTAGGAGACGCGCCTCGCGGCGAATGGTGCTAACACCGCAGATGTTTCTGGATGACCGCGACCGCTTCGCCCCGAGGCGGGGCTCCTACAGGCTCAGCTGTCGGGCAATTCGTAGGCGTAGATCTTGTCCGCTGCCATCTGGTAACCGACCTCGGCCAGCTCGCTGCTGACATGCTCGGTTTTCAGCGGGCCTTCCACCCAGAAGGGCTGGTACAGCGCATCGAGCAGCACGCCGAGTTCGCTGGTGACATGCACGATCTGGTTCGACGGCGGTGGCGGCACGTGGATGCAGGCGCCGAAGTAGGGCACCAGCAAAAACTCCACCACCCGGCCTTCGTCTGTCACATCCAGCGGCACGATATAGCCGGGCAGTTTCACCTGCTGGCCATTGAGCTCCTTGACCACCGGGGCGGCCGGCGATTGCTGCATGGCGGCCGGGCCGGATTCGGCAAGGGCGTCGGCCAATTGCGACAGGTCGTGGATCGGCGCGGGGTTGATAACCTGCGGCGGAGCATCCGGCGGGATCAGCTCCGACCAGGTGATTTCGCGCACATCGGCGGCGGCCAGCGGCAGGGCCAGCGTCAGCAACAGGCTGGCGAGCAGGGGGCGGAACATGGATTACCTCTGTGCAGTGATTCGCCTGCACAGTGTACAGGCGCATCGCACCTTACAGGCGTATCGACAGGCCATCGGCGAGTGACTGCCGATAGGCCCGCCAGGCCGGTACGCTGCCCATCGCCACGGCGGCGGCGAGAATGCCGCCAAGCAGTTTCCACTCGTAGCCGGATGGGGCATTGAGCGCCAGATACAGGCCGTAGTTGGCCTGCACGAAGCCCTGGCTGGCGGCGATGCCCAGATAGAGCAGCGCGACGCCGAAGGCTACTCCGGCCAGTGCCAGGGTGAAGGCTTCCAGCACCAGCAGGCTGGCGATATGCCAGGGACGGGCGCCTACCGAGCGCAGGATGGCCATCTCCCGGCGGCGCTCGTTGAGGCTGGTGAGAATCGCCGTGAGCATGCCGATCAGGCCGGTCAGCACGACGAACAGCGAGACCACGAACAGCGCCTGCTCGGCCGTGCCCATCAGGCTCCACAGCTCCTGCAGGGCAACCCCCGGCAGGATCGCCAGCAGCGGCTCGCCACGAAACTCGTTGATCTCGCGTTGCAGGCTGAAGGTGGCGATCTTGCTGTTGAGGCCCAACATGAAGGCGGTGATCTGCTTGGGCTGCAGCGCCTGTCCACAAGCTACTGCGCTTGACGCTGCTGCGTTGAAAGCGGGCTCGGAATGCTCATTGAGATTCGACTCAACTGCGCTTTCTCGCCCGCTTTCGCCTTGTCTCGTCTGCGCTCGCGACGCTTGTGAACAGGCGCTTGCCCACTCTCGCACCTGATCCGCGCTGATCTGCGCCGCGCCGCGTGCCGGCATGCCGTTTTGCCAGTCGATGTGCAGCGCCTCTATGCCCGCCAGGGAGATGTGCAGCGTGCGGTCCACTGGCGTGCCGGTGCGTTCGAGGATGCCGACCACGGTGAACGGCTTGTCGTCATGCTTGACCAGGCTGATGGTGGCGACGCCGTGGGCCAGAACGATGTTCTCGCCGAGGCCGTAGCCCAGCGCCTGGGCCACTTCCGCGCCGAGTACTACCTCGAACGGGTCGTCGGCAAACTCGCGGCCCTGGGCCAACTTCAGCGCCTGGCTGCGGGCGTAGCGGTAGTGCTCGAAATAGGCGGTGCTGGTGCCCATGACTCGATAGCCGCGGTGCGAGTCACCGAGGGAAATGGGGATGGCCCACTTCACCTGACGGTGGTTGGCGAAGTGCTCGAAACTGTCCCAGCGGATGTTGTTGGTGGCGTTGCCGATGCGGAACACCGAGTAGAGCAGCAGGTTCACGCTGCCGGAGCGGGCGCCGACGATCAGGTCGGTGCCGCTGATGGTGTTGGCGAAGCTGGCGCGCGCCTCGGTGCGCACGCGCTCGACGGCCAGCAGCAGGCACACCGACAGGGCGATGGCGAACACCGTGAGCAGGGCGGTGAAACGACGGTTGGCCAGGCTGGCCAGGGCGATGCGGATCAGGTGCATCTCAGGCCTCCTGGGCGCGCGTGGCGCGGTTCAGTTCGCCCAGCGACAAGCTGCGGTCGAACAGCGGGGCCAGACTCTGGTCGTGGCTGACGAACAGCAGGCTGGCGCCGGCGGCGCGGCATTCGGCGAACAATAGTTGCAGGAAAGCTTCGCGGGCGTCGAAGTCCAGCGCCGAGGTGGGTTCGTCGGCGATCACCAGTTCCGGCTGGCCGATCAGCGCTCGCGCGGCAGCAACGCGTTGTTGCTGGCCGATGGACAATTCGTCGGCACGGCGGCCGAGCAGCTCGGCGCGCAGGCCGAGGTGATCGAGCAGCGCAGCGGCGGCTGCATCGATGCTGCCGTGGCGCTGGCGCGCGCGTTCGGCACGCAGGCGCGAGAAGCGGCAGGGCAGCTCGACGTTCTCGCGCACTGAGAGAAACGGCAGCAGGTTGAACTGCTGGAAGATGTAGCCGGTGTGATCGACACGGAAGCGATCACGGGCACCGGCCGAGAGCTGGCCCAGGTCCTGGCCAAGCAGGCGGATATGGCCGCTTTGCGCCCTTTGTACGCCACCGAGCAGGCCGAGCAGGGTGGTTTTGCCGCTGCCGCTGGGGCCCTTGAGAAACAGGGTTTCGCCGCGCGCCAGGGTGAAATGGGGAATATCCAGCAACTGCGCCTGGCCAGGCCAGGCGAAGCCGAGATCGGCGAGTTCGATCAGAGGTTGGGTCATGGTTTCTTCGAATCGTCGTTCATGAAAAGCCGGGCATGGTGGCCTGATCGTCTGAGCCGAGCTCGCGGATGGCATTCACACCTGCGGAGCAGGTTTGTGGGAGGAGCTTTAGCGGCGAGCTTTTTCGCGGCTAAAACGGGTCACCAGCTGGTCCTCCCACAAAACTGATGGGGTGGATGAAAAGAGCGTCAGCTACGCGCCCCGATCCACCCTACGGCATCAGAAAGACAGACGTGGCTGGGCTGGAGTCAGTTCCACGCCCTGTTGGCCGTTCGGGCCGATCAGTTGTACCTGAATCTTCTCGGTGGCGGGGAAGCGTTTGAACAGCTCGGCCAGATCCAGTTGTTTCAATTCGTTGGCCTTGGCGCATTCGAAGCGGTAGTGCGCATGAATGTCGCTGTGTTCGCCTTCGTGCTTGTGATCGTGATGGTCATGCTTGTGGTCGTGCGCCTTACCAGCGAACAGGGGGCTTTGCAGTTCGACCTCGGTGGCCTTGCAGTCGCCGCTGGTCAGGGCGAACAGGCTGATGGGTTGCTCCAGCTCGCGCTTGGCGGCCGCGACCTTGGCCTTGTCGGCATCGCTTTTGGCTGCATGTTCGAAGCCGACCAGGTTCATCGCCGGGCTTTCGAATTGCAGCTCCAGCAGGTTGCCGTCCAGCGCGGCATTGAGGCTGGCGACACCATGCTCGTGGGCTCCAAGGCTGTCGTGGGAATGTTCGTGGTCGTGATCATGGCCGTGCTCATGAGCCTGGGCAGCGACCAGGGGCAACAGGGCGAAGGGCAGGGCGAGCAGCAGGTGGCGCATGGTTATCTCCAGCGTAGGTGCGATTTGATTGTTACGTTATAACAACTTTCGTGGCGAACTGGCCAGCCTGGCGCTGCCGTGGGAGCATGTGAATTCCTGACTGGAGGCTGAACATGGTGCGAATACGTGGGCGCATTGGCGACTGGCCGGTGGATCTGACGCTGGAGCTGGATGCCGAGGACTGGGCGCAACTGGCGCAGCACGTGGCGGTTACGCCGGTTGCCAATGTGGTGGCACCGACTCCCATGGCGGATGCAGGTGATGCGTTATGGCAGACCGCATTGCAGCTGGTGCGTGAGGCGGGGCAGGTCGAAGGGCCACGGCTGATGGCGCAGCTGGCTGCGCTGGCTGGTGGCGAAGCTGCAGGCAAGCGCTTGCTGGTGCGTCTACGTCATTGCGAGCAGATCCGCATGGAAACCGGCGCGGATGCGCCGATCTATCACTGGCAGGAGTAGTCGCTCAGGCTGGTAGGGTGTCGCGCGCTGCCATGCAGCGCGCAACGAGGCGCTAGCGCCGCCATCGCTGGTGCGCACCACAAGGCGAGGGTCGTAGGGCGTACCGGGGCGCCGGACGCTCGGAAGCAGTACGCCGTTGAGGGGAGTGTTGGACGTGAGTTGCGGTGCAGAACTTGGCACGGCCCGGCGGACTGTTCGCTTCGCTACGAGCGGCCGGCGTTCCGATCCGCCCTACGGCTAGCGCGATCCAACGCTGGGATCAGTAGATCGCCTGATACAGCTTGCGGCGGTATGTGGTGACCAGCGGGTGGTCGCCGCCGAGCAGATCGAACACTTGCAGCAGGGTCTTGTGTGGCAAGCCGTCACTGTAGCTGCGATTGCGCACGAACAGCTTGAGCAGGCCGTCCAGCGCCGCTTCGTACTGCTGGCGCGCCAGTTGTTGCACGGCCAGTTGATACAGCGCTTCGTCGTCCTCGGCATTCTGTGCCAGGCGGCTTTTCAGCGTGGCAGCGTCCGGCAGATCGGCGGCCTGGCGCAGAAAGGTCAGTTGCGCCCTGGCGCCGGCGAGCGCCTGCTTGTGTTCGTCACCCTTGACCGCATCGAGTGCCACCTGGGCTTCGCCCAGCTCGCCGCGCTCGGCCAGGCAACGCGCGTAGAGGATCAGCGCGGCAGCATTTTCGTTGTTTTCGGTCAGCACCTGCTTGAGCAGTGTTTCGGTGTCGGCAAAACGGCCTTCGGCGAACAGCGCCTGGGCGGTCTCCATCGGGTCGGCAGCGGCAGGAGCCGGTTCGGCGACATGGGGTTTGAGCATCTCGCGGATCGCCGCTTCCGGCTGGGCGCCGGCGAAGCCATCCACCGGCTGGCCGTCCTTGAACAACACCACGGTGGGCAGGCTGCGAATGCCGAAACGCATGACGATGTCCTGCTCGATATCGCAGTTGACCTTGGCCAGCAGCAACTCACCGGCATATTCCTCGGTGATCTTCGCCAGCATTGGCATCAGCGCCTTGCACGGCGCGCACCATTCGGCCCAGAAGTCCACCAGCACAGGTTTGTGAAAGGAGTTCTCGATCACCAGTTGCTCGAAGTTGGCGGCGCCGGAGATGTCGAAGATGTAAGGGGAGTCGCTCATGGTCGGTCTCGAAAAAGCAGGGCAATAGCCTATTAATGCGGGCAGCGTGGCGCGGTTACAAGGGGCGCGCGGCGTGATACAGGCTGACTTCGCGGAATTCCGCCGGTTCGGCCAGGTCCGGCCAGGTGCAGCCATCCAGCAACGCCAGGCGCTGGTAGAGCGGATGTTGGAAATCCTTGACCCGCGAATCGGCCACCAGCGCCTGACGGCCGCGGCTGAGAAAATGATCGAGCAGCGGCAGGTTGGCGCGATCGTAAAGCACGTCGGCGACCAGAATCAGGTCGTAGCGGTCGGCTTCGGCGAAGAAATCTTCCGAGTAGTTCAGCGTCACGCCGTTGAGCTCGGCATTGGCGCGGCTGGCGGCCAGCGCCACGGGGTCGAGGTCGCAGGCCACCACGTCGGCGGCACCCGCCTTGGCTGCGGCGATGGCAGCCACGCCGGAGCCTGCGCCGAAATCCAGCACGCGTTTGCCGCGTACCCACTCGGGGCGTTCGGCCAGCCAGCGGGCGAGCACCAGGCCGCTGGCCCAGCAGAAGCACCAGTAGGGCGGCTCTTCGAGGATGCGCCGGGTTTCCTCGGGGTTGAACGCGCGATCCATATTGCTGGCGTCGATCAGCCACAGGGCGATATCGGTACCCGGCAGCGTTTCGGCCACCAGGCGGGCATCGCCGAGCAGTTCGCTCAGTGCCTGCTGCAGCGCTTCGGGTGGCCTCATGGCGCCGGCACCAGTTGCAGGGCGCCAAGGTCCTGATCGCGCAGCTCGACGATGGTGCGTGCCGGCAAGCGTTGCACCAGGCGCCCGGAGTGACTGACCCGGCCACGCAGTTCCAGGCGCAGATCCTGCGGCACCTGCTGCATGTTCAGCGGCAGATGAAACGGCAGCGCTTCGCCGTTGCCACGCAGATGAACCTGGCCGAGCAGCGCGCGCGGCCTGCCGCGCATATCCACGCCCAACAGTGCCAGGTCGACATCGGCGCCTGCCGCGACGCCAAGCAACTCGCCACGCAGGCCAGGGCCCTGGATCGGCGCAGTGTTGGGTTCTGCCGGTGCAGGTGCCGGCATGGGGGGCGGCACGGTGGTGGTTGGCTCGCCGGCGCAGGCGACAAGCAGGCTGCTCAGGGCCAGTGGCAGAAGGGGCAGGTATCGGTTCATGGCATGTACTGCTCTTGGAGGTGCTTGCCCATAGCTTAATTTGTCTTGTGCCTGCCAAGCAGGCCTTCTCAAGGCTCCTTACATTTTTCAACGGCGTGCTATGCGCTACCATGATGCCTTTGCCGCCAATCAGTCAGCGCCTGCCATGCATTGTCCCTTCTGCGCCGCCAACGACACCAAAGTCATCGATTCCCGTCTGGTCGCCGAGGGCGATCAGGTGCGCCGCCGCCGCGAATGCGTGGCCTGCGGCGAACGTTTCACCACCTTCGAAACCGCCGAACTGGTGATGCCGCGCCTGATCAAGCAGGACGGCAGCCGTCAGCCTTTCGATGAAGAGAAGCTGCGCGCCGGCATGCAGCGTGCGCTGGAAAAACGCCCGGTAAGCGTCGAGCGCCTGGAAGAGGCCATCGCCCGCATCAAGCAGCAACTGCGTGCCACCGGCGAACGCGAGGTGAAATCGCTGGTGCTCGGTGAGTTGGTGATGACCGAACTGAGCAAGCTCGACGAGGTGGCCTACATCCGTTTCGCCTCGGTGTACCGACGCTTCCAGGACCTCAACGAGTTCCGCGAAGAGATCGAGCGCCTGGCCCGCGAGCCGTCGAAAAGCCGATGAGCGAGCGCGACCACTTGTTCATGGCGCGCGCCCTGCGGCTGGCGCGTAAAGGCCTCTACTCCACCCATCCCAATCCGCGTGTCGGCTGCGTCATCGTGCGTGACGGCGAGATCGTCGGCGAGGGCTGGCATGCTCGTGCCGGCGAACCGCACGCCGAGGTGCACGCCCTGCGTCAGGCGGGAGAACGGGCACGCGGTGCCACCGCCTACGTGACTCTGGAACCCTGTAGCCACCACGGGCGTACGCCGCCCTGCGCCGATGCGCTGGTCGCCGCCGGTGTCGGTCGCGTGGTTGCGGCGATGCAGGACCCCAACCCGCAGGTCGCGGGTCGAGGTTTGTTACGCCTGGCCAGTGCCGGTATCGAAGTGCTGTCCGGCGTGCTGGAGGCCGAGGCGCGAGCGCTCAATGCCGGTTTCATCAAGCGCATGGAGAGCGGGCTGCCGTTGGTGCGGGTCAAATCGGCGATGAGTCTCGATGGCCGCACGGCCATGGCCAGTGGCGAAAGCCAGTGGATCACCGGCCCGGCGGCGCGTGCCGAGGTGCAGCGTTTGCGTGCGCAGTCCAGCGTGGTGCTCAGCGGCGCCGACACCGTGCTGGCCGACGACGCCCGGCTGACCGTGCGTCCTGACGAGCTGGGATTGGGTGTCGAAGCCACCTTCATGGCCGCCTCGCGGCCGCCGCTGCGGGTGCTGGTTGATGGCCGGCTGCGGGTACCGCTGAGCAAATCCTTCTTCCAAGTCGGCCCGGCTCTGGTGGCCACCTGTGCGGCCGCTGCCGCGCGCGACCGCTATCTGGCCGACGGCCACGAACTGCTTGCCGTACCGGGCAGCAATGGTCACGTCGATTTGCGCAAGTTGCTGCTGGAGCTGGCCGGCCGTGGCGTCAACGAGGTGCTGGTAGAGGCCGGGCCGCGTCTGGCCGGCGCCTTCGCCCGCGCCGGGTTGGTGGACGAGTACCGCATCTTCGTTGCGCCCAAGCTGCTGGGTTCCAGTGCTCGGCCGTTGTTCGAGCTGCCGCTCAACCGTATGGCCGAGGCGCCGGAGTTGCAGATTGTCGATATCCGCGCCGTGGGCGACGACTGGCAGATCACCGCGGTGCCCAAGGCCAGGTAGGGTGCGTCGCAGTTCTCTCTGAGTCCCCCTTGTCTGGTGGCAACCACTCGAGCGGGCCTGGCCGATCGGCGGTTGACCCTGCTGCGCGCAGCGCACCCTACAAGCCATGCGCCACAGCGATAAATATGGTAAAACGCCACGCGGCCATTCATATGGCCGCAACGTTCTCAGGGCGGGGCGAAATTCCCCACCGGCGGTAATGGTTCGTAGAACCTAGCCCGCGAGCGCTCGCCACGGCACCTGCCAGGCGAGGTCCAGCAGACCCGGTGTGATTCCGGGGCCGACGGTATAGTCCGGATAAAGAGAGAGCGGGATTCCCTCCACGGGCGCCTCGTGCGTGTCCGCGAAATCCCTATCGATCGGCATTGCCCTGTTTTTGACCAAAACAGGAGTTCGTCCATGCTGTTCAGCAATACCTTCAACGTGAAACCGGAGGGCGCATGTTCACCGGCATAATCGAAGCCATCGGCAGTATCCGCGCCATGACGCCGAAAGGTGGCGACGTGCGCGTTTACGTGGCCACCGGAAAACTCGACCTGGGCGACGTCAAGCTCGGCGACAGTATCGCCGTCAACGGCATCTGCCTGACCGCCGTGGAACTGCCAGGCGACGGCTTCTGGGCCGATGTCAGTCGCGAGACGCTGGCGCGTACCGCCTTCGTCGACCTCAAACCCGGCAGCGCCGTCAATCTGGAAAAGGCCCTGACGCCCACCAGTCGCCTCGGCGGCCATCTGGTCAGCGGTCACGTCGACGGCGTCGGCGAGATCGTCTCGCGTGCCGATAACGCCCGCGCCGTGCAGTTCAAGGTGCGCGCGCCGCGTGAGCTGGCCAAGTACATCGCGCATAAGGGTTCGATCACCGTCGACGGCACCAGCCTGACCGTCAACGCGGTCGATGGCGCCGAATTCGAGCTGACCATCGTGCCGCATACCCTGGCCGAGACCATCATGGTCGACTACCAGGCCGGGCGTAAGGTCAACCTCGAGGTCGACCTGCTGGCACGTTACCTTGAGCGCCTGCTGCTCGGTGACAAGGCCGCAGAACCCAAGGCCTCAGGCCTGACCGAAAGCTTTCTCGCCGAACACGGCTACCTGAAGAATTGAGGAGACGCCCCGATGGCGCTCAATACCGCTGAAGAACTGATCGAAGACATCCGCGCCGGCAAGATGGTCATCCTTATGGATGACGAGGATCGCGAGAACGAAGGCGACATTATCATCGCCTCCGAATGCGTCACCGCCGAGCACATCAACTTCATGGCCCGTTTCGCCCGTGGCCTGATCTGCATGCCGATGACCCGCGAGCGTTGCGAGCTGCTCAAGCTGCCGCTGATGGCGCCGCGCAACGGTTCCGGCTTTGGCACCAAGTTCACCGTCTCCATCGAGGCGGCCGAAGGCGTGACCACCGGCATCTCCGCTGCCGACCGCGCACGCACCGTACAGGCTGCCGTGGCGCGCAATGCGGTGGCCGAGGATATCGTCAGCCCCGGCCACATCTTCCCGCTGATGGCCCAGCCCGGCGGCGTGCTGGCCCGTGCCGGCCACACCGAAGCGGCCTGCGACCTGGCGCGTATGGGCGGTTTCGAACCGAGCGGGGTGATCTGCGAGATCATGAACGACGACGGCACCATGGCCCGTCGCCCGGAGCTGGAGAAGTTCGCCGAAGAGCACGGCCTGAAGATCGGCACCATCGCCGACCTGATCCACTACCGCCTGATCCACGAGCGTACCGTCGAGCGCATTAGCGAGCAGCCGCTGGACACTGAGCTGGGTCAGTTCAATCTGGTGACCTACCGGGACGGCGTCGAGGACACCGCACACATGGCGCTGACCCTGGGCACCATCTGCGCCGAAGAGCCGACCCTGGTGCGCGTGCACAACATGGACCCGCTGCGCGACCTGTTCCTGGTCAACCAGCCGGGGCGCTGGAGCATGCGTGCGGCCATGGCCGAAGTGGCCAAGGCTGGTAGCGGCGTGGTGCTGCTGCTGGGCAACCCGCTGACCGGGCCGGAGCTGCTGGCGCTGATCAGCCGCCAGCAACCGGCCAACCCTGCGACTTACAGCACCGTGGGCGCCGGCTCGCAGATTCTGCGCGACCTCGGCGTACGCAAGATGCGCCTGATGAGCTCGCCGATGAAGTTCAACGCGATATCCGGCTTCGACCTCGAGGTTGTAGAATACCTGCCTTCTAAATAAGAAGCGGCTCGACAGAGCCGCATCTGATGACCCTCTCCCTCCGGGAGAGGGTGCCCGAAGGGTGGGAGAGGGAATTGTGGCCAACGCCGAACCCTCTCCCCCGGCCCCTCTCCCACAAGTGGGAGAGGGGAGCAAAGCCCGCTCCCCCGGGAGCACGAATTTTATTTTCGGGGCGCACGACGCCCCGGCTCTTTAACCCATGTGAGACCCGTCATGACCCTGAAGACCATCGAAGGTACCTTCATCGCCCCGCAGGGCAAATACGCCCTGGTGGTAGGCCGTTTCAACAGCTTCGTCGTCGAGAGCCTGGTCAGCGGCGCCATCGACGCCTTGGTGCGCCATGGCGTGCAGGAAAGCGACATCACCATCATCCGTGCGCCGGGTGCCTTCGAGATTCCGCTGGTCACCCAGAAGGTCGCCCAGCGTGGCGAATACGCGGCGATCATCGCCCTCGGTGCGGTCATTCGTGGCGGCACTCCGCACTTCGAATACGTCGCTGGCGAGTGCACCAAGGGCCTGGCCCAGGTCTCCATGGAATACGGCGTACCGGTCGCCTTCGGCGTCCTGACCGTCGACTCCATCGAACAAGCCATCGAACGTTCCGGCACCAAGGCGGGTAACAAGGGTGCCGAAGCTGCGCTGTCTGCCCTGGAAATGGTCAGCCTGCTGGCGCAGTTGGAGGCCAAGTGAGCAACTCCGGTAACGGCCAGCCGGCCAAGAAGGGCCCCAGCGGCAAGATCCTCGCGCGCCGCGAAGCCCGTACCCTGGCCATGCAGGCCCTGTACTCCTGGCATATCGCCGGGCAGCCGCTGAACGAGATCGAAGCGCAGTTTCGCGTCGACAACGATTTCAGCAAGGTCGATGGCGCCTACTTCCACGAGATCCTGCACGGTGTGCCGCGGCAGAAGACCGAACTCGACGGCGCCTTCGCCCCGCTGCTCGATCGCCCACTGGAAGAGATCGATCCGGTCGAACTGGCCATTCTGCGGCTGTCCACCTACGAGCTGAAGAACCGCGTCGATGTACCCTACAAGGTGGTGATCAACGAAGGTATCGAGCTGGCCAAGGTGTTCGGTGCCACTGACGGGCACAAGTTCGTCAACGGCATCCTCGACAAGCTAGCGCCGACGCTGCGCGCTACTGAAGTAAGCGCCAACAAGCGCTGAGGCCCGCGGGGATGCTCGATTCACGATCCTGCGCTCCCGTGCCCTGCCTGAACTGTGCAGGGCCGGCCCACGGCAGATCGTTGCCGGCTCATGGGTGAGTTCGAGCTGATCCGTCGCTATTTCGCCGCTGCCCCCTGTGCGCAGGGTGGTGACGGCGTGGTTCGCGGTATCGGCGATGACTGCGCGCTGCTGGCGTTGCCCGCCGGTGAACAGCTGGCGGTTTCCACCGACACCTTGGTTGCCGGGGTGCACTTCCCCGAATCCTGCGATGCCTTTCTCCTCGGTCAGCGTGCGCTGGCCGTCTCCGCCAGTGACCTGGCAGCCATGGGCGCTACGCCGCTGGCCTTTACCCTCGCGCTGACCTTGCCGAGCGCCAGTGAAACCTGGCTGGCCGAGTTCGCGCGTGGCCTGCAGCAGATGGCCGAGAACTGCTCGCTGGCGCTGGTCGGTGGCGACACCACGCGTGGCCCGCTGAGCCTGACGCTGACCGTGTTCGGCCGTGTGCCGGCCGGGCAGGCACTGTTGCGCAGCGGTGCGCAGGTGGGTGATCTGCTGTGCGTGGGTGGCGAGCTGGGTGACGCTGCTGGCGCCCTGCCACTGGTATTGGCCCAGCGTGATGCAACGCCTGAAGTCGCCGAGCCTTTGCTGGCTCGTTACTGGTCGCCACAACCGCAGTTGGCCCTGGGCCAGGCGCTGCGCGGCCTCGCCACGTCTGCCCTGGATATTTCCGATGGTCTGCTCGCCGACTGCGGGCATATCGCCAAGGCTTCACAGGTCGCCCTGCAGATCGAACTGGAACAGGTTCCGCTGTCTGCGCCGCTGCTTGCGTTCGCTGGCGAAGAGCAGGCGCGGCTCTGTGCCCTGGGTGGTGGCGACGACTACCGTCTGGCCTTTACCCTGCCCCCAGCCCGGCTCGCGCAGCTGCAAGCCGATTGGCCCGAAGTGTGTGTTATCGGCCGCGTTCAGGCAGGCGCTGGGGTACAGTTGCTGGATGCCGCTGGCCAGCCTATCGATCCGCCAACCGGCGGCTACCAACATTTCTGACAGGACGGAATACGTGTGACCGATCACCCCAACCAGGTTCCCGCCGAATACGTACCGCCTTCGGTGTGGCGCAACCCCTGGCATTTCATCGCTTTCGGTTTCGGCTCCGGCACTCTGCCCAAGGCGCCAGGCACCTGGGGCTCGCTGGTGGCACTGCCCTTCGTGCCGTTGTGGCAGATGCTGCCGGACTGGGGGTATTGGCTGATGCTCGGGGTGACCATGCTGTTCGGCTTCTGGCTGTGCGGCAAGGTCGCCGACGACCTGCGCGTGCACGACCATGAAGGCATCGTCTGGGACGAAATGGTCGGCATGTGGATCACCCTTTGGCTGGTACCTGAAGGTTGGGTCTGGTTGCTGCTAGGCTTTCTGATGTTCCGTCTGTTCGACATCGTCAAACCCTGGCCCATCCACTGGGTTGACCGGCATGTGCATGGCGGAGTCGGCATCATGCTCGATGACGTGATCGCCGGGGTATTCGCCTGGCTGGCGATGCAGGGGCTGGTGTGGGGTTGGGATCGTTATGCAGCGCTGTTGGGCTTTTAGAGAGGCAAGCAAAGATGGCTGCGAGGCTGTTGGCATTGCTGCTGGGCATGAGCGTAATCCTGACGGCGCATGCCGAACTGCAGCCGCCGGACGAGATTCAGGTGGCCAGCGAAGTCTGGGAAGGGCACACCAATGCCGACGGCCCGGGCATGGCCTGGGGTATCCTGCGTGAGGTGTTCGAGCCGGTCGGGGTGCGCTTGCATGTGCAGAGCGTGCCTTACACCCGTGCGGTAGGTCTGGTTCAGCGTGGCAGTGCCGATGCCTGGGTGGGTTCCTACCGCGATGAAATAGATGAAGGTGTGCTGTATCCGCGCTGGCATTACGACGGCGAGCGCGTCAGTGCACTCGGTCTGCGCGGCAAGCCGGCCCCCACGCTGGAGTCGCTCGGTGAGCTGCATCTGGCCTGGAAGCGCGGTTACGAATACCAGCGCTATCTGCCGAATGTGCGGCATTACCGGGAAGTTCGGCAGCATAGCGATATTCTTGGCATGCTTGATCAGGGGCATGCCGATTTCCATATCGACTCCCATTCGGAACTCGAGCTGCTGCTGGCGAATGTTGCGCGACGCGGCCGCTATCAGTTGGTCGAGCTGACCTGGTTGCCGCTTTACATCGGTTTTGCCGATAACGTCAGAGGGCGCGCCCTGGCCGAGCTGTTCGATCAGCGCATGGCGCTGCTGGTCAAGGCCGGGACGTTACGGCCAATCTTCGCGCGCTGGCAGCAGCCTTATCCCTTCGATTGAGCCGGGAGGCCGTCCTACATGCAGTTTCGTCACTGTCTCGCCGTGTTGGCGCTGTTGGGGTCGAGTGTTGTCTGCGCTGCTTCTCAGGTTCAGGTGGTTGGGCTGTTCCCCGGTGCCGCAGTGGTCAATGTCGATGGCCAGCGCAAGCTGGTGCGGGTCGGCCAGACCGGTCCGGGTGGGGTAGAGGTAGTCAGCGTCGACAAGCAGGGCGCGGTGCTGCGTGTCGAGGGTGTCGAGCGCGCCTATCCACTGAGTCGTGAATACAGTGCCGGTTTCGCCGAGCCGGTAAGGAAGCGTCTGAGCATCGCCAAGGGGCCAGGTGGTCACTACTGGATCACCGGTTCGGTCAACGGCCAAAGTGTGCCATTCCTAGTGGATACTGGTGCCACGTCGGTTGCTCTCAACGAAGCCCAGGCGCGCCGCCTAGGCATCGACTTTCGCGTCAGTGGGCAACCGCTCACGGTCAGCACGGCCAGTGGCACGGCGCGGGGCTGGCGGGTCCGCCTGGATCGGGTCAAGGTCGGCGATATCGAGGTGCTTGGTGTCGAGGCCGTGGTGTTGGAGGGTGGCGCGCCCGCCGAAGCATTGCTCGGCATGAGCTTCATGGGGCGGGTGGGCTGGCGCGAAGAACAAGGCATGCTGGTGCTCGAATCCAAGCTTTGAGGTTGCCATTGACCGTTTCGATACTGATGATCGGCAATTCTGACTGACCCGCCAGCGGGGGCTACTGATACAATGCCGGCCCTGTTTCGTACTCATTGCTAGGAGTATCCGGTGTCCGTCGTGTTCGTCGCCGCCTCCCAACTGCCCACGCCCTTCGGTGTGTTCACCATGCACGGTTTTCTCGATGAGGCTACCGGCAAGGAACATGTCGCCCTGACCTTCGGCAACGTCGCCGACGGTGCACCGGTGCTGGGGCGTCTGCATTCCGAATGCCTGACCGGCGACGCGCTGTTCAGCCTGCGTTGCGACTGTGGTGCCCAGCTGCAGGCGGCGCTGCAGGCCATTGCCAACGAAGGCCGCGGCGTGCTGCTGTATCTGCGTCAGGAAGGCCGTGGTATTGGTCTGTTGAACAAGATCCGCGCCTATGAACTGCAGGACGGCGGTGCCGATACCGTGGAAGCCAACGAGCGCCTGGGCTTCGGCGCCGATCAGCGCGACTATGCCATCTGCCGGCCGATGCTCGAACACCTGGGCATCGATAGCCTCAAGCTGATGACCAACAACCCGCGCAAGGTCAAGGCGCTGGGCGAGATGGGCATCACCGTGGATCATCGCGTGCCGTTGCAGATCGCGCACAACCCCTACAACAAGCGTTACCTCGCCACCAAGGCCGGCAAGCTCGGTCATATGCTGGGCAATCAGCATCAGGGCGAGACCGAGGGCAGTCTGTGACCCGTGCTCAGGTCAAGCGCCGCCTGGCCCTGGCCTGGTGGCGTCAGCTGGCTGTGGCGCTGGCGCCTCTGTTCATGTTCAACCTGTTGTTCGGCGGAGGTAACGCCACGGTTCTGAGCATGCCGCTGTTCATTGCCGGCCTGGCCTCGATGTTCGTCAGCCTGCCGTTGTTCTCCGCCTACAAGCGCGCCCTGATCGCCACCGATAAGGCCCTCGACAGCGACGACGAACCAGCCGCCTGGCTGGAGCTGGATCGTGTGCGTTTGCGCGCCTTGCTCGGCGCGGCCCTGCCAGCCTGGATCGCCGCACTGGCCGTGCTGGTTGGCCTGGAGGCGATACCGCTGGTGCTGCTGGCGCTGTCCTCCATCGTTCTGCACAGCCTCTACCGCATACCTCGTCAACTCGGCTGAGATGCGTACGTGGCTGCTCGCCCTGTGCCTGTTGGCGCTGCCGTTGGCTGCCGCCGAACGGGTGATCAGCCTGGCGCCTTCGCTCAGCGAAATCATGCTCGACCTGGATGCTGCTGACCTGCTGGTCGGCGTGCTCGAAGGCGATGAGCGTCCCGCCGCGCTGGCGCACCTGCCCACTGTTGGTCGTTATGGTCAGCTGGAATTCGAGCGACTGTTGCAGCTGGCGCCGGATCTGATCCTGATTGCGCCCGGTAGCGTACCGCCGGCGCAACAGGCGCAGTTGCAGCGTTTCGGTATCGAGTTGCTGAGCGTCGAACCGCGGCGTCTTGATCAGCTCGGTGATGCTTACGTGCGCATTGCTCAGCGAATTGGCCGCGTGCAGCAAGGCGAGCGGCTGGCTGCCGAATTTCGCGCCGAGCTGCGCGCGTTGCGCCATCGCTATCGGCGCGAGCATCCCTTGGCGGTGTTCTATCAGGTCTGGCATCAGCCGCTGTACACCATAGGTGGCGAGCAACTGATCGGCGATGCCTTGCAGGTCTGTGGGGCGCGCAACCTGTTCGATGATCTACCGCAGCCGGCGCCGCAGGTCAGCGTCGAGGCGGTGCTGGCGCGCGACCCGGATGTGATACTCGGCGGCAGCAATGCCGAGCTGATGGGCTGGCAGGCCTGGCCGCAGTTGCACGCGGTGCGCCAGGGCCAGGTCTGGGCGGTGCCGGACAAGGGCCTGGAGCGGCCCAGCCGGCAGATACTGGGGGCTGTCGAGCGGTTGTGCGAGCTGATGAAGACTGCGCGATAGGCCTCCTGCGCGGTGCTTGATCGGGTAGGGCGGGTGCAACCCGCCAGCGCGATCAATGGCGGGTTGCACCCGCCCTACTAGCAACGTCAGCCGTTGTGCCTTAGAAGCGATAGCCGATGCTGAGCTGGACATCCTCGCGGGCGGCGGGGTACAGGCCCTTGTTGCCGGGCGTCCACTGGCTGTAGGTGGCGTAGCTGTCGTAGCGTTTGCCGGTGAGGTTGTTGACCCGCAGCTTGCCGACGAAGCCTTGCCGCTCGTAGCTCAGCGCCGCGTTGAACAGGGTGTGGCCGCCTTCGCGCGGGAGCTGCTGGGCGTCGTCGCTGGCGAGGTAGCGGGCACCGGTGTAGACCGCTTCGAGATAACCCGTGAGGCCCGGCAGTATCAGGTAGTTGAGGTTGGCGCTGGCGGTGTGGCGGGCCACCCAGGGCACTTCGTTGCCCCTGAAGCTGCCGGCGCGGTATTCGGAATCGGTGAAGCTGTACTGGCCGCCGATAGCCAGCCTGTCGCTCAACTGGCGGCGTGCTTCCAGCAGCAGGCCGTCGCGGCGGGTCTTGTCCAGGTTGATATTGGCGCCGGTGGCCAGCGGGTCCCAGGGCATGGGATTGGCGATGGCCGAGTCGTACATCAGTTCGTCGTTCAGGTCCAGGCGGTACAGGGTGGCCTGGTAGCTCTGGATCGCGTCGCGCCATTCGATGCCGCTTTCCCAGGAGCTGCCGGTCTGCGGCTTGAGGAAGGTCACGTCTGGCAGGACGAAGCCGTTTTCCTCGACGTTGGCCCAGCGCAGGACATCTTCGCGTTTGAGGAACAGGCGGGTCTGTTCGTTGGCCTGCCAGCTCAGGCCGATACTGCTGCTGCCTTCGCGGTCGTCGTGCCGGCGGTTGGCGGCATGGTCGCTATCTTCCACCTTGCTGCTGCGGTAGCCCAGGGTCAGGGTCAGATCGCTGCCCAGTTGCTGGCTGTATTGGCCGTACCAGTCCTTGAGGGTCTGCTCGGCATCGCTGCCCCAACTGGTCTGGTAATCGCTGACGATACGGTCGTGGCCCAGCAGCAGGGTGCTGCTGCCCAGCGGCGTGTCGAAGCGTCCGGTCAGACGCGGGCTGACGCTTTCGATGCGGGTGTCCTGGTCGTAACGCCCCACGCCGAAGCTGCCGACGCCGTCCTGGTCGCTGTGGCTGTAGTCGAGGTTGGCGGTCCAGATCGATCCCAGTTGCTGCTCGAGGGCCAGGCGGTGTACCTGGGTCTTGCTGTCGTTCCAGGCGCTGGAAACGCTCTGGCGACGATCCGCGCGGCGCTGAGCCAGGCTCAGGGCATCGGGGTAGAGCAGTTAGTCGTCGATGCTCTGGTATTCGTAGAGGGCGTGGCCGCTGTCGTGATCGTAACGCAGGCGGGTGAAGGCGCTGCTGTAGTTGGCATGGTTGTGGTCGCGGTAGTTGTCGCGGTTGCGTGTTTCGCCGCTGGCATAGAGTGAGAAGCCGGCGCCCAGGGGCTGGAAGATATGCCCGCGATAGGCCTCCAGGTCGTGACTGCCACGGCTGGCTTCCAGGTAGGCTTCGCGGCTTTGCGGCGTGCGCGTGACGATGTTGATGACGCCGCCGACCGCCTGGTCGCCATACAGCACGGTGCCGGCGCCACGGACGATCTCGATGCGCTCGATATTGGCCAGCGCCACGCTGTTCAGTGCCGGGCCGGACAGGTTTGGCTGGTTGAGGCGACGGCCATCGACCAGTACCAGGATGTTGTTTATGGCATTGTCACCGAAGCCGCGCAGGCTGATGACGGCGCGGTTGCCGTCGCCCATGATGTCGCGGATCTGCACGCCGGCCTGGCTGCGCAGCAGGTCGAGCAGCGAGGTGGCGGCGCTGTCGTCGATCTGTTGGCGGTCGATGACGGCGACGCTGGCCGGGGTGGTCTGCTGGATCGGTGTGGCGCGGGTGATTACCTGGGGTGGCAGTTCCAGAGCGCTTTCGCGGGCTTGATCGGTGGCGCCCAGGGTCAGGCTCGGCGCCAGGGCGATGGCCAGGGCAAGGCGGGACAGTTTCATTAATTATTTTTCCTCAAAGGTCGACAGACTTTCGAGGAGGGCAGGCGCAAGCGCGACGCAGGGCAGCGCTTGACGGTGCTGCCCTCCGCAACACCTGTCACAACGCACCAAGGCCGGTCTCCGGGCTGCCGACTCGCGCTGGTCTCACCTTCCCGGGCGCTTGCCCAGTGGTCTGTCGAGACAGCGTGCAATCGCGGGGATTGCGGTCGGTTTACCGTTGCGGGGGCAGCGCAGGTCTTTCACCTGCTTCCCGTTTAACGCCCAGAATCGGGCGAACCTCGGTACAGCAAAACGCCGCGCACCATAATGCGCGGGGGGCCAAAGCACAAGGCCGGGGCGGGCGTGGGAGCGGACTTGTCCGCGAAGCTTTTCCGCTCGTTTTATTCGCGGACAAGTCCGCTCCCACAGGGTTCTACAGCCGCGCCAGGCGCTCGCGCACCGCCGATTCGATGCCGGCCTCGTCGAGGCCGCATTCGGCGAGCATCTGGCTGGGCTTGGCGTGCTCGACGTAATAGTCGGGCAGGCCCAGGTGCAGCAGCGGCAGCTGGATGTTCTCGGCGGCGAAGAATTCGCTGACCGCGCTACCGGCGCCGCCCATGATGCTGTTTTCTTCGATGGTCACCAGCAGCTCGTGGCTGCCTGCCAGTTCGCGCAGCAGGGCTTCGTCCAGCGGTTTGACGAAGCGCATGTCGACCACCGTGGCATCCAGCGTTTCACCCACGCGCAGGGCTTCGGCCAGTTGCACGCCGAAGGCCAGCAGGGCGACGCCCTTGCCCTGGCGGCGTACCACCGCCTTGCCAATTTCCAGCGGCTCCAGGCCGGCATCGAGCGGCGCGTTAGGGCCGGTGCCGCGTGGATAGCGCACCGCCGCCGGGCCGTCGAACAGGTGGCCGGTGGTGAGCATGCGGCGCAGCTCGTTCTCGTCGCTCGGCGTCATCACCAGCATGCCGGGGATGCAGCGCAGGTAGGACAGGTCGAAGCTGCCTGCGTGAGTCGGGCCGTCTTCGCCGACCAGGCCGGCGCGGTCGATGGCGAACAGCACGTCGAGGTGCTGCACGGCGACGTCGTGGATCAACTGGTCATAGGCGCGCTGGAGGAAGGTGGAGTAGATCGCCACCACCGGCTTGGCACCTTCGCAGGCCATGCCGGCGGCCAGGGTCACGGCGTGCTGCTCGGCAATCGCCACGTCGAAGTAGCGCTCGGGGAAGCGCTCGCTGAACGCCACCAGATCCGAGCCTTCCTTCATCGCCGGGGTGATGCCCACCAGGCGGTTGTCAGCGGCGGCCATGTCGCACAGCCACTGGCCGAATACGTTGGAGTATTTCGGGCCGCTTGGCTTCTTCGGAGCGGCTACCGGGGGCACCGGTTCCAGCTTGGTGATGGCGTGATAGCCGATGGGGTCAGCCTCGGCCGGGGCGAAGCCCTTGCCCTTCTTGGTCACCACATGCAGGAACTGCGGGCCGTCGAGGTCGCGCATATTGCGCAGGGTGGCGAGCAGGGTCGGCAGGTCGTGGCCGTCGATGGGGCCAACGTAGTTCCAGCCCAGCTCCTCGAACAGGGTGCCGGGCACCAGCATGCCCTTGGCGTGTTCCTCGACCTTGCGCGCGATTTCCCAGGCGCCGGGCAGGCGCGAGAGGATCTTCTTGCTGCCCTCGCGCATGCTGGCGTAGGTGCGGCTGGAGATGATCTTGGCCAGGTAGTTGGACAGGCCGCCGACATTCTTGGAGATCGACATGTCGTTGTCGTTGAGGATCACCAGCATGTTGGCGCCGACGTCGGTGGCGTGATTCAGCGCCTCGAAGGCCATGCCGGCGGTCAGTGCGCCGTCACCGATCACCGCCACGCTCTTGCGCTTCTCGCCCTTCAGGCGGGCGGCGATGGCCATGCCCAGCGCCGCGCTGATGCTGGTGCTGGAGTGGCCGACGCCGAAGGTGTCGTACTCGCTCTCGCTACGGCGCGGGAAGGCGGCCAGGCCGTCCTTCTGGCGCAGGCTTCCCATGCGCTCGCGGCGACCGGTGAGGATCTTGTGCGGGTAGGCCTGATGGCCGACGTCCCACACCAGGCGGTCATCGGGGGTGTCGAAGACGTAATGCAGGGCGATGGTCAGCTCGATCACGCCGAGCCCGGCACCGAAGTGCCCGCCGCTCTGGCCAACGCTATAGAGCAGGTATTGGCGCAGTTCGTCGGCGAGGGTTTCCAGGTCCGCTTCGGCCAGGCGGCGCAGTTCGTCGGGCGTGTTGGCGCTGTCGAGCAGCGGCGTCAACGGGCGCTCGCGGGGGATCTCGTGGAAAGTGGTCGGCATCAGGCGAATCGTTATAGGTGTAAAAGATGCGGCAGTTTACCTGATGCCAGGAAAACAGCCCAATCCGCTGTCCATATCGCCGTTACCGGTAGTGCCTAAGCAGGAAATCCAGCAGCAGGGCGCTGACCTGTTCGCCGCATTCGGCTTGTAGCCAGTGGCCCGCGCCGGGCAGGTCGTGGTGCTCCAGGTGCGGCACCTTGTCGCCCATGCGTTTCAGCGTCGGTGCCTCGAAGCGGCCGACCGGGTCATTTTCTCCGAGCAGGAACAGCGTCGGCTGCTCCACCTGAAGCCCGGCCAGGGCCTCGGTACGTTGCCAGTTGCGTTCGAAGTTGCGGTACCAGTTCAGCGCGCCGCGAAAGCCGTGGCGCTCGAAGGTGCGCAGGTAGTGGGCGAACATCGCCTCGTTGCACCAGGGCGGCAGTGGCAGGTCATCCGGCATGCCGTCGAACAGTCGCGCATCGGCTGGTTTGTCCGTTGCCAGCAGGGCATCGCCGAGGCCGCCGAGCAGCAGGCGCAGGCTGCGGCCGATGTCTTCGTCCAGCTCGGCCTCGGCCACGCCCGGTTGCTGGAAATACAGGATGTAGTGGAAGCGCCCGGCATAGGCCTCGCGCATTATCTCGATGGCCGGGCGTTTCGGCCGGCCGCCGAAGGGCACCGACAGTGCGCCGAGCGCCTTGACCCGCTGCGGCTCCAGCAGTGCCAGATGCCAGGCCACCGGTGCGCCCCAGTCGTGGCCGACCACCGCTACCTCGCGCTGGTCGAGCTTGTCCATCGCCGCCTGGATATCGCCGCACAGGGTGAGCAGGTCATAGGCCGCCGGATCAGCCGGCGCGCTGCTGGCGCCGTAGCCACGCATTTCCGGGGCGAACACGCGATAGCCAGCGGCGGCCAGAGCCTCGATCTGTGGATGCCAGGCGTACCAGCATTCCGGGAAACCATGCAGCAGCCACACCGGCTTGCCGTGCTCGAGCCCGGCGCTGTACAGGCTCAGTTCGATGCCGTTAACGGCGAGCAGGCGATGGTCGATGTGCATGGATAATTCCTTGGCTATGTCTGAGTTAAGTGTTGGGGGGGGGTAAAGGGCCGTAGGGTGGGCCGGGCGGCGCTCCCTACAAGGCTCCGAACCTTCCCCGGAACTGCTTGGCAACAGCTAACGCGGATATAGCCAATTCCTTACCAGGTGTCGACGAAGGGACGTTTCTTACCGTCGCGCCGGGTCGGACGCGGCGCCGCATTGAGGCCGCGTCCAGCCAGCGCAACGGCCTGGTCGGCCTTGCGTGTGTGCAGGCAGGTTCCGTCATCTTCGGCATATACCGCCACGCTGCGAATACCGAGGTCGGCGCAGGCCTGGGCGATACGGATGGCGATCTCGCCGCGGTTGGCGATCAGCAGGGCGGGGAATGGCATGGCGGCTCCGGACGTCATGTCGTTATGGAGCCATCTTAGGAGGCTGGCCGCAGGGGTAAAGCAAGCCTTATGCGGCGATCATGCCGACATAGATGCAAATGATGATAGCGCGTGGCTTTCGCGGCTGAAGCCGCTCCCTCAAGAGCGGCCTAGCTGCGTCGCTCGACGATGTAGCGCGCCAGCTCGCGCAGCGGTTCGGCGCTGTTGCCGAACGGGCGCAGCACGTGCAGGGCCTGGTCGCGCAGCTCCAGTGCGTAGTCCTTGGCCGCGTCGAGGCCAAGCAGGGCGGGGTAGGTGGGCTTGTCGTGGGCTTCGTCCTTGCCCTGGGTCTTGCCCAGGGTGGCGGTATCGCTCTCCACGTCGAGGATGTCGTCCTGTACCTGGAAGGCCAGGCCGATGGCGCGGGCGTATTGCAACAGGGCCTTGTGCGCGAGCTCGTCGATGTTGCCACTGGCCAGGGCGCCGAGCGCCACGCTGGCTTCGATCAGCGCGCCGGTCTTGTGCCGGTGCATCACTTCCAGCGCCTGCTGGTCGAGCCTCCGGCCGACCGAGCCAAGGTCGATGGCCTGACCGCCGACCATGCCGGCCGGGCCTGCAGCCTGGCTCAGCAACTCGATCATCTGCAGGCGCGTCTCGGCATCCTGCGGATTGCGCCGGTGGTCGGCGAGCACTTCGAAGGCCAGGCTTTGCAGACCATCGCCAGCAAGGATGGCACTGGCTTCGTCGAAGGCCTTGTGGGTGGTCGGCTGACCGCGACGCAGGTCGTCATCGTCCATCGCCGGCAGATCGTCGTGCACCAGCGAGTAGGCATGGATCAGCTCCACCGCACAGGCAGCGCCATCGGCACGTTCGAGATCACCTTCGAGAGCCTCGCAAGCGGCATAGACCAGCAGCGGGCGCACGCGCTTGCCGCCGTTCATCACGCTGTAGCGCATGGCCTGGTAGAGGCGCTCGAGCTCCGAGCGCGGAGCTTGAAACAGCGCTTCCAGTGCAGTGTCGACGCGACTCTGGCAGCGCTTCTGATACGCCGCAATCATGCGGGCTCGTCCGTGTCGAAGGGGGCGGGCTGCAACTCACCGTCGCGCTCGAGCAGAATCTGCACCTTCTGCTCGGCCTGGGCCAGGGCGGCCTGACATTCACGGGTCAGGCCGATGCCCTGCTCGAAAGCAGTCAGCGAGTCTTCCAGCGACAGCTCGCCGCTCTCCAGGCGCTCGACCAGCGTCTGCAGTTCGGCGAGGGAGTGTTCGAAGTCGGGGGCGGCTTTCTTGCGGGCCATGGTGGCTGGTCTCGGGAAGCGTAGAATCGGGCGCGACACTAGCAGAGCCGCGCTTCTCGGGCAAATCAGCGGGTTTTGGAGGCGCAGAGCCGCGCGCCTGGGGAATGTCGATTCAACGCGATCGTTCGTAGGAGCCCCGCCTCGGGGCGAAGCTTTTCAAATGCGCGGCGCCTTGATTCGCGGCGGGGCGCCGCTCCTACACATTCGATACGTTGACGCCTGACTGAGTGGCATCAGGCGTGCTCGGACACTGTCCGGTCTATTTTTCGCAGGGCTGGTTTTTACGCGGAGAAGTAGGTGCTCCAGAAGTAGTACAGGGTCATCGTGCTGCCGACCAGGATGACGAAGCTGCGCAGCAGTGCCGGCGGCAGCTTCTCGCCCAGTGCACCACCGGCATAACCGCCGATGGTGGCACCGGTGAGCAGGATCGCTAGCTCGTACCAGCTGACCCGGCCGGCGATCACGAAGGTCAGCGTGGCGATGCTGTAGATCACTGCCGAGATCAGGTTTTTCAGTGCGTTGGCGCGGGCCAGCGGGTGGCCTTCGATGGAAAACGCGGCCAGCTGCAGGATGCCCATACCGGCGCCGAAGTAGCCGCCGTAGATCGACACGCCGATGTGTGCACCCAGCGACAACGGCGTGTGCGGCGGATGCCCGGCGGCCTTGCGCCGCGCGGCCAGAGCGCGCCCCAGCCAGGGGCTGGCGGCGAACAGCGCGGTGGCGGCCAGCAACAGCCACGGGATCAGCACGCGGAACACATCGTCGCCGCCTGCCAGCAGCAACAGACCGCCGAGCAGGCCGCCGGCCAGGCCGGCCAGCAGCAGTGGAAGCAGATAACGACCCAGCGGCCGCAACGAGGCGCGCGCTGCCCAGGCACCAGCCAGGCTGGCCGGCCACAATGCCACGGCGTTGGTGGCGTTGGCCGTCACCGGCGGCAGGCCGGCGGCGAGCAGGGCGGGGAAGGAAAAGAAGGTACCGCCGCCAGCCAGGGCATTCATGCCCCCAGCGGCGAAACCGGCGAGGGCCAACAGCAGCAGATCAGGCAGGGACATCGGGCAGGCTCGCACAAAAAAGGTGCAGCATAGAGCTGACCCAACGGTCAGCCAAGTGCGACTAAAGTGACGAACCTGCCAATTGTCGTCTGTGCCAGGCCTATGCTTTGCGGCATCATCGCAGCACCTGTATTCGGTACCCGCGATGAACATCGACACCCGTATCAAATTCCGTCACCTGCTGTGCTTTCTCGAGATCGCCCGCCAGCGCAGTTTCGCCAAGGCAGCCGATGCCCTTGCGGTCAGCCAGCCGGCGATCTCCAAGACGCTCAAGGAGCTGGAGGAGATCCTCGAGGCCAGCCTGTTCGAGCGGGGCAGGAACGGGGTGAGTCTGACCGCTGCTGGGGTGGCCTTCATGCGTTACGCCGACCCCTGCGTGCAGGCGCTGCGGGATGGCGTGAATAGCCTGCGCGAAGGCGAGCACGAGGCTGGGCAGGTGCGCGTGGGCGTGCTCTCTACCGTCGAGAGCCTGCTGATTCCCGAGGTGGTGCGGCGCCTGCATCAGCGCCACTCGGCGCTGGTGGTCAGTGTTGCTACCGGGCCGGGCGCCTACCTGCTTGGTCAGTTGCGCGTTGGCGAGCTGGACCTGGTGGTCGGGCGCATGACCGACAGCCCGGACATCCAGGGCCTGACCTTCGAGCACCTGTACAGCGAGTCGATGAGCCTGGTGGTGCGCCCCGGTCACCCGCTACTGGCCGCCGGCGCCGCCGCGCTGGGACAGCTTGGCGATTACCCGCTGGTGCTGCCGACGGCAGGTACCACCATCCGCAAGCATGCCGACAGCCTGTTCGTGCAGTGCGGGGTGACGCCCTCGCGGCAGCGCCTGGAAACCCTGTCGCCGGCGCTGAGTCGGCGCTACGTGCTGTCCGGCGATGCGCTGTGGGTGGCGCCGCAGGACGCGGTGTGCCTGGACGTACAGCGTGGCGAGCTGGTCGAGCTGCAGTTGGGTGTGCAGGAACCGGGTGGCTCGGTGGGTATCTGCCGCAACAGCGCGCTGGCCCTGCCGCTGGCCGCCGAGCAATTCTGCGCGGCGCTGCGTGAGGTGGCCGAAGCCTACCGCGAAGGGCTTTTTTAATAACCATTTGGTTATGGATAGGCGGCGTCTTTTCAATATTCCCCGCGTCTGCTTTGTCGGAAACTGTGTTTCAGCCTGATCCCAGGTCGACTCCACAATACTCACAACAGGAGCGCACCATGCCTGCCGAGGACAATCGCCGTTTCGTCATTCGTGACCGCAACTGGCACCCCAAAGCCCTGACGCCCGATTACAAGACCTCCATCGCCCGCTCGCCGCGTCAGGCGTTGGTAAGCATCCCGCAGTCGATTTCCGAAACCACCGGCCCGGACTTCTCGCACCTCAAGCGTGGTGAGCACGACAACGACCTGCTGCTCAACTTCAACAACGGTGGCCTGCCCATCGGCGAGCGCATCATCGTTTCCGGGCGGGTGATGGATCAGTACGGCAAGCCGATCCCGCACACCCTGGTGGAAATGTGGCAGGCCAACGCCGGTGGCCGCTACCGGCACAAGAACGACCGCTATCTGGCGCCGCTCGATCCCAACTTCGGTGGTGTCGGCCGTGCTTTGCTTGGTGGTGATGTCATTGCGGTTATGTAGGGCTGAGGTTTTTTGAATCGGATGGCTGTTCAGGATCCCAGCCGTGTCCGTTGGGAGCAGTGCTGGCCATTGAGCGCATGCCATGGCTGACCTGGGGCCCTTCAAAATCCATTCGCTGGCGGATCCTTGCGTCTGTACTTCACCAAATGGACAACCCTTTCATCGGTTTGATTATTTGCTCAACTCTACCGCCTACGAACTGAGGTGCGAGCCCTTCGGTGGAGTATCGGTGAGGCAATAAAAATCAATATATATCAACGGTTTATATCGTGATTAAAGCCGCAGATTAACTGCTGGCACAGGCGTTGCTTTAGCGTCATCAACCGCTTCAAGACAACAACAATCACAAGTGGTGAGACGTGATGAAAACGCGAAACTCTCTCGATGGCCGTTGGCCGTTGAGTGCCTACCGCCGTGCACCCTGTTTGCTTAGCGCAATACTCCTACCTGCTTTCTTGGTTGGTTGCGAAGCGCAGCTAAATCTCTCTGGCGTAGAGGCCAGCAGCTCCAAGGCCGTTCAGCGCACCGATTTTTACCAGGCCATGGCCAGTACACCAGGCGTCACTCTGCTGGCCGGTAACAATGGCGTGCTGTTGAGCAGTCTCGATCAGGGCAAGAACTGGTCGCGTCAGATCATCGCAAATGGTCGCAGCCTGATTGATCTGGATGCCTGCGCCGATGGCAGCTTCATCGCGCTCAGTTTCGACAACTATCTGTGGCATAGCCACGATCAGGGCAAGAGCTGGCGCGAGATCCAGTTGCCGACCCAAGAGCAGATGCTAACGGCGGCCTGTTCGCCAAGCGGAGCCTGGTGGGTCGCCGGCGGCCTAAGCACGTTGCTCGGCAGCACTGACCTGGGGGCCAACTGGCAGGAAACCAGCCTCGACGAAGACGCCATGCTGACCAACCTGCAGTTCATCGACCGCGATCATGCGGTGGCCGTGGCTGAGTTCGGCATGCTCTTCGCCAGCCAGGACGGCGGCGCCAATTGGCAGCTGGCCGGCACCCTGCCGGACGAGTTCTACCCGCACGCCAGCTACTTCCGCAGCCTCGAGGAGGGCTGGGTCGGTGGCCTCAACGGCTTCATCTACCACACCACGGATGCCGGGCAGAGCTGGCAACGCCAGAGCACGCCGAGCAGCGCGCCGATCTTCGGCTTTCTAGCGAGCGACAACGGCCTGTTCGCCGTCGGCGACCACAGCAGCGTGCTGCAACTGGCCGGTGAACAGTGGCAAACGCTGCCGACGCCCGATGCGCCGGTCTACTTGCGCGCCATCACCGCGGATAGCGCGCAACGCCTGATCGTTGCCGGCGGCCGCGGCCTGCTGCTGACCCTCGACACTGCGCCCAGCGCTACGCCCGCCGTTGCCACCACGACCGACTGAGACCCGTCACCATGCCGATACTGCATCCGTTTAGCCATAAGTTGGCTCAGGCCAAGGTCTGGCTGTTCGACCACCCGCGCACCGTGCTGGCGATCATCGCGGTGCTGACCCTGTTCTTCGCCCTGCGCATTCCCGGGCTGAAGGTCTACACCGACTTCTCCGATCTGCTGCCGCAGGAACACCCGTACATCCAGCTGCACAACAGCATCAAGGACAGCTTCGGCGGCGCCAACGTGCTGGTCATCGGCGTGGCCTTCGACAAAGGCGACCTGTTCAGCAACGAGCGCCTGGCCTTGATCGATCGGGTCACCCAGGCGGTGGACAGCCTACCCGGAGTCAACCACAACCTGGTCAGCAGCCTGACCCACCGCAACTCGCGCAAGGTCTGGCTGACCGAGGTCGGCAGCATCAACTCCGAGCCTTACTACCAACCCGAGTTTGGCCAGCTCTCCGCCGCGCAGTTGGACGCGATGAAAGCCGACGTGGTGGCCAACCCGCGGGTCTATGGCCCATTGGTGTCGCCGGACCTGCAAGTGGCGCTGGTCAAGGCGCAACTGATCGAGGGCCAGCTCGACTACGCCAAAACCTTCGCGCAGATCCAGGCGCTGCGCGATGCCGAGAAGATCGACGGGGTGACCCTCTACGCCACCGGCCAGCCGGTGCTGGTGGGCTGGGCCTACACCTACATGAGCCAGATTTTGCAGATCTTCATCTGCACCGTGCTGATCATGCTGGCGCTGCTGGTGATGCATTTCCGCAAGGCCTATGGCGTGCTGATCCCACTCGGCGGGGTAATGATATCGACCATCTGGGGCCTCGGCATCATCAGCCTGCTGGGCTACAACCTCGACCCGTTGGGCCTGGTGATTCCCTTCCTGATCGCCGCCCGGGCCATGAGCCACGGAGTGCAACTGGTCGAACGCTATTACGCCGAGGTCAAACTGCTCGGCGACGGCCCGCTGGCCGCGCGCGCCACCTTCGACAGCCTGTTCCGCCCCGGCACCCTGGGCATTGTCTCGGACGCCATCGGCCTGCTGCTGATCGCCATCGGCTCAATCGCCCTGAACACCAAGCTGGGCATCTATGCCTCGCTGTGGGCGACCACGGTGATCTTCAGCGTGCTGATCGGCGTGCCGCTGCTGCTGTCGATCCTGCCCAAGCCGAAGAACCCGGAGATGCGCGAGACCGCGCTGCGCCACATCGGCGCGATCTGTGCGCGGACGGTGGCCAACCCGAGCGCCGCGCGCAAGGCGCTGGGCCTGGCCGCGCTGGCCATCCTCGCCAGCCTGTGGGTCTCCTCCCAGGTGCGCATCGGCGACTCCGAGCCCGGTTCGCCGATCCTCTACCCGGAACACGACTACAACGTCTCGTCCAAGGAGATCAACCAGCGCTTCCCCGGCTCGGAAGAGCTGTACATCGTCGCCGAGCATGCCGAGAAAGGCGGAATCAAGAAACCCGAGGTGCTGCGCGCCCTGCAATCGCTGCAAAACCACATGCTCAGCGACCCCTCGGTCGGCGGCAGCAAGGGCTTGCCGGACCTGATCACCCAGGTCAACCGGCTGATGCACAACGACGATCCGCGCTGGCTGCAGATTCCCCACGACGCCAATTACGTCGGCGGGCTGATGTTCACCTACATGGCCTCCAGCCCGATCCCCGGGGCGCTCAACGAGTACACCGACACCGACGACCGCGTCGCCAACCTGGTGTTCTATTACAAGGATCGTCAGGGCGAAACCATCCGCCGCGCCATCCACATGGCCAAGCAGTGGATCGAGCAGCACGGCGATGCAGTGCCGGGGCTGAGCATCCGCCTGGCTGGCGGTACCCTCGGCGTGGCCGCGGCGATGAACGAGTCGGCATTCGAGACCAACCTGGTGGTGCTGCCGCTGGTGTTCCTGCTGATCTTCGTCTTCGTCATGCTGTTCTACACCTCCTGGCATGCCGGCTTGATGATGCTCCTGGCGATGGCCTTCGCCACCGCGCTGACCTACGCCTATATGGGCCTGGCCGGCATGGGTATCGACATCAACACGGTGCCGGTGATCGCCGTCGGCATTGGCGTGGGCATCGACTACTCAATCTACATGATGGATCGCATCCGCGAGGAAATGGTCAAGTTTGGCCGTCTCACCGACGCGGTGCGCCAGGCCATCGCCACCACCGGCATGGCCATCAGCTTCACCGCACTGACCCTGATGGCCGGGATCATCATGTGGGTGATCCTCTCGGACCTGCGTTTCCAGTCCGATGCCGCCCTGCTGCTGTGCGTGATGATCGTCATCAACGCCATCGCCGCCATGTTGCTGGTACCCGCCTGGGTGCTGGTGTTCAAACCGAAGTTCATCACCGGGGCCTATGCCGACGCAGACGGCATTCTGCACGCCGACGCTGCCGTGCCCGCCTCTGCCGAATCCCTGCCGGTCGCGCCCAGCGTGGCGACCGGCGGGCTGCCGCAAGGGGAACGCCATCCGGCCTGAACCGGATGCCTTCCCACACTTAAACCGCACGAGGACCTGTCATGCCGACAACAACAAAAATGGGCCTGCGACACTGGAGTCTGGCCCTGCTGGGCGGCTCAAGCCTTGCTCTGACGCCACTGACTTCGGTCATGGCCGAGGAAGAAATGCAGTTCACCGGTTTCTACGAGAATGCCACCTTCGTTCGCGATAGCGCCGGATTGTCGAAATTCCGCAACACCGTGCAGGTCAACGCGGACAAGAAATTCGGCACCCTGGGCCAGCTGAACTTCAACAACGTGGCCTTCCACGGCACATTCCGCGCTACCTACGACGGGGTCTACGACCTCAACAGCAGCGAGTACGGCAGTGGCGCGGGCGGCGCGGTCAACCTGGAGAACAACATCGCCGGCGCGGGCTCGACTGTGCCGCACGGCGGCGGCATGCGTCCGCCAGGCACCTTCTTTGGCGTCAACGACGCGCGCAACCCCAACGAGGGGATGATCGTGCTCGGCGAAAACCTGCACAAAACCCGTGGCGGCGCGGCCTTCGGCGTGCCGGTACGGCCCTGCGACAAGGACAGCCGCGGCTGCATCGACGACTACCTCGACTACAGCAGCAACGACCTGCGCTACCCCGAGTTCAACGAACGCCTGGACTTCATCCGCGAGCTCTACGTCGACTTCGACAACGAGCTGCCCAACGGCGACATCCTGAGCTGGCGCCTGGGCAAGCAGCAGGTGATCTGGGGCCGCACCGACCTGTTCCGCGTGCTCGACGTGATCAACCCGATCGACTTCTCGCGCAACAACATCTACGACGAACTGGAGGACATCCGCA
This sequence comes from Ectopseudomonas oleovorans, assembly GCF_003052605.1. Lineage (GTDB taxonomy): Bacteria > Pseudomonadota > Gammaproteobacteria > Pseudomonadales > Pseudomonadaceae > Aquipseudomonas > Aquipseudomonas oleovorans_A. Next base: position 2,387 of record NZ_QASO01000066.1, on the reverse strand, counting down.
TCCCGATGTGGATCGCCAAGGCCGACTGGCGCATGGGCGCCAACGAGGTGTTCGACGACCTCAACCTGTCGTTCGTGTGGAACTTCGACAAGTTCCGCCCGCACAACCTCGGCCAGTGCGGCACGCCGAACTCGGCCCTGGATGCCGGCTGTTTCTTCCGCGGCATGAACAACCTGTGGGAAAACGGCAGCACCGTGGCCAACTTCGCCGGCGGCAACATCGCCACCGACTTCGGCCCCGGCCAGATCGGTATCCGCAAGGCGCACATGCCGTCCTGGAGCCTGTCCAACAGCCAGTTCGGCATCAAGCTGGAAGGCGTCTATGGCGATTTCGGCTTCTCGCTGAACGCCCTGACCTACCGCTCGCAACTGCCCTCGCTGCGTGGCGGCATCCCGGCGCAGAACCCCTTCACCGGTGAAACCGCGGTATGGCCGGCCCTGATCGCCTTCGATATCCATTTCCCGCGGGTCAACCTGATCGGCGGTTCGATGGACTACTACTCGCAAGCGATCGACACGGTGTTCCGCGTCGAAGTCGCGCACACCGAGGGCGAGGAGTTTGCCAACACCCTGCAATCACGGCTGTTCTCCGAGTCCGACGTCACCCGTTACGTGATCGGTGCGGACAAGAACATCTTCATCCCCTTCCTCAACCCCGGCCGCGCCTTCCTCTTCTCCGGCCAGTTGTTCGGCCAGCACATCCGCGAGCACCAGCTTGAGGATCGCCCACTGGGCAAGGCCGGCATGCCGGACTGGGAGCAGAACTGGATCGGCACCCTGCTGGTCAAGGGCTGGTGGATGAACGACCGGCTGAGCCCGCAGGTGCTAGTGGCCCACGACCTCAAGGCCCATGCCACGGCCATCGCGCCGAGCGTGCAGTACCTGTTCAGCGACAACCTGAAGATCATCGCCGGCGCCAACTTCAAGGTCGGCCGTGGTGCTCGCGAGTTCGACGACTGCCGTAGCTGCAACCCCTGGGACCCCTTCACCAGCTTTGGCCTGCCGGAGGGCGTAACCGCCGGTCTGAGCGGCTACGAGCCGCTGGGCCGCTTCCGCGCCGGCCCCATCGGCATGGCGCAGAAGGAAGACGAACTGCAACTGACCCTGCGTTACAGCTTCTGATCAATCACGAGGAATAGCCATGAACAACAAGAAATCCCGGCAGAGCCGCGCCCTGGCGCTGGCCCTGTTGACGCTGGGCGCGACCAGCGGCGTGCACGCCGCCGACGAGGCGGTGATCCAGCAGTCCTTCTACCCCTACCAGAACGACAAGCCGAGCTTCGCCGGTCTGAGCGCCGGCATGACCATCAACAAGGGCAACGTCGCCCAGTTCAAGGAGATTCTCGACCCGGCCTTCTACGGCTTTATCGAGAAAGGTTGGGTGGAGCTGAAGGTCGGCGACACCACCTCCTTCGACCTGCACCCCAACTATGTCGAGGCTACCCGCCAGCACATGGACACGGTCAAACTCGGCGCGAAGCCCGGCGAGATCAGTGGCGCCGTGGCCGGCCGGCCGTTCCCCCAGGAGCCGGACGCGAACGACCCGCGCGCCGGCGAGAAGCTCGCCTGGAACTACAAGTACGGCTACAACTGGGGCGACAGCGCCGCCATCTCGCCGTTCTACTGGAAGTTCCGCGACATGAACACGGGCAAGCTGGAACGCACCATCAAGTTCGACTTCCACTTCCTCAACTTCACCCGCCGGGTCAACCAAGAGCCCACGCCGGCGATCACCCCCAACCCGTCGCAGCTGTTCCGCGGCATCTACGTCAAGGCGCAGGAGCCCTATGACGTGCGCAACACCCAGCTGCTGATCCATCGCGCCGAGGACGACCTCAAGCGCGACAACTCCTGGTTGTACCTGGGCTTCCAGCGCCGCGTGCGGCGCCTGGCCACCGGCCAGGTGACCGATGCCTTCCTCGGCTCCGACTTGATGATCGAGGACTTCGAGGGCTACAACGGGCGTATTTCCGACATGCAGTGGAGCTACAAGGGCACCCGCTTCATGCTGATGCCGTTCTACAACCACAACGACCTGACGCTGGACAGCGAAACGCACAAGGACAGCGACGGTTACCAGGTGGTGGCGTTCGGCGGTCAGGGCGGCTGTTTCCCCAACATCACCTGGCAGCTGCGCAAGGTCTACGAGGTGGAATCGGTGCCGGTGGACGGCAGCCACCCACTGTCCAAGCGCGTGCACTACATGGATGCGCAGACCTTCACCGTGCCGCGCACCGTGTCGTATGACCGCAAGGGCAGCATGTGGAAGACCTTCACCATCGGCCAGGCCCACCCGGACCACCACCTGCCGAAGAACAAGGGCTCCGGCGTGTCGATCGACGACAGCTTCACGATGATCGACATCCAGGCCATGCACTGCACCACGGG